>JAADGF010000085.1 GCA_013152545.1 Gammaproteobacteria bacterium
AATAGGTGGGTCTTCGTGTCATTATTCATACGGGCTTCCGGTTGGTTTTGATGTTGGGCGTTGAACACCTACATGATAACCTGCCGTGAGGCCTGCTTTCTTTATCTATCAATTAGTTAGTTATGTCATATTTCTGCTCGATTTTGAACCCCGAAACTTGAGATACAAGTATCGCCACTTGGTTGAAAATGCCTTTGCCCGCCTAAAGCATTTTCGCTCAATTGCGACAAGATACGACAAATTGAAAAGAAACTATCAAAGCATGCTTGCTTTGGCCTGTAGTTTTTTATGGTTGCCCATGTGAAACGTCAACAGACCCTAGACTACTACAAAAGATTGACTACCATAGACATGTAAAGTGCGTTTTTTATTGTATCTGGCGTTCAACTGATGATTTTAGGTTAAAGTTTTCACGCCAATCGTCGCTAACCAATCAAGTTGATAAATAACTACAATGACGTATTAAGATTAAACCCCCAAATGCGGTATATCACCGCAACGGGCAGTCGTATGTTTGGAGCTCTAACGTGAGGTTTGCCAACGTCTTTTTTCTTGTTTTGACGGTTATACTCCAAACTTCACTGGCCGAAGAAAATGCCTTAGCAAAGGGCGCCTTAACACAAAATACCACACTGGACGTAATGATCAGAGGTACCACGAGTGTATCCGCTGAACATTTTATAAAACTGGTTAATACTAATCCAAATCTTGTTGTAATGGATGCACGTATTCAGAGTGATCGGAAACAAGGCTATATAGAAAGCTCAATCAGCCTGCCGGATATTGACACAAATTGCGAAAGGTTAGCAAAACATATTCCATCACATGACTCACCCGCCGTATTTTACTGCAACGGTATTAAATGTAACCGTAGCGCTAACGCTATTAAAATTGCCGTAAACTGCGGCTATCGCAATACATACTGGTTCAGAGGTGGTTTTGCAGAGTGGCTGGCCAAAGGATATCCGTATCTACGGGAATAAAGCGTTCGAGGCGTAGCGACTGAATGTTAACGATAAGATCCTCTATTCAAACCAGCTTAGGCCTAACAGTGCTAGTTATGGGACTAGTGGGTATTTTCCTCACGGTGATTACCGGTGAAATCTATCGTCATCAAGCACTTGAAAATCAACGCAAAGCATTTGAAGAGCTGGTTAAACTAAAAGTTGACGACATTCTTCAAGATATATTAAAGAAAACATCTGAATTGGGTTTGTCCATCCAATCAGAGCGTCATTTTCGAACAGCATTTCAGGGTAAAAGTGCCCTTCACATCCAAGCCCAACTGGATCAACAGTTTAGTCGTTTACATACCACCATCAATGCGTTAAAACTTGAGAAACTCGTTGCCTTTGATAAAAACTTTAATATAGTTGGGCATTCGTCAGAGGGTTCAAATTTTTTTGGCGCAACCACAATACCCTGTCCAGGTATAATGGATATTGCAGTGGCACGTACAGGTCCCGAACGCATTAAAGTGATCTCTGAACTTTGCATGGCGCAAGGTAAACCAATTATCAGCGTATTGGTCGCAATTGGCGGCGCCAGCTTAAAAGGTTATCTATTGGTCGTTGTTGACCCCACGATAAATATCAGCACGGCAGAAAAACACTTAGCTATGCCGCTGAAAATCATGTCCACCGACAACACAGTGATCTTTAAATCACGAGAATGGCCTAATAAAGAATCAGGTAAAAAATTTATTGTAGCTGAATACACACTCTATGACCCCAGGAACACCCCAATATTGGAACTGGCCTTTGCATCTGATGTAGCGTCACTTTATGAGAAACTTGAAAAAACTCGGATTCTGATTATTATCGCCGCTGCGCTGGCAACCTGCTTAACTGGATTATTATCGTTATTACTGTTGCAAAAAAGTGCCCTTAAACCACTCAGTATATTAACCAAACAGCTGCAACTGGTACGGCAAGATAAAACACACTTGGGAGAACCAGTATCGGTTTCTGGTAATATTGAAATTTGCAAACTTGCTGATAACTTTAATGACATGAGTGGTGAGTTGCATATTCTCTATAATACACTGGAGAACATGGCCTTCACAGATTCACTGACAGGATTACCTAATCGGGCTTTATTTTACGACCGCTTGGAACAAGCCGCGCAACTAGGCCAGCAGCAAAATGCACCATTCTTATTATTGATGCTCGATCTCGATCGCTTTAAATACATCAATGACACGCTGGGACACCATATAGGCGATCAATTGCTACAGGAAGTCGGTATGCGGTTGCAAAACTCAGTACGCACGTCTGATACCATTGCTCGGCTGGGTGGTGACGAATTCGCCGCAATTCTTCCCACCAACGATGGAGAACGTGCAGGCGCAACAATTGCTGAAAAAATATTAAAAACGTTAAATGCCCCCATCATTATTGATAAACGCACCTTAACAATCAGCGCCAGTATTGGCATTGTACGCTGCCCCATTGACGGCGATGATATTAATCAGTTATTGCAACGCGCTGATGTCGCCATGTATCACGCCAAGAACAATCATCATGGCTATTCATTCTATGACAACGAGTTGGACAAACATAGTATTTTACAATTCAATCTGGAAGAAAATTTATACGACGCCATTGAAAACAATAATCTAGAACTCTATTATCAACCTAAAATTGACCTTACACTTGGTCAAACTGTTGCTGTTGAAGCATTATTACGTTGGAATCATCCCACACGAGGTCTTATTACTCCCGATGAATTTATACCACTTGCAGAGCATTCAGGGCTAATCCACCCACTCACACAATGGGTGATAAACACAGCACTGAAACAATGTGCCGAATGGCATAACACCGGACTAAAAATTGGCATGGCCATCAACCTGTCCGCGCGCAGCCTTGAGGATACTCAAATTCTTGATACGGTAAGAACGGCATTAAGAACCACAAAGGTAAACCCTCAATTTTTGTCATGGGAACTCACGGAAAGCGCAGTAATGGCTGACCCACATCGGGCCATGGAGGTAATGTCGAGTTTGCGCGCGTTGGGAACACGCATATCCGTTGACGATTTTGGCACTGGCTACTCGTCCCTGGCCTACTTGAAAAAGTTGCCTGTTTCTGAATTAAAAATCGACAAATCGTTTGTCATTGACATGAACCAGGATAGCAGTGATGAAGTCATTGTACATTCCACCGTCGATCTAGCCCACAATATGGGACTGGTTGTCACTGCAGAGGGCGTTGAAGATCAGCAAACATGGGATAAATTGTCTGCATTAGGATGCGACTTAGCCCAGGGATACTATATGTGCAAGCCGTGCAGCGCAGCCAATTTATCAAAATGGTTTTTTACATCCCAGTGGGGGCTGCGCGCCAACATAAACAAAACCAAGGCGGGGTAAATCACGATTTGTCGTGCCAAACGTCAGCGAAACATTACACTGCTAGCAGTATCAGTTTGATTCAGCATGCTGGCGAAGCCAGACACACGCACCTCCACTGGACTTGTCAATAGCGGCTAATCGTTGCTGGTGAGCTTCAATTTCATCTGGCGTCGCATTAATAATCTTTAACGCGGCTCTGTTCCTGGCAATAGGCCGTATACCTTGACTTTGATCGCTATCAGAATCGGGCTTATCCTCAAGCAACATTGCAACCTGACCACCCGTCATGCGCAAATAAACGTCCGCAAGAATCTCCGCATCCAGCAATGCGCCATGCAGTTCCCGATGCGCATTAGCCACATCGTAGCGTTTACACAATGCATCAAGATTATTTTTCTGACCTGGGTGGGTTTTACGAGCCAGCGCTAAGGTATCCAATATTCTGCATAATGACGCGAGATCAGGGTAGCTGTTTTGCAACAAGTTAAACTCGTGATTGATAAATCCCACATCAAATGGCGCATTATGAATAACGAGTTCAGCTCCTTTTATAAAGACGATAAATTCTGCTACGATGTCACGAAATGCCGGTTTATCAACAAGAAATTCGTTACTGATACCGTGAACCGCGATAGCCCCCTCATCGATTTCCCGTTCAGGATTAATATATTGATGATAATGATTGCCGGTCAGCTTGCGGTCGATTAATTCAACGCACCCAATTTCAATAATGCGATGCCCCTGCGAGGGTTCTAATCCGGTGGTTTCTGTATCTAAAACAATTTGTCTCATTGTTACCCTTCTTCATTAGGGGGATATGATGCGAACGGTCACTTTAACTCATCGTAACTTGTTCGGCTTACCTTTGATTTGCCCAATAACAGCGTCAAAAGTGCGCATCACACCTCACCTGTAAACTCCGCGCCTTTTCCTTATTCCTCGAACCAATCAATTATCGAACTAATTCAATTCTCAAACGAATCAAGGGTAAGCTAAGCAGTTACTGAACATTTAAAAAACCAGGCTGAGCGTTACAACTCGTCAACTCCTTGGTTCGCCAATTGATCCGCACGTTCATTTTCTGGATGACCGGAGTGACCTTTCACCCATCGCCAATCAATGTCATGCTGTTGCGCAACTTGATCTAACCGCCGCCACAAGTCCATGTTTTTCACCGGGGTTTTGTTTGCGGTTTTCCATCCTCGCTTTTTCCAATTGGCTAACCATTTGGAAATACCATCTCTCACGTATATCGAATCGGTCATTAACATTACCTTACAAGGAGACGTTAATGATTCTAACGCAACGATAGCTGCCGTGAGTTCCATGCGGTTGTTGGTTGTGTCTTTTTCACCGCCATATAATGTTTTTTCTTTGCCGTTATAACGAAGCAACGCTCCCCAACCACCTGGCCCCGGATTTCCGCGGCATGCGCCATCCGTGTAAATTTCAACTGTGCTATTTTCCATTCAATTCTTTTTCACTCGATTGTCGTTCGGTTCAAACATGTACCCTACGCCGTCAGTGCTGATTAACCGATTCGCTGTCCCCAAGCCTCGTGTCGCACGCAACGTACATTCTTAGTATTCAGATATTGATTTCCCACCCCTTGTTGATGCAGATGAGTTTCCCGCCAGTTCCGGTGTCACGATGCGGCTACGCCTGGGTCGCCAACGCGGCCGAATCGGGGTTAACGTAGCAACTCGTTTTTTTGCCACTATTAAATAAGCGCCACTGAAAAATGTCCACCAGCGGCTGCCCATTTTCTCAAAAAAACTCAGTTTATCCATTAATTGTTTATTAGCAAAAGGGGGCCTGTAAAAATAACCGTGCGCCTCTACAATGTCAAATCCCAGCAATTGCAACCAATCTCGCAATCGCGAAAACCGAATAAAATGGCCACACCACGGCGGCTTGCCTCGCCATCTCAGAATCAAGCGCCACAACATCCACCATCCCCAGGGATTAAACCCAAGAATCACCACATGCCCTTCTGGAATTAAGGTACGATCCACCTCTCGCAGGATTTCATGAGGACTCGCGGTAAATTCCAGCGTATGGGAAAGTAACAGTACATCCAAACTATCCGATGCAACGGGTAAATGCTCTGGTGCTCCCCGCAAATACTGTATCCGTTGCAATGACGTCTGCCGTAAAGTATCCATCCCAGGCGGTTTATCAATATCCATAACAATTTGATGGCGAATTTTGCTATTGATAAGACAGTCATCTGCATAACAAACACCTACTTGAAGTAAGTGATAACCGAATAAAGTGGGTAAAATCCCACTTAAAAGGCGCCGTTCCTCCGCCTCCAACCATTGACCGGGATTTGCTTGATACCAAGCCCGTAATTGCTCCCGTGTGCTCTGTGCAGAACCACAATTTATCCATTTGAGTTCTCTTCGACGAAAAATAGCCATTTAATAGATTAACCTATGAGACTGAACGTTAATTAAACATAAAGCGCGCCGCTATTCTATATAACCGATTGAATAACTTGGCAACAGCATCTTCCAAGGTGCAAGCACTGTTTAAAAGTATGCTTTAACATTTTGAATTTCAATAAAATTTCATTGATTCATGACATTATTTTTATTTTCAAGATAATGTACTATTGTTCACTCAAAAATGTACTTATCGATACTATTTAGGTATCACTGTATTTTAGATTGTTATAAAATTACAGGGAAATTCAATTAGCTTGGTATCTTATTTGTGCTGTTCAACTCTCTGTATTTAAAGCAAATCAATAGCAAATACCCTTATCCTCAGTGCGTAATTACGCCTGTCGTCTTTCTACTTGTAGTGATTATTGCAGCGCTACCACCAAAAATAGAATTCCAACCGATTGTCACTCACCTGAAAAACGAGCTGTTCCAATTATCAGGTGGTATACTTTTTAACAAAACCTTTACCTCAAATGGCACCATACCGACAGATTCAGTCGTCGTATACTCATCAGTCGATGCTATCCTGGAACGCACCCGAAAATTGCTGGGATTTAACAAGAACACCGTTAAAGTCAACGATGTGTGGGAACAACTGCGCAAGGGGTTTGATTTAACCGGTTACGAACATCCCCGGGTAGATGCCCAACTGAATTGGTATGCCAAAAATCAACGTTATCTGGATCGCGTTACCGACCGAGGTGCACCGTACATTTATTTCATTCTCAAAGAAACTGAACGACGCGGTGTCCCGACTGAAATCGCCCTGCTGCCAATTGTAGAAAGCGCGTTTCAGCCATTCGCTTTTTCAGCAGCACATGCAGCCGGTATTTGGCAGTTTATTCCAGCTACGGGCAAACGATATGGATTAAAACAGAACTGGTGGTACGATGGCCGCCGTGACATTTACGCATCCACTCATGCCGCATTGGATTTCCTCCAGGACTTGCACAGACGCTTTAATGGAGACTGGCTGCATGCCTTAGCCGCCTATAATTCAGGTGGTGGTACCGTGAGTCGCGCGATCCGACGTAACGCCGAAGAAGGCAAACCCACTAATTTCTGGGCATTAAAGCTTCCGAAAGAAACTCGTGACTACGTCCCCAAACTACTGGCCATCTCTGCACTCATTGCAGAACCTGAGTTTTATAATATTAAACTAAAACCATTGCCCTACATACCTTATTTCCAGCGGGTTGCCGTGAAATCACAAATAGAGCTGGCAAAAGCGGCAGAGTTAGCCGACATATCCATTGATGAAATGTACCGCCTTAATCCCGCTTTTAACCGCTGGGCCACGGCACCTCAGGGACCGCACCATTTGCTGGTACCCTATGAAAATGTCGATTTGTTTCGTGAAAATTTAGCCCGCTATAAACCTGAGGAGCGCATCCAATGGAAACGGCACATAGTGAAAAACGGCGAATCGTTACAAAACATTGCAAAGGCATATGGAACATCAGCAAAAATGCTGGTAAAGGTTAACAAACTAAACAACCGGGAACTTGCAACCGGTAAAAACCTGGTGATACCTGCTGCACCCAAGAAGTTACAACGCTATCAGGCCTCACGGGAAAACAAAAACAAGAATTCTAAGCTAACCACAAGCCCGAAACAAAAAATAACGCATACCGTTTCGACGGGCGATACGTTATGGGGTATCTCACAAGAATACAATGTCAGCATGAACCGACTGGCGAGTTGGAACAATATGGACCAAGACGATGTTCTTATCGCTGGCAAAAAGCTGGTCGTACACACCAACAATAGATTGCAAGACAGTGACCTACTGGATGCTCTTATTCCTGCAACATTTTCAGCACCACTGACGCACGCCACCACAAGACGTGTCAAATACCGTGTACGCTCAGGTGATTCTCTGGCAACTATCTCTCAACGTTTCAACGTTACTGTCAATCAACTGGTTAATTGGAACAATAGTGTTGAAGGCGAAACACACTTGCGTCCTGGACAATACTTAACGCTGTTTGTGGACGTAACCCGACAATCTGAAAATATCTAGCTCAATGTATTGCGGATGCGATAACGATAACCACCAAACAATCTACTTCAGCTCGGATGACGACCTCGCGGCATTAATCCGGCAGTACAGTACGATCCAAGCCAAATACTTTCTTCCTCAATTGAGACGCTTCGTCTCTTGTTGCACTTGTTGAATAAATGCGGCATGCAGCTGCTGATAGATACGCCCAGGGCAGCTTGCCACCAACCGCTGATCGATCATCCGCACAGGGATTAACTCTGCCGCCGTACCTGTCAGAAAACATTCATCAGCGGTATATAAATCATAGGGGGCTAATGTTTTTTCCGTGCAAACCAACCCCATCGTATCCGCCAACTGCATAATTAATGCGCGAGTAACACCCGCCAGAGCACCATCGCTCACGGCAGGCGTCGCTACCGTATTGTTTTTTACAATAAATAGATTATCCGCCGTGCCCTCCGCCACATTGCCATGTCGATTAAGCAAAATAGCCTCATCCGCTTTCGCATTCGTTGCCTCGATACGTGCCAAAATATGGTTTAAATAATTCAGGGACTTTATGCGAGGGTCAAGACCATCACTGGGTAAGCGCCGGGTTGAAGCAATAATCAGCCGTGCACCATTTTGCAAAACAGTTTTTTCCACCACTGCCAGGCTATCCGCAATAATAAATACATTGGCTTGCCCGCAAAGCATTGGGTCCAGGCCCAACGGCCCTTCACCGCGGGTTACCACTAGGCGCAAGTACCCCTGCTGCTCAGAATAATCACTAATGGTGGCTTGGATCGCTTGCACCAGGTTATCGATCGAATACGGTATGTTTAGACAAATAGCGGCGGCAGAATCATACAGCCGCGTTAAATGCTCCGCTAACCGAAATGCGTTAGCATTATAAAATCGTATGCCTTCAAACACACCGTCGCCATATAATAAGCCATGATCAAACACTGAAAGTTTAGCGTACTCTGCGGCGACAATTTTTCCATTCAACCAAAAAGCTGGCATTATGTTATCCTCTTAGAAGGTGCAGGTAATAACGTCCCTGTCTGACGTTCGGCTTTGTCCTGAATTACTCTGCGTCCATGCAATTGTCAGATTTAGTCTATACCCAAAGCGTTTCAGATTTAGGTGTTAAGTGTGCATCCTATTTATTTCATCGCGCCAAAAGTTAGGTTCTTTAAGAAAAATAAAACGACGCATAATCGTCGCTCTATTGCAAGGCATTTTAACAATGCCATGGAATAAAGAGGGCGTGCAATTGTACCTAAGTCTCAATCGTTATGGGTATATGTGCTACCCTTTACTGGTAACCACCAGCCAAATGCAACAATCAACACAATCGCAGCCGCAAATAACCAAGTGACAGCATCAACACTTTCCTGCAACAACCAACTGGAAAATACCATGGTCATAAGCGGCAGCAATAACATAAGTTGACTCACCTTCGCAGCACCAGCAATTGCCATTCCATGATACCAAGGGAAGAATGCGAATAACTGACTCACCAACGCGACATAAAAAAAACCATACCAAGCCGACGCTGGCGCATCAATACCGGATTCATAAACACGAATAATCAGTGGTACTACTAAAACAGGAGCGCCAAACACCAATGCCCAACAGATTGTTTGCCAACCGCCCAAACGCTCACTGAGCCTTGCACCTTCGGCATAACCGATTGCAGCAACTACCACAGCTATCACTAGCAGCCAATCTTCCGTCTCAATGACACCCTGACCTCGCCATAGAGAAAAAGCGCTAACGGTAGCAGCCCCCACTGCACTGACACACCAAAATAACCACGGCAGATGCGCTTTACAACGCAACGTTACTACCAGTGCTGTTACTAAGGGCAAAACCCCCAACATAACCCCAGCATGTGCAGCAGAAACTGCCTGCAATGCAAATGACAGCAATAACGGAAATAAAATCACAAGACAACAAGCTACGACCAAAAGGCTGATTAACGTATCCCGTGGCGGTAAACTCTGCTTAGTTATCCCTAATAGTAACGTAGCAAGAATGCCCGCTAAAACAGCACGCCCACAGCTAACAAATAGGGGATCAAGGTACAATACCGCAGCACGAGTCGCTGGTGGTGTCAGGCTAAACCCTGTTACCGCTACAAAACCCAGTAGTAACCCCCGCGTTTGCCTTGTCATTCGCCAGCACCTTGGAAAATAGTTGTTGTAAATCCAAAAATAGAGTAAAACTGTATTGCATAACAGATACAATTTAAGTTTAAAACAACCAGTACAGGTTAAAGGTACACAGAGTTGCCCGAAAATGACGATGACTGATCCAATACAATGTTATTTATATGAACAACTTGCTCAGGATTTAACACAATCCATTCAGGAAGGGGTATACGCAATCGGACAGCGTCTGCCCTCGCTAAGAAATATTAGTGAAACTTACGCCGTGAGTCTGGCCACCGTGATTCAATCCTATAGCCTGCTGGAACAAGCAGGTTATATAGAGGCTCGCCCGAAATCCGGCTATTATGTCCTGCCATGGAAAAAATTTCAGCCCAATGAACCACCGCTCACTCAACCTGTAATTAAACCAACCAACGTCAGCGTGGCGCAATTAGCCATGTCGTTAATCCATGAGGCAAGGCAACAACATCTTGTTAAGCTAGGTGCCGCTGTACCTGAAGCAGATATTTTACCATTAGCCTCGTTGTCGCGAACTCTGGCTGGTGTATCTCGTCGGCACTGGCGTTCATTAGCTAACTATGAAAATGAAAATGGCAATGAAAATCTACGCAAACAAATCGCACGCCTAATGGCGGAATCAGGCTATCGTTGCAAATCAGAGGAAGTGATCATCACAAATGGCTGTCTGGAGTCACTCAACCTAGCATTACGCAGTGTCGCCAAACCTAGTGATACCATCGCTATCGAATCCCCCACTTATTTCGGCATATTGCAAGTCATCGAAACACTAGGGATGCGCGCTCTTGAAATACCCACTCACCCGAACTATGGCATAGACCCCGATATACTGCAAAAAACGGTAAAAAAACAAAAAATAAGTGCTTGTGTATTAATCCCTAGTTTTAGCAACCCACTGGGTGCATGCATGCCCGATAAAAACAAGCAGCGTGTGGTAAGCCTATTGGAGCAGGCCGCTATTCCACTCATCGAGGATGATATCTATGGCGGGTTAAGCTATGAAACGCCAAGACCAAAAAGCGCTAAAAGCTACGACAAAAGTGGTAATGTAATTTATTGCTCCTCATTTTCAAAAACTGTATCACCAGGTTTGCGCATAGGCTGGATATTACCAGGCCGGTTCACTGAACAAGTACGTTACAAGAAATTTCTTGGCAACATCAGCACTAGCGTGCACCCTCAAATAGCATTGGCAGAGTTTCTGGAGCGTGGACTGTATCGAAAAAACACCCGACGGGCAGCACGCATTTATCACCGTCGCATGGAACAATTAAAACACTGGATTTCTGAATACTTCCCAGCCGACACACTAATAACGCAGCCCAGAGGTGGTTTTTTACTGTGGCTGGAATTACCCAAAAACACCAATGCATTAACACTGTACCGCAACGCTATTGACAAACGCATTGCAATTACACCCGGTATTTTATTTTCCGCACAGGGACAATATCAACACCATATTCGTTTAAGTTGCGGTGCAGTAGAAGGCGAGTTGGCACGAAAATCCCTTAAAATATTAGGTGCCTTGGTCTAGGAGGAGGGTGTTTTTTTAGGCGAGGCATTGCTTAAAAGCGTGCACATTCCTAAGCAATAGCGTGAACTGCTTAGACTCAACTAATTAAGCTAACTCAATATCTCTACTGTCATTCCTACTGCAATGTCTCCTTGGGAATCGGCAATAACATTTTGTCCAAAATAAATTTTACCATCCCGCCTCCGGTAACTTATCAAGGTACGCGTGGGCTCCTGCCCTCTCTCTGCGGTATGCAGGTCAATATTGGGGATGACACAACGACTACAAGGTTTCACCACGCGAAAAGTTAACTCACCAATACGAATTCGATGCCAACCGTCTTCGGCGAAGGGTTTACAACCACGCACCACTAAATTAGGGCGAAAACGTGCGATGGAAATCGGAGTATCAAGACGATGATTAAGATCATCGAGAGAGGCCTGGGACAATAGCAAAACCGGGAAGCCATCGCTAAACGCTATTCGATCCCCTTGCTGTGCATAGTTAAGGTCTACCTGACGAACTTCGTTGTCAGGAAAATACATTAAACGGGATTTTACATTCAAAAACCGGCTCAACCAGTGTGCAACCGCATCTCCACAATCGGCAACATTGCATTGGTCCTTCCAAATAGTCACTTTGGTACAAGCCTCTACAGCAGGAATAACCACAGTAATTTCTGTCATGTGCGGCGCTTGTAACACCAAGCCGTGATCCATCAATCGTACATGAATCAGACTCATTCTAGCCTGTTGTCGCTGAGTCATAAATTTGTAGTTACTGTCCACAACCATCCAACGACGATCATGTTTAAATCCAAAGTGGTCCAATGAAGCACATTGCAATGAAATCGGTGCCATGGATTTTACCGGATATATCACCAATTCACTTACCTGCACTTCAGTCATGACCCTTTCTCATCAACTTTTTTGCAAGCCGCCAACATAGACTGCATCTGGGCTAACCCTTTTCTTCTGGCGTATTGAATATTGCGTTCAGGAATCCGTTCCAGTTCACCGTGGTGCGCCACTGCATTAGTCACACTGGACTCCCTTAGCAAGTGCAACATCGGATACACTGAACGATTCGTATAATTTGCCGGGTCGTGCATAGTCGCCCCTTCAAAACAATAATCAGGATGAAAACTAGCAAGCTGATACACACCTTCATAGCCCTGATCCTTCAAGAGCAATTCAGAAATATCGACAAAATGTAAATAATCGTCAAATTTCTGATACGCTTTGTCCAATATTATTAAGCTTGTTTCCACATGAGTAGATACGTCCAGTAATAAACACTCCCTAAGCAACGCCTCCAGAATTTGTTCTGTTTTAACAGTGGAGATAACATTGTAATGAATGCTGTTCTGCTCCAACACGGGCTTTGCAAACGGACAAAAACCACATTTGACAATAATCGATTCAAGCCATAACCGGGTGTGTTTAATAATTTGTTGCTCTCTGTCCAAAGCTAACTAACTCCACCTGATTTTCCGTCAGACCATATTGAATTGATGTGAATGTGTAAAGCAGATACGCTAGGAGCCTGTCCGAGAATAGAAAGCCTATTGCGAAAACGCCATGTTGAGTGCATTTTTTCGATCACTACGTTAAATAGGCTCAATATTCGCCTCAAATACCAAAAGTAGGTGCCTGATGCAATCGAAAAAATGCACTCATAATGGCGTTCCCCCGCGACGGCAGCTATTCCCGGACAGGCCCTCTAGTGAGAAATATCACTACTCATTCCTTGAGTGAAGCCGGTAAAAACACAATATTCCAATTGTTTCAAAGACTTATTATGGTAACCTAATAAACGCTCAATGGATAAATTTAGGTTATCCTAACACACCAGTTGAATCACCACAGAGCGACGAAGACATATTACCTCACCTAAAATGCACCTTTTGAGATTACAATGCCGTAGTACGCAATGATGGCACAGAACATTCTTCAAACCAGGCAATAAATAGCACCCTCGCCGCCTATCAGTATAACGTTAACCCAAGCATACGAGAAAAATTGCAGGAATAAAGTGCAGAAATATACCCAGTGCGGATAAGTTTTCCGGATTAAAGAGTACGTATGAGCTGTTGCCTAGCGGTATTATGAATAAGGCCAGCAAAAATAAACGTAAGCGGATGTATCGACATCGTAACAGACTGGACGTTATGAAACTGATCCGGCCCACACGGGTAACGCTTAATGTCACCTGATCAATGCTGACCAATCAACACCGCCATTCCTTGACTATCCCGAGCACCGCAAGAACACATCATCATGCATTCCATGATTACCAACCATGCCAAAAACAAAAGAAAGGGGATTGTATTGCTGTTGAAGCAAGCGCTAACATTCAGCACATAGTCATTGACAATCGCACTCCGCTGCTTGGCCTATGCACCAAATTTACGTGCTTTGCGAACACGGCACACAAGCGCTAGAAGTGACGCAGACACACCAGGAAACCGATTTATCGACCGGCCTTAACCCACAACGGTAACATTATCAGCTTGGGGGCCTTTTTGCCCCTGCGTCACTTCAAAAGTAACCTGTTGACCTTCCTGTAAATTTCGACGCCCAGAACCATTAATCGCACGAAAATGTACAAACACATCAGGACCATTTTCCCGCGTAATAAATCCAAAGCCTTTATCTTCATTAAACCATTTAACCACACCGGATGTTAATTGATCTGACATACTAATCCTCTTGCTACACGACGAGCCAAGCTTAGCTATTGGCACAGTAAATTTATATTCCGCATCAGAACTAAACCAACAATAATGATGCGCCCACAACGTGAACCGCGTTATTCCAGCACATTACTCAACTATAGACACATTTCTCCGTTTAGCCATTGTTTTTGTTATAAAGAATACTGTTAGATATAAAATTTTTGTGATAAACCAAACGACGGAGTAACATTCGGCCAAAAATATTAGCCCACTTTATTGCTATCATGGCGCATTGATCCAGCCAAAAGGTCTTCTTAATCGTCGTTGAGCACCCAATCACCGCTGACATACCGCAAGCACAATTAAGCGCTAACTTACCGATAACTCGACAGCAGAATTTTATGTTATATTGCAATATCCTAACGTTTTAACAGCATCAGTTGGCAAAAAGCACCGCACAAAACCATTTTAAGCTTTTAATACAAAATTAAACAACACCTCCCTCATATCTTATGCACATACCCGTAAACATTTTTTCTTATCGTCAGTACTGGGCCAAGCGGTTTGGTATCGCACCAGTATTACCTATGTCAGGCAAAGAAATGGACGACCTGGGCTGGGACAGCTGCGATATCATTATTGTTACCGGTGATGCCTATGTAGATCACCCTAGCTTTGGCATGGCATTAGTGGGTCGCCTGCTGGAAGCTCAGGGATTTCGCGTGGGTATCATTGCACAGCCAGACTGGCGTAATAAAGACGCCTTAACCGTTCTGGGAAAACCCAATCTTTTTTTTGGTATCACTGCGGGTAACATGGACTCCATGGTAAACCGATACACATCCGACCGTAGAATTCGCAGCAATGATGCCTATACACCCGATGCTCAAGGTGGCAAACGTCCGGACAAATCAGTGGTGGTCTATGCGCAACGCGCAAGAGAGGCATTTAAAGGCGTACCCATTATCATTGGCGGCATTGAAGCCAGCCTACGGCGTATTGCACACTTTGATTATTGGTCTGAAAAAGTACGACGCTCCATATTGCCAGACTCAAAAGCCGACCTGCTGGTCTTTGGTAATGCTGAACGCGCCATTGTAGAATTAGCCCATCGCTTAGCCAAAGGCGAACCGATAACAGCAATTACTGATATACGCGGCACGGCATTTATGACAAAAACCGTGCCGCTTGATTGGACCATTGTTGATTCAACCACTGTTGACTCCACCGATCTTAACCAACCTGGCAACATCCAAGCTCCCGCTAACCCCTATGCTGAAAAAACGGCTTGCAAAACAAACGATGATGCTGACAATCGAAAATATCGCACCGAAAATATTGTTCATTTTGAATCAATGCGCGTCAAACTGGACCGTTCTAAAACGGTTATACGCTTGCCTTCCTACGATCAGGTGGCCAACGACAAAGTACTTTACGCTCATACCTCACGTGTATTTCATCTAGAAACCAACCCCGGCAATGCCCGAAGCTTAATGCAGCAGCACGGCAAACGTAACGTATGGCTCAATCCACCACCACTTCCTTTAACCACAGAGGAACTGGATCAAGTTTACGAATTACCCTATATGCGCAAACCACATCCTGCCTACGGCAAGGCTAGAATACCGGCATGGGAGATGATTCGATTCTCCGTTAATATCATGCGTGGCTGTTTTGGTGGATGCACTTTTTGCTCCATTACCGAACACGAAGGGCGTATTATTCAAAGCCGGTCTGAAGACTCCATCATTAAGGAAATAGAAACCATACGTGATACCGTACCTGGATTCACTGGTCAGATTTCCGACCTCGGTGGACCCACTGCCAATATGTATGAACTTAAATGTAAAAGTAAAAAAATTGAATCGGCATGCCGACGTCTGTCTTGTGTTTTTCCTGACATTTGTTCAAACCTGAATACCGATCATCAGCCTTTGATCAACTTATATAAACGCGCCCGCAAACTATCCGGCATCAAAAAAATAGTTGTCGCCTCCGGCTTGCGTTATGATTTAGCCATTCGCTCCCCGCAATACGTTAAAGAATTAGTCACTCATCATGTGGGCGGGTATCTTAAAATTGCACCAGAACATACCGAGCAAGCACCTTTGAGCAAAATGATGAAACCCGGTATTGGCTCTTATGAAAAATTCAAACAAATGTTCGATAAATACTCTGCTCAAGCTGGCAAAGAACAATACCTAATTCCTTATTTCATATCAGCCCATCCCGGCACCAGTGATAACGATATGTTAAATTTGGCCTTATGGCTAAAGCAGAATAAATTTAAACCGGATCAGGTCCAGGCTTTTTTACCGACACCGCTAGCCATCGCCTCTGCAATGTATCACACCGAAAAAAATCCTTTGCGGAAAGTAACACGCCAATCAGAACACGTCAGCGTACCCAGAGGCACCAAACAGCGGAGGCTACATAAGGCATTCTTGCGTTATCATGACCCGGAAAACTGGCCTGTGCTAAGAGATGCATTAAAAAAAATGGGCCGCGCTGACCTAATCGGCAATGGCAAACGCCACCTGGTTCCTGCTTGGCAACCAGCAGGCACCGCTATCGCCGGTTCATTTAATGCTTCCCGGCAGCGCCATCACGCTAAATTTCCAAAAAAACCAAATCGGCTTATTCCAGGAAACCGTACTGGCAAAACTCGACGTAACCATTCGGGTTAATTATTGATTAAAAACCATATTAACATACCTATAACGTTTAAAATGCCCAACACTCTGCAACAGCATTAACGCTTTGTCCGGTACAGGTACCGGACATTACACATGCTTAGGAACGTACACGGTTCCTTATTCGTCATTTCGACGAGTGATTTCAATAAGGTGGTAACCGAATTGGGTCTCTACCGGCCCATGAACTTTGCCAAGTTCCCCACTAAAAACGACCTGATCAAATTCTTTTACCATCTGACCGGGAGAAAACTCACCGAGCCCTCCCCCTTGCTGTCCTGATGGACATTGAGAATGTTGTTTCGCAATATCGGCAAAATCTGCACCACTTTCAATTTGATTTTTGAGGTCTTCACACTTTTCCTGGGATTCCACCAGAATATGCCGTGCAGCTGCTTTAGGCATGGTATATCTCCATTACGTAGTTATGATAATAACGGTATTATAAAGTATTAACCGATGTACTGGATACCTCGACAATGCTGTTTTTATGCATCCGTCAACGTTTAACCTAAAAAATTCGACTAAACCACGGAAATTTGAGCACTAAATAGGGACGTTGTTACGTGCAGAGGTTTTAGCAAACCGGTTTTACTGACAACATCCCCGAGTTACAATAACCGGACTCAAATGGGCATTTTCCCGCGAAAAATTAAAACTGATTAGAGTTATTCTTTATAGAGAAAACAACGCACTCGATGATTATCGGAAATTTTAAGCGCCTCCGGGTAGCCATTGCGGCATATTTGCCGAGCGTTAGCACAACGAGGATTAAAGTGACAACCAATGGGTGGCTGGGTTGCAGACGGCATTTCTCCGCGCAGGCGTATTACCTGCCGATCAGCATCCGGCACTATGGTGGGTACAGCAGAGAGCAGCGCTTTGGTATAGGGGTGCAGCGGATTGTGTATAACCTCCTCCACAGTACCTTGCTCCACAATACGCCCCAGGTACATAACAGCAATTTCATGGGCAAGGTATTCCACCACAGATAGGTTATGAGTAATAAACAAGTAGGCCAAGCCTAAACTGTCTTGCAAATCTTTTAGCAGATTAAGAATTTGTGCTTGCACTGACACATCTAGAGCACTGGTGGGTTCATCGCATATGATCAGTTTTGGCTCTACCGCCAATGCACGAGCAATACAAATTCGCTGACGTTGGCCACCCGAAAATTCGTGAGGATAACGGGTTTTAGCCTCGGGGGCCAACCCCACTTGCCCTAATAGCTGATCAATACGTTGTTGACGTTGCCTGGCATCACCGCCAACACGTTGAGCAAGCATTCCTTCTTCAATAATATCAGCAATCATCATTCGCGGATTCATGGAAGAAAACGGATCTTGAAAAATAACCTGCACATCACGCCGTTTAGCGCGCATCTCCCGATGTTTAAGGCGATTTAACTGTGCACCATCCAGTACCACACAACCGGCAGTCGGCTTAACCAGTTGCAAAATGCCTTTACCAACCGTGGTTTTTCCACACCCGGATTCACCGACCAAGGCCAACGTTTTACCTTTCGGAATAACCAGAGAGACATCATCAACTGCCTTAACAAAACCAACAGTACGTTTAAACAGTCCTTTGGTGACGGGAAAATGTACTTTTAACCCGTCCACTTGTAGCAACGCTCCAGCATGGTTTGCAGACTGCTTTCGAATCACTGGAGCAATCTGTTTCTTCACATCAGGCGCCTGCGATGCATAACGAGGGTCAAGCAAATGACATAAAACACCTTGGCCATCGTCCAACAACTGCCACGCTGGTACTTGACAACGACAAATATCCCACGCGTAATCACAACGCGGCTCAAAACGACAGCCTTTAAATTGTTGTGACAAAGCAGGCACCGACCCCCGTATTACAGCCAGGCTGTGTTCTCTTTTCGCCATAGCAGGCACTGAATCAAATAATTTTTTTGAATAGGGATGTTGCGGATTGGAGAAAAATGACTGCCGATCAGCGTGTTCTACAATTTGTCCTGCATACATTACGGCTACTCGATCAGCCATTTCAGCAACCACACCTAAATCATGGGTGATTAGTAAAATAGCCATACCGGTGTCATTTTGTAGCTTGCGTAATAGTTCCAACACCTGGAGTTGGATGGTAACATCCAGTGCCGTCGTTGGTTCGTCGGCAACCAGCAACGCTGGTTCACCCGCAAGTGCTATCGCTATCATCACCCGCTGCTTCATACCCCCGGAGAGCTGATGTGGATACTCGTCATAACGTTGTTTAGGATCGGGAATACCAACGGCATCCAATAATTCCAGGACCCGTTTTTTTGCGGAATAACCGCCCATTTTTTTGTGTCGCGTTACGGTTTCTTCTATTTGTTTACCAATTGTCAGTACCGGGTTCAAGCTTGTCATTGGTTCCTGGAAAATCATCGCGATATGGTTACCACGCATTTTCTGCATTTTCAACTCGGTGAGCTGCAACAAATCCACACCATTTAACTTAACACTGCCTGATACAATCCGGCCGGCTGGTTCTGGCACCAAACGCATCAGCGACAATGACGTCATTGACTTACCACAGCCTGACTCTCCTAACAAAGCAAAGGTTTCACCCTTTTTAATACTAAAATTGACACCATCAACAGCACGCACAATCTGATCACGGCTATCAAACCAGGTTTTTAGATTATTAACCTCCAGCAATGGTGCTTGATGATCGATCTTCGCTTTATGTTTATTCTGCGTTTGCTTTGTTGCTATCACCTATCCACCAAGCTTTAGTAAGTCCTTAAAGTTCCAAGGAATATTAAAAATAAAAACTGTACAAGCCTATTTCGAGCGGGTGATACGCGGATCAAAAGCATCACGCACCGCATCCGAAAACAAATTAGCCGCCAGCACCAATGTAAACATAAACACAAATGCAGCCACTAATGACCACCACACAACGGGATCACGCGCCATTTCCAGTCGGGCACTGTTAATCATATTACCCCAACTAATGGTCGTCGGGTCCACACCCACCCCCACATAGGACAATACCGCCTCAGCCAACACTAAGCCACTAAAGTCTAGTACGATAGCAATTAATACAATGTGCGTTATATTTGGTAATATGTGACGCGACATTGTTTTAACATGGCCTGTACCAAATGCGGTCGCGGCCTGTATATAGTCCAATTGACTTACCTTGAATGTTTCACCCCGCAATAATCGGCACAACCCGGTCCAGCTGGTTAACCCCAAGATCAAGCATAAAAACAACAGACGCAAATCGGCCCGTTCCGTCACCGTATCAAACATCTCCGGGTTGTTTGCCAGGTAAACCTGCAATGATAAAATCGCAGCCGCAATTAACAACACCCCCGGTATAGAGTTAAGCGTGGTGTAAATATACTGAATCACATCATCAATCCAACCTCGATAATGCCCCGCCATAATACCCAGCATAATGGCAAATGGCAGCATAATGAGCGTTGTTAATGTCCCGATAACCAGGCCGGTACGAATGCTTTTAAGGCTAAGATACAACACGTCATTGCCAACTTTATCAGTACCCAGTATGTGATATTTATCCGCCAGCATAACAACAACCACAACAAGGAAACAAATAACCGAAAAGGTTATTAACATCGCTCTGAACGGGATACCCGTCTTCCCGCCAACAATTGCGTCCATCGTATCCCCAAAAGCGGTTTTATAGTGGTGGGCTACAAAAAATACCACGACAACAAAGACAACCAGCAGAATCAACAAAGTAGCAACAAAGGATAAAAACAATGCCATCACCAAATTTGGTATCCGGTCTTGGGCTGGAATTTTCAGATGCCTGCCGCCATATTGCAAGCGCGGATAGTCACGCACCTGACCTTCCGGCGTTTCAATGGTTTCTTTAGCATATAAGAAAGCCGAGAAAGGGGCTGAATAGCTTTTTTCTTGCTGTACACGTATAGGCGTCGCCAGCACGTCAAATAAGCTGAGCACATCACCGGAATATTGTGTTTCTGTTTGCCCTTGCTGTTTTTCCAATGCCTGACGAAAATGAAGGGAGTCCATTAAACCAATCAAAACATAAACACCTAGCACCACGAGCGCAGACATCGCCAATGGACGCTGCAATACGTGTCGCCACGGTACACGTAAATGCTCTTTGTGGCGCACCTGAATACCAAACAACAACACCGCAACCACCAACACATATATTAATAGGTCGGTCCATAAAGGCACAAATTTAATCTGCCAGAATTCCTCCAGCGGGGAAACCAACGCGATAACAATAAAAATAATACTGAATAATATTAAGTTGGGTTTTGTGGTACTCATTAACGCACCCCCAGTCGTATTCTGGGATCAACCATAGTATAAGATATATCAGTGAGTATCAGACCGATGATATAAAGCACAGACCCGAGAAAGACCATAGCCCGCACGATAGCAAAATCTTGTGAGCGAATTGCATCAATGGTGTAGCTACCAAGACCGGGTATTCCAAAAAAGGATTCAAGTATCAAGCTACCCATAAACAATAAAGGTATCACCGCAACCACCCCGGTTAATATCGGCACCAATGCGTTTTTTAAAACATGCCGAAATAGCACCAAGCGCTCAGATAAACCTTTGGCCCTAGCGGTACGCACATAGTCTTTACTAATTTCTTCCAGAAAAATAGTTCGATACCAGCGAGTACCAGCTCCGATACCCCCGACAATACCAATGATAACCGGTAGAATTAAAAATTTCGTGGCAGTATCCAAATCGGCACTGTAGCCGGATATGGGGACAAGGTGCAGCAACTTACTAATGAGATACTGTCCTCCAATAATATAAAATAAAGATGATATTGACATTAAAATCACACAAGTCACCACACCCATATAGTCCACATAACTTGCCCTAAAAAATGCGATAATGAGCGCAAACGTGATATTCAACAATAGGCTTACAATAAAAACGGGGATGGCAATAGCCAAACTGGGCCACATGCGCTCGGAAATATCCTGAGTGATATTGCGTCCATCGTCCGCATTGCCAAAATCAAAGGCAAACAATCTGACTGACTTAACAAAAAAAACAGTATCGGTAAAAGCATTCCCTTCTGTTGGCGCACGATTATAGAACAGTGGCTTATCGTAACCATGCGCCTGTTTCCACTTATCGATATCCGCCTGCTGTACATGCTTGAACCCCAACTGCATTCGCGCCATATCATCTGGCTTATTAACAACAAAAAATAATGCGAATGTTATTAAGTTAACACCAATCAGTATGGGAATGGCATAAATCACTCGTCTAATGATATAAGCTAACATCACGCAAGCCCTTTAATGCGTGATTTTTTGTAGTAGGATACAAACGCTGGAATCAGCGCCAACAATAGAACCACCCCGATGGAGACCATAGGCCATATAATAGGTTTATTCCATTGCTCTCTTAGCTCCGCACGCAATTGTGGATCAATGGTTTTATATTTTAAGGTATTGTTAGCCATCAAATTAGGCTTGGCATTGCCATACCAAGATTGATACAAAGAGAACTGTTTAGGATGAAACCCCCATACCCAAGGACCATCGCGACGCGCAATGTTAACCATTTTATCAATGATTTTCTGGCGTTTCGGACTATTCTCCATGTTTTTCATTTTTTCAAATAAACGATCGAACTCTTTATTGCGGTAGTTTGCTGAATTCGCACCGTCTTCATCCACCTTGGCATTAGGACCGTAGAGCAAAAACAAAAAATTCTCTGGGTCGGGGTAATCCGCATTCCAACCCCATTGAAAAATTTGCGCAGTACCTTTTCGTATTTTATCCTGAAATCGGTTGTAGTCAGTACTGCGTATAAGCAGCTGAATGCCCAGCTTTTTAAATTGTTTACGCAGCCAATCAAGACTGGCCTTTGCATCAGGTCCTGTTGCAGACGTATCAAAATAAAGCACCAGAGATTTACCTGTTTTTCCATCACGACCATTGGCATAACCGGCTTGAGCTAATAATTCTCTCGCTTCTTCGATGCTTTTACGTCGAGGTTTTCCGTCTACCCAGTCATACACGTAGGGGTTAATTCCTTGTTTGCCCTCCTGGTAACCAAAGATACCCGGCGGCACAGGACCTTGCGCGGGGATGCCACGGCCGTTGCGAAAAATCGAAATTTGCTCCTCGTAATCAATAGCGATAGCAATCGCCCGCCGTAATTTCCTGGCGCGTTCAGAATCACCGCCAACTACATCATCCCTCATATTGAATCCCATATAAAAAGTGGTCGTTCCAACAGCGGTTGAAAGCTTCACACCTTTCTGTCGCATGTCATCACTCAGGCCAGCCTCTTGCTGACCATTGAAACTGATCGCCTGATCAAAGCTATCAGAAGCAATGCCAGAGGCGTCATAGTAGCCTTGTAGAAATTTATTCCACCGTGGAATATTTTCTTTTTCCAGACTATAGACCACTTTATCGACAAAGGGGAGCGCCCTACCAGCATCACTTAAAAAACCATTTTCACGGTCATCAGCACTTCCTTCTGAAGGATAGGCCTCACCACGAAAATTAGGGTTTCGCTCCAGTATCATCTGTAAATTAGGGTTGTTTTCGGTCAGCATATAAGGACCGGTTCCAACCGGATACCAGTCCAGAGTAAGGTTTTTTTTAACCATACCGGCTTGCGAATAAAAACGATCCGCTTCAGGTGGGATAGGCGCAAAAAATGGCATCGCGAGCCAATACAGAAATTGCGGGTATTTACCCTGTATTTTTATTCGATAGGTATACCGATCAACTACTTCAACGCCCTCAAGTTCATATTTATTAAGATCCAAAAAGGCATCTTCCCCTTGAAGTTTTCTGAGCTTTTGATCAGCACGCTTTAATTGTTCGCCAAAAGGTTTAAGGCCAACAATATACTCTGTCATTAAACCAAAAATGGGGGAATACAGACGCGGATGTGCTAAGCGTTTTATTTCATAAACGAAATCATTGGCAATCAATTCACGTGTACCTTGATGTTCGAAATCGGCCAAGGTGAACACATTCTCAAGTTCATGCTGTGCTAAATTTAAATAATGAAACTCGCCATTTTCGTTTTTTGCAAACGCCGGATGCGGCTGATAATTAACACCCTGCTGGATACGAATCTCGTAAACACTATACGCAATGGCGTCCAAAGGCGAATCATGAGGCAAAACGTTTCCTAGCTTGCCCAGATAAACAACACTCGGCATTCGTTCCGCCACTAGCGGCTCCAACTCATAGGGTCGTTTCAAAAAATGATATTGTAGCGGTGGCTCATATATTTGGCCGGTAATAGCGATTTCATTAGCCGCATAAGATTGCGCAGGATCAAGATGTTTTGGCCGTTCATCGAAAGAGGAATACAAAGTATTCGCGATACGATCCTGCTGAGGATAGGGGTTATTCCACAATCCTTCTTTGCACGCCGCCATCAATATAGCAACCAAAAGGATTGTAACAACGTGAACTTTATTATTAGACAATTGAGTGGTTTTCACTGCTTTTACTTTGTTATGATTGTCTCGGTATTGTCTTACTCTATCATGTTCCCGTTTTCCCGTCTCTGGAAACCGTCTGCACCATATGCTGTACATACTGGTGCGCGCTACAGCACAATATGCACCACTTGGAAACCGCTTTTAGAGACATCATTAAAAAAGGATCGCCACCCCATAAAAATGGGGTTTCATACCACTATCGCGTATAATACGACAACTTCTGTGCTGGTGGTAACATTCTAAGTTATTCAATTATAGTTAGAAAATAAAGGAAAAAAATATGGGTTTTTTGGCTGGTAAACGAGCTCTCATTGTCGGATTGGCTAGTAATCGATCAATCGCATGGGGAATCGCAAAAGCGATGCATCGTGAAGGCGCCGAACTGGCGTTTACTTATCAAAATGACAAACTTAAACCACGTGTTGAAAAAATAAGTGCCGAGTGTCATTCAACATTAATGTTTCCCTGTGATGTCGGCAGTGATGATGAAATCGACAGCGCATTTAAACAACTTGGCGAAAATTGGGATAGCCTTGATATCATCGTGCATTCTGTGGCTTTTGCGCCGCGTGAGGAGTTGGAAGGTGAGTTTGTCGACGCAACCACCCGGCAGGGCTTCATGCAAGCACATGACATAAGCTCTTATAGCTTTACCGCATTGGCCAAAGCTGCCCGACCACTAATGCAAGGTCGCAATGGTGCATTGTTGACACTCAGTTACCTCGGCGCTGAAAGGGTATTACCCAATTACAATGTTATGGGGCTTGCAAAGGCAAGCCTAGAGGCTAATGTGCGGTATATGGCGGCCAGCTTAGGCCCGGAAGGAACACGAGTCAATGCTATTTCAGCGGGCCCTATTCGCACGTTGGCGGCATCCGGCATCAAAAATTTTCGCTCCATGCTGGATTATAATCAACGGAACACCCCGTTGCGCCGTAATGTAACCATCGATGAAGTTGGTAATGCGGCTGCCTTTTTATGCTCAGATTTAGCCTCAGGAATAACAGGGGAAATCACTTATGTTGATGCCGGTTATAACATTACCGGCATGGCAAATCGAGACTAATTGCTAATATTTAATGATTGAACTTAGATGCCTGTCCGAGAATAGCAGCCGTCGCGAGAGGAGGCCATTTTGAGTCCAAGTTTTTGGATCGAATGGGGTGATGAATATCGGCCCTATTTAACAAATTTGATCGGGAAATCTAGCCGAAATGGCTTTTCCTCAGTAAGCGATTTTTTTGAGCTTGGTAGGCACGCATCCAGAAATTACGCTAACGACTGGGGCGGCTGTTTATGCAACAAGCGGCACAACCACAAGCACGCGATAATTAGATGTTGTCGTCTTGAACTACAATGTTTGAGTTTTGTTTGAAGCTGGTCAGTAAATTCTGAAAAGCGGTTTCGCCAATTAAGTTTAACAGGTTTCGTTTTGCGGAGAGACGTTTCGCTTCATCAATTGCAGCCACATCACCATCGGTGACTTTATCAATAGCAAGCACAACATAATCCCCCGAGGCAAGCACTACACCGCCATAAACAGGCTTACCATCAAGCGACTTACTGAGTTTAAAGGCCTTCTGCACGATTTTGCTATCAATACTGCGATCAGTACGTGTTAACTCACCAGCATCCTGCCATGCTAACGCTAGTTCAGCGCCCTTACCCTTACCCTGATGTTCTTCAGCATTATCATTATTCACCTCAACCTCTTCCGCTTGATGACTTGTTGAGGCGTTTTGCTCATCGTTGACGGCCTCAACACGGGCAATTTCAGCCACGTTGCTATTACCATTCCGAAGCTGTTGCAACCGGTCGATACCCGCTTTTTCTACTCGTTCGCGCGCCTTTTCATCAATGACTTGTATCGCAATCTCATCCTTAACCTCTTCCAATGGCCGCAATTTTGCTGCCTGATGATCTTTAATTCGCAACACAATCATATGATTTTCACCAATTTCAATGGGCTCACTGTTGTAACCATTTTTTAACACATCATCACTAAACGCAGCTAACGCCACCTTAGGATTGGCGGCTATCCCCGAACCACCATTACGCCCAAACAATTCACTGGTCTGAATACTCAACCCTGAAGCGCCTGCTGCATCTTCCAGACTGTCTGGTACTTCGTAGGCGAGATTTGTAAGTTTTTCGGACAATTCAAAAAATTTTCGATCAGCAATACCTTGCTGATATTCTGCTATTAAGGTTTGCTTTACTTCCTCAAATGGTTTGACTTTTTGTGCCCGAACCGCTTCTAGCTTAATAATATGATACCCAAAGCTGCTTAACACTGGCTCACTAACTTCACCTTCAGCAAGTGCAAACATCGTTTCTTCATAACTCGGATCAAGGGAACCCTTGCCAAAATAACCCAGATCACCGCCCAGGGTAGCCGAACCAGGATCATCGGAATATTGTTCAGCCAACATTTTAAAATCGGCGCCATCAGCGATCTGTTTGCGCAAATCCGTTGCCTTGGCTTTAGCGGCGGCAATGTCATCCTCACTACCCCCTTCATCCACTGCAACAAGTATATGGCGCGTGCGCCTTTCTTCCGGTACAACATACATACTGGATCGGTCATCATAAAGCTTGTGCAAGTCTTCTTCTGTGGGTACAGCATCTTTACCCAAGCCACTCACATTCAACTCTAAATACGACACGCTTACTTGCTCCTGTGTCATATAACGATTAGCGTTACTTTCGTAATACTGTTTAATTGCCGTATCACTGGCATCCGCCTCTTGTTTATATGCATCCACGCTCAATGTCGCATAACGTATATGGCGGGTTTGCTCCTGAAGTTTCAGTAAATAATCGACATCGTAACGAGTAACAACTGGCGTGGTGGTAATACCGGAATAAAGCTGTTGCGTCAAAATGCCACGCTGGATGCGCTGCTCAAACATAACCGGTGTTTCACCGTTAGCGCTTAGCTGTTGCTTGTAGAGAGTATTGGAAAATTGCCCATCTTCCTGGAAAGCTTCAATGCTTTGTATGATGCCGATAATGGATTCGTTAGAGACACTAAAACCAGCATCGGTGGCTTTTTGGAATAAAACCTCTTGGTTAATAAGATCATCCAAGGTTTTTTGCTTTAATTGCGCATCTAATAAGTCGGCACTAAACTGGTTACCCAACATTTGCCGCATACGATCCCGCTGAGAATAAAATTCGCGCTGAAAACGCTGTTGCGAGATTTCCGTACCATCAACGGTAGCCACTACCAGCGACCCACCCGTATCAAAATATTGATTAATCCCCCAAAGGGCAAAAGGAATGATGAGTAAGCCTACAATTGCCCAGGCAATCCATCCTTGTATACCTTCTCGAATATAACTCAGCATTAATTAAGAAACCGATTGTTTCAGATATCAATTGTCAATATCCGAAAATTTTTATGGGATTTTGTAAGGAATTTTTTGCATATAACAATACGCGCTTTAGATTACTTCAGGACGTCAGCGCTCCGTTATGCAGTTACTCTTACTTACTTCTTGAAATAAAAAATTATTTGAAACAAAAGGCGCACCAACGTCGGAACGCCTTTGCTTTCAAATGGCGGAGTGGACGGGACTCGAACCCGCGACCCCCGGCGTGACAGGCCGGTATTCTAACCAACTGAACTACCACTCCATAACAAATGGTGGGTGCTGTAGGGCTCGAACCTACGACCCTCGCCTTGTAAGGGCGATGCTCTCCCAGCTGAGCTAAGCACCCAAGAAGCGCGCTAGTTTACGGCATCTTTCAGTGCTTTTCCAGCCTTAAATGAAGGATTTTTTGCGGCTTTAATTTCGATTGGTTCGCCCGTGCGGGGATTTCTACCGGTACGGGCTGCGCGTTCGCGAACAAGGAAGGTACCAAAGCCGACTAAAGAAACCTGCTCCCCATTACTCAACGCCTCAGATATCGACGAAATAAAAGTATCGACAGCCCGCCCAGCAGCGGCTTTAGAAATATCTGCGCCTTCAGCAACCGCATCCACTAATTCTTGTTTATTCACTAACTACACCTCTCATTTTGGTTATTATGAATCTATTGCGCAACAATCATACAAACAAAGCAAAGCGGATGCGCAATATTATAGTTTTTAAGTCCACAAATGCGATTTACACTGGTGTTATGAGGCGTGTGCCCCAATATCGGCCAGGAACGCTTTATACCAACCGAGCATTAGGCCCGTCAAGCAAGTAAAAGACACAGTACAACGTGAATACTCACACTGTACCGGGCAAAATATTTATGGTCAGTTAACTTACTAATTGAAGGGCTTTCTTCACTATGCAACGGCTATCAACACGAAAGCTGTTGCTTTTAATAGTGTTTTAGAACCACATAGTGCAGAATTTTCATACTGTTTTTTAACGCTTTCGCGCTTTGACAAATCGATTCATGGGCAGTATCAATACAGGAGCAGCTTTGTGAAAAATTTGTAAATTATTCTCATTTGTAAATTATTCTCTACGTAGTGTAGTGTGTTAAATGGAATGCGTATGTTGTCCAAATTTGTTGTTACAAATTTTTACCATAAAGCGTATGGTTCGCCAGGAATATCACTCACCTCACTCAGCCAAGCACAACAACCCATGGCAACGAATTCAAGCCCCCCGAGCATAGCCCTGAAAATCATCCATCCGTTGCCCTTTCTTCGCCGTAGACTCACCGATTACCGATGGATGGAGGGCTTCAAAAACGCGCCGAGCAGCTGAATTTTTAGCCCTTTGTTGAATCTCCGTCCTATGTATACACCACCCTAGAAAAGCCTGTCCAAGAATAAGCCTATATCGGTATAAGTCTTTTCAATGTGTCCTTATGGTTTTACCACCCTTCCTGGATGCGCTTTGCTCCACCGATTGCACTCCCTCTTTATCTGGTGCATCGGGCAAAGCTTCCGGCATTTTGGTTAATGCCACCTGCAATACTTCATCCACCCAACGCACAGTTTTGATTTCCAGGTTTTCCTTAATGTTATCGGGGATTTCCGCTAAGTCGCGGTTGTTTTCTTCAGGAATTAGCACCGTTTTGATACCACCTCGGTGAGCTGCGAGCAGTTTTTCTTTTAACCCACCAATAGGAAGCACTTCGCCCCGTAGTGTAATTTCACCCGTCATAGCAACGTCCGAGCGTACCGGTATACCCGTTAACACCGAAACAATAGCAGTACACATACCAATACCCGCACTAGGGCCATCTTTCGGTACAGCACCTTCTGGCACATGAATATGAATATCGTAGTTTTCGTAAAAATCAGCTGACTCAATGCCCAGCAATTTCGCACGGCTTCGTACAACGCTCATTGCGGCCTGCACAGATTCTTTCATTACATCGCCCAATTGCCCGGTCACTACGTGCTTGCCTTTACCCGGCACCAACACTGCCTCAATCGACAATAGATCACCACCCACTTCAGTCCAGGCAAGCCCGGTAACCTGACCCAATTGATCTTTCTCTTCCGCCCGACCAAAGCGAAAGCGTTTTACGCCGCTATACGTTTCCAAATTTTCACTGGTAACCACCAGATGGTGACTGCCTTTATCAGCCTCATCCACTAAGATTTGCTTAACCACTTTTCGGCAAATTTTTGATATTTCCCGCTCCAGATTTCGTACACCCGCCTCACGCGTAAAATAACGAATAATATCACGCACTGCCGATTCGGCGATCTCCAACTCCGTCTCTTTTAAACCATTTGACTTGATTTGTTTTGGGATCAGGTAACGCTCCGCAATATTTATTTTTTCATCTTCCGTATACCCGGAGATACGAATCACTTCCATTCGGTCTAACAAAGGGCCAGGAATATTCATGGTATTAGCTGTTGCCACAAACATGATGTCGGATAAATCATAATCCACTTCGAGGTAGTGATCGCTGAAGGTGTGATTTTGTTCCGGGTCAAGCACTTCCAATAATGCCGATGCCGGATCACCACGGAAATCCATTGCCATTTTATCAATTTCATCCAGTAAAAACAAAGGATTACGAGTCCCCACTTTGGTTATATTTTGGATGATTTTACCCGGCATGGAACCGATATAGGTACGCCGATGACCACGAATCTCTGCCTCATCACGCACACCACCCAACGACATGCGGATAAACTTGCGATTGGTTGCTCGCGCAACTGATTTACCCAGCGACGTTTTACCAACCCCGGGCGGCCCAACCAGGCACAGTATGGGACTTTTAGCCTTTTTCGAGCGTTGCTGTACCGCTAGATATTCTAAAATCCGTTCTTTAACTTTATCCAAGCCATAATGGTCAGCTTCCAACACAGCTTCTGCCTCAATCAGATTGTTACGTACTTTTGACCGCTTCTTCCAAGGTACATTAACCAACCAATCAATATAATTACGCACCACCGTTGCCTCAGCTGACATAGGTGACATCATTTTAAGTTTATTGAGTTCAGACTCGGCTTTGGTCTTGGCTTCTTTAGACATGCCAGCGTCTTCAATTTTCTTGGTGAGGTCATCTATTTCATTATGGCCTTCATCTAAATCACCCAACTCTTTTTGAATGGCTTTCATTTGCTCATTCAGATAATACTCACGCTGGCTTTTCTCCATCTGGCGCTTAACACGGCCGCGAATACGTTTCTCCACTTGCAGCAAATCGATTTCGGCCTCCATTAAGCCAATCAGGTGCTCCAAGCGCTCACGCAAGTTTTCAATTTCGAGAATTTTTTGCTTTTCTTCAATCTTCAAGGACATATGCGCAGCAACAGTATCCGCAAGCCGACTAGGCTCTTCGATACTGGCCAACGAAGAAAGAATTTCTGGTGGAACTTTTTTGCTGAGCTTGACGTATTGATCAAACTGAGCCAGGACCGAGCGCATCAGAACCTCACTCTCTCGCTCGTCCAGCTTAAGGGTTTCGGAGGACTCCACCTTGGTGATTTGTGCTTTGAAAAAATCATCATTACTGATGAGATTTAATATCTTGGCACGCTCGCTCCCTTCAACCAGCACCTTAATGGTACCGTCAGGCAATTTTAGTAATTGCAATATGTTTGCCACAGTACCGATACTGTAGAGATCTTCGGCATCAGGCTCATCTTGAGAGGCATTTTTTTGAGCTGCCAATAAAATACGTTTATTATCATCCATTGCAGCTTCAAGTGCCTGAATGGATTTGTCCCGCCCAACAAATAAAGGAATGACCATATAAGGGTAAACCACCACATCCCGCAATGGTAGAACAGGTAATATTTTGAGCTGCTCGTCTACAATTTCGGAAACTTTACTGTCGGAAACATTGTCTTCGTCAGACATATCAATCCCTCTCTTGTTAAGGAAGATGCGCATCGAATCACTGGAACTCGATTGCGCGACGCAGAAACCCTTGTGATTACACAGGAAACTTGAGGACAGGCAATATCAGCCTGTTACAAGTTATAATATTAAGCGTCGCCAGAGCACATCTAAAATAAATCCGTGTAACGCTTATAATTTGTGCAAGTTGTTTGCCACGCCGTTCACCATCTATCGTATGTGCGGACAATATACAGAGACTTCAAGGAATCGTGAGTCAATAAAATGCTATAATCAGTGCGCTATGCACGTAAAATGTAAACATAATGTCGGCTTTGCCCTGCCGACCGGCCGCAGGGCATGCTCATAAATTTAGGAGGACGAATCGGATGCTAAACGGCTTTGTTCGCCGCCTTCAAAGATTAATAACGGCTTGGATGTGCTTTGAATAACATCTTCGTCAACAATCGCCTTACTTAAACCTTCCATCGACGGAAGATCATACATCGTATCCAGCAACACATGCTCTAGTATAGATCGCAAACCACGCGCCCCCGTTTTCCGCTCCATTGCTCTGCGCGCCACGGAATAAAGCGCTTCTGAACGGAATTCCAATTCACACCCTTCCATCTCAAATAACTTTGAGTATTGCTTGGTAATGGCATTTTTTGGTTCGGTCAAAATTCTAACCAACGCTTCCTCATCGAGTTCTTTGAGGGTTGCAATCACAGGCAGACGCCCCACAAATTCAGGAATCAAGCCATACCGGGTAAGATCTTCTGGAGCAACACCTTCGAGAATCTCACCGATACTTTTTGCATCTTCTTTGCTTTGAACCTGCGCAGAAAATCCAATACCGCTTTTTTCAGACCGGTCTCGAATAATGCGATCCAGGCCATCAAAAGCACCACCGCAAATGAACAAAATATTAGCGGTATTCACTTGCAAAAACTCTTGTTGCGGGTGTTTACGCCCCCCTTGAGGGGGTACTGAGGCAATCGTTCCTTCGATGAGCTTCAGTAATGCCTGCTGCACACCTTCACCAGATACATCGCGTGTTATGGAAGGATTATCCGATTTACGGGAAATCTTATCGATTTCATCGATATAAACAATGCCAGTTTGTGCCTTTTCAACATCATAGTCGCACTTCTGAAGCAATTTCTGGATGATGTTTTCGACATCTTCACCCACATAACCTGCTTCGGTGAGTGTCGTAGCATCGGCGATGGTAAAAGGCACATTAAGCAAACGAGCCAACGTTTCCGCCAATAGGGTTTTACCACTACCGGTTGGGCCGATCAGCAATATATTGCTTTTTGCCAACTCAACATCGTCTTTCTTTTGGCCAGCCTCCAGACGTTTGTAATGATTATACACCGCCACCGCCAAGATTTTCTTGGCTCGCGGCTGACCAATAACATATTCGTCTAAAATTTGATTTATTTCGTGCGGTGTCGGTAATTTACTACCACCAAGATTAGAGGATTTTTCCTCCACTTCCTCACGAATAATGTCGTTACATAACTCAACACATTCGTCACAGACAAAAACTGAGGGGCCTGCAATTAACTTACGTACTTCATGTTGGCTTTTTCCACAGAAGGAACAGTACAACAGTTTCCCACCGTCATCACCTTTATTGTGCTTATCGTCGCTCATACCTACCTCTTATTACATAGACATCGCAGGGAGAGCTATGGGTTGTAATCCCCTTGCGGTCCCACTATTGATATCGACTATCACTGATCTTTACTTTAACGTCAAAGAGGACACGGCCGCAACAACCTTTCGCAAAACCAATAGATATCAGCCAGTTAGGAAATCCTACCCAGCACTAATTCCCGCACGATCTACAAGGACTTCATCTATTAACCCAAATTCAACGGACTCCGGCCCGCTCATAAAGTTATCCCGATCGGTGTCCAACGCGATTTTTTCCATCGGTTGCCCCGTATGCTCAGACATTATTTTGTTAAGCCTGTCACGCACTTGTAAAATTTCTTTGGCATGAATCTCAATATCTGATGCCTGCCCCTGCACGCCCCCTAACGGTTGATGAATCATCATTCGTGCGTGAGGCAAACAATAACGCTTGCCTTTAGCACCTCCTGTCAGCAACAAAGCACCCATACTAGCCGCTTGCCCAATACACATAGTACTAACATCACTTTTAATAAACTGCATCGTATCGTAAATCGCCAGCCCGGCCGTCACAGAACCACCCGGAGAATTGATGTAAAGGTGAATATCTTTGTCGGGATTTTCTGACTCCAAAAACAGCAACTGAGCCACAATAACATTAGCGGAATAGTCATCGACTGGACCAACCAAAAAAACAACCCTTTCCTTTAAGAGGCGAGAATAAATATCGTAAGAACGCTCACCACGCGCTGATTGCTCAACAACAATCGGGACTAAATTTAAATTCTGTATATCATTTACAGCGCTATTTCTCATGTGACCATCACCTTAAACCGTTTCATCGTTTCCTCAGTTTCCGTGCTTGATACTGCTATCTCACACCATCACAGATATAAAAACGGATACCCAAGCAGAAAACACAATTGTACTATTCTTAAAATACGTCCAAAGCTTAGCAGAAATTATTAATGATTAAGCCTATGCTGGCGCAGGATTCATTAATTCATTGAAGGACACATTTTTGTCCGCCACTTGCGCTTTTGAAACAATCCAGTCCACAGCCTGATCTTCAAGAACAATATGCTCAATTTCGGCTAATCTCTGTTTATCACTATAGTAGTATTTCACAATTTCTTCAGGTTTTTCATAAGTAACAGCGATGTTTTCAATCGTTTTACGTAAGTTTGCCGCTTCAACCTTAATATCATTCTGTTTGATTATTTCAGTTAAAATTAACCCCAACGAAACCCTGCGTCGAGCTTGGTCTTCAAATGCAGTTGGGTCCACATCCAGGGACTGGGCATTTGCAGACGACACCATCTTCTCGTGTTGTTGCTTCATTAATGCCTCTATTTCCCCTTCAATCAACGCTTTGGGTAGTTCAATGGGGTTTTGTTCTACCACACCATCCAAGACTTGCTGCTTAATTTGCGTTCGAATTCGTTGTTCAGCTTCACGTTGCATATTTTGCTTAATTTGTTCACGAAAAGCGCTGACCCCTCCCTCCTTGATATTGAAAATCTCCAAAAATTTTTCATCTACTTCAGGCAACGTTGCTTCTTCAACTTTGTGCACTTTAATCTCAAACTCAGCGGTCTTCCCTGCCAATTCTTTAGAATGATAGTCCTCAGGAAACTCCACAGATATAGAGCGCTCTTCGCTGGCTGACATACCCGCTATTTGTTCTTCAAAACCGGCGACCATACGCTTGGCACCAAGTTCCAGCATATACTGCTCTGATACGCCACCATCAAAGACCTCACCATCCAGTTTACCCTTAAAATCAATTAGCACTCGATCACCATTTTGTGCCGTTCGCTCTACGCTGTGCCACACTTTGTGCTGCTTGCGTATTGTCTCCAGCATTTGATCGATTTCCGACTCAGCAATCTCAACTTTAGGCTGATCCAGCTTTATTTGTTCGATACCTTGCACTGTAATATCAGGATAAATCTCAAACGTTGCGGTAAATTCAACATCTGAAGCCTGTTCATCCGTTGCTTTGGGCTGAATTTGAGGAACACCCGCAGGACGCAATTTTTCTTGATTAATGGCTTCGTAAAAACTCGACTGCATGACCTCACCAGTCACTTCCTGAGTAACCTGCCCACCATACCGTCGTTTGATTTCACTCATGGGTACTTTGCCAGGCCGAAAACCAGAGATATTGGCTTTTCCTTTTAAACTAACGAGACGATTCTGCACCTCGACATCAATGCGCTCTTTAGGGATTTGAACTGTCATACGACGCTCTAAACCGCTAGTCGTTTCCACTGAAACTTGCATGGCTAAAACTTCCTCATGGTAAAAAATTGTTGCTGTAATAATTACTGCTGTAATAAGTGATTAACGCTCGTTACTGTGTGCTGCCAACATTACACACACCAAAACTAACGCTTATACATGAGTACTGCGAGAGCAACGATTGGTGCGAAGGTAGTACAAATTTCTAAGGGTACTAAGCGTCAAGCGGCGCTGGAGCAGTAGCCATCCAGGCTCAGCTTGTTCACCGTAGATTAGACGATCACTAAGACACCGCTTACACACACTGCCACATTTATCATTAAAATGTGGTGCGAAAGGAGAGACTCGAACTCTCACAGGTTACCCCACTGGAACCTAAATCCAGCGCGTCTACCAATTCCGCCACTTTCGCGCGCATTTTTTAAACAGCGTCTCCTGCCCGCCTCCCGGTACTGTAACACCACCAAACAACACTCAAACAGACCGAAATTGACGTTTTTCTATGCTACTAACCTCATCGGATTAAGAAAAAAGCACGTGCCTTATCAAACCAAAACGATCAAAACAACCTTCGTCTTGCTTAACTCCACACCGACTCGATCCATCCCTGATATCCAACTTGCCAAGCAGCCTTACTCTCTCTTTACCAGTAGAACGTTGATTATAACGAAAATTCCATCATTAAGAACGACTATTTTTCATAAATAACGCCAATTTCATTTATAAATAAAAACTAAACTAGCGTCACACCGCGCTCACATTAAAATTCCTAACATGTATCAACGACCAGCACCGAAGACAATCGCTCAACAAAATCCTGAACCTTTGAACCCTGAGTGTAAGATGAGCGCGACGAAACACGAGCACTTCCAACGTCCCCATAACGCTATTTCCATCGCCTTTCTATTTAATGTAATGCTAATATCGCCCAAAGCCTAGCGCTCGCCCAGGCTGGAGCGTATCGTACACTAATTCACTAATGTTTACTATTCTGGCTAAATGACACGGATTCCCATTAAGATGTAAGTGATAACCCAATCCAGCAACGCCACCACATCAGCAAAGATTTATTAATCCCCAAAAATACGATAAGCTGTCCCACTTTGCAATTACCTCATAAGCATTTTGGAACGACAATTTAAGCTTACCGATAGCCGATTTAATGTTAACTTAATTAAGGATCGTCACACACTATGAGCATGTCAGGCAAAACGCCAACTGCAAATTTCATCCGGCATATTATTGATAAATATCTGGACTCCGGTAAGCACGGCGACCGAATCACCACACGCTTTCCACCTGAGCCTAACGGTTATCTGCACATTGGTCATGCAAAATCCATTTGCCTTAACTTTGGTATCGCCGAAGACTACAGTAACGCTAGTTGTAATTTACGCTTTGACGACACCAACCCCAGCAAAGAGAACGTGGATTTTGTTGACGCCATAATGGAGGATGTGCGCTGGTTAGGCTACCAATGGAATGAACCGGCCCGGTACACCTCAAATTATTTTGAACAACTCTACGAATTTGCCGTACACTTGATTAAGCAAAACAAAGCCTATATTTGCAGTTTATCCGCCGAACAAATGCGACTAAACCGGGGCACCCTCACAGAGGCAGGCACTAACAGCCCCGGCCGCAACCGCACGGTGGAAGAAAATTTGGCACTATTTAGCGCCATGCGCAACGGGAAATTCAAGGATGGTGAGCACGTATTACGCGCTAAAATTGATATGGCATCACCGAACATTAACTTACGTGACCCGGTGCTTTACCGTATCATGCATCACCAACATCATCAAACGAAGGATACATGGTGCATCTACCCCATGTACGATTATTCACACCCACTAGCAGACGCCCTGGAAGAAATCACTCACTCGCTGTGCACCCTAGAGTTTGAAGATCATCGCCCGCTATACGATTGGGTTATTGATAATGTGGGTATTACTCACCACCCAAGACAGATTGAGTTTGCCCGCCTGGCACTGGAACACACCGTGATGAGCAAACGCAAGTTAAATGAGCTTGTCACCCAGCAGTACGTCAATGGCTGGGACGATCCACGCATGCCAACCATTGCCGGACTCAGGCGCCGTGGCTACACCCCCGAATCCATACGGGATTTTTGTGACCGTATTGGCATCACCAAAGTGGATACTGTTATTGAAATGGGCGTGCTGGAAAATTGTATTCGTGAAGACCTGGATAGCAATGCACCGCGTGCAATGTGCGTACTAAAGCCACTGCGCGTACTATTAGAGAACTACCCAACAGATAAAGTCGAGCAACTCAACGCCTCACGTCACCCGAAAAACGCCGCCATGGGGACTCGAAAACTGCCTTTTAGTCGTGAACTGTTCATCGACCAGGATGACTTCCGGGAACAGGCGTCTAAAAAATACAAGCGGTTGGTAACAGGCGGTGAAGTTCGATTAAGAAATGCCTATGTCATTAAGTGCGAGCAGGTCATCAAAGACGAAAACGGTAACATTATCGAATTACGCTGCCGTTACGATGAAAATACTTTAGGCAAAAACCCAGAAGGTAGAAAAGTCAAAGGGGTCATTCATTGGGTGTCGGCAAATCATAGCGTCAAAGCCCAAGTAAAATTGTATGACCGGCTGTTTCTCGATACTGACCCCAATATAATTAACCAAAAGGGAAAATTAAAGGATCAACTAAACCCGAGTTCACTTCAGGTACTCGAAAACTGTTACGTAGAACCCAGCGTAGCCAATGCCAAACAAGGAGATCGATTTCAATTTGAGCGAGAAGGTTACTTTTGTATCGATAAAGACTCATCACCTGATGCCTTGATTATTAATCGCACCGTTACGTTACGCGATACCTGGGCAAAAATCGAACAAAAACCAATATCATAATCCTAAATGAATCCAGAGTTGGGGTTAAGTGATGTCAGAAATGCCGTGACATACATTTACATTGGTAAGCGCTCATCACCATTGAAGCAAATTGCATGAAGCTCTTGTCGCCCAACTGTTTTTTTAGGTAAACCTTGAATCGGCTCGAAAATGAAGTGCTAGGGGAGGAGCCTGTCCGAGAATGTAGCATTGGTGGGCCATGTAGGAATCGAACCTACAACCAATGGATTAAGAGTCCACTGCTCTACCAATTGAGCTAATGGCCCATTTACCCCCGCCGACGATGCAGCAACACACCCGCACCTGAATAAAACGGCATTTAACTTAATGCGTTAAATGGCTTATTAAGCTCTGAACGATAACGACAATGATTAGAAGGGTTCCCTCTGATCAACAGCTAACCTAAATCCTAATGTTAGCTTACGACTACCTGCTAATAAACAGTGAAATTAGCAAATAAAAAGTGGGGTGGACGATGGGGCTCGAACCCACGACAACCGGAATCACAATCCGGGACTCTACCAACTGAGCTACGCCCACCAACGAACTGGCCGATTCATAATAATCTGGCTTCATGCACCAGAGCACTTAAACTTCTTACAACAAGCCCCTTGAAACCAAACAATACCCAACAGCTTGTCGAAACCAAAGGAACCTGGGTCAAAAATGGAACCTAGCGTTTGCCGGGCTCCATTGTTAGTTTTTTGGCACGCCCGGCAGGATTCGAACCTGCTACCCTCGGCTTAGAAGGCCGATGCTCTATCCGAATGAGCTACGGGCGCAGAAAACCACCTTGCTACCGCTCCCGAAATCGGACTAAAGCGGTTGAATAACCGATATCGCGCAAAAAGCCACCACGCACGCCTCATGCGCCTTCCATTTCCAGGCTAACGGGTTATTCGTTATATTTTATTTAAATTACAATGATTTAAATTACAACGGTTAATCTACAACTGTCCTTGTATTGCATACAACAAACCTAAATCGCGCAGCAAATTGCACCAATGTAAGCCTGACAAATATTGTACAAAATTTGGTCGGGGTAGAGAGATTCGAACTCCCGACATCCTGCTCCCAAAGCAGGCGCGCTACCAGGCTGCGCTATACCCCGAGGTGCTTATTATAACTTCATTAATACGCCCACGCTATTGCTTATCAAGCGATAAACCGTAAAACCAACGCCAGCCCCATGAAGCCCAGCCGAAAAAAGTGTGGAAATCATACGTGTGTTATCCTGACTTCGCAAGTACTTCGCGACAGTATCCGCCAATTTAACATCAAAACACCGGATATCTATCCTGACACAGAGACTCACCAACCTAAATACACTTATTTTCACGCGTCCTTGGCACACCGAAACCCTACGTCATTAAGCGCCATTTCTGGTAAAAAATTAAATCGATAGCTGGCCCTAAAATAGTGTGGAATCACATAATGCCCCACTCCACCCCAGCTTCCACCACGGGCAACGCGGTGTTTTTGGCCGTAATTTGGGCTCTTGTATTCTGCACCAGGGTAGGCTTCAAACCAGTCGGCTGTCCACTCCATCACATTACCACCCATGTCATATAAACCGTAGAAAGACTTTCCTGCCTCAAAAGACCCTACCGGCGTCAAATCAAACTCCCCTTGACCGGCGTTAACATAATCAGGATTCCATTCGTTGCCCCACGGGTACTCACGGCCATCGGTGCCACGCGCCGCTTTTTCCCACTCAGCCTCAGTTGGTAATCGTTTACCAACAAACAAGCAATATTCACTGGCCATTCGCCAGATAATACTCCTCACCGGTAAATTATCCTGTTCCATTTTCAAACGACTCACCACTGATTGGATCTGCGCATCACTATACAAACCAACCCCATGCAAGTAGGCTTTAAATTGTGCATTACTCACTTCATATTTATCGATATAATAGGCATCCAAGTTCACTTTTCGTTGCGGTTGCTCCGGCAAATACAAAGGCTCATTAAAACCGAACTCCTGTGACTTACCACTGGCATCCACATCATCTGTGCCCATTATAAATTCGCCCGCCGGGATCAACACCATGACGTCATCATTTTTTACGGGGTCCAACAGTTTATCAACTGCAATATTACCATCGGGTATTACCACGACATTCTTGTTAACTGCGGTTGCTTCGTTGATCTGTTTGGTCTCAATCGTATCTTGATTTTTTCCATCACAAGCGGATAGCGTAAACAATAATAGCATTAACAACATACCACCAATAACGAATTGATTATTAGACATAGCACCCATATCCTTCTATTAATAGTTAAACTATTTCGCGTCCTTCGCACACCGAAACCCAAAGCTATCATTCTTTGTCTTAGGATGAAAAAAACTTCGATTAAACACAGGTGCTGAAATCCCGCATTGGTAAAATGAGCAATCCCACCAGGAACCACCTTTTAAAGTTCGATAATTGCCACTGTAGTTCTCCGACATGCGTTTGTTGCCAGGATATGCCTCATAACGCACCGAAGTCCATTCCCACACATTACCGGATGTATCATACAAACCGTAAACACTTTTGCCTTTCTCAAATGCTCCCACTGGCGTGGTATCACCAATAAGATTTAACTCCACCCATCGCACTGGTGAATTCACATAACGGATATCAAATTCATCCCCCCAGGGATAAGTCCGGCCATCGGTACCTCGAGCCGCTTTTTCCCATTCAATATCCGTCGGCAAACGCTTACCCACGGATTCGCAATACGCCTTGGCATCATACCAGGAAACATATACAACTGGATGGTCGGCTTTATTATGTGGATATTTGCCACTAACAAAATGCTCAGGTGGCTGCCGTTTTGTAACGTTAAGTGACTCTTGGTATTGAAAATTCGTTACTTCATATTTATCGATATAAAACGCATCTGTGTGCATCTTATGCTCAGGGCCTTCATCAGGTAAGCGGCCATCGGTGCCACGAATAAATTCACCCGCCGGTATCAATATCATTTCATTCGGTGCCGAACCAATTTTAGAACCAGGATAATACATCGGTATGCTCATGCCAGGCCCCTGGCCATCTGCTTTCTTCGACGGGTTATGCTCACTCGGGTTTTCCGCCCCCGTAGGTTCTTTTGCCAATGCTTCCAACTTTCCGGTAACCCAGCCGGTTTTATGACAAACAACGCATTTTTCCTTCATTATGGTTTTAAATGCAAAGGAATCGGTTTCCGTATGGCATGCAAAACAAGCACTGGAGCGTTCATGATGCTCTTCTTTCAGCTTATCATCCGCTTCGGACGACGCGGCAAAAGCACCCGACACCATTAACAATTGCACCATCAACAATATAACTAAAAATATCAATAAATTATGTTTTTTAAGCATCATCACTTTTTCTATACATCCTGTACAATCAGAAAATTAATAAAACTGAGCGCATAAAGACAACCGCACTCACACAATTACTCATTACGCACCCTAGGGCGTGTAAAAAAATAAGCTGGACAGATTGCGCCGGAATTGTTTCGTATTCAAGACACAGAAAACGCAAGGATAGACAAGCAAAATGCTCAAGTTATTTCTTTCACAGACCCTTAGCGCACCGAAAACCCTACCTACGTCATCACTTTCCAGCCTCGGCTCGGAAAATTAACGCGTTGCTGCGCGGAAAAAATAACGAATAGCATAATGCCGAACCCCACCGCCCCGAATAACACACCTTACCAAAAACATCTGATTTAAGGATAGGATAGAATAGATGTACGGTTGCTAGCAATACACCCATTCCCAAACGTTACCAACATACCGTAAAAGCACCATAAGAGGATTTATTATGCAGAGTAAATCCTAACTGGTGCGGTGCCCGCGCCCTACCATAAACCATCACCCGCATTCGCAATACTGGCATCCCATTCATTATCCAATGGATACTGCAAGCCATTGTCATCTCTAGTCGACTTTTGCATTACGGTCGGTATCCACCTGGAGTTCTACATCCGCCACAAAACCATAACGAGCCTGCATACCCATAACATTTAACATTTCAACTGTATACTCTACTGTACAGTGGTAGTTCAGTCGTTACCAAATTATGACATCGTACCTCATTGCTTAGCCTAATTTGTGGCTTTACTTTTCGTGGCTGGTGCATCTGCATCCTTTGCACACCGAAAGCCAAAACTATCATTTTTAGTGCGTACTGCAAAAAATGCACGATTAAACACTGGTGCTGATATACCACAGTTGTAAAATGAACAATCAAACCATGAACCACCTTTCAATGTTTTATAAAATTCACCATAACTTTCGGAAGGTACTTTATTACCCGGATAGGCCTTGTACCACGAGGCAGTCCACTCCCATACATTACCACTCATATCATAGAGACCAAAAACACTAACACCATCAGCAAATGCACCTACTGGCGTTGTATCACCAAAGGCCGCCACTTGTTGCCAACGTAAGGGGGTATTTGCTTTTTTAACGTCAAATACATTACCCCAGGGGAATATGCGAGCATCGTTACCACGCGCAGCCTTTTCCCATTCCTTATCAGTCGGGAGCCGTTTGCCAGCCCATTGACAATATGCATTTGCATCTTCCCAGGAAACATAAGTAACCGGATGGTCGACCTTACCTTCAGGGAAGGTTCGATTACGAAAATGCCTGGGCGAACGGCGCTTGGTTTCATTATTAAATTTTTCGTATTGCAGATTCGTTACTTCATATATGTCAATATAATAAGCGGGCAAATCCACCGTATATTGCGGTCCCTCGTCAGGTAAACGCGCATCACTACCCATGATAAATTCACCCGCAGGAATCAACACCATTTTATTAGGCCTCGCCCCCACACGTGAATTTTTATAATACATGGGAAATTGCATGCCTGCGTTTGCCGGCAATTTAATTTTGGCGAGGCTTGGGTCGATTTTTAAATTTAATATTTGCAATGGTGGTACCTGTTGTGACGCTTGCTGTTGTTTTTCAGACTGAGCCAGTTTGGTGAACCGATCTCTTCTTGCAGAATTTGTCACCGGATTTTTTGCAGCATTTACGTCTGTATTATTAATAACCACACCAGCCACTGAGTCGCTCGCATGGCAAACATTGCATTTTGTCCTCACTACAGAAAATGCGCTCGAAGATGTCAGGCGCTCATCACCAGCATGACAATTCAAACACTGTTCATTACGGTGATCTGTGCGATGAAAATGATCCTTTGGTGGCACTAACGGGTCATTGGCTTCGCCGCCAATACTATCAGTCACGGCAACGACACTCAAAATCGATAAAAATACACTCAACAAACATTTCATTAATACAACTTATTCACTCTATTTTGATGTTGTTTTCACTCGTGCCCATTTGCCCAAAACAATGTTATCTGATACAACATTATGCAATACAACCAAAAAATTGTCAGGCGCACAGAGTAACGGTTTCATTGATGTCATTTTCCATACATGATTTTGCTCACGGTTTTTTAGTTTGAGAGCGGTATTTATAGCAGTTTAGAGGCACATAACTAACCATACGAGCGCTTATTGAGTGTTTATGCTAAGTAGTTGGTAAGGGAAAGGTCGCATTTACGTACTGGTGGGCATAATAAAACCCCAAGGGATTTAATAGATTGAAATTCAATGTATTTTCCTGAAATTTTGGCTGGGAATATTCTGTTGCATCACTGAAAATGCTTATAAAATGCTGTTTCTATTATTTTCGAAAAAAACTAAATTAATGTTTGGCTCTCGCATTCATCACCTAGCAGCCAGGGAAGAATATAGTATTCTATTAAACTATCAATGCGTTAAGTTCGTTTCCCTGTCGAAACTGCCCCCCGAAACTTGAGCTTTAAGCTTTCTATTGCCCGCAAATACAACATAAACACTATCATTTCTAATACTAAACACAATAAACGCTAATCATGAAAACACTCTTAAACCATAGAAATGGACAAAAAAACCCCAGAAAAAGTCTATTGAAACGCGATAACGACATATTTTAGCACACTCATTTAAGGAATTATCCAAACTGTTAAAAATAACAAATCGCCTCCAAATCATATGCATAAAACCAATCAAGCCCTACATCTTGAACCCAAAAGACGGTATACCACATCACCATAAACGGTTTATTTAAACAGTATTTCATTAATGTAGCCATAAAATGAGTATGACGCGCGCAATAACCTTAAAAATGGGTAATGATAGCTCTCTAGGCTTGGAAGTGGTTCGCCCAATAACGGCGTTAAAAGTGTTCATTTACACCGATAGCTAAGGCTAAACGTCGTGCGTTTTCTTTTTTCCAGCGCACGTTAAAAGCGGATACAACAAACCCAACACATCATATCAGTTAACTCATCGCGAGAGCGACAAGAACGCTGAAGATAAAAGACTTTTTAGATTTTGTACTATGGGCGTTCACAGTAGATTCAACTGATGTGTTAGGTTAAAGGCAATCTGCGAAATTATTGTACACTCAAACGTTGGACTAAGGAGTTACAATAAGTTAAGCATTGCGAATTTTCTGCATAACATTTCGTATCATCGCATCGCATCGCGCACCCGCAAACTCATGCACGGATAACTCCGATTTTTTGATATACTGATTCAACTGCTGTTGTAATAATTTTTTTGCACGATAATATCGTGTCTTAACGGTCGCTTCCTGAATTTCCAATATCTCGGCAGCTTCACGTACGCTGCAACGTTCGATGGCACGGAGCATAAAGACACTACGAAATGAGTCAGGTAATTTATCGATACTGTCTTCAAGCAACTTTTTAACTTGCTGATTAGCCAACTCGCAATCCGGTTGTTTCGGGCGGTCGCTCAATGCAGAGCGTTCAATTACAGATTCGAGTTGCTGATTATCCATGGTTATGCTCCGATGGTTTTTGCGTAACAGCATAAGCGCCTCATTTCTTGCGATCCGGGCCAACCAGGAAGCAAAGGCATCTGTATCCCGAAGGGTTTGTAAATGTTGAAATGCAATAATGTAAGCTTCTTGAACAATATCCATTGCTTCTGCATCATTACTGATAATACTTCTGACTAAGCGAAATAATCGCTGATTGTGGCGCCGCATAATACCTTCGTAGGCATTAAGATTACCACCGCGTATTTGTTGAATAAGTGATGCATCCGATTCCAGTTCAACAGTAACTTCCGGGTTGCCTTTATTAGCCATTGCTTTATTAGCCATTGCTGTATTCATTTTTAACGTCGCCTGTTATTTCTTTGCAGATATGCATACCCCAAAGAAATGCGGGGTTAGGTCAGACATACCCGTGGCGTCTAAGGTTTAGGCTTTATTGCACGTCCTCTTCACTCCATGGCGACGTTGAAATTGCTTGCAATAGTCTCGCTATTACGTGTCATTTCGCCGCTCACAAAGAACCTACTTTTGGTGGTGCCATAAAATGAGTATGACGCACACCAACATCCTAAATCTCAAACACCACAGGCCTCTGATATAGCATTAAAAAAAATGGTAACGACCCAGTCTAGTTTTTAAAATGTACAGCCACTGTTCAGATTGCCTTTGATTTATTCGAGGACAAGGAAAAAATGTTCATTTACAGCTGTAAATGAACACTTTTGACACAGTAATCGGACAAACTAAAAATAAGCTGAGGTAGTTACAAAAAATTCAGAACATTTTTGGCTTGCCACTGAATTATAATGATTTTAAATATTCAACCAAATCAGTTTTTTCATCGTTAAATAAGCCAGTACCCAGTACGGTATCATAATGCTCCACAAGATCTATCAGTGTTGCATGTGCTCCATTATGAAAATAAGGCGGATGTTGCCAGATACCTTTTAATGGTGTCGTTCTGTATTGTTTTGTCACCCCCCGGGTGGCATACAATGGATCGCTACCGGTTTCATGTGCATCGTGTAAAGTAGTACCAGCATCAGTAAATTGTTCGCCTGAGTGGCAACCAGCGCAACTCGCTTTACCTTCAAAAATGCTTTTTCCACGCAGCGAGGCCACCGGGTCGAAGCTACCTGCTGGTGGTAGAGGTGGCTCAAGACTATTCTGATAAGCCAGTAACGCAGGTAGTTTTGGCGTCACTAAATCAGGTGTTGCCTGAACATCAAGATTAAGGTGGTCACTTTTGAAGTTACCCTTTCCACCCATTTGTGTCACTGCAATATAATTATTCCAGTACGAAACCGGCCCTTCACCAGTATAAGTCTCCAATACCACGTCTTTGAGTCCCCAGGCTGGTGGTATCATTACCGGAGCATTGATACCATCCATATTAAAATAAGGGTCAAACTTTCCGGGGCCCCAGGATTCGTAGACAGCACGCTGTTGGGGCTTGTCATCAAAAAAAGGTGATAGTGAAATAATCAAACCAGGGTTAAGGTCACGAGCGGGCCAGCCATCAAGACGTTTGCCAATGCCTGGTGCAACTGAATCATCCACTATTGAATGGCATAAGGCACAAGTCACACCAAACTTTGTCACACTATTATCTGCTGCCACCTCTGCTTTAATGCCGACAATCGCATCCAGTTTAAGCAATTCCACGGTGGTAGCCGGATCAGTCAAGTCGGCTGCTTCCAGTAACCCAGGAGGCAACGCTTCGGCGTCAACTTTAAGACCAACAGCCAAAGCCGTTTCAGGGCTGATCGTAACAACAACTTCGTTCCAGCGCAAAACGTCTGTCCAGAAGGCTTCATCACCAAAGGTATCATATCGAAAAGTAGCCTGCGGATCGAAAGCTTCAACGGCTGATTGTGAATTATTATTATTATCACAAGCCATCAGCATAAGCATAAGACCTGAAATGAGTAAATAACCTATTGTCCGTTGTGTTAATAAGTGTTTCATGCTACCTCCCGTATCTTTTGAATGTGCGCTATAGATGCAAGAGGTTAAGCATTGGTTCCCAATTATTTTTTGGTGCTATCTGAGTTAGACTAAAACTCGGTACGCTCAAGTTATTAAGTCATCATTGAAAATAGAGGAATCAGGTTACTTGCGTAATAAGAAAAACGAAAAAAATCAGACAGCTAAATCTCAAGTAATGATATAGACAACCTACCCTCCACATTTTTCCTACCTTTTTTGGAGTTACCCTCACTGGCCTATAGGTTACCCAGTCACTAGGGGGCGTTAACAATTAAATTCATTTCGATGATAATTCACCAATAATTTGAATTTAAGGGTGAAGACACGATGAGTCGAATGATATT
>JAADGF010000100.1:0-58300 GCA_013152545.1 Gammaproteobacteria bacterium
TACAAACCACGCTATAGAAATGACAATCAAAATTTTTATCCGGGCGAAGCATTGTTGTATTGGGCAACCAAACAGCGCTTAACCCCTAATAATACATTGTTAACAAAAATATATAAAAGCTTTCACTACTACAAGACTTGGCATCGTCAAAACAGAAACCCGGCATTTATACCCTGGCACACCCAAGCATATTATTTACTTTGGACAATGACCCACGATGCAGAACTGAAAAAATTTATTTTTGAGATGAACGATTGGTTGCTGAACATGCAACAATGGGACAATGTCGTGTATGACGACACCAAAGGCCGGTATTATAATCCTGAACATCAAGGATATGGTCCACCCCATGCATCGTCTACTGGCGTTTACTTGGAGGGTTTAGTCGACGCGTATAAATTAGCGCGACAAACTAATAACAATAAGCGTGCGCAAAAATATAAAACTGCGATTGTACGTGGATTACGCAGCATTATGCAATTACAATATGCAGATGAAGTTGATATGTATTACATATTCAAACGAGACCAAGTATACGGTGGCATTAGAAGCAGGGTATACGACAACACCATTCGTATCGACAATATACAACACAGTCTTATGGCTGTACTCAAAGTGCTAGATACTTTTTCTGAAGAAGATTTTATTGTCTCTCATTAATTCAAAATCTATGTTTTTTTTATTTAAACCAACAAGTAAGTAACGAAGCTATAACGTACTTTATATTTTTATCAAGAAAGGGGACAGCGCTATCCCCCTCTGTGGTGCCATGAAATCACCACATGGCGACCCTTTACCGAAGCACTGCTTGACCTTACTGAACAGCACCTCGATATATACCCATAACGATTAAAATGCTGCATCTAAATCATTGACACACCGGAATAACAACACTACCGGTCATCGCGATATCGGTGAAGAATTTAATATCACCCTAGGCTGGAAGAATGGCAACAATTGGATTGGGGCCGAGGTAAATAAATCAGCCGTAACGCAACGCCTCCACTGGCTTTAAACGCGCCGCACGATGGGCAGGATAAAAACCGGAAATCAAACCAACCACTACCGACACGGCAACGGCAATGAATGCCATCAGCCACGAAGGACTCAAGGGAAAACCACTAAACCATGCGACCAGGTAGGTAATAACAATACCCATGCTCAACCCAATTATTCCACCGATGGCACTCACTGTTATTGCTTCCATTAAGAATTGAAACAAAATATCTGAATTTTGAGCACCGAGTGCTTTACGTATACCAATTTCCCGGGTACGCTCAACAACTGTCGTGCTCATAATGTTCATAATATTCATCCCACCAATCAATAGGGAAATTCCAGCACCCAGCAAACCAACCAGTGAAATACTAGCCAATACCTGGTCAGCAGTGTCCATCCACCCTTGCATACTTTCCTGTTTGTATTTGTATTTATAATTATGAGTGCGCTGTAACATCGCATTCAATTGCTGCAATGCCTCCTCTGTACGTTCCAGTTCATAGGCCTCTGCCTGTACGGTATGTATATCCTTTACTCCAAAATAAGTTTGATACGACGTGTAGGGAATGAGTATTCTGCCGTTAACATCATAACTGTCAGCACCGATTTGGTTTAGGAGGTCACGATTTTTTTCCGCCAACAAACCAATTATCTGAAATTTTTTATTGCTAAAACGAAATGTTTTTCCGATGGGGTTTGCGCTACCATATAAGTTCTTTGCCGCTTTGGGTGAAATAATAGCGACGGTTTTACGGCGCACAATATCGTCTTTTCGGAAATTCCTTCCTGCCTTTAATTGGTCATTGTTGATTTCAGTGTAGTCAACATCCACACCTTCAATGCTGGCATTAAAAAAATGGTTCCCCGCCCTTACTGGCATTATGTTTTCCCGACTATATACCACGGCAGTTGCGCGCTTAATTGCCGGACAACATTTATGAGAGGTTATAATGTTGTAGTCATCATTATCAATCCCACTACCTTGCCGAATCACCCGATTGGGGTCATCGTTATCCCAGTCCCGGTAAATCCAAACTGATTTTAGGCCGTAAGTATTTAGTTCTTTGTAGATATAGTCGTTAATGCCTTTAGTAATGGCACCAACTATCATAACCGCACTTATTCCGATGGCGATACCGAGTATACTCAACACAGTACGCAACTTATTATCGCGCAGCGCATGAAAAGCCTGCGCCATTACATCTTTATAGATTCCTGCATGAATCATTGACTATCAATCTCCGCTATCTCGAATTACTGAAATTTCGCACTCGGTTTTCTTGAGTTACTTATACCCGACACGGAGAAGCTCTCATTCTGAAAAATCAGTTGGACACAACATTGTCGTCGGGAAGAACATGACAACGCCTGCTGGAGAGGCACAAAAACCTAGTTTTGATGGGTATAACTATTGGTAATCTGAATCAACTGACCGGATAAATGAATGCAATTATTCAACTTGCGTTTGATTTTACAAATTAACAATGCTGCCATCGTCAACAATCAACACCCTATGTGCATATCTTGCTATATCATCTTCATGTGTAACCATAACAATCGTTTTGCCACTTGCATTAAGTTGTTGAAACAAACGCATCACTTCCTGGCTGTTCCTTGAATCAAGAGCACCAGTAGGCTCATCAGCAATGATGATATCCGGGTCATTCACAATGGCACGTGCAATCGCAACGCGCTGTTGTTGGCCACCCGACAAATCGGCCGAAGTATGCTGCGCCCGATCTTTTAACCCCACAATATCCAATGCCGCCAGCATGCGATTTTTTCGCACATCTGGATCTACACCGGCATATATCATGGGCAATTCAACATTACGTTCAGCACTAATACGTGGAATTAAATTAAACGACTGAAATATGAAACCTAAATACCGGTTCCTTAATATTGCCAAACTTTTCTCAGGTACATCCGACACTGCTGTGCCAGATAGACTGTATCGACCCGAGTCCACGGTATCCAGGCAACCAATAATATTCAGTAAAGTGGATTTACCAGAACCGGATGAACCCATGATAGCCACAAATTCGCCCTTTTGAATATGCAGAGAAATTTGCTTAAGTACCGGCACAGGGGTTTGCCCAAGATAGTAAGCCTTACTTACATCCTGTAACTCGATCATCGATTCATGGTTAATTACTGGAAATTACGACTTGATCGCCTTCTTTTAAGTTGATGCCGTTGGCCAATATAACCCTTTGGCCGACGCTGACCCCTTGACGAATTTCCACATGGGAGAAGTCTTCTATTCCGGTTTCTACTTCTCTAAGACTCACCACATTATCTTCCACTACAGCAACATAGTATTTACCGTTGCGGTTTATAATGCTGCCATAAGGCACTTTGAGCGCACTCGGATTCCAGGCAGTGCGGATTTCAGCATCAATTTGTTGGCCAAAACGCAGTGACGGTGCCGAACTACCCAAACTCACATAGACACTAACGGTATTGGCATTTCCAACATTACTAGCAGCCGCTGCCAGACGGGTAACGGATTCCGGCCAATTAAGCCCGGGAAAAGCGTCGCTGGAAATACTAACAGTTTGCCCTACGGCAATACCACCGCTATCTGCCGCATCCACTTGTACCTCTATTTCCCTTTGCCCTTGGTCTACCAACGTAAACAGTGTTTCAGAAGGCACGACCCATTGCCCGACCTCCACGTAACGCGCCGTTATCGTCCCGACAAATGGCGCAACAATTCTAGGATTTTCGAGGCTAAGCTTTGCCGCACGCACTTCTTCTTCAGCAATACTGTCTCTTGCCCGCGTGGAACGAAGTTCCACCTCTGCTTCTTCCACCAACTGCCTAGCCACAGCACCTTTCGAAAAAGCCTGTCGCAAACGTTTTAACGAACGTTCAGCCAGAGCGACATCTTCTTTTGCATTTTTTAAATTTGCTTCAGCACGTTTAAGATTGATTTTCGCTTCTCTATCATCCAGGCGTGCCAACAATTCACCTTTCTTAACATTGTCACCCTCTTCCACATAAACGTTGGTCAACCGACCCGCGATTGAAGGGGTCAAGTCCACACGCAATTTACTAACGACTTTCCCTGGCACCGTAATGGATTGAAAGATTTCACCATGTTCTACGTTGGTCGTCGTTACGGTAATACCTTCAGAAAACAAACTGGCCCGAAAATTAAATACCACGGCCAATATAACAATCGCGACAACACTCATTAACAGCTTTGTTGCCCCCCATAGCTCGACGACCGAACGTAAGGTGTGAATCACCCCTCCAGTCGTAGAAGAACCATCACGCAAACCCGTCTGCACTAATGGAAAACGATCCATTTGTTGCAGGATATTCGAATCGGATTGTTGCTTTTGTTGTTCGAATAACGCCGATGTATGCATTGATTCTCTGGAACGTGCATCAGAAGCCACTGCCTGGCGAGCAACATCAGCAGTACTGGTGACAGGCACATGCGCCGCCGCAGGATTTGCAGTTCCAGCGATGCTGCTCGATGATGCCGGTTTCTGATCACCAATATCAATGGCTTCATCTTTATTGCGATTCAGACCGAATGGTGGTGGTTTTTTCTTGGCTTGTGCCGCTGCTTTTAACCTTGCTATATGCTGCTCTATTAATTTGGTTTTTTTCGCTGCTGCAGCCGCCTTAACTTTCTTAAGGATCGCCGACTTCAGTGCTGCTTGATCGATCGCCTTTTTGGTTTTTACACTGCTGGCGTTAAGGTTCGGCTTTATTCGCGCTTTCACTTCGGGTTGTTTTGAGGCTTTTGCCTGCGATGATAGTGCAGTATCAACGGTACTTGGCTTTTTTACTTTTTTTGCGCTGCTAACGCCAATAGACTTTGCTACTGGCGACGGCAATTGCTTTTCTTTTATTTTAGCTTTTGCCATTGCACTGGCAGAAACTGATACGGGTTTTTTAATGGTTGGCATAACCCGGGCAGCGGGTTTAACATTGGTCGCTGGCTGCGGCGCGCCTAAATCAATAGCCGCAGGCAAATCAGGATGCGGTATAGAAGGTAATGCTGAACGCCCCAGCGTTCGGTTCTCACCAAGTAAAACGCTTTGAGCTTTTGGCGGCGCACTCAATATAGGCACGTTGTCCTTGTTTTTCTCCTGATTATCATGCCCAATCGACACCACCATATCATCTTGGCGTTGCTCATCGTCGCCAGTTGCAGCCGATTGATCCAATTGACGTGTGCTGGCAAACACTAACTTGCGAATATGTGCATCCAGTTCTTCCCCATTTACAGGTTTTGTCATTATCTGGTTGGCACCAGCATCATAAACTTGTGACAAAATATCGGTATCGGTTGCGCCAGTAATCACAATAATAGGCATCGTACTTATTTTGCTACTACCACTGGCACGCAGTGCTCTGACCAAATCATCGCCATCCATCCCTGTGGATGACACCTTCAGGTCAGTCAACAACAAATCAAAATTTTGTTCGACGAGTGCAATTAAGGCAGGTTCTGCCGAATCAAAGTGATCAACAATATAACCATAAGGTTTTAGCATTCGTTTTACGACATAAGCCGATGTTCGACTGTCATCCACGTACGCTAAGCGGGCTGGCCTGGCTTTTCCAGTCGATTCAGAGGCCCGAGAGTTATTCACGCCCTTTAATCCACTACCTGTCATTTGGTGAAATACCGTGCTCACTGACCTATAACTCTACGTTCCGGTTCGGCAACGACGCCGAATGTGACCAACAAATTATTGTTTAGCAATAACATACCTTATCACCCGCCCCCGCTACGTATGTTTGAAGTTTATACCTACAACTGACAAACATACATGGATATGACACTAAATTTCAATACAAAATTTAATTATTATACATATACGAGCCTAACGACTCGACAGTGTATCAACAGAATACCAACCGATGAGGGTGACGCGATCCATACGGCGTGTACCAAGAATAGCTCGAAGTGAAATAAATAATATTTTCAATGGGTTAGCATCTTACCCTATCGAGTAGTCATTCTGACAAGCAACACCATCAGGTCAATAATCGACCAAACAAGCAGTCAAACTGAATTGAACTTAAATTCATCAGTTGAGCCCTTAGTAAATTTCACTAAAGCTTTAAAACAATTGAAATACCGTGTTTATACCCGCCTTCGCTTACAAGGGTGAGCACGCAACTACATACAGTCTAATTGAATGGTTTTATAGGTTGATACAGGAAAAACCGACAATATTATCCATGCGCGTTAACGTCATTGCCAAACGTTCAATTAACAGACGACTGAATCCCCCAATGAAGCAGTAACAATTACTCATAAAGAGAACTAATATCAATTTTCCAAAGATTTATAGCAAAAATGCTTTAATAATGACCATAATAGTGACGATAAAACTTGCGTAGCAGCACATTATTGTAGCAATATATCACTATACGTGGGGGGTCGCAGGTTAGCACAGACTAATCAGTTTTTTATAATCTGGGAGACGTTAAAATGTTAGAGGCATTAACTTACTTGGTTGGTGGTGTGAGCGCGTTAGCCGTAGTGTTGCTGACGATTTTAATTTTTCAAATTTACAACGAAGACCATCCGCTTAACCAAGATCGCACAGAGTAATATTATCTTTAGCCGATTGCGTGTTTAATAGCTGCTACTTGAGAGCTCGGAAAAAGAACTAAAATACCTTACGGTAAGCTATATTGACGTAAAAAGACAAGAACACCAACATTGCCAGCTAATAATGCTGGCAATGTTGGTTTAGAGAAGAATGAGCACCATCAGGATAAAATAAGCAGTCTATCTCAAGCGGTATCTGGCAACCAGATAGAGAGTGAAGCACCGCCTAGCCGACTCATTACAATCTTCAGCTCACCACCGTAAATTTGAACAATATCCTGCACAATAGACAACCCGATACCGTGCCCACTAATCCCTTGGTCAGCACGCACTCCCCGCTGAACAACACGTTTCACCATTTCATCAGGTACGCCAGGACCATCATCCTCAATTTGAATAATGATACCAGCAGTATGCTTTGTCGTATGCGGTTCCCGTTTCGCTGATATCAACACTCTTTTGTTACACCATTTGAACGCATTATCCATTAAGTTACCGATAATTTCCATCATGTCACCTTCGTCGCCATGAAAAACAATATTGCTCTCTATTTTTTTTTCAACCACCACGGATTTATCAGCATAAACTTTACTCAGACTTTTAATCACTATTTCCACCATTCCAACCAATATAACGGGAGCCAGTAAAGGTGATTGGCCTGCCGTTGCAGCACGTTGCAATTGGTACTCTGTAATTTGGACCATGCGATTCAACTGATCCTGAATGGTCTGCGTTATTTTTTCATTAAGATGGTGCTTGTCTATAGTGCTCTGCAACACAGCAAGCGGCGTCTTTAAGCTATGAGCAAGATCACCAAGTGTATGCCGGTACCGCTCAAGATGTTCCTGTTGATGTTCTAACAAGGCGTTAACATTTCCAGTTAACGCCCTTAGCTCACCAGGGTATTCATGCTTTAGACGCAACTGTTTGCCCGACTCGATTGCAGACAATTCTTCGGCGGCCTGGTCCAAAGGTGCCAAACCCCAACGCATAATTGCGCCTTGCATCAATAATAGTAACAACGCAACACCACCCAATAACCCCCAGAGATTGCGCCGGTATTTAATGGCTCTTTTGTCATACTCCGCGAGATTTTCTGCAACACTGAATGTATAGACATGCATCATCGACTTATCATCCCAGGCGATACCCAGGCTGTACATTGCAAAAGAATGATTATTATTATCTATAAGCGCGTAAGAGAAATCCCGCTCATTTCTAAATAGTCGAACTTTGTAAGGAATTTCTATGCCAACTGGCGTGGGTGAACGCCATATCACCCTGCCTTTACTGTCGGTAATTTGAGCATGAGTGTCCGGCTCCCAGGTTAAAAAACTGGTTTCCGGCACAATATCCGGCATATATACATTTGCTTCATCGTCAATCGCTGCTAAAGCAATTAAAGCATAGACTTGTATTTCCAGACGTTTTTTCAACGCCTCTTCGGAACTAACATGATAAGCTCGATCGAGAGTAACACCGGCTAAACCAAAAAAAGCAGCTAAAATAGCACTCGCGGCAATTAAAACTCGCGCATTTAAGGAAAGCATCTTAATATTATCGTATTGTACCTTATTTTATTGAAAATCATGCAGTGGGGTTTTCATCAACCTCATCTGGCATTAACGCAAAGCGGTATCCACGCCCCCGCAAAGTCTCAATGGGTTTTATGTTATCGTCAGGATCAATTTTTCGCCGCAAACGCCCAACAAATACCTCGATAACATTACTGTCTCGGTCAAAATCCTGATCATAAATGTGTTCGGTAAGTTCTGCTTTTGATACCACCTCTCCAGAATGAAGCATTAAGTACTCCAATACTTTATATTCAAACGCAGTGAGTTCTAATGATTGGGAATTTACAGTCACTTGTTGCGTTGAAGTATTTAGTATGACCGGGCCACAAGCAAGCACTGACTGTGACCAGCCTGCTGCTCTACGTAATAAAGCTTTAATACGGGCTAACAACTCTTCGACATGAAAAGGCTTGACCAAATAATCATCACCACCCGCTTCCAGACCCTCCACCTTGTCTTGCCAGCGACTGCGTGCGGTTAAAATCAAAATAGGAAATTTTTTACCCGCTGCACGCAAGCCACGAATCAACTCGATACCCGATAGCTCTGGCAGCCCCAAATCAACAATGGCCACATCGAGAGAAAACTCTTTACCAAAATAAAGCCCTTCCTCGCCATTGACCGCAGCATCGACTGCGTACCCCTCTTCCTTGAGACGAACAACTAACTGCTCTCTCAGATATTCTTCGTCTTCTACCACTAACACACGCATGATGAGCACCCAATGTATGAATTGATCCCTTAGCTAAAACGCATTAACCGGACCTACTGTGAACAACGATACCGTACAACCAATGAAATAAGATAAGATAAAATCCACCAATAAAAAAGCGTACCTAAATCTTACCGTTATATACAGCATTCTTTTATTGAATGCCGATGATACCCATTAAGAACACATATTACCTAGGAGGGAGCCTGTCCAAGAATAGCCGCCGTCGCGAGGGAACACCATAATGAGTCCATTTTTTCATGGGCCAAATGGCGTTTTCGCAGTAGGCTTTCTATTCTCAGACAGGCTCCTAGGTCCTGCAAGTGATCGTGCTTGCAAAGTATAAGATATTGACTCGCAGAGCGAATGACAACGTTGAGTGTAATCCTTATTGTGATTACCAAAAAGTTTCATATCGCCCTGCGGATCAAGAGCTTGCGCTCTGTGAGTGCGAGCTCTTGCAGGGTTTAGGTATTAAGCATACAACATTTTCATCTGCCCGGTATCCCGTATAAATCCCATGCAATAACTTTAAATTGGCCAAGCGCAATCATTTGCACTAAAAAGCTCTAAGTCACTGATAAAATCACAATTCCACCCTCCCCTTCTGCGATGAAGCGGAAACACAAGCTGCAAGCCATCGAGTGTAGCGTATTAAATTACCCGGTGGATACACGGGAATGCGGGCGACCTAGGCGCCTGTCCACGAACAGCTCTTCTCCCCCCTCTGGTATTTTTTATCTGACAAGCAGTGATAGAGTGAATTCAAAAAACGGCATAGCCACCTATCGAGAGTTTGCTTCGTTAGAAAAAACGCCGACTGTTGACACCTTGTTGAGATAATGAGTTGGTGATGAGCAGATTTTTGAATTTGCCAGGCGCATCAAGATCACAGATATTGCGCAGGCCATGGGTCACTTACTGATTTAACAAACTAATATCTAACGAATTAACTTAGGATTACGCAATGACTCTCTGGTCATAAAGCACAATAAAAAACGCCATTACCCACTTAAGGTAATGGCGCTGGGAATAGATAAACTGGTATTAAATGTTATTATTATCGAATTAGATATCTCGATCTACAGAGTAAGTATAAAATCCACTAGTTTTTCTATGTTCTCATCTGAAACCCGAGGAGAATATGGAGGCATTGGCGCTCCCCCTGTCATAGACGCCCAGTTTCCTTTGCCACCCTTACTTACTTTTGAAATCAACAGGTCTTTGGAACCCGCAGTGCCTTTATATTTAGCTGCAACGTCCTTCCAGCCGGGACCGACCACTTTTTTATCTATACTATGACAAGCCAGACAACCGCTTTTTTTCGCAAGATCCATGTCAGCAAAGCTTGCACTAGATATAACTAACGACATCGCGCCGAATAGCAACAACACAGATTTCATAAAACCTCCTCGATTTTGACAAATGCTTAGTGAACACGTTACTAAACCAAAGCTGAATAAAACCTGAATACCTCATGAGATTTTGGTGTTTATTTGTCTGTTTACACACAATATGTACTTATAATTCACGCGGTTATTGCTAAATTGCCTGTAAAGCAATCGTTTCTTGATGGACAACGTCTATTTTAAACATCCTAAATAAATATTAAAAATCACCACAACGATTGTTAATTTTTAAAAAAAATACCTGAAAATCGTCTCCCTTATTTTTCAGTTGACTCTTGTTTTTATACCAGAATTGATTTATTCAAGATAAAGAAGTATCTCTTTTATCATTAAAACGTGTAACATCATTACTCATAACCACCTCGCCTTGGTGAATAGCGCCTTCGGCAATGGCTAATACTTTACTTTTCAACATGCCCTTTATTCGCGCCGTTGAAAGAATTTCTAGCTTTTCTTTTGCCCAAATTTCACCCTCTACCTCGCCAGCAATAACAATGCGAATCGCCGTCAATTTGCCGTGCCATTTCCCTGACTCACCGATGACCAGCGTACCATCCAGGTCACAATCACCTTCAACAGCACCCAGGATGATAGTATGCCCTTTGCCACCAATATTCCCTGAAAGCTTAGCACCTTCACCTATACTGGTTGAAAACCCTTCCACTGCATCCAAGGTGCGCCTACCCTTGTTGCGACCTACATTTATTTTTGGCTCTTTCATGGCTTAACCTTTGGTAATTCCAATTTAAATCTGCCTTGCCTACTTAAACAGACAAATAAAATAATTAAACGAATAGCCCGGATAGCATTCGATTTAATTGCACAATTGCAGTAATAGATAATGTTTCAATACACAGCAATCACAACGTTATCGGAATAACATATACTCAGGAACGTGCACGTTCCTTAACGTCTTACCCGATAGAATAGAAGTTGATGCATACATTAAACCAAGTGTAACTACTCAACTTACCTTTGATTTGCCCCAGTACTGCCGTTAGGAAAACGACGTCAAGCGCTCATTTACATCGAGTAGTAAACGCCACGCTTTTTCCCTTATTCTCGAATAAATCAAAGGCAATCCGGGCCGTTACTGAACATTTAAATCATCAGGCTGAGAGTAAGTGACAACTAAATTACCTAAACCCTGCAAGCGCTTACACTCTGTGAGTGCGAGCACTTGCAGGCAGGGTCTAGATAATATAAAGCTGTTATTGCTTAAACCGCTGAAACACCAGGCACGCATTGGTCCCACCAAACCCAAAACTGTTCGACATGACTGTTTCAAGCTTTGCATTATCAATACGTTGTCGCGCGATCGGTAACGCCGCAGCGGCAGGGTCAAGCTCATGAATATTTGCGGATTCGCAAATAAAATCTTCTTCCATCATTAATAACGAATAAATCGCTTCATTAACACCAGCAGCACCTAAAGCATGACCTGTTAGCGACTTGGTGGAACTTATCACTGGTCTTTCATCGCTGAATACTTCGGTTATTGCTTCCAGTTCTTTAATATCACCAACAGGCGTGCTGGTACCATGGGCATTTATATAATCGACGGGGCCACTAACCCCCTCTAACGCCTGCTTCATACAGCGAACCGCTCCTTCTCCTGAGGGTTGAACCATATCAAAACCATCGGACGTGGCACCATAACCCACGAGTTCGGCATAAATTTTTGCACCTCGCTTGAGCGCGTGCTGCAATTCTTCCAATACGACGATTCCACCACCACCGGAAATAACAAAACCGTCACGGTTAACATCATAAGCTCTTGAGGCTGTCGTGGGGGCATTGTTATAACCCGCCGACAAGGCACCCATGGAATCAAATAATACCGACAGTGTCCAATGAACCTCTTCCCCACCACCAGCAAATACCACGTCTTGCTTACCCATCTGAATCAACTCACAGCCATTACCAATACAGTGAGCGCTGGTAGAGCACGCGGAACTGATAGAATAGCTGACGCCCTTAATTTTAAACGCGGTAGACAAACACGCTGAGGTGGTACTCCCCATCGTACGAGGCACCATATAAGGCCCTACCTTGCGAACCCCTCTGGAACGCAGTAAATCAGCAGCGATAACCGTATTTTCCGTTGAAGCTCCACCGGAGCCAGTAATTAGACCAGTACGATTATTGGATATATGCGACAGATCCAGCGCTGCATCTTCAATTGCCTGCTGCATGGCGAGGTAACTGAATGCAGCGGCATCACCCATAAAACGGCGGATTTTTCGATTAATTAAGGCGCTGGTATCCAACTGGATAGGCCCGTGAACATGGCTCCGGAAACCCAGCGCTGAATACTCTTCGCTATAGCGAATACCGGACTTACACTGCTTTAGTGAATCAAGGACTTCTTGCTTATTATTACCAATACTGGAAACAACGCCTAGCCCCGTTACAACAACACGTTTCAATTCAGTATCCTTTAGAAATTTTCTGTAGAGGTAAACAACCCAACTCTAAGGTCATTGGCGGCGTATACGGGACGGCCATCAACTTCCATCACAGCATCCGCGATCCCCATGACCAAACGTCGCATAATGACTCGCTTCATATCAATGCGATAGGTCACTAATTTGTCTTTTGGTGTCACCTGGCCAGTAAACTTTACTTCACCCGCGCCTAGTGCTCGGCCTCGACCAGCCCCCCCCATCCAACCAAGAAAAAAGCCGATGAGCTGCCACATGGCATCGACCCCCAAACACCCTGGCATCACCGCATCGCCATAAAAATGGCAATCGAAAAACCAAAGCTCCGGATTTATATCCAGCTCGGCGATCACTTCCCCCTTGTTATGGGTTCCGCCATTTTCGTTAATTTCAACAATGCGATCAAGCATAAGCATGGGTGGCAATGGTAACTGCGCATTGCCGAGCCCAAAAAGCTCGCCACGACCACAACGAATTAAATCTTCATAGGAATAACGACTGTTTTTATGCATGTAACTTTAACATATTAATAATTGATCAACGATTATTCTAATTATCGTCTGTGCATTTATCGAGCAAATATCATGCACACCGAAATCGTAGCAAAAAGCAGACACCACGCAACGCGTAACAATATCATACTATGTGTACAATTGGGAACGAGGTGATAAAACAATATGAAACTTAAATTGGTGTTTTTAAGCTTAAAATCATCCATTGGCTCTGGTATAACACTAAGCGCCAAATAGCGCATGCCTCATAATCAGTTGAATCTAGGCGCCTTAGGCAAGACACTAAAAACCTTGTATTTTTAATGCTTCAGACATTCACAGTAAGTGGATTGTAACTTACAACCTCCACCTTGTGTTAAGTGAAAGCAATCTGCAACCCTATCGCCAATATCGCCAACCACATAATATGATACCGGTTAAGTCCCGTCTTGGAACAAAGGTCAATCTAAAACCATCCGTTGGAGGGTTGTGTATGCGTGCATTTTTCATGATAAATATCGCAACTGACAAAGCGATGAGGCGTAGTAACGAGCGATTACAGCGATTCACAACAACACCAGCGGCGATACAAAACTGCTCTACAGATTGTCGCATGCAAAGCCTTTGAGTCCCGCAGATAAAACGAAATATTTCAATTTTTCAAAAGGTTAGTGTAATTTATTAAGCCCTTAACTGATGAATTTAGAGTCAATAAATATGTCCAGAGGAATACCCTTAGCCTCACTCACACCCTAACTTGGGGTGGCAGCAATCAACAAAAACTGTATTTCACCCACCATCCAACAGTAAATCGAAATTATCGAACAATAAAGTCGTTCTGCATACATGCAGTATAAACGATTAACACCACGAAGCAGTTCAACGCTGCCCAAACTAGCTTTTCTTGCGGGTAACTTGCATTATATTTTGTAAGTGCTCAATTTTCGTCAAAGCAATGCTTAATTGATCGACATCAGCCACTTCAATTGTGAACGTAAAGGTAGCGGTATAAGTTTTTTTATCCGTGTGAGAATTCATACTTAACACGTTAAGATGAGAATTTGTCAATAACGTCGTAATATCACGTAGCAAACCTTGGCGATCGAAAGCGGTAACCACGATATCCACCGGGTAAGTTTTGCGTGTCTGCGCGCCTCCCCATGAAACCGAAATAACCCGCTCCCTTTCAACATCAAGCAGCCGTAATACATTAGGACAGTCCCGCCGATGCACCGTTACACCCCGACCACGTGTTATATAGCCTACAACAAGATCGTAGGGGACAGGCTTGCAACATAATGCGGTGTGAGTCATTAAATCCCCGACCCCCATTATCTGTATATTGTCAGGATAGCTTTGCGACGTAGGGGGTCGTAATGCTAACACTGGGGTTTCAGGCATAAGATCAACGACAGGGAATATCAGCTCATGTACCGCATTGGCAACCTGTACTGTAGTAAGATCACCGCGACCCAAGGCGGCAAAAAAATCATCTACCTTCAGGTAACTGAACTTTTGCGCTACTTGTTCATACTGAACCTTAGCGATACCCAGCCGATGCAACTCCCGCTCAAACATTGTGCGCCCTGCATCCACATTTCGATCAAAATCCTGTTGTTTAAACCAGCTACGTACTTTGGCCCGGGTACGCGAGCATTTAATATACCCTAAATGCGGATTCAGCCAATCTCGGCTGGGTTGGCTATGTTTTGAGGTCAATATTTCGATTTGTTGACCATTTTTTAACTCGTAACTGATCGGCACGATTTTTCCATCAACTTTTGCGCCACGGTAGTGATGACCAATTTCTGTATGCACATAATAAGCAAAATCCAGCGCAGTAGCGCCTTTGGGGACATCAATGATCTGACCCTTTGGTGTTAAAATATAGACACGATCCTCAAACACTTCCGCTTTAAAACGCTCGATAATGTCACCAGTATCATCGTCCTTTAACTCCAGCAATTGGCGCAACCAAGCCATTTTTTCCTGATATTTGACATCATGTTTACCACCTTCCTTGTAACCCCAGTGTGAGGCAACGCCATATTCCGAATGCTCATGCATTTCAATGGTTCGAATCTGCACCTCCAGCGTTTTGTTGTTTGGCCCTATAACCGCTGTATGCAAAGACCGATAATTATTTTCTTTGGGTGTGGCAATATAATCGTCGAACTCACTGCGTATGGGGCGCCACTTGTTATGCACAATACCCAGCACTGCGTAACAATCAGCAACGCTATTAACCAAAACCCGTGTGGCACGCACATCGAAGAGTTCGTTAAAACCAACGTTTTTTGCTTTCATTTTTCGCCAGATACTGTAAATATGTTTTGGTCGACCAGTCACATCTGCTTTGATACCGGCGCAATCAAGATCATTTTTTAACTCAATGATAATCTCCGAAATAAACCGCTCACGATCAATCCGCCGCTCATCCAGCATACTGGCAATATGCTTGTACGTTTCAGGCTCCAAGTAACGAAAACTAAGATCTTCTAGTTCCCATTTAATTTGCCAAATACCCAGCCGACTCGCCAATGGTGAAAATATATCCTTGGTCTCTGTCGCTATTTGCCTTTTTACGTCATCAGCAAAAAATTTTAATTTACGCATGGTATAAAGGCGCTCCGCGATTTTAATCAATACCACGCGAATATCTTCAGCCAATGCTAGCAGTAGTTTTCTTACCTGCTCTACGCTGTTAGTAGAGGGTTTTTCATCAAGGTTATGAACCTGACGAGCATCAACAATGCGCATTTTATTAATCCCATTAATCAAGTGGGCAACATCAACGCCAAATTCTTCCGCTATCTCGTCACTGGACACATCGCAGGATATCACTAGGCTATGCAGCATCGTCGCTAGCAGCGTATTGGTATCAATGTGTAAATTTGCTAGAATCTCAGCAATCAACAGTGAACGCGTTAACTCTTTATCACCTAACATGTCCTGCTGATGATTAATCAGACTGTCCATTTTAGAATAAGCTTGGTGCAATAAAGTGATGTCTGCTGCGGATCGATTAACCCCAACGTGGGCTATCCAGACATCAAAGTCGACACTGTCGGCAGGAAAATATTGTGTTTGTTTACTGCTGCTGGTAACCATTCAATTAATCAACCATGATTCAATTAAACCTAAATTCACCCGTTTAGCGCTTAGTTTAAGCCAGTTTAAGTTACACTAGGAGCCTGTCCGAGACTCTTGAAAAAAAATTGAAATATTGTTTTTTCCCCACCTTTACTCAAAGGGGCCGCACGCGACAGTGCCGTTCAACTGATTATTTTGCTAAACACTCCGTCATCGGGGCTGCAATGACTCAAAACGTAAACACAGGGGAAAATAATCACCCGAACAACCGTTGGACTCTCTTTATCGGTAAGTATTAGCGAAAATTTGACAATAATTATCTTAAATTAAGCAATTGAATCCTCGCGAAAGCGATGATGGATCTGAAGATAAATGATTTAATAGGGGCAAAAGGAGGCAAATCGAAGCTGACTATTCGATCTTTCGAATCGAATCGTCAGCCTGTTTGACGATAAAAATCAAAGAAATAGCTCAACTTTCTGCATCGCACAAACCATGCAAACCACAAGCCGAGCTGAAGGACACACCGTAGATGCATTTTCATGCATCTAACCGGATAAAGCGGATGCATACGCACTATGCGCGAATAACGGGAGGAAGCGCAACCACAGCCTTACCAGCCAGGAGGCAACTTGTCATGGATAATAATATTTTTATGGTTGATCGTAATATAACCGCCTTTACTTAAATCTTTCAAGATACGGCTTACCATCTCACGCGACGCCCCCACCATGCAGGCAATGTCTCGCTGTGTTAATTTTTGATCAATGATCAGGCCTTCACTAATAGGCTTTGCCAACTCTAATAAGGTTCTCGCGACACGACCATAAACATCCATTAACGCAAGACTTTTAACATTTTCAGTTAAACCGCGAAGGCGACTCGATAACCCACGAATGACTCGCAGGGCTAATTCCGCATTTTTTGCTAAACAATCTTCAAACGCGCTTTTTGAAACAACGACTAACCTGCACTCCTCAATGGTCATCACCGTCGCAGACCGCGGCGCATCATCCAATAACGCTAATTCACCAAAATACTCTCCATTACCCTGAATATTAATGATAATTTCCTTTCCTTCATCATCACTTAACAATATTTTAACTTTACCGGACAAGATGACATACATGGAATCGGAATGGTCACCTTCAGAGATAATAATTGTATTTCGATGATAAGTTCGCGTAGCGGCTAAACTTGATATTGCCTGGATATCAGCTTCAGGTAAATCTGAGAATAATGGCACGTTACCTAACAGCTTGTTGATTTCCATTTTGTCGATTCCACCCTGCGGTTTACGCATAAATATCCTTTACTGGGCACATAAACAACTGTATTAACAAAACATTAGTCACATTTTTATGGGCGCAGAATTAACAAATAACGTTGATTGACTTATTTTCCCCTTCGAGGATGGAAACTATATGTGAATATTTCACAAAGAACCAGTGAAACCATTCATATACGAATAAAAAAATCCAGTCTAGACTTCACTTGCAAGATAAGCATGTGTATGGCGAACGTAAATCCAAACTGTTTACGTTGCAATATGGGTTACACAATGCCGCTCACGCTGACAGTCATTTAATTTAGAGTTAACGACATAACTTATCGTTATTAGCATTGATCAATAATTATTCATAACAGTACGCAATCGGAACAGCATAATATTGAAAGTATAGCCTTCTCTTACTAACCACAAAATAACACACTTAGCGTTAATTGAATCGCTGAAATTGCACAACAAAGGAAATAAAACAGCATGAGCATGACATCCGGGTTAGTAATCCCCCACAATGCATCGAAACAAACTGTTATTGACGAACGGCTTGCGTACCCTACCTTTAAGAGTACTAGTGCAGTTGAACAAACGATTAAAGAATTCACATTCGGAATGCATTTATTACAGCACTACATCGCACGAACCAATATCGAGATAGAGACCATTGCTGCCGACAATCTGCGCTTGCTGCATAGCAATTTGAAACGCCAGTCCAATTATAAACGCCTATTAACCCATTCTAAATCCAATCGGGCTAAAACCCTTGATTGGTATTGGACTCCATTAGTTAGTAATCATGAATTAACCGTTGGGCTTTTGTGCATGAACAAAGACAACGCGATCTATCCCAACCACTTTTACGGTGAAATAAATCACGATAAAACCAATTGCAGCCCTGCAAATATTTTTAGTCACTCATTACATTCAGCCTTCTCCAATCATGAGAAAAACGATGGAAGCTATCGCCTACTGTTGGCAGTTTCAGGGGGCTTGGTGATTAAAAGCGTGGAGGAAACTTATCATGATAATCAAAATCGTGGTGCGGCGGCAATGATGAAAGCCAAACCTGATCGGAAAATTTTAATGGCTGAGTTAAAAAAGGGTGATGCCTTTATTGAGAAGAACACTGAGAAAAACATCGAAAACAACTGTGCAGGACAACATCACACTTATATTAACAGCCTACATACATCGAAAGATCCCTGTATTGTGTTATGCGCTTATCTTTCCAGTCCTGAAAAACTGAATCCGCGATAAAATGCCGAATAGGAACCTATTATGACAAGTAATCTACCGTATTTAAGCGACCTCTCGCGGCCTCTAGATTATAGAGGAGGAGACCACAGGAGAGAAGGCTTATCCACCACCGCCAGCATTCTCCCAATGCACAATACTCTGATTACGCCCCGCATTTTTTGCTTCATATAATGCCGCATCGGCTATCCCAATTAACTCAGACGGTGACGCTGTCTCAACGGCAACTTTACATGCTATCCCTACACTTATAGTAATAATACCGCATAATGGCGAATAAGCATGAGGGATTTCCAGGGATTCCACCGCCCGCCTTAGAGACTCAGCCATATTGAGCGCCCCGCCAGCATCCGTATTAGGAAGTACTACCGCAAACTCTTCACCACCATACCTTGCCACTAAATCTGCTGGCCTTTGTACCGCTTGTTGTAATGCCTGTGCCACTTTATACAGGCTGTCATCGCCCATTAAATGACCATAATTATCATTGTATAATTTGAAATAATCAATATCAATCAGGATCAAAGCAAGCGTTGCTCCCTCTCGTGCTGAACGCAAAAACTCTTTTTGAATAAAGCTGTCGAAACGCCGTCGATTAGCAATTCCGGTCAAGCCATCTTGACAACTTAACTTTTGCAGCTCTGCATTGCTTTTCTTTAATCGCTTCTGTAATTCACCTAATGCTATAAATGCTTGGTCACGTTCTAACTGTGTTAAATAATTTTTCGTGTGAGCTCGAATGCGTGCAATTAACTCAATTTTATCCGGCAATTTTACTAAATAATCACTGGCCCCGCTTTCGAATGCAATACTTTTATCATTGGGGGTCTCTTTCGTTGATAAAACAATGATCGGGATATTGCTTGTTGCCTTATTTTGCCGATAACTACTTACCAGTGTATAACCATCAATTTCAGGCATAATAAGATCCTGCAATATAATGGTTGGTTTGAGTTCCGTTGCAATTTGAACCGCATTAGAAGGGTTCGCACAGTAATGAAATTCAATATCGGGTTCAGATTGCAGCATACGCCGTATCCCTTCTGCAACCATGGCCTGATCATCAACCAATAATACGACCGGTGGGCCAATTCGCTCTGGCGCATCCTCTGTTAATACTTGTTCAGAAACATCATGCAAACCCATGCTACCCCCCGATAGAATAGTTCATCTGTCGCTACTCAGTTTACTATGACTTATCGGAACAAGTTATAGGTAATCTCAGCAGTTACTGTACATTTAAAAAATTGCCCTGAGTCGTTACATCCATCTAATCGTTAATTTGTACAAGTGTCTCAGCCCCTTTTTAATTTTCAAGGATTAATTATTATCGTTTTTGCCTGCATCGGCCAACCAGGCATGGCCGAACACGAATAATAAAATCTCGGCCTCTTGTTCCAGACCCAAACCTAAATTTGAGCAACAAACGTAGCATTGATACTACTGGCATCAACGCTACAAGCATTTTCATTCACTTTTAGCGCATCCGCGATTCGATGGATAGGCAACACATCGACAACAGCACCCAGCTCTAAAGCCGCCTTAGGCATACCATACACTGTCGAAGTAGCTTCATCCTGCGCAATGGTATAGGCTCCCTTGCACCTTAGTTCCAACATCCCATGGGCACCGTCATCGCACATTCCTGACAACAAAATCGCTGTTACCGAATGTTTCCAGTGCTGCGCCAAACTTTTGTAAAACACATCCACGGATGGCCTGTAGGGTGTGTCGGATGGCTCAGCACAGTATTCAAGCAATCCGGCTGGCGTCATAATCAAATGCATGTTAGCTGCTGATAATAAAACTTTTCCAGGCGTTGGCATAGCCCCTGACACGGTTAATTCAACCGGTAAAGCACTTTTCACATTCAACCATTGCACTAATCCCGACGTGAATTCAGCATCGATGTGCTGAATAACTTGGATTGGTGATTGAAAATCTCGTGGTAAATTAGAGAGTAAGCTTGCCAACGCGCCTGGTCCACCGGAGGAACAGCCGATTGCAATTAGGTTTTTTTCAGGTCGATCATTAATTGGATTTAGGCATACATCGATAGAATCTATTGTTTTTATTGTTGAATTTTTAGTCAATACTTCAATGATATTTATCTTGCGGAGTAAACTCTGTTCAGCTTGACGATAATTTATGCTATTTAACGCGGGTGTATTCACCGCATCAATGGCACCTGCCGCCAAAGCCTGGAACACAATTTCGGACCATTGTTCCACTGAACCGATAACAATCAGTATCGGGCACGGCGTCAACGCCATAATATGACGAACCACAGCCACGCCGCCAATATCCCGAATCAACGGATCCATCAATATCAAATCCGGTAAATCGTTAACACACCGCTCCTTAGCTTCATGGCCGCTGTCAGTGCACCAAGCCAGCTCATGAGATGAACAACCGGATAGAATCTTTATTAACTGCTGCCTCGCGGCTCGTTTATTATTTAAAATCGCGATTCTCACGTTGACGCCGCCCCAATGAGATCATCAACCGCTTCAAATAATGTTTCATCGTGAAAGCTTCCTTTGGTTAAATAACGATTGGCTCCCGCTTCTAGGCCCCGCTGTCGATCCGCCTGGCGATCCTTGTAGGAAACAATGATTATTGGTAATGACTTCAGTTGCTGATCCTGTTTAATTGAAACCACTAATTCAATGCCATCCATGCGAGGCATATCAATATCAGTAATGACCAATTGATATTTTGTACGGCGTACGGCATTCCAGCCATCCATGCCATCAACCGCGACATCAACACGGTAGCCATACGACTCCAATATCTGCCTCTCCACTTCCCGAACGGTCAGTGAGTCATCTACCACCAAAATGCGTTTACGCATTTTGGGATTCAACACATCACTGTAAACGCGCGAAGTCCCTAACGGGCCGTCATTTGCCATTGCATCAATCGAACGCACTAAATCGTCAACATCAATCACCAGCACTGGCGAACCATCTTCTGCCAATGCGGCGGCACTTATATCCTGCACTTTACCTATCCGCGTATCCAGCGCTTGTACCGACAACTCCCGCTGCCCGATTAACTGATCGACTACCACCCCATAACGGTTCAGTTGATCGCTAATAACCACCACATTCAAGTCAGCTGATTCCGCTACAAAACCGTCCAGTTCCAGTACTTGCGCTGCCGAAACCAAACTCACGTTGCCTTTTTCCATGGAAATATATTGGCGATTGTCCTTTAGTTTGACATCCTTGGGAGGCACTTTTAGGATTCGATCCACCCTCGATAGTGGAAATGCATAAGTATCCCCAGACACAATCACCGACAACGCTGTGATCACCGACAACGTTAGCGGTAACTGCAAAGTAAATTTAAGCCCATGACCTAAATTGTTCGTTAACCAAACCTTACCGTGCATCTCTTGAACCAAATTCCGAACAATATCCAGGCCTATCCCCCGGCCAGAGTATTCGGTTACCTGGGTTTTAGTTGTGAAATCTGGCAAAAACAAAAAATCCAATAACTCTAATTCAGTTAAATTCTCAACCATTTCCCGAGTAACCAGTTCACGCGCAATGACTGTTGCTCGCAGCATATCCAAACTGGCACCAACACCATCATCTTCAACAAAAATACTCAACATACCACCACCGTGGCTTGCAGAGACAACAATTTTACCTTCAACCGCTTTATTGCTTGCCTGTCGTATATCCGGTGGCTCAATCCCGTGATCCACAGCATTCCTCACCAAATGAGCAATGGGTGCTTTTATTTTCTCCAGCACATCGCGATCAACAGGCGTATCCAAGCCATTAACAACCAATTGTACTTTTTTATTCAACAGCCTTGCCATGTCACGAACCATACGCTGCAAACCTTGTATTGCATCGGCAAAAGGTCGCATACGACTGCTCACCACTTCATTGTACATTTTGACAGACAAGTTTGAATTACGTCGGTCATAATCATCCAATTCAGTCAAGCGTTCCGACAAAATACCACGACAATCTGTCAGCTTTTTATCCGCTGCCGAAAATTGTAAACGGGACCGTTCTGAGAGTGACTCAATATCCAAGGATTTTTTTAACGATTCAAACACACGCGTTAATTCATTTTGTCGACGCTTCAACAGCAGCATGGAATCAGTGAATGGGCGCAACCAGGTAGACTCCACCATAATCTCGCTCGACAACCCCATAATACGGGTTAAGGTATCGGCGTTGATCCGGATAACACGCTCCTCCACCACGTCAGCAATATCCGTTATGTGCAGATCCTCCATTGCCTCTCGATCAGCCGCCTCATAACTCGGGATAAACCCTGCCTGATTAGTAGTGCTTGGTGGTGCCTGTACCTGATAATGCTCAGTATCTTCAGGGCTCAAGCCTTGATTCAGCAATACAGCACAGAGTTGGCCTTCGATACCTGCGATTCGAGCTTCTTGTGTTTCGCACCATACCTTACTTTTCAGTTCAGGCAATTGTGATACATTACCAATGTAATCAATCGCTTTGAAAAGTAAATCAACATGTGTGCTAGTTAACGAAATTGTTCCGCGTTGCGCGGCAACAAAGCAATCTTCCAGCAGGTGGGCAATCCGCACAATGACTTCCAACCCGGCAATTCGCGCTGCACCTTTCAAGGAATGAGAAGCCCGCATTAAAGCCTCCAGTTTTGTCTCAGCATTATCGTCTTTTTCAAGATCAAGCAAACCCTGAGAAAGAATTGCCACTTGATTTTCTGCTTCTATACGAAACAAATCATGCATGGACAACATGCTGATATCGTTATTGGGGCTATCCTTGCTACTCACCCAAATGATCCTCTGCCGAAGAATAAAGCTGCTCAGCGTCAAGGCAAGCGATGCGCCTGCTATTGATTTTTAATACACCAACAATCAGTTTGGCTTTTTCAGTATCAGTGTTAGTTGTGGCTGGCAATAAGTCCTTGGCATCATAATGCAGAATCCCACCAATTTCATTCACAGGGAACACGAACGCATTGCCTTTAATGGATACAACAACAAAACGTTTATAAATACTACTGTTTTGTACCTCATTCTCTGACGACGTATGCACACCCAACAAATAAGATAAAGAAAAACACAACCGAATTACCCCACTGACATTCACAACACCTAAAATAAAACGCCCTCTATGGTGCGGGATATGATGAATCTTACGGACCTGAGACACTTCCAGAAAATACCGGGTAGATAAGGAATACCATTCTTTGTTCAATCGAAAGGTAATAATGGATTCACTTGGCGAACTTGCTTCACCCATTGAAACAGCAACTTCATTGGTCCACTGTCTAACATAGTCCACCGGAACGTTGCGATCAAGCATTGCACGACCCGCCTTCCAATACACACTGCAATTACGACAATGAATGACCTCGGCAAGCTTATCGCACTTAGGCATTTCGCGCCCCCAAACCCCCTTACGGTTCCAACAATCATCAACGCTGCTCTTGTTAGGAATATTCATTAACAGTGCGCCTTAAACCCAAACGATTTAGCTGAATTCCAAAAATAATAGTAGACAATATACCCATCGAATCGATTTTCTCTCAAAACAATACGCCAAGGGAACAGCAACATTGAAGCCGTCCATTACAAACCGACTAGGAACCCCTGTTCACAATAGCCAGCCGCCGTCGCAAGGGAACACCATTTTGAGTCCATTTTTTCGATTGCATCTGGCATCTGCTGTTGGTATTTGAGGCGAATATTGAGTCTATTTAACTAACGTAGTAATCGTAACAATGGGCCAATATAGCGTTTTCGCAGGCGGCTTTCTATTCTCGAACAGGCTCCTCTTAGGGGGTGTTAACACCCCCTAGGCAGATTTAGGTCGATTCCGCCCAGCAACCCGTTCCGCGCGACGTCGATAAGACTCTGCTGAGTCTATGTCACCACGCTTTTCCGCTAATAACCCACATAACACCAGCGCCTGCTCATGGTTGGGGTCAAGATAAATGGCCTTTCGTAGCAACTCCTCCGCCTCCGCTCCACGACCATTGGCATTGTTGATCAAACCCACCAAATAATAGCCATGTGCTGAGTTTGGTGACTGTTGAAGATATGCCTCACAGTGTTTTAGCGCTTGTTCGAATTTTCCTTCATTAACAAAACGTTCTGCTGTACGCAAAGACAGTTTATTGATTTTTTTTGACTTATCCGTAACACCTTTTGGTTTTTTCTTTGCCTCACCTACTAATTTCTGAGATAGGTTATCCAACGTATTTTTGTCCGAAACAGTTTTCTCAGGTGCACTCGTAGAAAGCTTCGCAAGTTGTTCAAAGACGTCTTGCCACTGATCTGACACATCCACGGGCACCACATTGACCTTACTGTCGATTCGGTTGTCGTTAACCATACTACGATCCACATCAGTGCGTTTAATAAAACCAAATGATCGAGGTGAGTACAACCTCTCGAACATATTTCTTGGTGCAAGTGATGTCTCCGCGTGCCCTACAAACAACACGCCATTATCTTTTAACGCACGATGTAATTTTTCGATTGCCGACGTTTGTGTCGCACGGTCAAAATAAATCAATAGGTTGCGACAAAATATGACATCGTAATAACCAGCCTGCGGACTCAATGAACCAACCAGAAAATTCCCCTGCTTGAAGTTTACATGATTCCTAACGCTCATTTTCAATCGATACTCACCACCCTCTTTCTCAAAATAATTATCCCGAATACGACAATCGACGCCACGGAACGAGTTTTTACAATACATGGCACGCCTGGCTTTAATCAAGCCTCGCTTGCTGATATCCATCGCATCGATTTCAACATGATGCAGCGATAAACCAGCATCCAGCAATGCTATTGCTATCGAGTAAGCTTCTTCGCCCGTCGCGCAAGGCACACTCAAAATCCGAATGGTTTCATTTTTTAACAGTTTTGGCTGCAAGGCTATCTTAAAATAGTCACGAAATGCTTCAAATGGCGTATTATTACGAAAAAACCATGTTTCTGGCACCACAATCTCTTCAATGAGTTCGCTCGCTTCCTGTGCGTTGTGAAGCAATAGTTGGTAATAATCCTCCATGCTCGACACATTTAAATTTTTTAACCGGTGTTTCACTGCCCGATCAATACTTGAATCACCAATCGATGAAGCATTTAGCCCGATTGATCGGTGCAGCAGTTTTTTGATACTAATTAGTGACATTGAATTTTAACTAATGCGATACGGCAGACGGCGGATTAAAAATATTCTGTTGTACATCTTGAGGAAACAAATTAGCAATTAGTATACGGCGCACAGTACCCGAAATGCTGACGGCAACCTCGCCCTCATAACCCGTTGATTTATTATGCAATCCGTCGTCGATAAAATCAGCATCATCAAGATACATCACCTCAGTTACTTTCTCCGCTAACAACCCCAGTTTGTGTTGTTGTTTGTCAAAACCTAACAACGTGATGAGAATAATCCGGGTACTTAATCGAACATCCGACTTCCGTCCGTCGAGTAAACGCGTTACATCAACAATGGGTATCGATACACCTTGATAATTCAGCAAGCCCACCACATAATTAGGTGAACCCGGCACACTGCGAAGCATCACCACAGGAATAACAGCAATAACCTCTTTTGCCGGTAAAACGTATCGATTCTCGCCTACATTAAATTGAAGATGCAACATTTTATTTTCAAAATCAAATAACTGAACTCGTCAACCAATAAAAAAACCATATTCTGCACCCTATATACCCGTGGCGTTTGAGACTTAGGCTTTATTGCATGCTCGCTTCATCCCATAGCGACGTTGATATCCCTTGCAATAGTCCCGCTTTTACGCGTCATTTCGCCATTATTAATGAAACCTACTTTTGCCTAAAAGCGCCTACTTCTGGTGGTACCATAAAATGAATATAACGCACACGAACAAGCTAAACCTCAAACGCCACAGGTATGACACTATGTTACTCAAGATGCGTTTTATTTACCCTGAATTTACTCACGCCCGCCTGTAAAATGTGAGCCGCGCCATTTAAATCATCGATTGCCGAATTCGATTGCTTAATCGACACCACCGCCTGTTGCGCTGATTCGTTTAACTGTAACATTGCTTGTTTAATCTGTTGTGCACCTTGAGACTGAAAATGCATCCCCTGCTGCACATTCTCAAACCGAGGAGTTAATGTTTTCACCTCTTCAATGATTTGCGCCAGCTGCGCGGCGACCTGATTCACATCTGCAACACTCCGTCTGATCTGGTCAGAAAATTTTTCCATGCTAACCACACCAGAGGAAACAGCAGATTGCATTTCTTTAACCATCTGCTCAATATCCAACGTCGCCACTGCGGTCTGATCCGCTAAGCGGCGAATTTCGGTGGCCACAACAGCGAACCCAAGCCCATATTCCCCGGCTCTCTCAGCTTCTATGGCCGCATTCAGCGATAATAAATTGGTCTGATCCGCCACCTTCGTAATGGTTGTCACAACACTGTTAATATTAAGCGCTTTTTCATTCAACACTTCAAATTTCGATGCAATAGAACCCGACACCTCCACAATTTGCTCCATGTTATCCTCCATACGTCCTAGTTCGCCGTATCCTTCCAATGCAGACTGCCGAGTGCGATCCGCAACATTGGCTACCTCGTCAATATTTTTCACTAATTCTTTGGTGGTTGCCGAAATTTGCGTTGCCGTTGCGGCAATCTCATTAGTGGTTTTCGCTTGCGCAGCAATCGTGGTTTCTTGCTGTTTTGCAGTAGCGGCAATTTCAGTGGCAGACGAGGTTACCTGTATGCCAGAACGCTGCACCTGAGAGACCAGCGCATTGAGGTTTGCCACCATCAGCTGTACACCTTTCGCCAACTTGCCAATAGCGTCATCACCTACAACAGCGACCGTTCCGGTCAAATCGCCATCGGCCGCCCGCGTTACCACTTCCAATATATCATCGACTTTACGAGCAAGCAGTTCAACAGCTTCCCGCTTCTCATCAATTGACATATTAATATAATCAATCATTTCCTGGAGTCCGTTTGCCAGTTCCGACATTGAACCAGAACTCAATATTGTAATACGTGACGAAAAATCACCTTCGGCCACCTTGTTGACCACTGATAACAGATGATCCACCTCTCGACTTAATGCTTTTGCAGCACCACTTTCCCTTTCTGTAATCGCATTAACATTATCTGACATATGGTTAAATGATAGCGCAAGCTGGCCAATTTCATCGTTGGCTGACACAATCGCACGCACCTCCTTATCACCCTGTGCACGTTTATCCACAACATCGATTAATTTTACCAATGGATTGATAACCCACTTTTTTAGTAAGAAATTAATGAGAATTAAACCAGAGAGAAAAAATGCTAAATTAAACCCAACTGTCCTCCATAAAACGTTATTAACAGCCTCATCAACCGAGGCCAGAGAATAGCTCACGCGAACGGCACCGTTAATACTACCATTCGGTACGTTGTGACATAATAAGCAATTGACACCACGGGTATCTTCTGTCGCTTTAAATGGGCTTAATACCGTTAGCTGGCGTTGACCCGCATGCTGCTCAATCAATACGATTTGTTCACCCTGTAACGCCCGGCGATCCAGTTCGTCAAGTGGTTCTTCTTCTGGATACCCGGGACCAAATTGGTTTCGAACCGGCGCACCTCGTATAATGCGCGCATCAATTACTTCCTTACGCGCTAACATCTTGTTTCGCAAAATACTACGCTGTTCCATGGTGCCCGTTAACATCATTGTATTCAGACTATCGAAGTACAATGTGGTAACTTCTTTAACCTGCATTTTTGCAGCTTCCATCAGGCGCTCACTTTCCTGCTTAACCGCAAATGACGTTACCAGAAGCAGGACTAATAAAAAAGTGAGACCAACGGTAATATTAATCTTTGTACGAAGTGCCAGATGCTGTAGAAATGCAGGCTGAAAAACAAATGCCACCATCAATTCTCCTATTAAAGTACAAACCCTGTTTCGGGATAAATCACAATCAAGCTCATTATCCTAAGAATCCGTTCAAAACCTCACTATTAAGCATGCCCGTCGCAGCGTGTAGTTTAAATAGCATAGCGGCAACATCCTCACACTCAAGAAGTATAGGGAAACACCAAATACTCGATATGCGGCGTTTTTTTGACCGTTTTGCTTTTTACTGCATTCTTTGACCGAAATTTTGAGCAAACTCTAAAGATAGGAACGATGTACATTGGCGCAGCGATGCAGGGAAGGTAATTTTTACGTCTGTACGCTTTAACGTCTTAGACTTCAACGTTTTATTAATGTTAATAGCCCGCCCCAGACCCCCGTCTATGCTTACGTCTATGCTTAGTTACTATCAGCTAAGGCTTAATGTATTGCTTATATGTGCAAAAATGCCTTATTAAGACTATTAAGTCAACGAATTAAATAATCGCTCAACATAATTTTCAATAAAAAAATTAAAACGCACGCTGTTGAATATATCGACTGTTGGCACCTGACAATCTGACCGTAAGTTAATGATAAGCTGACATTTAAATTTGCTAAGCACATCAAAGAACTGTGCGAACATCAACGTGACACGACGAATGGTTTCGTTGTATCCTATATTTAGTATGCTTTGCCTGTTTGAAGCCTAAGCGAACAGCAACGATCTTGGATCAAAAATGAATCGCTCGATTATCCACCGCCAACGCCGCTTCGTGTATTGCTTCAGACAGTGTCGGGTGTGCATGTATCGTCCGTGCCAGGTCTTCTGCTGATGCAGAAAACTCCATGGCAACAACCGCTTCGCCAATAAGCTCCGACGCATTAGGCCCATAAATATGCACGCCCAAAACGGCATCAGTGCTCGCGTCACTCAGCACTTTCACGAGGCCAGTAGAGTCGTTCATCGCCAAAGCACGGCCATTAGCCCAGAGCGGAAACGAGCCAGACGTGTATTCAACGCCCTTCTCTTTAAGTTGCTCTTCTGTTCTGCCAACCCAGGCAATTTCTGGCCATACATAAATAACCCAAGGCACTTTAAAAAAGTCCACATGCGCCGTTTGACCAGCAATCATTTCAGCCACAGCCATACCTTCTTCTGACGCCTTATGCGCCAACATCGGTCCACGCACAACATCGCCAATGGCATAGACACCCTGTAAACTGGTGCGACACAAATCATCAACTTCAATAAAACCACGCTGATTAAATTTCAAGCCAACCTCTTGAGCGCACAAATGTTCGGAGTTGGGTTTACGACCCGTTGCCACCAATAGTTTGTCAAATGTTACATTGTGCTGGCCACTAGCATCTTCAAATTGCACCGTAACGTCTTTCACGGAGATTTCAATTTTATTAATATGAACACCCAAGCGAATATCTAAACCTTGCGACGTCAACTCCTTTTGGGCCGCATCTGCAATTTGACGATCCACATTGCGTAAAAATTTTGGATTTCGATTTAAAATCATGGTTTCCGCACCAAGTCGGCTCCAGACACTGCCAAGCTCCAACCCAATCACCCCACCGCCAATAACCCCAAAGCGTTTTGGCACGTCAGAAAACGACAACGCCCCCGTGGAATCTACAACTAGATCATTGTCAAAAGGTGCTATATCCAGTGCGGTTGGCGTAGAACCTGTGGCAATAATAATGTGATGCGCGGTGTAAGTCTGTGCGGAGTCACCACCATCCAAACCAGTCACTTCTACCGTATTGTTTGACAATAAACGAGCAATGCCTTTAATCCATTCAACTTTATTTTTAATGAATAAGCTGGAGACACCCGTAGTAAGCTTTTCAACAATACTGTCCTTACGCTTCATCATTGTCGCGACATCAATATCAATACGGCTGGCACTAATACCATGGTGTTTGAAATCATGTTGCAGTGCATAGTAATGATGAGAAGAGTCAAGCAGAGCCTTGGAAGGGATACAACCCACATTTAAACAAGTACCACCCAATACAGGCTGTCCTTGTCTGTTGGTCCATTGTTCGATACAGGCCGTTGTTAAACCTAACTGCGCACAACGAATTGCTGCTACATAGCCTCCTGGGCCACCGCCTATTACTACCACATCATAGTCCGCCATGATTGGACCTCTTTTATTTAGTGTTTGTAACGACTCATCTTATTCTTGCTTTGCCCAATGACGGCATTATACTGCCCATTTACATCGCTAACCGCCATGCTGCTTTGTTGTTCTATATTGCCAACAACATACGAGTTGGGTCTTCAATCGCCTGTTTTACCGCTACCAAAAATAACACTGCATCATGTCCATCGATAATACGATGATCATATGATAATGCCACATACATCATCGGGCGAATAACAATTTCCCCATCTTCAACAACTGGGCGTTCAACAATATTATGCATACCTAATATGGCGCTTTGAGGCGGATTTAATATGGGCGTTGATAACATCGAACCATAAACTCCACCATTTGAGATACTGAAGGTGCCACCGGTTAAATCCTCCAGTGACAATTTCCCCTCACGCGCCTTTTCGCCATAGGATCGAATCGCAATCTCAATATCTGCAAAGCTCATCTCATCCACATTACGCAAAATAGGAACCACCAAGCCACGGGGTGACCCCACCGCGATGCCGATATCATAATAACCATGATAAATAATATCATCATCTTCAGTCGACGCATTGATAATTGGCAACTGTTTTAACGCTTCAACCACTGCCTTGGTGAAAAAGGACATGAATCCAAGTTTAGTCTCATGACGGTCGAGAAAGTTTTCTTTGTACTTATTCCTTAAATCCATCACGGACTTCATGTTAACCTCATTAAATGTGGTTAAAATTGCTGCCGTATTTTGAGCTTCTTTAAGACGTTCTGCCACCCGTGCGCGTAACCGGCTCATCGGCACTCTCTTTTCCCGCCGAGTTTCATCGGCTAACGGTGGCAATGACGTCACTGACGGTTTTGTTACTGACAGCGGTTCATGCGCAGCAGATGTCTGTGTCGCCTTATCTGTTTGGGACAAGATGGTTTGAGCAATGTTACTTTGAGCAACAGCCATGTGATCCAGATAACCCAGCACGTCAGATTTAACGATTCTACCATTTTTTCCCGTACCTTTGATACGGTGAGGATCTAACTGATGTTCCGCCACGAGTTTACGCACAGACGGGCTTAGATCACTCAGCCCCACATTAGTAGTAGTTGAAACTGCTGTCATTAATGGCGTATCGTTTGTTTTCCCCGTTGACGAAATGCTGTTACTTACGCTGTTACTGGAAAATGCCTTAGCATCGGTATCCAATACGGCAATGACCTCGTCACTAGCAACGTTGGTGCCTTCCTCTTTTTTAATCTCTTTTAGTATTCCATCATTTGGCGCCACGATTTCCAACATGACTTTATCGGTTTCCATGTCGACCAGGCTTTCATTTTTAGACACAAATTCACCCGCCTTTTTATTCCATGAGGCAATTGTTGCCTCTGATATTGATTCTGCCAAAACGGGTACTTTTATTTCGATCAACATTGTTAACTCTCCCTATAAGCGATGTCGTGCCTCACCCTGCTCACCTAATGCCTCATTAACCAACGCTTGCAATTGTTCAATATGTTTTTGATAATAACCCACCGCTGGCGAAGCCGCTGGTGGCCGACTTGCAACATGTAATGATTGCTCCGTCGATACTAACTCTGCCAGCAACGGTTGCACAAATGACCATGCCCCTTGATTATAAGGTTCTTCCTGGCACCACACGATCTGTTTCGTATTGGGGTAATCATTCAGCTGTGTCTGAAGATAAGCTTTAGGAAATGGGTAAATTTGCTCCACACGTAACAACGCAACGTTATCTATTTTTCTTTCACGCCTAGCATCCAACAAGTCAAAATAAACCTTACCTGAGCATACCACCACCCGCGACACGTCACGCCTCTCTGCGCTCGCATCGCCAATCACCGGGAGAAAACCACCATCACATAACTGCTCAAGCGTTGAGGTCGATAATTTGTGCCGCAGTAGACTCTTTGGTGACATTACAATAAGTGGTTTACGCAATTTACGCAATGCTTGCCGACGCAACAAGTGAAACATTTGTGAAGGTATACTCGGCACACAAACCTGCATATTATCTTCGGCACATAACTGAAGATATCGTTCCAATCTTGCCGATGAATGCTCAGGGCCCTGTCCGTCAAAACCATGGGGCAAAAACATCACAAGTCCACTAAGCCGAGCCCATTTCGATTCACCAGAACTGATAAACTGGTCTATCACCACTTGTGCACCATTGGCAAAATCCCCAAACTGCGCCTCCCAAATCACCAATGCATAGGGTGCGGCAGTACTATAGCCATATTCAAACCCCAACACCGCCTCTTCTGACAACAAGGAATCAAAAATCGTAAACTCCGCCTGCTGTTTAGAAAGATTTTTTAACGGTGTATAATAATGCCCATCCTTTTGGTCATGTATAATCGCATGGCGATGAAAAAAGGTACCCCGACCGCAGTCCTGGCCCGACACCCGCACCGGATAACCCTTCGTTAAAAGAGAAGCGTACGCGAGTGTTTCAGTAAAACCCCAGTCCATTGCAACATCACCAGCGGCCATTTGGAGTCGGCTTTTGTGTATACGCTCAACTTGTGTATGCAACGATAACCCGGCTGGCACCGTGCATAAGCGTTGCATCAACTGGCTGACGTCTTCGCGCCCAATAGCCGTTTTTACCCATTCATCTTTTTTGGCATTTATATAGGGCTGCCAATCCACCCAATAGGGTTTTTCAAAGCTACCGATCACAATATTGGGCGCAACTAATTCGCCTTCATCAAGCTTTTCGCGATAAACTCGCACCATCTGGTCTACGTCATCAATTTTAACCAAACCCTGGTCATTCAGACAATCTGACGCAAGATCACTGACCCGTGAATGCGCTTTAATTTTTGAATACATGACAGGTTGCGTTGCAAAGGGTTCATCAGCTTCACTATGGCCATGACGGCGATAACAAACCATATCAACCACCACATCATTATGAAACTTCATCCGGTAGTCCAGCGCCAATTGCATAACAAACACCACTGCCTCTGGATTATCACCATTAACGTGAAAAATAGGTGCCTGAACCATTCGTGCGACTTCGGTACAATAAACTGTTGAGCGTGCATCGAGGGGGTTGCTTGTGGTAAAACCAATTTGGTTATTGATAATAATATGAACGGTACCCCCCGTGGTGAACCCCCGGGCTTCAGACATTTGAAACGTTTCCATCACAACACCCTGACCAGCGAATGCCGCGTCGCCATGAACCAGAACCGGTAACACCAAATTGCCCAACGTATCGTTTCTGCGTTCCTGGCGAGCTCTAACAGACCCCTCCACAACGGGACTGATGATTTCAAGATGGGATGGGTTAAATGCCAGGGCCAAATGTACAATACCACCCGACGTATGGATATCCGATGAAAAGCCCATATGATATTTCACATCACCGGACCCGCCATTTGCACTTGGTTCTGCGATACCTTCAAATTCCTGAAATAAATTACTGGGCGCTTTGCCTAAAATATTCGTTAATACATTGAGTCGGCCACGGTGTGCCATTCCCATCACGATTTCGATAACACCGTGTTCACCAGCACGCTGAATTAACTCATCCAGCATCGGTATTAAACTTTCCGCACCTTCTAATGAAAAACGTTTTTGACCCACATAGCGCGTATGTAAATATTTTTCAAATTCCCCGGCAGCAACCACCCGTTCCAAAATTTGCAGACGATTTTGCACAGAAAAATCTGGCGTACTACGCATACTTTCAAGGCGCTGCTGAATCCAACGCTTTTCTTCGGTATCAGTAATGTGCATGTATTCAACCCCCACATGACCACAATAGGTCACGCGCAAGGTATCAAGAATTTGCCGTAAACTCGCCTGCCGTGGTCCAGCCAGGGAGCCGGTATTAAAAATGGTGTCTAAATCATGCTCAGACAGCTTGTGGTAGGCCAATTCCAGTTCAGGTACATGATCGACGGTACGCAAAACCAGCGGGTCCAGGTTTGCCATTTGATGTCCACGGAAACGGTACGCATTAATCAGTTGCAGCACCTGCACCTGTTTACTGCCAGCATCCTGGCTCAGTACACTTTCATAGCGAGATACCGGATGACGAGATTCACGACTTAAGCGGGCAAATTCATCACGTATAGCACGATGATCAGGTTCGGGCACGTATACAGTACCATTGACACTTAATTGCTGAAAAAATTGTTGCCAATCGTCTGGCACTGACGTGGGTTTTTTCAAATAATCCGCATACAATTCTTCAACAAAAGGGGCATTTTGGCTAAACAAATAACTATCGCGCCGCAAACGTTTCATCATGAGACAAGACCTCGCTGTCGGGTACTACCCGCACAACAACGACAGACATTTATTTCACACAGTGATATGGGGTTAATAACGTTTAAAACCACTTATTTTTTATCCCTTTATTCTAGGGGCTATTGACATTTGAGCTTCACCGCTGATGCAACTGACAAAGTGCCCCCGCAGGGATAAAACTCAAACCTCAACGACCCTAAAACATAGTGTAAATTAATTGTGCGTAAAAATACTGAGACCTAAGTCGTATACGCTATCGGCAATGGCCGTTAAAGCTTTACAATCATTATACAAAGTCCCGTTACCACGATCTTGTGACACAAAAATAGCGTGCATCATATCATGTCGTGGCCAGACGATATGAGGCGTAATCTATTTGAGAATAAAAGTCGGGTCGCGGCATTGCAACACCGCCATAAAATTAAAGAGGGTACGCACAATGACACCCAAATTTCAATCGCGACAGCCAATCAGCATGACACTTAACGCCAATTACATTGTGTTTAGGGTCTTTAAAGAAATAAATTAGACAGATTACGTCGGATATCGTTTCGTATTCAAGGCGTGGAAATGGATGCATACTGGTTGTATGCAACCTTTTTCGCAATGCCGAAGACAGAAGAATAGACAAGCAAAATGTTCAAGTTAGCTCTTACAGACCCGTCAGTTCTTTACAGACCCAGTGCGCTCTCATAATACGACCCCACAAGCTGGCCTTAAGCGATTTCATCGGCGTACGTCATGTACGGCCGACCGTTAGCGTCCGCACTGATCAATATCACATAAAACCCTAAATACGATTGTCACCCCAGCCCTCAACATCCACCACCCCCACTGTAACGTGCTAACTATAACGTGCTAATAGTTTTCACGTTTGTCAGTTGTTCAAACAAACGAATCTGACGCATCAACAATCGAAACCAAATCAGATAACTATTAAAAACAAGTTTTCGTCTATGCATGTTACGTGATATTTTATCAGCCGCAAGAACTTGATGGTAACGCACGGAATCTGGCGATGCCCAGTAATGCAAACGTACAAGTAATGGCGAACAACAAACTTTATTTAGACGTCTGTTGTTTGCATTACAGCAAAAAAATCGATTCGTAGTGAGTATATTATCTTATCTTTCACCATTAAAGCTTTTACTTGACTTATATCAAGGCGCTACGTGATCATAATACTGTAAGAACACATACATCATATGGAACTCAATAATTAACCAGGAGAAGAAGAGATGAAAGCAGTTCTTAACACATTGGTACTGACTGGAATATTATCGGTTGGCTTATTAACAACGAGTGATAATGCATACGCAGCTGGCGTTGAAGCAAAATGTAAGGCATGTCACGACTTTGGGGACAAACACAAACTAGGACCCGCTTTAGGGGGTATCGTCGGCAAAAAAGCGGGCGCAACCGACTTTAAGCGATACAGCAAAAGTTTGAAAAATGGGGATTGGGTGTGGGATGAAGCCAACCTGCGTAAGTGGCTAAACGATGGTAAAGCTGCAATCAAGGAGCTAACGGGTGACCCGGATGCCAAAACAACAATGCCCCCCCAGCGGCTTAAAGACGCTCAACTGGACCAGATAATTGAATTTCTAGTCGGTCTAAAATAAGCCAATAATTCCGTAATATAGATTACATCCATAAAGACAGGGCGGATATTATCACTCCGCCCTACTTTGGCACTCAGTATCAAATTGATTGTTAACCGTTGATTATGGAAATAATTGGCCTTTAGCTTACACGCCAGCACATTAAAGTCTCCCCGACCCGATGAACCCTTACCTCACTACAATTTGATTTTCGCCACTATTTTTCTTTGATAGGTCATGATTTAATCACCCACCCAAGCTTCATTGTCTGCCACACGAGATCATAATCCTAAGCAATGGGCATGTAACAGTAAGCGATTGCAACGATTCACACGCTTCCGTCACGATAAAAAATACACTCCACACACACGACTAACTGATGATTTTAGGTTTAACGATCCAGGGTATGGTTAAGAAACGTCATTCACGGTATGCTATGCGCTGCTTATAATACTTTTGTTGACTATAGGATAGCGAATACCATGTCTGAACAACACAAAACACCTGCAAACAACGATCCAGACCAATTTGCCATCAAGGTCGGACTGGCAGAGATGTTAAAAGGCGGCGTTATTATGGATGTAACCGACGCCGAACAAGCGACAATCGCCGAGCAGGCTGGTGCCGTCGCGGTCATGGCGTTGGAAAGAATTCCCGCCGATATACGTAAAGATGGCGGCATTGCCCGGATGTCCGACCCCGCAATGATCAAAAACATCCAACAAGCAGTCTCCATCCCAGTAATGGCAAAATGCCGCATCGGGCACTTTGCAGAAGCACAAGTACTGGAAGCGCTGGGCATCGACTTTATCGACGAGAGTGAAGTATTAACACCTGCGGACAACAAACACCATATTTACAAACATAAATTTAAAACACCGTTTGTATGTGGCGCGACCGATTTAGGTGAAGCTCTAAGGCGCATCGGTGAAGGGGCAGCGATGATCCGAACTAAAGGTGAAGCTGGCAGCGGCGATGTCGTAGAGGCCGTACGTCACATGCGCCAAATTCAAAACGATATCAAAAAACTGCTCAGCTTACACCAAGAACAATTAATGACCGCCGCAAAAGAACTGGGAGCACCTTACGAACTCGTCTGTTATGTATCACAGCACGGTGCCTTACCGGTACCGAATTTTTCAGCGGGTGGTATAGCGACGCCAGCAGATGCCGCCTTGATGATGCAACTTGGCGCACAAACGGTGTTTGTCGGTTCCGGCATATTCAAATCAGATGATCCCGCAACAAGGGCTGCCGCCATCGTAAAAGCAACCACCCACCACAATGACCCGGCGCAATTATTGGAGGCCAGCACTGGATTACAACCGGCCATGAAGGGACTCAATCTCAACGAACTCCCTCTTGAGCAACGACTGGCAAATCGAGGGTGGTAAACGGCACGATTGGCGTCCTGGCTTTACAGGGCGCCTTCCAAAAACATATTGAGGCTCTCCACGCATTGGGCCGGAAAACACAACAGGTACGTTGCCATGAAGAATTAAAACGCTGCGTTGCCTTAATTATTCCCGGTGGTGAATCCACCACCATGACACGCCTGTTACAAGCCGGCCGCCTGACCAACTCGATCAAAACGTTTGCTACCAAACACCCTGTAATGGGCACCTGTGCCGGTATGATACTCATGTCATCGGCAACTGATGAGAAAAAGGTTGAGCCTCTGCACATTATGGATTTCCAAGTGCAACGCAATATTTATGGCACCCAGCGGGAAAGCTTTACAGCCAATTTAAATTTACACATAAAAGCAGAGGAACCACCGTTCTGTGGCATCTTCATCCGAGCCCCCGGTGCCACTAAACTAAATCGTCGAATAACTGTACTGGCCGAATACCAGGAAAGGCCCGTACTGATCGCACAAGATCATCACCTAGCGGCAAGCTTCCATCCAGAATTAACAGCCGACAACCGTATACACCGTTACTGGTTAAGTCTTTTTGATGAAGACGCAGGAAAGGAAAGCACACATTTTAAAAACTATGCATCAGTTGCCAAACCATAAAAATGTCCCTGATTCTGCCACAATTCTATGGTTACATTGTCATAGACAACACGCTTGGATACAGTTTTCTTCAGTTTATCGGTTAAGGCTGTCACATACAACGTGGATATACCATCAGTATTCCGGTTTTTCACTTTTAACTGTGCCGCTAATTTCCCCTGTATAGAGCAATATCGTCCACCGATCAATATAAAATTCTGTAACAGAGCCACTGGTGGCTCAAGCGTAAAATCCAATCGGTTCATGGCAACGCGCAAAGCCTCATAGTTATTATAGGGAAATTCCACATCCAAGTGTTTATTGTGATTCATCGCGATTTCAGCAAGCACTAACTCTGAAACTCCACGCTGAAAATAATATGATTGCGCAACAACAATCACGACCAGCATAACAGCAGCAACCGCCGAGGTTCGCCACTGACTGGCAATGAATCGTTTTGATTTTTGAAAATCGAATAGCTTACCAATGCCCACTTTTTCAGTCGCTTTTTCCCGAGCGACCTGATGGCCTTTATCAAGCATGCGGTCAAGTGCATCGGCGGACAAGCGCCTGTCCAGATAATAATTCTTAATTGACTTATCAAGCTTATCCATTAAAAATCTCTATTTGAAATCACGATACAATGATAAAAATTCTGGTATCACAATTATGCCAAATACTGGCCATCATTCGATTCCTGACCTAACTGTTGCACCAATTTTTGTTTGCCCCGATGCAACAAACTTAATATGGTATTGCGAGATTTATCGGTTAATTTCGCAATTTCTTTTGCCGTATATCCTTCTATAATGTTTAAAAAAATCGCTTCCCTTTCTTCTGGTCTAAGATTATTCAGCGCCTTGTCGAGAACTTTAGAATCGATATTAAACTCCTGCCCAGCATCCAACTGCGCTGGCTCTGCGACACCTTCCAGAGACTCAATAATTACCAGATTTTTGCGGCGATACTGATCAATAAAAATATTTCGAATAACAGTAAACAGAAGGGACTTATTGGGCACTGAACCATGTAAAGCTGAGATGCGAAGCCAAGCCTCCTGCACCAAATCTTCGGCATCGTGATGCCGGTTTGCCAGCGAAAAAGCATAGCGAAATCCAGCCTGCAACAAGTCCCTATCCGTCATTTGAAGCAAACCTTGTTATTATCCCTCTACATGATACGGTCGTTTTTCCCCGTCAACGGCATGGACCAATGATTGTATAACGCGGTATTCGGTGCCTTTTTTGACAACCAAAAAATCCAAATCGTAAAGCTTGCCTTTAGCGTCAACAAAGTCGGCACAACTGACAAAATAGTCTCCTTTTTTAACGATACCACTGTGAAGTTTCTTTAATTCAAGCTTCCGAAGCGCACCATTTTTTGCATCAAAAACAAGATACTTTCCACTAATGATACTGTCATCGATATGATTACCCATCGCTGCTTTTATATCCAGACGTTGCTGACCTTTGATCGATGGGTCATCTCCTGCTACTACAACTTGAGATAGTCCCAGGCAAATTACCAGTAATGCAGCCGATATTATTTTCATGTTATTCCTCACTTTATGTTTTAATATTGTGAATATTCAGGCTGAATAGTTGCATATTTAATTTACACCACTTAAATAAAGATTCTAATGCCTATCTATACGTTAACAATTAAGACGAAACATCCCCTCACCTGATTGCAAGGGTACTAAAAATAACATTAGCTCGATAACCGCAACATAACATTGCCTAACATTAACAATACCCTGCCCATACTACGGAACTTAACAGTAAATGCACAGCAAACCCTCATCCTGAAGGTAGCGTCTGTTCAGGTTTGGGACATCGAGTCTGACAGAATCATCCAATGAAGCCTGAATAATTTATTGATTATTCACGATTCAAAGATTACACTAAGACGATATGGAGCAAAATACCAAAGATAATTTAACCGAAGATATTCGACAGCAGATCCTGCAAGCGGCTGAAAATCGATTCAAACAATATGGTTATAACAAAACTACAATGGTGGAAATTGCCAAAGACTGCTCTATGTCGGCTGCAAATCTATATCGTTATTTTGAAAATAAGCTGGCGATCGGTGCAAGCTTGGCCTGTGACTGTCTCGACCAGAACATCGAAGGCTTAAAAAAAATTATTCTTAACAATACGTTATCAGCATCTGAGCGTTTATTGGCATTTATATTGGAGACATTCAACTATACGCATACACAATGGTCGGAAACCCCTCGTATGAATGAAATGGTGATCGCTATTTGCCATGAACGTTTGGATATAGTGGACCAACATTATTTTCAGAAACAAGCACTTTTAATTACGCTGATCAAAGATGGCAATAGAGGGGGAACATTTAATGTTGCTGAACCTGAAAAAGCTGCAGAAGCCATACTGGTCGCGATTACAATGTTCGATATCCCCCTATTTATGCCGATGTTTTCTCGGGATAACTTTGAACGTAAAGTTAAAAACCTAGTTTCACTGTTATTGAACGGGCTATTAAAACGCCCTGAATGACTGGATGAGACTAGCTTAGCGATACTAAACATAGTCGCATTCAACAATGACCCACGAATAAAACTAAAAAAATTTGACCTTAAAGTGAATATTATTCATTTCATTTATTATTTATGCATTATTGGCATGGCTATTAGCAAACGTTCACTGAAAATAGGCAGAGACAGGTCACGAGCAAACCTGATTTTCCAGCGTCATCAGCAACGTTCATAATCGACGAAAAACCGTTACCTTGACGAAAGGAGATTAACAAATGACAGCAGATACCCGCACCACCCGTTATGCTCGTTGGGTGGTTAACCATCCATTTATCGTCATGTCGCTCACGCTTGCATTAGTCTTTGCCGCAGCAAGCGGGGGACGGTTTTTAAGCTTCACCACCGATTATCGGGTGTTTTTCAGTGAAGATAACCCAGAACTAATCGCGTTTGATTCTTTGGAGAAAACGTACACCAAAAATGATAATGTCATCTTTATCGTTACCCCCAACAACGGCAATGTCTTTACCGCAGAAACTCTCAAGATTGTTCAGGAGTTGACAACAGAAGCCTGGCAAATCCCCTACTCCATTCGTGTCGACTCCATCTCCAACTTCCAGCACACCGAAGCAAACGGCGACGACCTCATGGTACAAGATCTGGTGCCGGAACTCGATACCTTAGATGATATGTATATTAAAAAAGTGCGGGATATTGCCCTAAACGAACCACTCCTACTAAGGCGCCTGATTTCCGAAACAGGTCATGTCACCGGAGTAAATGTCACTGTACAGTTACCTGGCATAAACCCAGGCGCAGAAACACCTGAAATTGTTGTATTTGCACGAGATATTGCCAAGCGGTTTATGAAGAAATACCCTGATATAGAAATTCGTCTCAGCGGCATGGTGATGATGAATAACGCTTTTTCCGAAGCATCCCAATCCGATATGCAATTTCTGGTTCCCCTGAGCTTTATCTTGATGCTGGTCACTCTAGGCTTAATGCTGAAGGGATTTACTGGCACCATCGGCACAATGATTATTATCATATCCTCCATCATGGTGGCAATGGGTATTGGCGGCTATCTTGGCTTTCCGATTACACCACCTTCAGCATCCACCCCCACCATTGTGCTCACTGTCGCTATTGCTAACGCGGTGCACATACTGGTTACCTTTTTGCACCAAATGCGCCATGGCATGGAGAAAAAAGATGCTATGGTGGAAAGCCTGCGCATCAACATACAACCCGTCTTTCTTGCCAGCGCCACAACTGCGCTGGGGTTTTTATCCATGAATTTTGCCGATGTCCCGCCGTTTAATCATTTAGGCAATATGGTTGCAATTGGCGTGATCGCTTCCTTTTTTCTAAGTGTATTTTTCCTGCCAGCATTTATGTCGGTAATGCCAGTCAAAGTACGCGTACAAAAACACACCAATGGCTCACGACTAATGGCACAACTAGGTGATTTTGTGGTTACCCGACGAAAAATCTTAATGTGGGGAATGCTTACAATTGTTGTTACCTTAATCGCATTTATACCTCGCAATGAACTAAATGATGTTTTTGTGCATTATTTTGACGAAACCATCGACTTCCGTGCAGATGCAGATTATTTTACTGACAATCTGAGCGGCTTATACGTTATTGATTATTCTCTGGAAACGGGAGAACCAGGCGGCATCAGTAACCCTGAGTTTATGGCAGACGTGGCCAAATTTGCCAAATGGTATCGCCAACAACCAGAGACCATACACATAAACTCTTATACCGATATCATGAACCGGCTCAATAAAAATATGCATGGTGATGATCCCACCTGGTATCACCAACCGCGTGAACGAAATCTCGCAGCGCAATATTTGTTGCTGTATGAAATGTCGTTACCCTACGGACTGGACCTTAACAACCAGATCAATATTGACAAGTCCGCTACCCGCTTCACGGCTACCCTGCAAACCATGTCCTCCAATGACTTACTTGCATTGGAAAAGCGCGTACAACACTGGTTAGCTAATAACACCACCACGATCAAGCAGGCGAAAGGTACAGGCACTAGCATCATGTTTGCCAATATCGGTAAAAAGAACATTAAAAGCATGCTGCTAGGAACAACCGTTGCCCTCATTCTAATCTCTATAATACTCATATTCGCATTGCGTTCGATTAAAATTGGTATCGTCAGTATGATCCCCAATTTGGTGCCTGCGGCAATGGGGTTTGGCTTGTGGGGAATTTTAGTGGGTGAAATTGGGTTGGCATTATCCGTTGTGGCAGGCATGACTCTGGGTATTGTTGTGGATGACACAGTGCACTTCTTAAGCAAATATCTCCGTGCCCGGCGAGAAAAACAACTCGATGCACAACAGGCTACCCGTTATGCCTTTAACACCGTTGGCATGGCCTTATTTACCACCACCATCGTATTAGTGGTGGGATTCTTGGTGCTCTCATTCTCCAGCTTCAAGCTGAATTCAGATATGGGAACCTTAACCGCCATCGTCATCACGTTCGCACTCATTGCTGATTTCTTGTTCCTACCTTCACTATTAATGAAACTTGAGGAGAAAAATCATGAAAAAACGAATGCTACTACTAACGTTGTTAATAATACCCCAGCTTAACGCCTGGGCAGAAACCCCGGAAGAAAAAGGTCTAGCAATCGCCGTAGAAGCTGACAAACAGGACACGGGATGGAAAGACCAACAATCTGAGCTTAAAATGATATTACGTAATCGTCAAGGGCAGGAAACGCAACGCAATATACGTAATCGCCAACTGGAGGTGGATAACGATGGGGATAAAACACTATCCATCTTTGACAGCCCACGAGACGTTAAAGGCACGGCCTTTCTAAGCTACACACATTCCAAAGTGCCGGATGACCAATGGTTATTTTTGCCTGCATTAAAGCGCGTAAAACGGATATCATCAAACAACAAATCAGGCCCTTTTATGGGCAGTGAATTTGCCTATGAAGATATAACATCACAAGAAGTGGATAAATATACCTACAAGTGGCTTAACGATGAAACCTATGAGGGCAACGATGTCTTTGTAGTAGAGCGATACCCAAGCTATAAACACTCGGGTTATACCAAGCAAATAACCTGGATAGATAAAAAAATGTATCAACCCCTTAAGATTGTTTTTTATGACCGTAAAGGTGCTAAATTAAAAACGCTGACCTACTATGATTACAAACAGTACCTGAATAAATTCTGGCGCCCGGACCGCATGGAAATGGTCAACCACCTCACCCATAAAAGCACCACTTTACTTTGGTCAAAATACAAGTTTGACAATGGCTATACTGATCGTGATTTTGACCGAAACAGTTTAAAACGGGCGCGTTAATGCTAAATTTTTTCGCTCTATGGACTTCACACAATCCGCAGTATTGCGGCCTTGATACAATGAAAAGAAGGGGCATTAAGTGGGCACTGACCAAATTAATTATGACATTTTCCACCAGTACAGCAGTTGCTACCACCGCGCTGCTACCCACAATCTGTAATGCTAGCGGAGAATGGTCGGGGAATGTTGCGGTAGAAGTCCGCAGCTTCGCGCATACCCCAAGCTTCTCGGATCAACACGATGATTATTTGTCGATTTCCGCACAACCGGAGTATTTTTTTGAATGGGATAATGGCAAGCAAAGCTTCCTATTTATACCCTTTGTACGCATCGATCAACATGATAAAGAAAGAACACACGCCGACATTCGGGAACTGGCCTGGATTAAAGCCAGCGATGTCTGGGAACTGCGCGCCGGTATTCGCAAAGTGTTTTGGGGTGTAACAGAGTCACAACACTTAGTGGATATTATCAACCAGACAGATGCTATTGAAAATATCGACAGAGAAAACAAGCTTGGTCAAACCATGATTAACCTGGCGTTAATTCAAGACTGGGGTACACTCGATTTTTTTGTGCTACCCGGGTTTCGCGAACGCACCTTTGCCGGTCGGGAAGGACGGCTGAGAACCCAGCCACCAGTGGACACTGACAACACCGTGTACGAAGCCAGCAATAAAAATAAACATACAGATCTCGCGATTCGCTGGTCACACTTTATCGGTGATTGGGATGTCGGTATAAGTCATTTTTATGGCACCAGTCGTGACCCCCGGTTTACGATTAACACGGATAGATCTGCAATCATCCCCAATTATGACATTATCAATCAAACCGGTTTGTCGCTACAAACCGTTGTTAACGATTGGTTATGGAAGCTGGAAATGATTTCGCGAAACGGCCACGAAAATCACTACACCGCATTAACCGGCGGTTTCGAATATACTCTGGTGGGTATAATCAACACGCAAGCGGATCTTGGCATCATCAGTGAATACTTATACGATAATCGCGATGAAGCCGCAACCACCCCATTTCAAAATGACATCATGCTCGGTGCCCGGTTCACGCTGAATGACGTACAATCAACGGAAATTCTGGCCGGGTTAATTTTCGACATCGACAACAATGGCCACCTGTTTAATTTGGAAGCCAGCAGACGTCTCGGCGACGCCTGGAAGCTCAACTTGGAAATTAGAACATTTTCCAATATAAACTCATTAAACGATCCGCTTTACAGTTCACGAAACGACGACCACTTACAAATAGAGCTAGCTTGGTACTTTTAGAGTGCCATTGTCAATAGATGCCAATCGATTACACAAACACCGTTGATTCAAGTTAATTTTTTTAGGGTATGCGGCACGCCTCAGGCAACAAAACCGAACAACAAGCAGGAGCATTATTACTGACTCATTCCACTCGAATCAACGGTACATAGCCAAAAAAACCGCGTTGTTGAAGCGCGGTTTTTTTTATTGATTATTTGAAACATTATAACATGCGACGGACACGCACAAGACCCACGCCAAGCAAACCTAAGCCCAATAATGCTATAGAGGTGGGTTCTGGAATGGATGTAGTGACTTCCACTGCGCTCACATAATATTGCTCATTATTAAACGCAATATCAAATATAGTACCGCCCGCCAGGGTGTAAGGCGTTGTGGTGTACGAATCAATCATATAGCCACCATTCGAAAACATATACGCGGCGCCATCAATATTAATTAAATCACCCAATAAACTACGGTCGCCATCATGATTGTTGTTGAACCATATTCTTTCAATTGTGACATCGTTGCTGAATACAAAGAACAATGATTCGTAGAAAGTGACATTGTCATCGTTACCAGGGTTACACAGATTGGCACCACTATTGGTCACTTGGTTTGCACTACCAGCATTGTAAAGCGCACCACAAACCCCCAAGCCACCGTTACCGGCATCCAGGTATGCATAAGCATCCTGTCCCTGCTGTGTCGCAGTAATACTAAGATCAAAATCAGAATAAGAAAAAGTCAACGGATTCCAAGCACTTTCCCCATGACTGCCCCCCGCTTCGGCCATTGCTTTAAAATTTATAATGACTGCGTGCGCTGAATTATTCAATGCAATAAGCACTATTAGCAACAAAAAATTTTTGATAAATTTCATTTTTATACACCTTAAGGTTAAAAAAAACCACGACCTAACAATCTTATTCAGCAAATTCAATGCCAATAACATTTTATTCAGTATTAACAAAAGGATAATTAACAAAACGAGAATACAGACTGAAAAGTGTACAATATACCGACAGTGAAAATTTGTATTTCTTATCTAAAACTCACCAAATTCGTTAAAAATATAAAGCATATCAAACAGCTAGAAGCATTACCCAATAACGGCCAAACTGTCAATTAATTCGACAGCAATAATTAACTAATAAAATCAGCAACACAAAACCCTCCACTATCTTGAAAATAATGACGGCAGATACAATAAAAAACCTAGAATCCTCAGTTGACCGCTCCATTCTGATACTAACTTATTGATATGAATAGCATTGAAATCAATTTATTGCATCACCTGCTGGGTTGAACCACGCGACAAGGCGAATAGACGAATAATAGCGAGGGGGATTAGGATGTTTAAACAAGATTTTTTACGAAGACAGTAAACCAGATAAACGATAAAACAACGGTGGTGCTCAAGATTAACAAAGCTTGTCTATTCAGTCTGTGGTTTAAATGTATAACATCTGCTCAAATTGCTTTTTTATTGATATTTGATATACCCGTGGCGTTTGATATACCCAAAGCGATTCGATTAAGAATTCGGCGTTATTGCACACCCGGTATTCCATGACGACATTAAAATTTCCTGTAACAGCTCAGCTATTATCTACACGCTATTTTGCCTAACCATGAAACAAACCAGACACACAAATTCGATAGAACATACAGTATAACCTTTACCCAGAACTTCCGTGTTATAATCCTCATTGCATTTAAACAATACGTGACAAAAAAAGCCGGTACTTTTTAGTACGTCCTTATCTGGTGTTTTAGCCAAAATATGCAAGATTGAAATCGGATGATCGAACTATTACTCCTTAAAATCACAACGCAATATAGTGCACTTACAGTGGTTGGATTTAGTTTTTTACTTCTAACAATAGTGAGTAGGCTGGTTACGCGTGCCGCAATAAAATCAAGCAACAAAAGTCCAATGCCACCGCGCTTCTTGCCTGATATAAAACAAGCAACAAATAAGCATGACATCATGTGCTTATTGAAACAAGAAATTGATGCCCTTAGGGGAAAAAAAGACGAACTGCGCCTGGCACTCCTGTTTGCGGTTTATCAACCCACTATTGATCAAGTGAGAGCACTCCAACAACCTAACGCCTCACGCAACGATTTACCAATCTTAACAGGCAAAAAAACCCAACATTGCGTGCAAGCCGAGAATTGTCCTCCTCAGCAAGACTCTCAAGCCTTTAGCCAGCAAGATCTACAGCTCATCCGCGAACACGAAAAAAAGACGCATAAACTCATTAACAAGGCATTTATCCAAAAATTTGGTGATATGTTTTTCATGGAAAACTTTATTATGTATCACCATTTGTCCCGTATTGGTAGCAAGGTGTTTCATATACCACCTGGCAACGAGTTGCGGCAACTCTTTGAGGTATTTTCAAGAACTGGGGTCGCCCTACGTGGAAAATCAATCCCGATTGGTGAACGTCTACGCATTTTAAATCTGCCAGAACTTCAATCAATTGCAGATAAACTGGCATTGGACAGAGTATTCAATACGATTGACCAAGCCATATCCGTGCTTGCTAAATTACCACAAATACCGGTTCACCTAGCACGGCGATACCATAGTGAAAATTTGTTCCTTCTTACACAGGCGCAGGAATCATGGAATATATCAGAAGTAGAACAGGAATGGGCTGCTTATAATGCTTATGCGAAACTTCTATGCGCTAATATGGATAAGGGAGAAACACCTAAGGCAGCCAACTGCTACGACGCGATGGAACCCCAAACTTCGCCGCCGTAAGCGGCAAAGCTTGGACACACACCCAGCTTGCTGCAATGTTTAGGTTGCTGGAAGTTTCTCCATGTCATTGATATCCTCCATGGCATCCTTCAGGCCGTTATCGTCCGATTTTCGAATGCTGCTTTCTTTACCACTTTCCGATAAAACTTGACCGCTTCCAGTGTCGACCGCTTTATCGCTATTACTAGCGTTTTTGCTGGCGTTGCTACCAGTATTAACAGTGGCACTCGTCGCTACTTTGTCTGCTTCCGGCGCCTCCTGCGCCATTGAATTCAGGAGTAAATCTTTAACCTTGGTGGTCTCCTCAATTTCAGCATTCAATTCCGTAATTTCTTCATTTAATTCAGAAATTTTTGACTCCAACTTTTCAATTTCCATTATTAACTGATCGCTACGATCTTCAATCTCCGTTTCTCGTTTTTGCGCATCAGAAATAATTTCTTTTACCTGAATGTTAGTGGATTCCAGTGTTTTCCTGACAACAGTAATAACAATATCTGAATTTACATTGGGTAGTTTGCGCATTAACTCAATGGCATCCTGTATTCCATAACCACCAGGGTTACCTTGCCCTGCGCTGCGCCCCTTTTCCTGGTTAAACGCCCCTAACGTATCATCGTTCTCACCCCCTGTCGCCGACAATGAATCGGCTTCAGCAACATCCGTATATGAAGATAGCTCGATATCGAAATCTCCATCATTTTTACTTTTACCAAACAGTCCCATAATCGTTACCCTCTTTTGCTTCCATTCTGTGACTTGGAATTAGCTCTGGTTTTAATATATCCTGTTTTAATGGCATGCTAAAGACAATTGCGCCGGGAATTCACCCAAACATCGCAATTTTAGCCCCCCGGAATTGAACTCTAACAAGGCTTTTGAGTCCATGCCCTATTAAAACCCAAATGAACCTTCTTGTGCAAATATTCTTTGTCGCAGATTACCCGCAAGCGACCTCATACGTAGGCAATAACTCAATACCAAACATGCTCAACAATAAGTACGTAAACACGCCACTCACTCACTACCCACATGCAGCCGGAACAACTTATAAGCTCATGAATATAAAACAAAAATATTACTTAATGACGATTTAGACTTAGGCAGTGTTCGTATATATATTGCCAGCATTATGTGTACGCACATCCTAATTGGCTGCACTCAACCAGCTAGACGGCAACCACCAAGAACACAGAGAAAGTACCGCATACCTTAACGACGTTTCAGCACAATATTAAATTGTCCTTTAGGGAGGCCCCCGCCACGCTCCACTGCTGTGCCATTCGGTGAAAGTCGGGTAATCACACGTTCACGTTCTGGCCGTGACAATCTCATTAATAGTTGATCTTGTTCATTAAGCGATTGCCCGGCAAAATATAACTGGGTGGTAAGCTCCACATACTCTTTAGCGGACACTTTAAAATGAATATGCGGCGGCCTTGTCCATATCGGATTCACAGGATAGGCGCCTGGCACAATGGTTTTAAACTGATAATACCCAGAGTCATTCGTCATCATTACGCCCCAGCCCTGAAAATTAGGATCGATTCGGGACGGATTATTTTTATCTCGGGGATGATTGTATTTCCCCCAGGCATTCGCTTGCCATATTTCCACGTTTGCGGCAGGTATGGGTTGGCATTGTTCATCGACAACGTGACCACTAATGATGATGATTTTCCCGGATGCAGGTGTTGATCGACCCTTTATTATTGTTAAATCGATATCATGTTCCTGCTGTCGATTGCGGGGATAAAAAGGCCCTTCGCTTTCCTGCGGCGTGCTACCACATTTAGTTACTTGGTTTTTTTCAACGACACCCATTGTTGAAGTTTTTGTTTTTGGCATATTGCCGTCACTCTCACCATAAAAACTACCCGCAGCAATACGAGTAACGGCGTAAGTGCTTATACCCAAAATTCCTTTAATTAACGTACGACGCTTCATAATAACCGCCTAATAGATCACAACAGGGGATTAACGAATATCGGAGACTTTTTCTCAACATCAAGCACCTGATAATGAAAAATGATGTTTATAATCCAGCAAATCTCGTTTAGACAACACAAATACACCGTGACCACCCCTGTCAAATTCTGGCCAAATAAAAGGCACTTCTGGAAACTGTTGCAATATCGCCTTATAACTATTGCCGACATCGACAATGAGGAGGCCACGATCGGTTAAGTATTCATGCACGTCATACAAAATTCGACGCACAACATCCAAACCGTCTTCTCCGGCAGCCAGCGCCAGTCTCGGTTCATGCTCAAACTCCAATGCTAATGCAGCCATATCAGCGGCATCCACATAGGGTGGATTAGTAACAATGACATCAAACTTTTGAAACGCAGGTAAATTTTCAAATAAATCAGACGCAATCAGTTTAACCTGAGACGTCACTCCGTGACGAGTCACATTCATTGCGGCAACATCCAAAGCATCATTAGAAATATCCGTAGCAACAAGCTTGGCGTCAGGAAACACGGTCGCTGCTGCAATTGCAATGCAACCACTTCCGGTACAAAGATCCAAGATAGTATGCACATTATTAGAATCAACCCAGGGCTCGAATCGATTTTCCACTAATTCTGCAATGGGTGACCGAGGTATCAGCACCCGCTCATCAACATAAAATGACAAACCGGCAAACCAGGCTTCCTTTATTAAATAAGGCAAAGGCTTTCTGGATCGCACACGTCTATCAAGCAATTCCACAACCGCTTTACGTTCGCATTCAATCAGTCTCGAATGAATCATATAGGGAGGGATATCATGAGGCAAATACAGTGCATGACGAACCACAGCAAATGCCTCATCCATCGCATTATCCGTTCCATGTCCAAATGTTAACGCTGCATCACCGAAGAGACTACTGCCCCAGCGCACATAATCGCCTATCGTGCAAAGTTCTTTTATTACCTCTTCATAATTATCCATTACGACCTCGGATGTTTAGATTTAAAAAACCGAAATAAAACGAATCATAGCGCTATATTACGCCAGTGCCAAAAAAATGTGCCAGTATGGCTGATACAATGCCTCGACTGACTTTACTTTCCGCCAAAATTACCTTAGTTTTATTCAGTTAGCTATCTGCTTCTACATGCTGACAATTCGAAAAAATACATTATACCCCCACCCTGGATCATTACATTTTTATAACACGCAGACAAAGCAGGTAACTTAAAACCATGGCTCAATATATTTACACCATGAATGGTGTTGGTAAAGTCGTTCCACCCAAACGGGAAATTCTTAAAAATATATCCTTATCGTTTTTCCCAGGTGCAAAAATCGGGGTACTGGGGCTCAATGGCTCCGGCAAATCCAGTCTTCTGCGCATTATGGCTGGCATTGACAAGGAAATTATCGGTGAAGCGCGCCCTCAACCAGGCATTAACATCGGCTACCTCCCCCAGGAGCCAAAATTAGACCCCGACAAGAATGTGCGTGGCAACATTGAGGATGGCATTCAGACCACTAAAGCCCTGCTCGATCGTTTTAATGAAATTAGCCTGATGTTCGCCGACCCAATGAGCGATGACGAAATGACCGCATTGCTGGAAGAACAAGGCAAAATGCAAGATGCAATTGATGCCGCTAATGGCTGGGAAATTGAACGCACACTGGAAATCGCCTCGGATGCACTCCGGCTCCCCCCCTGGGATGCCGATGTCACTAAGTTATCAGGAGGAGAACGGCGTCGTGTCGCATTGTGCAAATTATTGCTTTCAAAGCCAGATATGCTATTACTGGACGAACCCACGAATCATTTGGATGCTGAGTCCGTTGCTTGGCTAGAGCATTTCCTTCAAGATTATCCTGGCACAGTCGTTGCCATCACCCATGATCGCTACTTTCTAGACAATGTAGCAGGCTGGATTCTGGAACTGGATCGAGGGGAAGGTATCCCCTGGGAAGGCAACTATTCATCGTGGCTGGAACAAAAAGGAAAACGCCTGGAATCTGAAGAAAAACAACAAAACGCCCGCCTAAAAGCAATTAAAGCCGAACTCGAATGGGTGCGCTCTAACCCCAAAGGTCGCCACGCAAAAAGCAAAGCAAGGCTTTCACGTTTTGAAGACTTAAGCAAACAAGATTATGAAAAACGAAACCAAACTAACGAACTTTTTATTCCACCAGGCCCCCGCTTGGGTGATCTCGTCATTGAGGCAAATCAATTACGTAAAGGTTTCGGTGATCGATTATTAATTGAAAACTTATCCTTCAGCCTGCCTCCAGGTGGTATTGTTGGTATCATTGGTCCAAATGGTGCCGGTAAAACAACATTATTTAGAATGTTAACCGGCAAAGAACAACCCGATGACGGTGAACTGCGTATCGGTGAAACAGTAAAAATAGCCTATGTGGATCAATCCCGTGACACCCTGGATAATCACAAAACCGCTTGGGAGGAAATTTCCGGTGGCCACGATATTATGCAGATTAATGGTATGGAATTAAATTCGAGGGCTTATGCCAGTCGGTTTAATTTTCGTGGCAGTGACCAGCAGAAAAAAACCGGAATATTGTCCGGTGGTGAGCGCAACCGGGTGCACCTCGCCAAACTGCTCGCCGATGGCGGTAATTTATTGTTGCTTGACGAACCCAGCAACGACCTTGACGTTGAAACACTTCGCGCGCTAGAAGAGGCTTTACTTGATTTTCCTGGTTGCGTGGTTGTCATTTCGCATGATCGTTGGTTTTTAGATCGTGTCGCCACCCATATCCTCGCATTTGAGGGTGACAGCCAGACAACCTGGTTCGAAGGCAATTACGCTGATTACGAAAAAGACCGCCAACGTCGGTTCGGTGATAACGCCAATCAACCAAAACGTATCCATTATAAAAAATTTGAGGAACGTTATTAGAAAATTATTTTGCAGCCATTCTAAAGCATTGCTTAAAAATAGTAGCGGGCTTCACGTTCAAAAATTATTTATCGGAGTGTTTATATAATAATCTGAGTCTATATAATAATTATAGTTTATGTTACGTAGGAAATACGCCGGTGGATAAATAACGATCACCTCGATCACAAACAATGACCACAATGAGCGCATCTGTCACCTCCTGTGACAACTTTAAAGCGGCGGCCACCGCTCCTCCCGAAGAAATACCAGCAAAAATACCTTCTTTCGCGGCTAAATCACGCGTTATATCTTCTGCCGCCTGTTGCGTGACATCAATGATTCTATCCACCCTGCTTGGCTCAAATATCTTAGGTAAATATTCCTTAGGCCAACGTCGAATGCCAGGGATACTAGCCCCTTCAGTCGGCTGAACACCGATAATCTGAATTTGAGGGTTACGCGCTTTTAAATAGCTTGAGGTACCCATTATTGTGCCCGTGGTCCCCATTGCACTGACAAAGTGCGTAATCTTACCATCAGTATCATGCCATATTTCTTCCGCCGTACCGGTATAATGCGCGCGAGGATTATCAGGATTAGAAAACTGATCAAGTACTTTACCATTGCCCTCTGATTCCATACGCTTGGCTAAATCGCGCGCACCCTCCATGCCGTCAGCATGACTTACCAGTACAATTTCGGCCCCGAACGCTTTCATAACACCACGGCGCTCAACACTCATGTTTTCCGGCATAATCAACACCATCTGATAACCTTTGATAGCAGCGGCCATCGCCAACGCAATGCCCGTGTTACCGCTAGTGGCCTCCACCAAACGGTCACCGGGACAAATCTCCCCCCGCGCTTCCGCCTGTGTAATCATACTAAGTGCAGGACGGTCTTTTACCGATCCCGCAGGGTTATTGCCTTCTAATTTAACGGCAATCAGATTACTTGTATGTCCTGGTAAGCGCTGTAACCTGGCCAAAGGTGTATTACCGACAAAGGCGGCTATTGTTGGTATGGTCATTTACTATTATCCGGTCATTTAGCGAACGGATACAGTTTAACACCATTGCCAGCAACAGTCCCACACCACGCTCCCTGATACAAGCCCGATATAACGCGTTGAGTTGTATCATTCAGCACTAATGCTTCTGTAATATCAGTGGAAATGACGGTAAGCCTATTCATCCCTTCGGGTCAAATCGCTAGTATCAATATCCATACTGAAATTCCCTACAAATGTCAACTTTTACCCATCCATGGAGCAGCGCTGAACATGCACTCTATTTAATACAGTGCCTTTTACTGCTATCCCGCTACGCTATGACCACCACCATCAAAGGCTGGAAACACTTTTTTCCACCTGATCACCTGTTGTCAGTCGCTTACACGGAGTGATATGCTGGGCCGCTGCATCTCACTTATTCCGTCATCGGGAATGACGTCATAAAGAGTCCCGTCATGCAGGACGAAAAAAGCATCATCGGCAAGTACAATATTCACACATCAGCAGACACTAATTTATAATAAAGCATCAGACCGTTATAATGGGGTTATAAACACACGCATAAAAACTTCCGTCGACACTGCGCAGGCACTTGGCGATCCAATACTAGCTTGATGCATTATGATCAATTGGAACTTACAACGCCGACTGGTAATACTCACTTTATTACCATTAACATTAATCGCGTTAAGCTTGGTCATTATATTTACTAGCAAACAAATATCGACCTTGTCTGACACGTTGCTAGAATATGGCCACATGCTTGCCAAACACCTTGCAACCGCAAGCAGTTATGGTCTTAGCGGTAAAAACCTAGCGATCCTCAAACCACTGACCCAGTCTATCCTATTGGAACCTGACGTTATTGCGATTACCATCACAGACAATAACGGCTCTATCATCATACGTTCATCAACAAACAAGCAATCGTTTAATCAAAAAAATACCGAACTGCCAACACCGAATTTTAATGATAGCCTGACCTTTATGCGCCCTATATCAACACACGACGAGTTGAATCAACAAGCGAAAAATACAATAAATACAAATAATTATCAACAGGGTTTTTCCCCTGTTTTTTCCGAATTAACTGACGCTCAACACATCATTGGCTGGGCCATTATCGAGATATCCCAGCAAAACAATCAAGCCAAACAACGTAGCGTTATTTTAAACAGTGTGGTTGCTACGCTGGCTTTATTGATACTCTGCACCTTACTGACCCACTATATTAGTAAAAAAATTACCGCACCAATTTTTAATCTTGCCAACGCAGCGAATGAGATTGAAAAGGGAAATTTCAACATTCAATTGAAACTTGAGTCCAGTGGCGAACTGCTGATACTGGAACGCAGTATTAACAATATGGCAAACTCACTGAGGCAATCACAAGATGAACTACAAAAACAAGTAGACCAGGCTACCGAAGATTTATTAAGTTCACTACAAGTGGTTGAACGACAAAATAAAGAACTGGCTGAGGCCCGTCAACAAGCATTGCTGGCAAGTCGTGTTAAGTCTGAGTTTTTAGCCAATATGAGCCATGAAATCCGAACCCCAATGAACGGCATTATCGGCTTCATTAAGTTATTAAACAACACCCAGCTTTCACCAGAACAAATGGACTACATCAAAATCATTCGAAAATCTGGCAATAACCTACTATCCATTATTAATGATATCCTTGATATTTCGAAAATCGAGGCTGGCAAGGCAACCTTAACCAGTGTCGAATATAACCTTCAAGACTGTATTGAAGAAGTCACGTCCCTCCTAGCCCCATTAGCCTACGAAAAAAACCTTAACCTTGTGTCAATGATATATAACGATGTGCCATTAAACTTAAAAGGTGATTCGGCAAAACTCCGGCAAATCCTGACGAACCTTATCAGTAATGCGATTAAATTTACCGAAACCGGAGACATCGTTATTCGAACCATGCTTGATGACGAAAACAACGATAACGTAACCATTAAAGTCATGGTATCTGACACGGGCATTGGTATTAACCAAAAAGATCAACAGCGATTGTTCCGAACTTTTGCTCAAATCGATTCTTCTTCCACTCGACGGTTTGGCGGCACTGGACTTGGGTTAACAATATCAAAAACCTTGGCAGAGATGATGAAGGGAGAGATTGGCGTTGATAGCAAAATCAATCAGGGTTCTACCTTTTGGTTCACGTTTACTCATTCAAAATGCAGCCAACTAGAAATTTCCATTCGATCAGCCTCATTATTAACCGGATACAGCATTTTATATTATGAATCCAACCAGGCATCCCGATTAGCCATGCAACACTTGATGAACAACCTGGGGCTAAACGTGATAACCACCACCACTATTTCTGACGTTTATAACCACATCGAAATTTCAGAAAAAAATGCTCCCTATGATTTAATTATTCTCGGTTTGTCGCAACAGGAAATGAAACCTAACATACTCGACAACCAGATCAATTCTCTTAAAAAAATCACGCAATGTAACTTACTTGCCCTTATCAACAGCGCGGATGCTAAACAATTTTCCAGTGTCAAGAATTGCGGTATTAATGCATGTATTGCCAAGCCAGTTAGGCACATCAAATTCTACGAAACCATGCGCAACTTACTCGCCCCAGACGCAACAATTCTGGATTTCTCACAAGATGGGGAAACCAAGCTCAACAACACACCGTCTAATCCGGCAAGCCATCCAGCTGATGCCGACCTAACCTTGTCCGGTTACAACATTCTTATCGCAGAAGACCAGGAAATCAATGCTAAATTAATAGCACTTATTCTCAAGCAGGCCGGTGCAAGTACCACCATTGTGGAAAATGGTAAGTCAGCACTGCAAGCTGCGACACAACAATTGTTCGACATTATTTTAATGGATATTCATATGCCAGAAATCAATGGTGTTGAAGCGACAAGAAAAATTCGAACCCTAAAAAATAATAATGCTAACACACCAATCATTGCACTGACAGCAAATGCCATCGAAGAAGATAAAGTGAATTACAGCAACGCAGGTATGAGTGACATCCTCATAAAACCTGTCGACGACAATGCGTTATTCAATATAATAAAATTTTACGCGCCAGCACACAGCAATACAGCAACCATGAGAACATCCCTGGAAAACGACACTCACTCACCTAAAGCGGCTGAAAACAACGCTCATGCTCATGCAAAAGAGGCGCGCAAAGGCTATATCGATTTACGACGATACAAGCGTAATGAAGCATTATGTAAAAAAGAAAAGCTCAAAAAAGAGCTGTTTCTTATGCTGTTAAAAGAACTACCCGACACCCGAGAGGCGATTAAAAAATCATTTATTGAATTAAAAATTAAAGAATTAGCAGATCACGTTCACCGATTGCATGGCGCTACCAGCTACGTCAACACGCCGCAGCTCAAATCTGCTGTAGAAGACCTGGAAATATCAATCAGAAAAAAACGTGACAACAATGTCATCGAAACAAAAGTATCAATGGTTATTGAGGAAATTGATTTATTGCTATTCGAAGTTAAACCTAAACTCATCCGTTGAACGCGTAGTAAGTTGCATTAAGCCTTTTAAATAATTGAACTATTGTATTTTACCAGCTTCACTCAAGGGGTAAACGCTGGGCATGCCATCCAACTGATGATTTTAGGTTAAATCAGCAAACCTTTAACCTAGAATCCTCAGTTGGACGGGGTGAAGTGTGCGTTTGCGGCGGTGAAGGACAAGGCGTAACGACGCGGAATAGTGATTCTATTCCAA
>JAADGF010000100.1:58313-96982 GCA_013152545.1 Gammaproteobacteria bacterium
TCATGCAGCGCCGCAAGCGTGCAATTCGCCTTGTCGCGTGGTTCACCCAGCAGGTGATGCAATAAATTGATTTCAATGCTATTCATATCAACAACTTAGTATCAGAATGGAGCGGTCAACTGAGGATTCTAGGTTTAACCACCTCAAATCATCACTCGGCCAGATCATCCACACCGAGACCGGGAATACAATAACCGCGCAAATAGCGCAAAAAATCTTTCTTAAGTTTTGGGTGTTTAAGCGCGTATTCTACCGTAGCCTCCAGATAACCCAGTTTGCTGCCACAGTCATATCGTTTACCATAGAACTGGTAAGCCATCACGACTTCATCTGTCAACAGTTCACCAATGGCATCCGTTAGCTGAATTTCACCACCAGCGCCTTTTTGAGTAATTTCTAAGTACGTAAAAATTTTTGGCGTGAGGATATAGCGGCCCACGACGGCTAAATTCGATGGCGCATCCGCAGGTTTCGGCTTTTCAACAATCGCCTCAATATCCGCGATTCGGTGGTTCAGCTCATCGGTCTTAACGATACCATATTTTTCAGTTTCACTCGCATCTACAAGTTGTACACCAAGAATGCTGTGCTGATATTTATCATATTGCTCCGACATTTGTGACAAACATCCATTTGCGTTGTCATCAATTAAATCATCGGCCAGTATTACTGCGAAAGCTTCGTTACCCACAATGGCTTTAGCACATAGCACCGCGTGTCCCAACCCTAACGCTTCAGCCTGACGAATATAAACACAACTTACTCCTTTAGGAAGTATGTCGTGAACAATCGATAGCAGTTCGTGTTTATTCCGTTTTTCTAGCTCCGCCTCAAGTTCATAGTTTTTGTCAAAATGATCTTCAATAGCACGCTTACTACTACTGGTCACGAAAATTAATTGTTTAACACCAGCGGCAATCGCTTCTTCAGCTGCATATTGAATCAATGGTTTGTCAACAACCGGAAGCATTTCTTTCGGGTTCGCCTTAGTGGCTGGCAAAAAACGCGTACCCAACCCTGCTACAGGAAAAACAGCTTTAGTTATCATCGTAATGCCTCTCAAACAATTCTAAAACAGCCCTCTTAATAACTAACGTTATCATTGCCAGGAGAAGAGTTGCCCGAGAAGAGGAAATCTGCGGCAGACAGCCCCCCATAGGATCTGCTAACCTGCGAGGTAATACTGTATTTAGACTTCGTCATATTATCCTAAATTAATCAGCGAAAAAAAAAGGGCATCAATGCCCTTTTTTATGAATTAACTGAAAAATACGTTAAGCTGCATCGACGGCTTTCATGCTAAGACGTATACGACCCTGTTTATCGATTTCGAGAACCTTCACTTTAACGGTTTCTCCCTCAGATAATTTGTCGCTGACATTTTCCACCCGCTCATTAGAAATTTGGGAAATATGCACCAAACCATCTTTTCCCGGCAGTATCGTCACAAAAGCGCCAAAATCCATTAATTTTGACACCCGGCCTTCGTAGATCACACCCACTTCAACGTCTGCCGTTATTTGCTCTACACGGCGTTGGGCTTCTTTACCTGCCGCGCTGTCAATCGATGCAATTTTCACCGTACCATCATCTTCAATGTCGATACTAACACCTGTTTCTTCGGTGATAGCCCTGATAGTGGTGCCGCCTTTACCAATAACGTCACGAATTTTGTCGGGATGAATTTTCAAGGTAATGTACCGAGGTGCAAATTCAGACATTTCCCGGCGCGATTCGGCAATAACATGATTCATTTCAGCCAGTATGTGCAAACGCCCATCTTTAGCCTGTGTCAGCGCTTGCTGCATAATATCACGGGTAATACCGTCGATTTTAATGTCCATTTGCAATGCAGTCACACCATTACTGGTGCCAGCCACTTTAAAATCCATATCACCGAGATGATCTTCGTCCCCGAGTATATCCGAAAGTACCGCAAAATTACTCTCTTCTTTTATCAAACCCATAGCGATACCGGCAACTGGAGCGGTAATTGGCACACCCGCATCCATGAGCGACAAACTGGTACCACACACAGAGGCCATGGAGCTAGAACCATTCGACTCTGTGATTTCTGATACAACACGAATTGAATAAGGGAAATCGTTAACATCCGGCATCATTGCCACGATACCCCGCTTTGCCAAACGCCCATGCCCAATTTCACGCCGCTTTGGGCTACCGACAAACCCTGTTTCTCCCACACAATAAGGCGGGAAGTTATAATGCAACATGAAGTGTTCTTTACGCTCACCTTCAATGGCATCAATGTTTTGGGCATCACGGGCGGTTCCCAGCGTCGTCACCACAAGCGCCTGTGTTTCGCCTCGGGTAAACAAAGCTGACCCATGTGTACGGGGTAATACACCAACACGAATGTTAATTGGCCGCACGGTTTGATTGTCACGACCATCGATTCTTGGTTTGCCTTCAATAATCCGACTTCTAACAATTTGTTTTTTTATTTTTTCGATAGCATTCTTCACCGCCTCAATGCTGTAGCCGGCTTGTTCTTGCTCACCTTCCTCAGGGCACAGCTGACTCACAACATCAGAACTAATATCACTCAAGCGGGAGTAACGTGCCTGTTTTTCCTTTAATTGATACGCTTCAACAAACTGGGTTTCAGCCAGTTTAACAACGGCCTGATTGACCGACGCATCAGCTTGTGGCGCATGCCATTCCCACGACTCAGCACCCGCCTCTTTGGTGAATTCGATAATGCCTTTAATAACTGATTGCATTTGATCATGACCAAACATCACAGCACCCAGCATAATATCCTCAGACAGTTCCTTGGCCTCAGACTCCACCATGAGCACCGCATTTTCAGTACCAGCAACCACCAAATCCAACTGGCTGGACTCAAGTTGTGAAACAGACGGATTCAGCACATACTCGCCATCAACATAACCGACTCTTGCCGCGCCAATAGGACCTTTGAATGGTACACCAGAAAGCATTAATGCAGCTGACGCCCCAATTAACGCAGGAATATCCGGGTCAATTTCGGGATCTAACGAAACAACAGTGGCAATAATTTGAACTTCATTGGTAAACCCATCTGGAAACAGTGGCCGAAGCGGACGATCAATAAGACGACACGTTAAGGTTTCTTTTTCCGACGGACGACCTTCGCGCTTAAAAAAGCCGCCAGGAATTTTGCCCGCAGAATAAGTGCGTTCCTGGTAATTCACCGTTAAGGGGAAAAAATCTCGCCCTTCCACTTCCTGTTTTAGAGCAACGGCGCTTACCAGAACCACCGTATCCCCCATGCTTGCCATTACTGCACCACTTGCCTGACGAGCAATTTCGCCCGTTTCCAGGGTCACTGTGTGGTCACCGAATTTAATTACTTTTTTTGTTGGGTTCACGTCAAGTTTTCCTCAAGGCCATTGGCCTTTTTGAAGGTAGTTGTTTTATAACTGCTCAGCTTAGCTTTGAATTTGCCCGATTACTGCATTATAAAGCTGCGTCAAAAATGCTCATTGGACACCGGTAAACGCCGCGCTTTCCTTTTTCCCCGAATAAACCAATGACGAACAAATCAAAGGCTATCTGAACCGTTACTGAACATTTAAAAAATCAGGCTGAGTCGTTACATTATTTTAAAATAAAAATTTCAAGGCTAACACGGTCATGACTGGCCCTACTCAGATTAAACATTTCACGGTAAACATGACGGCACCCTGATTCACCGAATTATTTTCCGTACGACGACGGGCTACGTCGGATATCTGGTATAACAAGCTACTAGCGGCGCAATCCCAAACGGGAAATCAGATCCCGGTAACGATCGACATTTTTATCTTTAAGATAATCAAGCAATTTACGTCGCTTGCTCACCATTCTTAATAAACCCTGCCTTGAATGGTGGTCATGCTTGTGATCTTTGAAGTGCCCAGACAAATCGTCAATACGCGCAGACAATAATGCAACTTGCACTTCTGTAGAACCGGTATCCCCAGCAGCACGCTCATAATTTTTTACAATCTGGCCTTTTTGTTCGGCATTTAATGACATTGAAAACTCCTAAAATTTACTAACCTGTTTTTGACGAATTCATACAACCGCAATAGAACTCATTCTAACGATGAGCACACAACCAATTTCTCGCGGCATAACCACCCCACTGTAACGTCATTTACGTCACATTTTACTGACCAAACCGCACAGGTAGGGACGGCCTTAAAAATTAGTTGGCTCGACACAATTTTTGGTCGATTTTCACTCCCCTTTCCCAATCGTAACGCAGCGACGCTCCAATGTTGATTTGCGACACGTCGATTCATTCAGGCCTGTGAACCACGCTACAAACACAGAGCTGGACCGAAACAGTGCCTCGAACATAGAGAGACTGGCGAATTTTACCCCATTTTGGTATTAACCATCAAACGCTTAGGTGCAATACGACCATCGTCTAACGTTATACCGATACCCAAAAATTGAGATATATCATTGTATAACCTCAAATAACCCTGGTTTTTTAAATGAGGCACAAAAACAGCTTGTCCCTGTAAAATAAAAAACGCCGCATCTTTACTCAAATAGACCGCCGGCCAATCGTGTAACCCCGCCTCAATGGGCATCAGCATCGTATCCAACTGAGCAATACCTTGTTGCGAACTTGTATTTAAATAATCTAAGGTTAACATCGACTGAGAATCAAACGGCCCAACCTGCGTTCGCCTTAAAGCACTGATATGTGCACCACATCCTAAACGCTGGCCAATATCCTCTGCAAGCGTACGTATATAGGTGCCTTTAGAGCATTTTATATTTATTTCTAATATATTTCCGTCAAAATTAACGAAATCCAGTTGATGTATACGCACTGTGCGCGCCGCCCGCTCCACTTCAATACCCTGGTGGGCCAGCTTGTAAAGTGGAACACCATTTTGTTTTAATGCCGAATGCATCGGTGGTATTTGTTCAATTTCGCCCACATACAACTCAAGTACATGCTTAATTTGTTCGACACTGATATGTTTAATGGATTGAGTGTCAATCACCTTGCCATCCGCATCAGCACTGTCAGTCCTGACGCCTAATTGACAGCTGGCACGGTATGACTTATCGGCGTGCAATAAAAAATGACTGATTTTAGTCGCTTCGCCAAAACAAACGGGTAACAAACCAGTTGCAAGTGGGTCCAGACTCCCGGTATGGCCAGCTTTGCGGGCATTAAACAGGTGCTTCACAAGTTGTAATGCTTTATTCGATGTCAGCCCACTCGGTTTATCCAGCAACAAAATACCATTGACATCACGTCTTTGGTATCGACGCTGCCCCTTACCCTTATGCTTTCCCCGCTGTGAACCTTGCTCGTATGAACCCATGTCTTGTAAATCTTGACCTTGTAAACGCTGTTTTTTAAGACCAGTGTTTTCTAACTCTACCCAAGCTACGCTTCTACGTTAGTTAAAAATATTGCTTAGAAAATTTTATTTTTAGTGAATTTTGTCAACAAATTTGGCTGATCAAGGGAATGAAAGAAAGAAAAAGCACCCTGACATCGCTCGCCTAGGCGCCTGTTTTATCCGATGCAACCGCTGCATCAATAAGGTTTGACATGTGCAGCGCGTGCTCGATTGAGGCGTCGTACTGGAATTGCAGTTCAGGCGTATTACGTAACTTTAACCGTTTCGCGATTTCTCTACGCAAAAACCCTGCCGCTTTAGTTAAACCGGTCATGGTGGATTTTTTTGCATCCTCGCCACCCAAAACAGTAAAATAAATGCGCGCATATTCAAGTTCTTTTGATACCTGCACTGCTGTAATCGTCACCATTCCGACACGAGGATCTTTTACATTCTTTTGGATAATACCTGCCAATTCGCGCTGAATTTGATCAGCAATTCGGTCAGTGCGGCTAAATTCCTGGGGCATTTTAATAACTACTCAATTATCGACCAAATGGCGAATATTCATTTACTTGATGCGCGTAACAATTAATGACAATGATGCCGTATTTATTTGCAATGATCCAGGAGCCTGTCCAAGAATAGCCGCCGTTGCGAGGGAACGCCATTTTGAGTCCATTTTTTCGATTGCAATCTGGCTCCTACTTTTGACGTTTGAGGCGAATATTGAGTCTATTTAACGTAGTGATCGTAAAAATGGGCCAATATGACGTTTTCGCAGTAAGCTTTCTCTTCTCGGACAGGCTCCCTAGTGTCACGCTGCGCATTTAGGTTTAATTCACATAAACGAATAATTACCATTATTGATTACGCCACACCAAGCCGTATTATTATCATTACAAAGTTCGTTGTACTTTCACTTGTTCATAAACTTCGATTTGATCACCCGGTTTAATATCATTGTAATTCTTAACACCAATACCACACTCCTTACCGGAAACCACCTCTTGCACATCATCTTTAAAGCGACGCAGGGATTCAAGTTCTCCCTCATAAATCACAACATTATCGCGCAGAACTCGAATGGAATTACTGCGTTTCACCACACCATCCACAACCATGCATCCAGCGATCGCACCTAACTTAGGTGACCTAAACACATCACGCACTTCAGCTAAGCCAATAATTTCCTCTTTGTACTCCGGTTGCAGCATACCGGACAACGATTGTTTCACCTCTTCTATCGCATCGTAAATCACGCTGTAATAATGTAGATCGACGCCCTCTTCTTCAATGGTCCGCTTTGCGACGGAATCTGCACGTACATTGAAGCCTATAATAACGGCATTTGACGCTAGGGCCAGATTAACATCAGACCCATTGATACCACCAACACCACTGGCCACAATTTTAACTTTTACCTCGTCGGTGGACAGCTTCACCAGTGCATCGGTGAGTGCCTCCGCAGAACCCTGCACATCTGTTTTTAATACAAGATTCAAGCTATTCACTTTACCCTCTTCCATTTGGGTAAACATATTTTCAAGTTTAGACTCCTGCTGCTTGGCCAGCTTAACGTCTCTAAATTTACCCTGGCGAAACAAAGCAACCTCTCTGGCTTTGCGTTCATCAGGTACAACCAAGGCATCATCACCCGCAGCCGGTGCACCGGACAAACCTAATATTTCCACTGGCATTGATGGCCCCGCTTCTGTCAACGGTTTGCCTTGCCCATCCAGCAGAGCACGTACACGGCCATACGCCTGGCCAGCTAACAAGACATCGCCTTTTCGCAATGTGCCACTTTGAATCAATACGGTCGCAACGGGACCCCGACCTTTATCCAGGCGTGACTCAATAACGACCCCCTTTGCCGGCGTATCTTTGATCGCTGTTAATTCCAACAGTTCACTTTGCAGCAATACTGCATCCAATAACTCGTCAATGCCCTCACCAGTCTTTGCAGACACACCAACAAATTGTGTGTCACCACCCCAGTCATCGGGCACAACCTCCTGTGCGACCAACTCCTGCTTCACCTTATCCGGCTGAGCTTCATCTTTGTCAATTTTATTAATGGCGACCACAATAGGAACATTGGCCGCCTTGGCATGCTGTATCGCTTCCTTGGTTTGTGGCATTACCCCATCATCGGCAGCGACAACTAAAATGACAATATCCGTTGCTTTGGCACCACGTGCCCGCATCGCAGTAAAAGCAGCATGACCAGGGGTATCAAGAAAAGTCACTTTACCTTTCTTGGTATCAACTTGATAGGCACCGATGTGCTGAGTGATGCCACCAGCTTCTCCGTCAGCGACTTTAGATTTACGAATATAATCCAGCAATGAGGTTTTACCGTGGTCTACGTGCCCCATAATCGTTACCGCAGGCGCTCGCGTTACGTATTCACCTTCAGACGCCATTTCCTGCATCAACGCCTCTTCAACAGCATCCGTCTTTAGTAGTTTAACGGTGTGCCCCATTTCTTCTACGACAATAGCCGCTGTTTCCTGGTCAAGCACTTGATTAATTGTCACCATCGAGCCTAGCTTCATTAACACCTTTATAAGCTCAGCGGCTTTTACACTCAGTTTTTGAGCGAGTTCAGCAACTGTGACAGTTTCTGGCACCGAAACCTCGCGAACAATAGGTGCCGTTGGCTTTTCAAACCCATGCACATTCGGCTTGGCAACAACGGATTTGGATTTTTTTCGCCGACCCGACTTACTGGCGACAACATGCAATTCCTGGCGGCCGTATTTTGTGCCTTTACCAGAACGATCAGGTTTTTCACGCTTGGTTTTTTTCTCTTCGCGTACAGGTTGTTCTTTGGTTTTGGTTGCACTAGCCTGCTGAGGTTTCGCGACAACGTCTGTCGCAATTGCCTTTTTGCCCTCGCCAACAGAGGCTGCGTCATACTCGGCAGCAGATTCTTCGGCATCCATCCGCTGCTTGTCGATTTGCTTACTGCGCTTGCTTTTTTTCGTCTTTGCATTCACATCGGTAGCGGCTTTATCCGCTTTTATGGATTTCGTTACTTCAGCCACCTCTTTCTTCTCACCAACCGATACTTCTTCGTTGACAGAAGAAACCGACGCCAAGTCTTCGACGACAACTACGTTGGACGTGCCAACCGATTCTACTTCTGCCACCTGCGCTACCGTACCTTCCAAGCTAAACTCTGCAACCTCAGCTTTTACTGTTTTTTGCTTATCGCCTTCAATTTGTTGTTTTAGCTCTTCTTTGGCTTTAACAAGTTTCTCTTTTTCCGCTTTTTCATTCTTTAATCGCTCAGTTTCTTCCGCCAAAACCACGCTTTTCTTAACATAAGTGCGCTTTTTACGTACTTCAACACTAACGGTTTTGGAGCGACTGCCACGACCACTGGCCGTTACTGATTGTCTGAGCTCACTGACACTTTTACGCTTTAGCGTAATCTTACTCGGCTCAGAGTTACTCGTACCAAGCTTAGTACCATGGGTATCACGCAAAAAACTCAATAATTGTGCTTTTTGCTCATCACTTACCGTTTCTTCGGCAGAGGTCATCGACAGACCTGCCTTGCTTAACTGCGTAAGTAAGCGGTCAACCGGCACGCCTAGCACACTCGCAAGCTGTTTTACACTGACGCCTGCCATAGAACTCCTCAAGTTATTAGCCTTGCTGTTCATCTGCAAACCAAGGGGCTCGAGCTGTCATTATCAGCTGAGCCGCTTTATCTTCATTCAAATTTTCTATCCCACGCAATTCATCTACCGATTGCTCTGCTAAATCCTCCATAGTAACGATACCCTTGCTTGCCAAAAGGTAAGCAAGGTGAGGTTCCATTCCATCCATGTTCAGCAAATCTTCGGCAGGTTCCGCGGACTCCAATTCTTCTTCCTTTGCTAGCGCACGCGTCAACAAAACATCTTTGGCCCGATTACGCAGCTCTTCAACCATATCCTGATCAAATTCTTCTATTTCAAGCATTTCATTTAACGGTACATAAGCCACTTCTTCAACACTACTATAACCTTCTTGTACCAAAATAGATGCAACCTCTTCGTCGACATCTAAATGCTCCATAAATAATTGCTGTGCAACTTCAACTTCTTCTTCGCTCTTCTCCGCAGCCTGAGACTCGGACATCACATTCAATGCCCACCCCGTCAGCTCACTGGCTAAGCGAACATTTTGTCCACCACGACCAATGGCCTGTGACAACTGGTCATCTTCAACGGCGATATTCATGGACTGCATTTCCTCATCAACCACAATAGAGACCACCTCAGCAGGCGACATGGCGTTGATGACAAACTGTGCAGGATTTTCATCCCATAAAATAATATCGACACGTTCATCGGCAATTTCGTTTGATACTGCCCTTACCCGTGAGCCCCGCATTCCAACGCAGGCACCAACAGGGTCAATCCTGGCCTCATTGGATTTTACGGCAATCTTTGCCCTCGATCCAGGATCACGCGCAGCACCCAAAATATCAAGTAAACCTTCACCTACTTCGGGTACTTCAAGCTTGAATAATTCGATCAACAATTCCGGCGCAGTACGACTGACAAATAATTGTGGACCCCGCGCTTCTGATCGTACATCTTTTAAGTATCCGCGTATCCGATCCCCAGGCCTGACAGCTTCGCGAGGAACCATATCCTCCCGAGCAATCAGCGCTTCAATATTTTCGCCCAAATCAATGATAACATTACCCTTATCAACGCGTTTTACCACGCCCATCACCAACTCACCCACACGACCAATAAACGCTTCCACTACCCGTGCGCGCTCAGCCTCCCGGACTTTTTGCACAATAACTTGCTTGGCTGCCTGAGCCGCAATCCGGCCAAACTCAACAGACTCCATCGGCTCATCGATATAACCACCCACTTCCGCTTCTGGATTCTGCTTTAACGCATCATGGAGCAAAATTTGCTTATCTGGGTACTCCAGTTCCTCGCCATCATCGGGCATAATCTCCCAACGACGAAACGTTTGATATTCTCCCGAGGTCTGGTCTATTGCCACCCGCGCATCAATATCAGAACCGCTCAGTTTCTTACTTGCCGTTGCCAATGCAGATTCTATGGCTTCGAAAATAGTTTGCCTACTGATGCCCTTTTCATTGGACACTGCATCAACAACAAGTAATATCTCTTTGTTGTTCATCGTAATATTGCCTCTTGATTCCTCATCAACCCAGCAGAAGTTTTATTGCAGCCATTCTTTTCGTATCCCAACGCGAGGCAGGGGCTTTACTTGCTCTTACTTTCAACTTGCTCTAAATAATAGACAAAAAATTGCATCTGATTTTATGGAATCAAATTCGCCTTATCAATTTGACTTAGCAACAACGTTATTTCCTCGCCGCCGATATCAAGCACAATACTCTGTGTATTTTCATCCTGTCTTGCAGTGCCTTGATCCGTAACAACACCGTCAACCATACCACCGTCTGCCTCGACATTGTCTGTTTCAGCTGTCCCTGTTCTAACAATGATACCGCTAAATTTTCTTCCACCCTTAATCGCAACAGTCAGGTGAACTTTAGCATTGCGGCCAACAAACCGTTCAAAGTGTTCTAGCGTGAATAAGGGTCTGTCCAATCCCGGTGAAGACACCTCCAAATTATAGTCGCCGCGTATAACATCTTCGACCTCCAACAAACCACTGACTTGATGGCTAACCCTTGCGCAATCATCCGCTGTTATACCATTTTCACTATCGATATAAAGGCGCAACAATGAGTGCCTGCCCTGCGCGTGGTATTCAACACCTAACAGCTCGTACCCTAGTGCATTTGCCACTGGCTGTATTAATCCATGTATATTTGCCGGCACCTTTCGCATCTATACCCCAGCCCTAAAATAAAAAATGGGCCGAAGGCCCATCCAAAATACCACTTACTAAATTCTGCGCCACAGTATAAACCGTTACCACGCAAAAAGCCAAGCTTATTGCACAGTTACAGCCACCTTGCACGACATAAAATAATGCTGTTTATCGTCTATATTGTGCTTAGCATTCCATTGACCTCATCTGAATCAGTCTCTAGCAGGCTTAGTGCCAAAAAAAAACCTCGCATATCGAGGCTTTTTATTTTATCCAGTTGGTAGCGGGGGCAGGATTTGAACCTGCGACCTTCGGGTTATGAGCCCGACGAGCTACCGGGCTGCTCCACCCCGCACCTGAAGGGAGAGGATTCTACCTAAACTAACGAGTGAATAGCAAGCCTAATCTTTGATACTAAGCATTCTTTATTCATTTTTTTTATTTTTGGGCAACTCTGGAGTTGTGGTTTGCGATTAAACATTATCGCAAAATCCCGTTAACTCACTGAATAAAAACTATAAAGAACCATCTTATCGCGACAAATCAAGCATATCCTGCTAATTAAAACGTGCCATAATATTGCTGCTCTTTTAACAATGCAAAACAATGCAAACGGATGGCTAATTGTTGTTAAGTGCCATCAGAAGACTTTAATTCGACATTTTCAGCTTCCAAAACAACAAATGCAATCGCATAATTTTGCTCGTCACTCAAGCTTAAATGACTGCCGCAAATTGCATGTTGTTGTGCCAGCATCTTAGCCGTAGACTCAAAACACAGCTCAGGCTTGCCCAGGGTATCTTTCATGACGATAATATGACGCAAACTAAGGCCGTCTCGAAACCCAGTACCAAACGCCTTTGCAACAGCTTCCTTAGCCGCATAGCGTTTTGCCAGAAAATGTGCTTTTTGCTGATGCCTCTGGTAGGCTTCGAACTCAGGCTCGGCTAAAATTCGCTCAGCAAAACCCTGGCCATGCTTTTCCAAATTATGGTGAATACGTGCTATTTCAACAATGTCTGTGCCGATGCCATATATCACGGATTTTTAGTCTCAACATTTATGCTTCGCTTCTTTTTCGGCGTTTGCAGAAGCCGCGCGCGGGCGTGTGTTCCCACCGACTTTTTCAAGTTAACCTGCCAGGGGCTTTGTTTTGCGGTACATTTCCCGACTTTGCAATGGTTTATGGCCTAAATAAGCATCAAGGACACTGCGTAATAACCGTTTTGCCTCGTTAAAAACCAATGGCATGCTCGAATCACCAACGCTAATCTCACCATTAAGCTCTTTTGGGTTCGACAATGCCTTTAAGGTCAAGCCGCTCACAACCACTCCGCAAGGCTCAATACTAGAATCCAAGTACCGCGTTGGGCCATGATCAAGTAAATAATCGTACTGATATTCAACGTTGATGGGCTCATTCGTTTTAATATCATGGCCTAACACCAGTGCGTACCCCAACAACTGCAACAAACTCACCTCAAATGATCGGAGTATTGCCTGCAATGGCCAGTTCGCGTCAGAACAACGAGGTAATACGGCGAGCGCCCGCAGAGCCTTATCATAACAACTAAACAACTCGACATGAGGATCATGGCGTTGCAGTAATCGTAACAGCAATTCATTCATGTAAAATGCACTGCAAAAATACTGCGGTTTGAGGATCAGTGCGTGTCCACGCAACTCTATTGCCGTTAATGTGCCTAACTCCCCACGGCCTACCCAGGATATCAGCAATGGTTGAAATGATTGCACCAAGCCTCGACGCTTGGAAGTGCTGCGCTTAATACCGTTTGCAACCAGACCATGACGACCGTATTCGGCTGAAAATATTTCAACGATTGCACTGGCATCTTTGTAAGGCCGCTGATGCAACACGTAAGCTGGCTGGAATTGCACTCGCTGTTTATTGGTAATCATCACCGTACCCCAGGCTACGTAACGCCCGCTCATCATTGGCCCAACCTTGTTTAACTTTAACCCACAATTGCAAAAATACTTTACCGCCGACGAGTTGCTCCATATCCTTGCGGGCTTGCTCGGCGATGCGCTTCAGTTGCTGGCCATTTTTACCAATAATAATGCCCTTTTGCCCAGGCCGTTCAACCCAAATCACACTACTAATGCGAGTCAACCCAGTATCGCGCTCGAATTTCTCAATTTCCACTGTGAGTTCATAAGGTATTTCCTCACCTAAAACACGCATTAATTTTTCCCGCACCAATTCTGCCGCCATAAATCGTTCGCTGCGATCAGTGACCTGATCCTCAGGAAAAAACGCTTGTCCTGCTTGGGGAAGCAATGCCAAAACCGCTTGCTCAAGCACATCGACAGACTGGCCGGTACGCGCCGATATTGGTACGAGTTGCGCAAACGGCATTTTTTTTGACATTTGCTGCAAATAAGGTAAAAGTGATGATTTATTCGTCACTTTATCCAACTTATTAATGCCCAATATCACTGGCACCTTCGATACCGCCACTTTCTGTAGCACTAATTCATCTTCAGCTTGCCATTTTAAACCATCCACGAGAAATACAATGACATCGACATCGATCATCGCGCTACTGGCTTCGCGGTTCATGTAGCGATTGATGGCACGCTTCGCCTTTTCATGTATCCCCGGTGTATCCACATAAATAACTTGAGCGCAAGACGTGGTTTTGATGCCTAAAATGCGATGACGGGTTGTTTGCGGCTTATGCGTTGTGATACTGATTTTTTGCCCCAGCAGCTTGTTTAACAATGTCGATTTACCAACATTGGGACGCCCCACTATTGCCACATAACCACTACGAATTATATTACTCAAAGAAATAGTACCTACCTAGGAGCCTGTCCGATTATAGAAAGCCGACTGCGAAAACACCATTTTAGCCCATTTTTACGATTACGACGTTAAATAGATGCAATATTCGCCTCAAATACCAAAAAAAGTAGGTGTCTGATACAATCGAAAAAATGGACTCAAAATGGCGTTCCCTCACAATGGCTGCTATTCTCGGACAGGCTCCCCTATGCAGTTGAATAGAATGTAGATTCAGCAAAGTGCTAAAAACCCAGCTGTTCGTCACGTTATTAGAAAGCATTAGGGTCCGACGCCGGGAAAACAACTATTCAAGCAGACGCTTTAGCGCCTTTTCCGCAGCCGCCTGTTCGGCTTTGCGTCGGCTACTACCATTACCTTGCGCTGGTGTCGCCAACCCCGCCACGTTGCAGGAGACCTCAAACACTTGCTCGTGATCCGAACCAGACATGGAAATAACCGAATAATTGGGCAATGCCTGCCGCCTCGCCTGGAGATATTCTTGCAATTGCGTTTTTGGGTCTTTATCGATTTCATCAAGCGACAAATGCTCAAGCTTTGTGGCAAACAACGTCAAAATATAGGACTTTACCGATAATAAACCACCATCAAGGTAGATAGCACCAATAATAGCCTCCACAGTATCGGCTAAAATAGAATCTCGCCGAAAACCACCGCTCTTAAGTTCGCCAGGTCCTAGCTGTAAAAATTCACCTAACGCCATGTCTCTCGCTAAGGTTGCAAGGGTTTCACCTTTTACTAGCGAAGCCCGACCACGACTTAGCTGGCCTTCTGTAGCTTCTGGAAAACGCTGATAGAGTTCCGACGAAACAACATAACCTAAAACTGCATCCCCTAAAAACTCCAGTCGCTCATTGTTCAGTACATGTTTACTACGATGAGTAAGCGCCGCCAGAAGTCTGGTGATATCCTCAAACTCATACCCTAATTTTTTACTAAGCTTGGCAAGCTGATTTTTTTTCTCAAGCGATAAACTCGGCGGGTGTAATGATTTGGCGTGCTGACTTTTGGTTTTTTTTTCGATTATAAGTTTGTTTTTTTTGGGTACGACTTTAGCCAAGAGATTCAGTCCAGGGTAGCTTTAATTAATGGAACAAAAATTGATGATACAACTCAGTTTACCTTAAAATTTCCCAGCAATGGGATCAAAAGCGCTCGTTTACTTACTATTAATGTAACCATTTAATGTAATAATAGGGCAAAGCAATGGTAAGCGGTGAGTAGTTATCTATTAATGACAATTATAATGAGCTAATTTAGCGCACTATATTCACTTTTTCATTAAAGAATACAACAACGTCAATATTCCCCAAGATATGTTTTCTTACCTCATAGTCCACTTCCACTTCATAACCTGTTTCGTTTTCAGTAATGATAATATCTTCCCTGGCCACATCATCAACATTATCGATACTAAAACGCTTCATTAAGGTATTCCGAATTTCGTCTTTCGTCTTATCGGCAATACTGGCATCATTCACCAAACGATCCAGGTGAGAATTAACACTAAAGTTTTCCATGTACACGGGCGCCAGCGTAAGAGCAATTAAGACAAAAAACGCCAAAACACCCAAAAGGGCAACAATTGATACCACAGTTAATCCGCGTTGACGATGACAAGTATTCATAAAGAACTCCAAAACTGCCTGTGGCTAATTATTAATTTCACACTTCAATAAGGAATAGGTGCGAAATAAACCGCTCTGTTTGAATCCTCGCCTTCAGCCCATTCCATTTCTAACTATCTAAAATTATAGTATAGAGACTTCACTGTAAATAAATACGGCAATCAGATAATACTTTTGCCTAATCGACTCCATGTAACACCACTATTAGTGCTATCCCAATTCATCCAGATCATAAACGCCCTGCCCACCAGGTTTTCCTCCGGTACAGTTCCCCAAAACCGGCTATCATTACTGTTATCCCGGTTATCACCCATAACAAAATACTGACCTGACTCCACAGTCAACTCAATATTCATTATCGGCTTGTCATTACTAATTAAAATATGGTGCTTCATTTCGCCCAGGTTTTCTAATTTTAATTTTGCACCCGCCATAGCGATACCCGCACCAGACGCATCATAGGCACCCTCATCCACTTGCCCCATTAATACATCATTCACATATAGTTGTTTGTTAAGATAAGTAATTTTATCACCGGGCAAACCTACAACGCGCTTAATATAATCAATGCTCGGCTCGTTAGGATAACGAAACACAATGACATCACCGCGTTGCGGCTCACCAATTTTTATTATTTTTTTATCAACAACAGGCAGCCGAATACCATAAGTAAATTTATTGACCAGAATAAAATCCCCATCTAGCAACGTGGGCATCATCGAACCTGACGGTATCCGAAACGGTTCAATTAAAAATGACCGTAACAGTAGCACAATCAATATCACAGGAAACAGCGAGCGCGAATATTCAACAATGATCGGTTCTTTAAGCAGCCGGCTTTGGTCTTCCTTAAATCTATCTGAAGTCTTATCGCCTTGCACTAACGTCGCCGCTTTTGCCCTACGCTTTGGTGCCCAAAACAACGCGTCCAACGCCCATACTGTGCCAGTAAAAAATACCGCCAAGACCATTAATGTCGGAAAATCAAAATGCATTTATTTTTTTCCTACCTTTAACACTGCTAAAAATGCCTCCTGCGGAATTTCCACAGCCCCTAATTGCTTCATTCTTTTTTTACCTGCTTTTTGTTTTTCCAGTAACTTTCGTTTCCGGGAAACATCACCACCGTAACATTTGGCGGTAACATTCTTACGTAATGCTTTTACGGTGGTTCGTGAAATTACATGCATCCCGATCGCAGCCTGAATGGCTACATCAAACATCTGTCGTGGAATTAATTCTCGCATTTTTTCGACCAATTCCCGGCCGCGGTATTGCGCCTGCCCGCGATGGACAATAACCGCCAAGGCATCCACACGATCGCCATTAATTAAAATATCAAGCTTAACTAAATCTGCTGATTGAAAATGCAAAAAATGATAATCCAGGGATGCGTAACCACGGCTGACGGATTTCAATCGATCAAAAAAATCCAGCACCACCTCATTCATCGGCAATGCGTAATCAAGCGCTACCTGAGAACCTAAATACAAGAGTTTTTTCTGCACACCACGTTTTTCTTCACATAAACCAATAACATTACCCAAATATTCCTGAGGCAAGAGAATATTGGCAAGAATAATTGGTTCTCGCATTTCGGCCAACGCCCCCTGTTCAGGCAATCTGGAAGGATTATCCACCTTGACCACATCACCTTTTGTAGTGACCACTTCATAAACCACCGTCGGCGCCGTATTAATCAGTTCAAGATTGTATTCCCGCTCAAGACGCTCCTGTACAATCTCCATATGCAGCATACCCAAAAAGCCGCAACGAAACCCCAAACCTAGTGCTTGCGAAGTTTCGGGTTCAAAAAATAACGCGGCATCATTGAGCCTTAGCTTTGCCAATGCATCACGCAGGTCTTCGTAAGCATCAGCGCTAATCGGGAACAAGCCAGCAAATACCTGAGGTTGTATCGGTTTAAACCCTGATAGTGGAACAGCCGCTGGCTGGCTGAATTTCGTTAAGGTATCGCCGACAGGAACACCATCAATTTCTTTTACGCCAGAAATAATACATCCCACGTCTCCTGCTTTAAGTTCATCCACATCAACACGTTTTGGTGTAAACCGACTCACATTATCAACCAGGTAGGCACGCCCTGTTGACATGACCACGATTTTTTCCCCTTTCTTTAAACGCCCATGCTTGACCCGTACCAGGGATACCACGCCTAAATAACTATCGAACCAGGAATCAATGATTAACGCCTGCAATGGTTTGTCATAGCTTCCCAAAGGAGGAGGCACTCTTGCGATCAACTGCTCTAACACATCAGTCACACCAACGCCGGTCTTTGCACTCACATGCACGGCATCCCGCGCTTCAATCCCGATGACATCCTCAATTTCCTTGATGACTCGATCGGGGTCTGCTGCCGGCAAATCAATTTTGTTAAGCACAGGTATTACTTCTAAGTCCTGTTCTATTGCGGTATAACAATTGGCAACACTTTGCGCCTCCACACCTTGAGATGCATCAACAACCAAAAGAGCGCCTTCGCAAGCAGCCAATGAGCGCGAAACTTCATAGGAAAAATCAACATGTCCAGGGGTATCAATGAAATTTAACTGATACACCTCGCCATCTCGGGCTTTATAGTTCAATGTGACGGATTGCGCTTTTATGGTAATACCACGCTCACGCTCCAAATCCATGGAGTCCAGTACCTGGGCGGCCATTTCACGTTCGTTGAGTGCACCACAAATTTGTATAAAGCGATCTGCCAGCGTGGACTTGCCATGATCAATATGGGCAATAATGGAAAAATTTCGGATATGATCCATCTCAGGCATATAAACTACCTAGTAAAAAACAGGCTTATCATTATCATTTTCAATTTGCGCAAAAAAACAGCCAATTCAAAAATGGGTTTCTTTTTATAAATCAATGCAATGTACGCTTCGTAAGTGCGTCCAGCCTATCATTTCAGGGCCTATTATTTCAGGATTCAGGGATAATCTGGCAGAAAAAGCCTGATTACAGCCATTGTAATCTATTTAGCCTCATAAAACACATGACATCACGTTATTAAGCATGTGCACCAGCGTAGATCAGGGAATCGATAAGCCTAAACTAATCCATTGAATCGATAATTTAGGCAATGCGCTAAATACCTTGTATTAGCGCATTGGGTGGTAGTAGCAATAGAGGGTCAACTGATCCGTTTAAGACGACGAAAAAATCAATTCATCACAACGAAAGACGAGCGCAAATTTGCGCTCGTCAACATCGACTATCCGTTGCAGACTGACAGGCTACTCTTAACAGCTACTTACCTCTTAGGAGTCGTCTTCCTTAACAAGTTTAAGCGCCAGAAAAACTGGACCTCCACGCCGCTGCACAAGCAGTGGAACAGACTTACCCACCGGAAGACCATCAATGATTTCTTTGAATTGTATCGTATCTTTTACGTCAGTGTTGTTAATCATTAATATCACATCGCCTCGGCGAACCCCTGCTCTTCGCGCCGGCCCTGATGTCACACTTTTCACAACAACACCGTTATCCTTAATATCTAGCTTTTTACGTAGCTCAGCAGTTAAATCAGTAACAACAACATTAATACGGCTATCCTCTGACACTTTTGGATTCTCTGCCATTGCCACTTTTGCTCCATCATCCGGCAACTCCCCAAGCCTAACTTTTAAGGTTTTAACGTTACCTTTACGTAAAATTTTAACATTAACGTCTTTACCCACCGGACTTAATCCAACAACGGGTGGTAAATTTGATGAACGCACAATCTTTTTACCGTCAAATTCTACGACAACGTCACCCACTTGAAATCCTGATTTTTCAGCAGGGCTATCTGGCAACACTTTAGCAACCAGCGCTCCTCTTGGTTTTTTCATGCCAAAGCCTTCAGCCAGTTCACGTGTCACATCTTGAATAAGCACACCCAACCATCCTCGCGCAACATGTCCCGAGCCTTTAAGTTGTTCAACGACATTCATTACCATATTAATAGGAATAGCGAATGAAAGCCCCATAAACCCACCCGTACGACTATATATTTGCGAGTTAATGCCAATGACCTTGCCATCCAGATTAAACAATGGCCCACCTGAGTTGCCAGGATTAATGGCCACATCAGTTTGTATAAAAGGCACATAATTTTCTCGCGGTAGACTACGGCCTTTAGCGCTCACAATCCCTGCCGTAACTGAATAATCAAAACCAAACGGCGAACCAATGGCCAATACCCATTCACCCACCTTAAGCTTATCCGAATCCCCCAACCGTACCACGGGCAAATCATCTGCTTCGATTTTTAACAACGCGATATCACTGCGCATGTCTTTACCAATCATATCTGCCACTAATTCCCGGCGATCAGACAAACGCACGATCACTTCATTAGCATCCTTGATGACATGGTAGTTCGTTAACACATAACCGTCTTTTGAAATAATGAAACCAGAACCCAGCGACTTCGAATCAAAATCCTCAAATTCACGCCCATCTTCTTCACCAAAAAAATGCCTAAATAAATCCCCAAATGGGCCTTCCGGCGCTTGCTCACCCTTAAAGGGCTTTCTGGTTTGCGGGTGTTTGATTTTTTGTGTCGTACTGATATTTACAACAGCAGCGCCATTTTTTTCCACCAACTTCGTAAAATCCGGAAGTTCGCGGGCATTAACTGACGAAAACGCCATAACAAACATGAGCAACCCTAAATAGAGGGAATAATGTGTAGCAACTTTAGCGCGCACCGCGATTTCTCCTGTAATACGTTGAGTTAAAACGAACTCTTATTTTGATTAATGGTTATATTAGGTCAGAATTTTCGAATTCGGTTCAATATTAATTGTTTTTGTTCGTTGCAACAGAACAGGCTGGTATTGTGAATCATTCGCAATCGATTCGCTAAATCGGCGTATCCCAAAAATGCTGAGAAACAACCCCGACAAAGCGCTGGCAATACTGATAACATCCCCATAAGGCAATGAAAAATGATCAGATATCGCTTCACCAGCAACCCCAAACACCATCATCACCAACAGCGGTAAGGCATAAACGGCAACCGAGCCTTTAACAAGTGCATGTTCATCCAAGCCGATAACAACATGCTCTCCCTCAATGACTGGATAAGTCTTTATAACCCGTAATACGGTTCGTTTTTTCCCCAATGTTTTTTGTAACAAAGAGGTCCCACACCCTTTACTGGCAGAACATTGCCCACAAATCGAACGTCGTTGGGTTTCCACCAAAACAGTTGATTCGTTGACGGCGAGTACAATACCCTCCTCTTCAACCAAGATACATGCCTCTTATTGGTAAGTTATGGATTCAGCGATCATTTGGACAGTTTGTTGTGGCACATCCCCAACAACTGTAATTTGGTACCCCTTTAATACAGAACCAAATATATTGACAGCACCCTTGCGTGTAGCCCCTATAAAACCTTGGCTTTCGGTCTTGAATTGCTCTATATAGACAGAAATAGACGCCAGACCATCAGATATTACCATGTAATCAACCGGTTCACTATTATTGGAGATTCGTTGTTTGCGCCAACCCGTTATATTAAAACCAAAGGGGAGTTGTTGTATTTGCCAACCGATGCCAGTAACTTGCTCTTGATCGAATTTTTCTTTTCCGTCATGCCAAGTATAACTTTCACCTGAAACAGCGGGTTTTAGCATATCGGACGGAATATTATCAACAACCTCCAACTGTACAAACATGAGCTGCTCCAGCACGTTACCGTTCACATCCATCAAGTCAGACTTCAGCAATAAACTACTGTTCTTATCGATCCAAAAACGATAGCCATAACGATAATCGTCCTTTGGCTGGATAGCAACGATTCTTGCCTCCCGCCCAGCTACCCGACCACTACCCTCAATACTAAACTCATACTGGCTACCGAAACCCGAAAAATTGGCGGTTATTTTTGCCAACAAATGATTATTAAACCGCCGTGATCCCACATGCACAGATTGACTGTCTGGCAAATAACAAGTCACGGTATCATTATCCCGTATAACTTCTCGTTCTGCCCCACTCAAGTGAACAAGCCGTTGAAACTCCCCATCATTATCGTGCTTGTGTATTAACTTGAGCGATTCGACATTACCATCATTAACATAAATCAAAGTGCCATGATAGTTAAGCATTCGAAGTGCAACACTCATCTTGTTGAGGTAGTTTAACGCAGAATTTGGGGTGGTGGTTAGTGGATGATCTTGTTTTTTACCTTGAACAAGATTCTGCAACTGCCCTGAATCTTGTTTTGCCCATACCGGCGAAACGAATACCAGCAGTTGAACCAACAAAACAAGCAGCTTCACTGCTGGACCTGGATATTTCTAATATTACGATTACGCTCTGAAGCTTGCTGGGAGGATGTCACAATTCGGGCCGAGGATATAATTTCATGGACGCCGACGCTTGATGCGTTCCGATTATGATCAAGGAGATATTTTTGCAGCTTTGGGTCAAATGTAACAACAGGATTTATTACAGGAAAGAGCGGCAGATTTAATGCACCTGATGCTGAGGCATTTGAATAACCAGTTGTGTTTGGCTTGATAACAGGGACAGTGCTTCTATTCTCTTGGGTATCGGAAGCGATCGCCATCACCGTTGTTTTTTCTTCAACCAAGCGCATAAAATCGCTATTAACCGGCATTTTGGCAATTTGCGAGGTATTTTCCGTTGGATACTGGGACTGAACACCAATAACGGCAATCGTTGCCACTGACGCTGCAATTGCAACACCTGAAATTCGCTTGAATAATGCGCTTTGAACAAATGAACCTTGAGCAAACGCATTTTGAGCATTGGGTTGCGTGAATTTTTTGCTGGATGTTGGCGCTAGAATGGTGGGTTCAGATTCAATGGTGGACATTACAGTGTCAGAAAACCGCGCGCTCTTCTTATACATTGAATCAGGCAATCGATTTCGCATGGAATCGCTAATAACGTGATAGCGTTCCCAGCGCTGCTTTAAATCTTGATCGTTACAGAGGTGTTCCAAGAGTTGTTTCGTACCGGCCTTATCCAACTCACCGTCCATAAATGAAGAAAGTTGCTCATATTTTTCAATTGTCATATTTACATTACCCGAATACCTAGCATTAACCTGATATTTGTCTGGTTTAGACAAGTACTAACTTAACTTGTGCCATATTTATTTTTATATTTCTTCAACAAACGCCAGCAAACCCACCTTGCATCTCCTAACTCAACATATTTAAAGGGTGTTTTTTGAAGATTCACATTTAGTTATACTACAATATTTGGTCACGCTCCTAATGGAAAAAGCGCTTAACTGAAACACCGAGCTAAAAAAACCACGCATCAAGTTAACGACTAAAAAAGCGGCTTCAAGCGTCAATAACAAAACAAAATAGTAGCGCGTAAACATCTATTATTACCACATTACCACCATAACCATCCTGATAATGATAAAATAACCAATCGGATTGGGATAGGCGCTACCCAACACACCCTACAAGCATTGCCAACAAATAAGCCGCTTTCATCGGATTACCCCAGCAGGGGTTTTAACATTTTATCAATTGCTTCCCTTGCCCGGAAAATCCGAGATCGGACGGTACCGACAGGACACTCCATCGCTTCCGCAATCTCCTCATAACTCAACCCTTCAATTTCACGCAAGGTAATCGCAGTCCGTAAATCATCGGGGAGACCCTCGATGGTTTTAAACACCATTTCCTGAATTTCGTCCCGGCGAGCCAAATGTTCTGGTGTTGCATATTCTTTAAGCGCTGATTCACCTTCAAACTGCTCGGCATCCTGTGCCTCAATATCCACATTCGGCAACCGCCTACCCTGGGCAACCAAATAGTTCTTCGCCGTATTAATCGCTATTCGGTACATCCATGTGTAAAACGCGCTATCGCCCCGAAATTTCGGCAGGGCGCGATAAGCCTTAATAAAGGCCTCTTGTGAAACGTCATAGACTTCATGCTGGTCTTTTACAAAGCGCGAAATAAGCTTGACAACCTTATGCTGGTATTTTCGCACAAGAACATCAAATGCTGATTTGTCACCTCGCTGCACTCTCTCGACAAGAATCTGGTCCGCACTTTTTTCGCCCATATGGGCTAAAACCCCTTTTCCACAAGGCACACTCCATTTGCCTTACATTCCTAGACAATTCGATCATAAGATAGTTCGCCGCAGGCAACACTTGCAACTTATTGCCTTTGGTGCCGGTTAGTTCAAGACCCACAACCAGTCGGCCAACCCCGTACCGGAAACGAATATCCTATGATATTTTTATTTATATCACCTATCTCACACATCATTGACGGGCAGACCGTATTGTACATACTCTGAACCCATGCGCCATATTTTTCGAACACGATGGCGCAATATATGCCAATCAATTGGCTCTTCGCCCAAATTTCAGCGTCATTAACAATAATTAATAAAAGTAAAGCGCTATAGATCACTGTTTTCGGCATTAGTTTTGCCGAATTCAATTATTTTTAACATCAATTATTCCTTCTTTCGCTTATTCAGCGGTACTATAATCGCTGTTTAACCACCTTAACAGAGCAGTTTTATCGCTATTTAATAAAAAAATAGTCAATTTATTCAACCTCAACACACACTTATAACTTAACTACATGACGCCAATTCATCAATATGACGTACTGATTTTCGGCAGTGGAGCCGCCGGATTAACCTTAGCATTGAAACTGGAGCCTCATTTTAAAATAGCCGTGATTTCCAAAGGCCCACTCAACGAAGGTTGCACGCGCTATGCACAAGGCGGTATTTCTGCGGTATTAGACCCTTCTGACTCAATAGACTCCCACGTATTGGACACCCTTAATGCCGGTGGCGCACTCTGTAAAGAGGACGTGGTTCGCTACGTGGCAGAGCATAGCAAAGAACAAATTCAGTGGCTGACGGATCTAGGCGTTCCTTTTACGCGAGAACAAGAGAATAATACACAACATGCTTATCACTTAACCCGCGAAGGTGGTCATAGTCATCGCCGCGTGATTCATTGTAAAGACGCCACTGGCTCAGCACTGTCAAACACCTTAATCAAATCCGTCAAACAACGCCCCAATATACAATTATTTGAGCATCATATTGCCATTGATTTGATTTCAAATACAAAGTTGAATATAAGCCCTCAGCGCGTACTCGGCGCTTATATTCTCAATAAACAGACTGGTAATACAGAGGTTTTCCAAGCCCGGGCAGTGGTTTTGGCCACAGGGGGCGCCAGTAAAGTGTACTTGTATACCACCAATCCTGACGTATCAACTGGTGACGGCATTGCCATGGCATGGCGCGCTGGATGCCGGGTGGCAAACATGGAGTTTATTCAATTTCACCCAACTTGCCTGTATCACCCTCAGGCGAAATCTTTTTTGATTTCAGAGATGATGCGAGGTGAAGGTGGCCGATTGCTGTTACCCGATGGCACGCGATTCATGGAAAAAATCGACCCTCGGGCAGAATTGGCCCCCCGAGACATCGTGGCCCGCGCAATCGACCATGAAATGAAGCGCCTGGGCGTCGATTGCGTATATATCGATATCAGTTTCAAATCCAGCGATTTCGTGCGCTCCCATTTCCCCACCATTTATGAACGCTGCTTGACATACGGCTTCGACATCACCAAAGAACCAGTGCCAGTGGTACCCGCCGCTCACTATACCTGTGGCGGTATTATAACGGATTTAAATGGCCGAACCGATATCGACCGGCTTTATGCGGTGGGGGAAACAGCCTGGACGGGTATGCATGGCGCTAATCGTATGGCCAGCAATTCGCTACTGGAATGCCTGGTATTTGGCGCTGCGGCGGCACATGACATTAACAGCCACCTGGACCAAACGGAACCCTTTGCAAGCTTATTGGATTGGGATGAAAGCCGCGTGATTAATTCTGACGAGGAAATCGTAGTGGCACACAATTGGGATGAATTGCGGCGCTTTATGTGGGATTACGTCGGCATTGTGCGCACGAATAAGCGATTGGAACGCGCTATGCGGCGGATAAACTTACTGTCCCGCGAAATTTTTGAGTATTACAGTAATTTTCGTATAACTAACGACCTCATTGAGCTACGCAATCTGGTCGAGGTAGCAGAGCTAATCATACGTTCAGCCATGGCCAGAAAAGAAAGCCGAGGCTTGCACTATACGCTTGATGATCCGATGGTAAAAGCAAATATACCACCACAAGACACTATTTTAGTACCGCCGAATTATCTTGAGACGCCACATTAGCATACCAACGCAAACGCACTCTTAAATGCCTGAAGGTTGTTTCTTCCACGTTATCAGGCAGCAGCACCAAGGCCTTGCGACGCCGATACCAAGGCATCTTAGCGACAACAAAATTGAGCACGGTGAGACGCCGATGAACAAAAGCACCCGCCAATAGTCTTGCTTCACAACATTCACCGTCCGCCTTAAATAATTTCCATCGATCATCAGCATCCCAAACTAATTTTTCAAACGATAATCGACCGGACAACACAGGTAATAGAGGCTTAAATAATGACAAATCAGACAACATACCCTCACTGCATGCAGTCACTGTAACGTTGATGACAACGGCAATAACAATGATCAACTTGGCGCTTAGGGGCAATTCTAAGAATAAAACACACACTATCGCCCCTGCATGAAGAAACATCAGTACAGATAACAAGATGACTGAAGACTTTAATTCAATATACAGAGGACTGGCGTATTTTTGCGACGACATTGGCCATTCCCGGATCGGTGGGCACAGTACGCCCCATTAAATATTCCAACAACACATTATCAGAATACTTTAATAACGATTCAAACAATACTAACTCCGATTGCGATAAAGCATCAAAATCTGTATTAACAAACCCCTGTAACAAACAGTCCAACTCTAACATGCCACGACGGCACTGCCAGTACAAACGGGACTTCTGTGCCTTGCTTGACGAGGTGTTCTGCATAGGTTTTCTGTTATTTAATCAAGGAGTATACGCGTTATCCGTTAGCGAAATTTTAAATCAAATTGACTGCTTCAGCATTAACTTGCGGATATTACCAATAGCCTTAGTGGGGTTTAATCCTTTGGGGCAAACATCAACACAATTCATAATCGTGTGACAACGAAACAGGCTGTAAGCACCTTCCAAATCCTCCAGACGCTCTTGCGTTGCTTGGTCACGGTTGTCCGCCAAAAACCGCCAAGCTTGTAACAGCGCTGCGGGGCCACGAAATTTATCCGGATTCCACCAAAATGAGGGACAAGAGGTAGTACAGCAGCCACACAAAATACATTCATACAAACCATCCAGTGCATCCCGCTCACGGGGTGTTTGATGGTATTCCACTTCAGGCTCAGGATCATGCACCGTTAAATAGGGTTTAACTGCTCGGTATTGAGCATAAAAGGGGGTCATATCGACCACTAGGTCACGAATCACCGGCAAGCCCGGCATGGGCCGAATTTCCACAGGCTCCTTCAAGTCATGCAATGGCGTTACACACGCCAAACCATTACGTCCATTAATATTCATACCATCGGAACCACACACACCTTCACCACAGGAACTGCGGAAGGTCAGAGACTCGTCCTGACTCGCTTTGATGCTTAACAAAGCATCCAGCAACATTAAACCCGACGCCAAACCGGAGACGTTGTACTGCTGCATGTACGGTTCGTTATCTGTTTCGGGATTATAGCGATAAATAGAAAACTGCATCAGTCAGGCCCATTTTTATATCATCAAAAAAGATATTTCTAAACGTTATACTACCAAACACCTAATATATTCTTTTCTTTGGCGGAAACGACGCCACACTTAAAGGCTTGGTTCGAACCGGTTTATAATCCAGTTGCTTACCTTGCTTGGAATACAAAGAGTGTTTCATCCAATGAACATCATCGCGCTCTGGATAATCGATCCGTGAATGCGCGCCACGACTCTCCTGACGGGCTGCTGCACTGATAATCGTCGCCAGAGCAAGTTCAACTAAGTTCTCCAATTCTAATGCTTCAATACGGGCAGTGTTAAATATTTTACTATGATCCAGAATGCGTACATCATCAAGGCGCCGCTCAATGGCTTTGATTTTTTCAACCCCTTCAGCAAGAAGATCATCGGTGCGAAAAACACCACAGTGATGCTCCATTTGCTGTTGCAATTCCGTTCGCAAAGCATCCACTGCTTCGCCTTCGCCACGTTGCTCCCACCGAACTAAACGTCGCATGGCGCAATCCACACTGCTAGCATTCATGGGGCGGTGGTAACGATTTTCCTGTAAATAACGAATAATGTGATTCCCTGCTGCACGACCAAAAACCACAATATCCAGCAAAGAATTCCCGCCCAAACGATTGGCGCCGTGCACAGAAACACAAGCACACTCCCCCACCGCATACAACCCTGGAACAGGTTCCTCGGCACTTTGCCCCAATGGCGCCACCACTTGGCCAAAACGGTTGGTCGGAATGCCGCCCATTGTGTAATGCGCTGTTGGGAAAATGGGAATCGGTGCCTCAATTGGATCTACATGCGCGAAAGTAAGCGACATATCACGAATACCCGGCAAACGCTTTTTAATCACCTCAGCCCCCAAGTGATCGAGCTTTAACATAATATAATCGGCCTTCGGGCCGCAGCCACGGCCTTCACGCACTTCAATGGAAATAGCACGACTCACTACATCGCGGCTGGCCAAATCCTTGGCATGAGGGGCATAGCGTTCCATAAAGCGTTCGCCGTCCTTATTGACCAAATAACCACCTTCGCCTCGCACACCTTCCGTAATTAACATCCCTTTACCGGCGATACCGGTGGGATGAAATTGAAAAAACTCCATATCCTGCACGGGGATTCCCGCCCGTAACGCCATAGCAATACCATCACCAGTATTGATCCGTGCATTGGTATTGGTTCGAAACAATTGCCCCACGCCGCCAGTTGCCAATAAAGTGGTTTTCGCTTCGATAATGAGGGGCTCACCCGTCTCAATCTCCAAAACCAACGCACCTAACAAATAACCGTCATCGTCTTGCAATAAATCAATCGCAAAAAATTCATCAAAAAAATGGGTTTTAGCGCGTATATTCTGTTGATACAAAGCATGTAATATCGCGTGCCCAGTACGGTCTGCGGCGGCACAGGTGCGTGCCGCTTGGTCGCCGCCGAAGTGCTGACTTTGACCACCAAAGGGCCGTTGATAAATTTTACCGTTGTTGAGCCGGGAAAAAGGCACACCCGAATGCTCTAGTTCAACAACGCAATGTGAGGCAGCACGGCACATATACTCAATGGCATCCTGATCCCCTAAATAATCACTGCCCTTCACCGTATCGTACATATGCCAATGCCAATTATCCGGCAATACATTGGCCAATGCAGCGTTCATTCCCCCTTGCGCTGCAACAGTATGGGAACGGGTTGGAAACACTTTCGACACCACGGCTACCGTTGCGTCAGCACGAGACAATTGCAAAGCAGCACGCAAGCCACCACCACCAGCCCCGATGACTAAGGCGTCAAATTTTCGTTTTGGAATATTTTCAGGCGTCACTATAATTATTCGATTTATCAGTATTGTTTATATCAGCACTCATTGTGTCCGGAACAGTAACATCAAGCTAATAATTAACGGCTTTCAGTAACACAAGTAACACCCATAACCCCATTGCCAGCAGTATTGTTGCCAGTGCAACAAGTTTGAGCATGCGTAACGAAAACGGTTTTACATAATCCATGACAATATCGCGACAACCGACCCAAGCGTGTAATAGCAACGCGAAAAAAAACAAACCAACAGCAACATTATTAATTGGATTTGACACCCAGGCTGTCCACGACTCAAAACCTGTAGATTCCCGCATCATGTAACTGATAACGATGTATAACAAAAACACCGCCATATAAATCGCACTAAACCGCTGTACCACCCAGGCACGTAATCCGCTTGACAGTCGTTTACTCATGATTGCTGGTCTATCATCGTTTACCTAGCATTCCTTACGTGTCGCTGCATTTTGGCGATTTTTCGACCCTTTAACTTGCATACACAGTATCGCCGTATCTTTCACAACAAAACAGCCGCCAGCCACAAAGCCGATACCAGCGCCAGCAGATGAACCAACCAAGCTGAACGTCTGGCACTTGATTTTAATATGCCGATGTCGATATCGATCAGCAAAAATCGCATCCCCGCAAAGAAGTGATGACTCCCCCCCCAGACGGCAATCACCAACAAAATTTTTGCCAATGGCTGCGTGAGCAACTGCATAACAGCATCATAAGCTTGTGCGCTTTGCAGTGAACGTTGCAGCAAATAAATGACGACAGGGATCAAAATAACCAACAAAATACCAGCAGCACGGTGCGCGATAGAAACCATGGCCGTAACGGGCATATGAATTTTAAAAAGATTGAGGTGCTTGGGGCGTATTTTATTATTATCCATAAAGATCAAGTGTATAACATGAATTGTAAAGATCCAGTATTACCTTTCTCCCTGGTATCAGCTATGATTCGGTTTGGGTGTTTTACACACAGAATTCGATTAACAAATTTACTCTCATACATCACTGTTAACAACCATACAGGCTTGCAATGAACATCAACAACAATTGGCTCGACTTCTTAAAACAACAAAATGCTCACATAAAAAACAATGTGGTTGAGCATTTTGGAAACAAAGACGTAAAAACCGCTCCGCCCTCCCTTCATCAAACCATCTTGTGCGACCTTAGTCACATGGGCTTTATTTCAGCAGATGGCGCCGAAGCACAATTATTTCTGCAAAACCAATTAAGCAATAATATTAACAACGTATCGGTTAACCACAGCCAGCTCAATGCCTATTGCAGTGCCAAAGGCCGGGTGCTGGCACTCTTCCAAGTACTGCAACATCAAGACAAATACATTCTGTTTTTGCCTAAAGAATGTCTTGATGCAACATTAAAACGCCTACAAATGTATGTGTTAATGACAAAAGTAACATTGCAAGATGCCAGTAACGAGTTGGTGGCCATTGGACTGGCCGGTAACGATGCCAACGTGGAACTTAAAAAATACCTGCCAACAATTCCGGAAAATCCAGATGATGTTACGCAATACGACGGTTTAAGCGTTACTAAAGTACAAGGGCAATCGGCACGATTTATCATTATTGGTCATACCGATAAGATAGTGGCGTTGTGGCGTCAACTTCAAATGAATACCACACTTTGCAGCCATCATGCTTGGTCGCATCTTGATATCCTATCCGGCATTCCCCAAGTTTACCAACAAAATGTAGAAGCATTTGTCCCCCAAATGCTAAATTTACACAGCATTGATGGTGTTAGTTTTCAAAAAGGTTGCTACCCAGGTCAGGAAGTGGTCGCCAGAATGCATTTTCTAGGCAAATTAAAGCGTCGCATGTACTTGGCCCATGTAGACAATAATGCACTGTTACCCACCCCCGGCACACCACTTTTTGCCGATAATGACAAATCAGATCAAGGCGTTGGAAAAGTTGTTGACGCACAAATCAGCCCTGATGGTGGAATTGATATGCTGGCAGTACTACAAATCACCAGCGCTGAAAACGGAACCATCCACTTAAAAGACAAACAAGGAACCACTTTAAACCTTAAAGATTTACCCTATACAGTTGAATTAGAAAGAGAAGGCAAAAAACCTTGAGAAGGTGGGCTATACCCATAGCGTTTGAAATTTAGGTTGATAAACCCACAACAACATCTCAGTGTATTAGGATATCATCCTAATGGTGGTGATATGCTATCGCCCAAAAAATCGTTTATCGTCAGCACCCTCGTCGCTCTCGCGACGATTCAACTGATTTTCTTAGGATAACAAGTGTCACTTAATCTTAACGATCTATTAACTCACGGTTCAGAGCATGGAAAAAACGTACAATCCACATCAAATTGAGCAGCAATGGTACAAAACCTGGGAAAAAAACAATAATTTCGCGCCATCAGGGGAAGGAGTACCCTACTGCATCATGATCCCGCCCCCGAATGTAACCGGACGATTACATATGGGTCATGCCTTCCAAAATACGATTGTGGATGCGCAAATTCGTTATCATCGTATGAAAGGGGATAACACTTTATGGCAGGCAGGTACCGATCATGCGGGCATTGCCACTCAAATGGTGGTAGAACGCCAACTTAAAGAAGACAATCTGACCCGCCATGATTTAGGCCGCGACGCTTTTATTGAAAAAGTCTGGCAGTGGAAAAAGCATTCTGGTGGCAATATTACCCAACAGTTACGTCGTATGGGCGCATCACTGGATTGGTCCAGAGAACGTTTTACCATGGATGAAGGCCTCTCAAACGCCGTACGGGAGGTATTTGTACGTTTGTATGAAGAGGGTTTAATCTATCGTGGCAAGCGTCTGGTCAACTGGGACCCCATATTACACACGGCGGTTTCTGATCTGGAAGTCATCTCTGAGGAAGAAGATGGCCACCTGTGGCACATGCGTTACCCCTTAAGTGATGGCGATGGGTATGTGGTGGTGGCAACAACACGCCCGGAAACCATGCTGGGAGATGCAGCCGTCGCCATCCATCCCGATGATGAACGCTATCAACAGCTAGTGGGTAAAACCATTAAATTACCGCTAACTGACCGGGAAATCCCTATTATTGTCGATGAATATGTTGACCGGGAATTCGGTACCGGTTGTGTAAAAATTACACCAGCACACGATTTTAATGACTATGACATCGGTGAGCGGCACAATTTACCAAAAATCAATATCTTCACCGTCGATGCCTGTATCAATGAAAACGGCCCGGAAAAGTACCGCGGCCTTAATCGCAGTAACGCCCGGCAGCAAATCATCAAGGATCTACAGGCTCAAAATCTCCTGGAAAAAATTGAAGACCATAAACTCATGGTACCGCGTTGTGATCGCAGCCACGCCATTATTGAGCCTTTTTTGACGGACCAGTGGTTCGTCAAAATCGCACCATTAGCGGAACCCGCCATTGCTGCGGTGCAAAACGGTGATATTCAGTTTGTACCTGACAATTGGAAAAACACCTATTTTGACTGGATGCACAACATTAAAGACTGGTGCATCAGCCGCCAAATCTGGTGGGGGCACCGGATACCCGCGTGGTACGACAACCACGGTAATGTGTATGTTGGTCGCTGTGAGCAGGAAGTGCGCGACACTCATCAACTCTCAACCGAAACCCGACTGAGGCAAGATGATGATGTTCTGGACACTTGGTTCTCTTCCGCCCTGTGGCCGTTCTCAACACTCGGCTGGCCGGAAGACACCGATGCCTTAAAAACATTCTATCCAACCCGCGTTCTGGTTACCGGTTTTGACATTATCTTTTTTTGGGTCGCCCGCATGATTATGTTGGGAATAAAATTCACTGGGAAAATACCGTTTAAGCAGGTTTATATCCATGGACTGGTACGTGACTCCCATGGCCAGAAAATGTCAAAATCCAAAGGCAATGTTCTGGACCCCATCGACCTAATCGATGGCATTGATCTGGAAGCACTCGTTACAAAACGTACTACCGGCCTGATGCAGCCAAAAATGGCGCCAAAAATAGAAAAGGCCACCCGTAAGGATTATCCTGACGGCATCGCCGCCTTCGGCACCGACGCAATTCGTTTTACCTTTGCCGCAATGGCTTCCACCGGACGCGACATTAATTTTGACCTGGGTCGTGTTGAAGGTTATCGCAATTTCTGTAACAAACTGTGGAACGCTGCACGCTATGTGTTAATGAACACAGAAGGAAAAGATTGCGGACAACAAACTGACAACGTGACACTCACAATAGCCGATAATTGGATCATATCCCGGCTGCAACAAACATCCGAGCAAGTCGCCAACGCTTTTGCCAACTATCGATTGGATTTGGCAGCGCAGGCGATTTACGATTTCACCTGGAACGAATACTGTGACTGGTATCTTGAACTCGCCAAACCGATACTCAACGACCCAACCAGTTCACAAGCATTACAACGAGGTACCCGTCAAACCCTGGTGAGAACACTAGACGCAATACTACGCCTGGCTCATCCTATCATGCCTTTTATCACCGAAGAAATATGGCAGCGTGTGGCACCATTGGTCAACACCGGTGACAGTGATAACAGCAATGCTAATGAAGCAACGATTATGCGACAACCGTATCCCGAATCCGACGCCGCCAATATAAACCTTAGCGCAATTGATGAACTTGAATGGGTAAAAAGCGTCATTCTTAGTCTGCGTAAAATTCGCGGCGAAATGAATATTCCTCCTGGAAAACCCCTCCCTGTATTACTGCAAAATGGCAATGAACATGACCAACAACGTCTGGAAAAACACCGTTCCCTCCTGGCAAGCCTAGGAAAAACAGCGTCAATGAGCTGGCTGGACCCAAAAGACGATGCGCCCGAATCTGCAATGGCACTGGTGGGCAGTATGAAAATATTGATTCCCATGACAGGACTAATTGACAAGGACGCTGAAATTACGCGTTTGCAAAAAGATATCGATAAACTGCAAAACGAGATCGAACGTTGTCAGAACAAACTCTCAAACAAACAATTTGTTGATCGTGCCCCGGCAGAAGTGGTTAACAAACAACGGCAATCCCTCCAGGGCTCGCAATTGGCATTCGATAGCCTAATAATACAATTAGAAAAGATAAAACGCCTATAACGTTGTCACCGGCAACCCCACCGGGGTTGCCGGATCTACAATAGCAAATTGACATAGGTCCTAAAAAAACAATGGTAACTGCCGATATAGGATGTATACCATGGGTATCAAGTCTCACAATCGATTCAGCCCGGAAAAATCAATTGGGCACATTTATTTTGACTAAAATCCACGACATACACGCTACTATACCCATAACGATTTAGATTTAGGTGTTCAGTGTGCGCCATATTTATTTCATGGCACCAAAAGTAGGTTCTTTAACCTGATCATCAAGCAACCTAGGCATATCATTAAATGGCAAATCATGCCCTCATTGAAACGGATATAGAAGATTATGTGATCGAAGAATTCATCATTGAGTTCGGCGATTTACACGACGAAATTGAATCGCTGCTATTACGGTTAGAAAACGAACCCAACGACAAGGAGCTACTCAATAATTTATTCCGCCATGTGCACAGCATTAAAGGCAACCTTCAAATCATTGGCTTAGATCCTATTGCCGATTTTGTGCATGCATTAGAAAATGTTTTGGATAAAGTTCGCAAACATGAGCTTATTTTTGACAAACTATTAAGTGATGTAATCTTATTATCAATGGATAACATCCAGACATTGTGTGAGCAAACATTCGCAAAACAAGCCGTTAATTTATCATTGACACAGAACGTTCAACGCGAACTTTGCAATATTGCCAATCATCCACAATCCGAAGTGACTAAATACGCAGAACGCATCATACACCAAATTGACCCGAACACGGTTATTCAAGCATCCCCGCCACTCGAATCAAACATTGGTATAAAAAATACTGGCCTTAAAAAACCAACCCGATACAAACACACCCCCAATAAAAATGCACACCATGACCTCGATTTTTTTGCAAAACTCGCAAGTAGCACCGAAGAACGTTCCAGCTACTGGAAAGGCCGTACCGATCGCTTGCTCGATATGGCGAGAGGTCTAAATGAAACAGTGAACTTTGCGGTAGACCCCATGCAACTGGACGCTGCGGTCTACCTCCATGATTTTGGTATGGCATTTTTGCCATTGGAAATTTTGCATAAATCCGCCAAATTAACCGCCATGGAATTTGAAAAAGTTAAGCAACATCCTTATGCAAGCGCAGAGTTCATTCGAGAAATTGAAGGTTGGAATGAGGCAAAAAAAATCATCCTACAGCATCATGAAAGAGAAGATGGTAGCGGTTACCCAAAACGGGTAAGCGGCCAAAACATTTGTGATGGCGCCAAAATTATTGCCATTGCCAATACCTTTGAATCCATGACACAACACCGCGCAGACCGACATCACAAACGACCGTTATTACGTGCTATAACGGAGATTAACAACTGTTCAGGGAAGCAATTTTCAGACCAGTGGGTACAAATTTTCAATCAATTTATTCGGCACAAAAAATGCTCCCGTTCCTAACGCAGTTATCCAACCAATCACTGGTAACGATAGTAGGTCGCTATTCTATCACGGCAAAGTGTGAAATCATTTCGTTTGACAGCCAGGACTTTAAGTTTCTTGGTGAAACGCTGAAAGGTTTAAAGATAGCCATCACCGAGCACGTACTATAGCCGTATCGCTGACTAAATACCACCATCTTCGGTAACCGCTATTGGATCCTGGAAAATCCGGGGAAAAATGTAGAGCTTTCACTGACCGCCTTCAAACACGCCGCCAAACGGTGTCTGGTACGGGCAGGTCTATACTTCCACTCTGACTGCAGTGCCGAATATGTGGCGACCAAGTATCGCAACTGGCTGAAAGACAAGGGTGTCATACAGAGCATGAATCGCAAAGGAGTGATGAATAACAATGCGGAGATGGAATCATTCTATATTCGGGATGCACAGCGCCCATTGGCTTGCGTAGCTTAATTCTTGAAAAACCTTCCAAGTTTTATTTTATTTATACTCCCGTAAACTCACTTTGAATTGGTGTCCCTACTACTCCAGACCGCCAACAGGAAAAAAACCCCGGAAAAAGCCGCGATGATATGTTTTATTGTATGACCACTGATACTCAAAATATGATAAATATCAGTATCAAAGTTTTCCATCAGCTTGGCGGTAAGATATACTCCCAGGATCAACCAGATATATTTCTGCTGATAACTCGACACAGGAAATAGCAGCAATATGAGAGGTATCAGTATTATCGGTAAAAATTGTACAACCGCATAAAAACGAAGATCCCCAAAACCCATGGTTTCTGTATATGACCAATAAAATACCGCTAACGCCCCAATGAATAAAAGTGGCCATAATGCTGCTGTCCCCAATCTTTGATTAAGATGGAACGACAAGATAAATGAAAAAAAGGCCATGAATGATATTGTCATTGGCAACCGATCCCACAATAACGTTTCGTTAGTGGGTAAAAAATGGTAATAAGCCGAGCCAAAACCGGTCAATATCAAGCCAATAAAAAATATCAGAACCGGCATTTTATGAACTACAAGCGCTTTTTCTGACAGATGCTTTCTGGCGATAACGAAACCAAGAATGCCGATGATGACAAAAGGGATATTTGATAAAACATTCCAGGCATTGGGAATACCCATTTTTGTATGTCCATCAGCAAACTGATGATAACCGGCGTCCTGGGGAATTGGCTCAATAAAAAATACTGTCACCAGTATTGCGATCGTTAGCACCTGCAATGCTTTTAATCTTATATTGCGGCTCATGGTCTCTGCTTTTTATTGAGTAGCACTCTTTCGATAAAATTTTCCATTCTGTAAATATCCTATCGTCTGGCGTATAACCTCCTTACTCGACATAATCATCGGGTGCGTATGCGGCACAACCAAATAATCTGACATACCTGCCACTTTAGCCCGTTCAATCGATACTTTGCCATCATCGTCTCCGGGAATGATGGTAGATAAAATCAGATTAATACTTTTATTACCCGTTATCACACCAACGGAATAATCAACGGGCCCCAGTTTGTTTGGCAGGCTTTTAGCCAATGTTCCCAATTGTTGTCCTGCGGGCCCATTAAGCACGTAAAACCCCGGAAAATTACCCAGTTTATCAACAACCTCACTACCTTGATTCGGCGGACTCAGCATCACAACATGCCCTAAACTATCCAATGAATAATTCGCCAGATAATAGCGAACCAGAATCCCTCCCATGGAATGAGTGACAAAATGTATTTTTTCTGTCAGGACAGAACGGCATTTTGCTATTGCTTTTGTCACATAATCTTCCGCCAGACTTTCGATAACGTGCTTTCTTGAGGGATAATCAACATTAATGACATGATACCCTGCTTCGCTCAATGCATTTTCCATCGCTGAAAATGAGCGACTACTCCTGGCCAACCCATGAAGTAATACAACACATTCATTTCTTTTCTCACTCAGAACTATTTTATTATAGTCCGTCATCGCAAAAGTATCGTTTGTTACTCCTGATATTATAAGACAGGACAAAATAATGAATCTTTGTTTTATTCCCATAACATTTGTCTTTTCCGGTTATTTCTCCCACTGTGCCAGTCTGGCTTTCCACGCGATAAAGTCGTTTTATATTTCCACTCTGTTCCTCTCTGACGAGCAGTTGGGTCAGTTCTTTGCGTAAATTGGCAAGGAAGGCAATAATTTTCTTAATGCGTTTTTATATCTGTGATCTGGCTACACTAACACGGACACTCAAGTTCATATAAACTAGTCATTGAAATTAAGGGGTACGCGATGAGCAAACGAACTAAGCAAGAATATAACACAGAATTTAGGGAGGGTACGGTCAATATGGTGATCAGCGCTGAGAAATCAACCGCTCAGGTCGCCAGAGATTTAGGGATAAAAGGATGCACTCTTTACGCTTGGGTGGATAAGACAAAATCAACCAATCTCCAATCGCCGGGAAAGAGTAACGAAAAAACTTCAGGATGAAGTCCGTCGCACCTGGCAGGACAAATATGGCCTGATGCTCTGCATGCCGCCATTGCCATTCCAGACGCCAAAAAAGGTGAACAAGTGATATTACTGACAACAATTGATAGCGCTGATCGTGCAGCATTGCTGGCACAAGCAAAAAATGAAGGTTATGCAGAAATCGGCGTACCTCGAAAAGTCATGCATATTGATAAAATGCTGGTTCTAGGTACGGGTAAAATCGATTGTGTTTCGGCCAACAAACTGGCAGTCGCCTGAGCATGAAAGACAAAATGCCCCATAAAATAAATAATAATATCTATCGTGTGTTGACCACTCAGTTTCTGACAGCCTTTGCTGATAATGCTATTTTGTTCACGGCCATTACCATCATCATGCAACAGGTCGAACCTGGAAACTGGTATATACCGGCTTTGCAGGCTTCTTTCCTGATTGCCTTTGTCC
>JAADGF010000009.1 GCA_013152545.1 Gammaproteobacteria bacterium
TGGCATCTAGAAACACGAAATAAATCGCTATTTACACTTTGTATAATAGTGTAAATACGTTTTCTTCTTCTTTATTTATGCAACTGTAAGGATTACTTAAAAAACAAAGCGGTTACTCACAGGTGGGCACGGAATCAGCTGGCACAATTGGAAAGGGAATTGGAAATAAGCGTAGTTAAAGAACCCGGCTCTGGCACAAAAGAGCTAGACGTATGCATACACGAACCCGCCAATGAGGAGATATTGGAGTCAATTGGCCGGAACGACTGGGTTTCCTTTGGAGCACCAATTTACGACTGAGACACACCTAAGAACAGGAGTATCCGAAATGAACCCTTCGATGTTTACAGAACTCAAGCTGGCTACCAAATCAATCGAACTCTTTGCCAATACATTAAGAATATGGTTTCAATCCGCCGTCGTTGGTGGATTGATTTATGGTACCTCACGCGCAGGAAAATCTTATGCCATTGAGTACATAACTACAGAACGCAAAAAAATATTTGGATATGATATTCCTATAATTACTATCCAATGGAAGATAACCACTATTCATGAAAAGGATTTTCATGTAAGACTCTTAAGTGCATGTAGCCACTCCGTACCGAGCACGAGAACCACAAATCCACAGCTAGAGCATCGTATAGTTGAGTACATTACGGGATTAGCGAAAAAATCTGGCGAGTCTAATGTCATAATAATAATTGACGAAGCTCAAGATATGAGGCTATCAGATCTTGGATACTTGGCTAACATCTACAATCAGCTAAAAAAGAATAAAATTCAGCAGTATACATTCCTGGTTGGGGAGAGAAAGTTACTGGAACTCCGAGGAAAAGCAAATGATGCAGGGTACGCTAGATATATTGGTAGATTTATGTGCGCTGATTTTGAATTTCCTTTAATACAATCCTATAAGGACTTACAGTTCATCCTAACGCAATACGACCAACATGGTTATCCTGAAGGAAGTGGAACTTCAATCGTAGAAAAAATCCTACCTAAATCATATTCAGCAGGCTGGAGGCTTGCATCGAATGCAAAGGATCTCTGGAGTGGGTTCCTGGATTCTCAAAAATCTACCGGCAGGCGAAATAAAAAGATGACTATGCAGTCATGCACAATTCTTATTGCCCAACTATTTCATAGGCTATCAAAAAGGGATGGCGGTAATCTGAAACTTACAAAAGATGATATTAATGCCTCTACTGAGTTAATCAAGCATCTTCATAATTCATAGTAACGACATGATATTTAACGATAGGCCTGGAACGTGCTCAAAGTATGAATCCTTGTGGTCAAGAATCCATAAATTTTCTTACTTAAATGGTGCTTCCCATACCGACTTAAAAGTGCTTTTAAACGGATATAAAATAGGAAGTTTTAAGAAGGCAACTGAAAGCTTTGATAGCCTAGATGAATTCAAAATAGATGTTTTATGCGAAATACTCGGAATGGGCGAAGAAGACCTATATTTGGGCATACCTTCGTCATACCAGATTGATGATAGGAGAAGGAGTGTCGATGGAAACTTAAGGTATTGTCCTGTTTGCATATCAAAAGGATTCCATAGCGCAGCATTTCAGGTTAGGTGTCTTAAGAAATGTCCATTTCATAATATTAAATTCAGTGACAGATGTCCTTCATGTAATTCCTTCGTCGAATACAAATATGGGGATAAAGAACTCAAAACACCCTACGGTTGTGCATGTGGATTCACGTTGTGGGATGGTTTATTTGATACCAACTGGGAAAGATCAATTAGTGTAGAGCAAGAAGACACATTTAAATTTTACCTACAAATAAAATCTGAAAAAAATCTATATATATCGCCGTCTAATTTCATCGGATTTTGCTGTGTGAGTCCTATAAAGGGCTGGAGTCCAGGGTGTTTCGGCTGCCAAGCAGATGAAGTCATAACAACCGATAAGGTTTCGGTGAATTTTTGTTTTATTAATGCACTAATTGCGGGTAATTTTCCGAGCTTGACAAGATGTATTAAATTTTATACATTAAGCCCTGCCAGATGTAAAATCGACACGTTATGCTGCAAGGAAATTTCCAAAATTCGTTATTAGACTGTTTAAGCAGGATGTAAAAAGAGGTAAATAAAATGAGTAGCGTTGACAGCGTAATGAAGCACACTACCTCTGAAAACAATAATGTGTTTGTGGACCTTGGTTTTGAAAAGCAAGAGGCGGCTAAGTTAATAATAAAGTCTCAATTGATGATACATATAAGAAAATGGATCAAAGAGAATAATCTAAGACAGGAAGAGGCTGCCGGTATTCTTCATGTTAATCGTCCCCGCGTGTCTGATGTGATGACTGGAAAAGTTGGAAAATTTACTATTGATGCATTGGTTGATATGTTGGAGTGTGCAGACCTCCGTGTGTCGGTTAGTGTTAAGTAATACAGTATCAGTGAATATAACCAACGGCCAAGAGGTGTTTTGAAGTTTATCGTGGCCAACACTCTTTTTTATTGAACAGCCTGTACTTGCTCTTCAGAGATTAACTTATATAGAGATTCTAGGATGGTAATTTCATTAGGGAAGGTAACTCGGGATGGGAAACCCTATCAAAGAAGGCGTGAGACAGAGTGCTTACTTGAAAACCTTGATCTGCTAGAGCCAGATCAACTGGTAGATATGTGTTTGAATCCTGATGAGATAGTGCCATTTGAGGTTCTAATTTATTACCTTCGACATAAAGAATTGGCTTTGGAAAAAAGGCATGTAGAAGCACTTTTCAAGTCATTTTATACAAGAATAGAAACCTCCTTGAACCAATCAATACCTGATTCTAGAGTGGATCGCGCAAGGGATATTCGCGAAGAGATCGTGGTGCGAATAATGGAGAAAATTGCGTCGGACAGAAACACTCAACAAGACAAAATGTATTATTGGGAAGTAAATTTTAATCATGCATTTGAGAGTTTTCGTAAAGATATATTGAAACAATTGGGGCCTACTTATAAATCCGATCCACTGAGAAATGCGACCGCTCTTTCACAAAGTGCTGAAGAAGGATTGGACGTGAGCCCTGAAGTCGAGGCCGCCGCCGCAGAGTTTTTTAACCCAAATCAATCAAAATTAGATGATCCGGCTTTCCGGTTACGTCTATTGGCAGCGATTAACGATTTACCCGACGATGAAAAGCGAGCAGTGGGGTTAATACTACAAGGCATACAAATAGAGTCGAAAGACCCAGATGTAATGACCATTTCCAAAGCATTGAAATGCAGGGAGAGGACGGTACGTAACCGTTTGAGTCGTGCCTATTCAAAGCTGAAGGATGCGCTCCAGGTGGAGGAACTATTATGAAGACTACACATGACACGGGAGAAAGGGATGTATTGCATGCGTTCTCAATTGAACCTAACCGGGATGCTGAAATACTGGCAGTATATGTAGAGCAATATCCGCAGTATCGTGAAGCCTTGATTGATTTGTCTATTGAATTGCTGACAGCTCCCAATCTAGATGAGAAACCACCGAAGATAGTGTCGAGTGACAGCGCTGGACGAGCTTGGTCGAGATTTCAGTCGTTGCTAAGTCCTGCCGATCCGGCGTTTGCAACAAAAAATTTCGCTATCAACCCCCTATTGGACTTAAGTGATCAGCGTTTCCGTGAGATAGCGAAAGAACTGAATGTGACACGGCTATTTTTAACGCGTTTGCGTGACAGTGTCATTCAGGCGTCAACCCTACCAGAGCGATTAGTATCACAGGTTGCGCAGTTAGTTGGTGTGGGGGTTGACACTCTCAATACCGCTTTGCATGCATCACCAAGTATGCCCACAGGGCAACGATTTAAATCAGATGGAAAGCCAAGTGCGGGAAAACAAATGACTTTTGATGAGGCTATAGAGAACTCAGGTCTGTCTGAAGAGCAAAAATCAGCACTTAAGGCGATGAAAGGATAGTATGAATGGATGCAATCGAGGCGGCTCGTCAGGAGGCTGCACGACTACATGATTTAGCTGTGGCGTTAGGTGACGATAATTACTCATTGCTATGTTTTGTTAGTGCGGAGGCCAGTCGCAGGGAAATAGAAATTTACCCGGTATCAAAGGATGACCCACAGTTGAAGGGTGGGAGAGCCGTTTTTGATAGTCAAGCATGGATGATTTTGTATGAGAATGTTGGGAGCGATTTTGATAAAGCTTTTTTGATAGCGCATGAAATCGGGCATGTGGTATTGGAAGGTGGTTCTGAGGACAGTGTAGCCGAAGATACTGAGCCAGACCGGCCCGCAGAAGCGCCTGCCATAGGTGCTGAGCGGGTTGCTGACTACGGATGTCGAGAAAGAAGGGAGGTCATCATGGATCTCTTTGCACGGGAATTCATGCTTCCACGTCGCTTGGCAAAACGCTGGCATATTGAAGAGGTATTGTCATCTACAGCGATTGCCAATCGTCTCAATATGCCGTTAACGGTTGTTCAGCAGCAACTGATCGATGCGTTACTGCTGCCGGCGATATTTCCGAAACCACAAAAGCCAAAAGAGAAGGCGAGTGTCCCAGTGGTGCTCGACCCCTCTCAGCGTGCAGCGGCTTGTCATCATGGCACGCCTTTTCAACTTCAGGCTGGACCTGGTACCGGAAAAACCAGAACTTTAGTACACCGAATCGAGACCCTATTGAACGCTGGTATCGATCCCGGATCGATCGTTGTGTTGACCTTCTCCAACAAGGCCGCAGGCGAATTACGAGATCGTATTGCGGTTTCATTTCCCAAGGCGATAGCGACATTGTGGCTGGGCACCTTCCATTCCTTCGGCTTGGATATTGTCCACCGTTTTCATGATCGGCTGGGACTGTCAGAGAACCCACGGGTCATTACTCGTTACGAAGCTATTGAACTGTTAGAAGACGAAGTAGCGAGATTACCGCTCAAACATTTTCGCAATCTGTATGATCCCACACTGGACTTGGGCGATATGCTCAGTGCCATCTCACGAGCGAAAGACGAAGTTGTCAATGCTGCGCAGTACAAAGCGCTAGCTAAAGCGATGTTGGAAACGGCGAACGATGAACAACAAACAGAGCAAGCCGAAAAATGCCTAGATGTCGCACATCTGTTCGAAGTATATGAACAATTGCTATTAAAGGAGGACAGTGTTGATTTTGGTGATCTTGTCTCTCTACCTGTTCGCCTAGTTGAAGATGATACGGAGGTTAGAAAGCTACTGTCAGAGCGCCATCAACATATCTTGGTGGACGAATACCAGGACGTTAACCGTGCATCTGTTCGCTTGATAAAGGCCATTGCTGGAGAAGGAAAGCAACTGTGGGTAGTTGGCGACTCCAGACAATCCATTTACCGGTTTCGTGGTGCTTCATCTATCAATATGAAGCGATTTGCCCAAGACTTCCCAGAGGCGAGTGTTGGTGAGTTAGCTGTCAACTATCGTTCCGTGAGTGAGGTTGTTAACCTGTACAGTCAATTCTCGTCGGGTATGCTGGCTTCTAAAGGTGCTTTGCCACTACAGTTGAGTGCTGATCGAGGCGTATCAAACGAACTGCCTGAGCTGAGAGTCGCAAAGACAGCGAATGATGAAATCGCAGTGATTGCCGCTGCGGTGGAAGAAGCGAAACAACAGGGGTTTGACTATAAAGAACAGGCTATATTATGTGCATCGAACAACCGGCTCAGCGAAATTGCTGCAAGCTTTGAGAAAGTTGGATTGCCAGTACTGTATTTAGGCAGCCTGTTTGAGCGAGATGAGGTCAAGGACCTTCTGTCGATCTTGTCCTTGGTAACTGACCGGCATGCCATCGGTTTAGTCCGCGCCGCGTCGCTGCCAGACTTTGAATTACCCTTAGATCAATTGTCACTTCTACACCAACATATTCGTCATGCAGGGCTTGAACCACTGGGTTGGGGCGAGCAAGTGGATGACGTTCCTGGACTGCTTGAGCAAACGCGCAATACGTTAAAACGCTTATCCGTTGTGTTAGAAGGCTTCCCCATAAATGGTAATCCGTGGTCAATTTTGGCGACGCTGATCATTGATCGACTTGAGTTGGCAAAGCGAGCCGCATTGGCCGAGGACTTGGAAGGCCAGATGCAAGGTATCGCTCTGTGGCAGTTGCTGAATTTCTGCCGTAAACCCATTAACGGTAAAGGCTTGCCTATTGAAAGATTATTATCGCGGATTCGACGTATTGTACTGCTGTCTGAAGACAGGGAAATGCGTCAGCTGCCACGGGCGGCATTAGGAATTGATGGTGTGCGATTGATGACTATACACGCCAGTAAAGGTCTTGAGTTTAAAGTGGTACATTTACCGGGCATGATTGCTACGGGATTGCCCGCAAATAACAAACCGCCGCGCTGTGTTCCGCCGGATGGCCTGGTCGAGGGGACGGAAGGTATGACAGGTCTTGAGGCTATCAAGGCTGGTCACGAAGAAGAGGAAGAGTGTAAGTTTTTTGTAGCGGCATCACGAGCCGAAGATCGACTCCTATTGTACGCATCCTCTGCTCAAAATAATGGTAAGCGCCGAAATCACTCCAAATACATAGGACGTATAGAGGCGACCATTCAACGGAATACGGAACCGCTACTTTTGTTTGCTGCACCAGTACCGCTTGAGGTATTCCCAGTCAGTACAAAGGATCTGCTGATCACGCAAAAACAATTAAGCCTCTATGACCGGTGTCCTCGACGATTTCTATATACCCATGTATTAGCGTTATCCGGTAGGCGGACAGAAAGCGCTTTTATGAAAATGCACAGTGCTGTGTACGACGTGCTTGATTGGCTTGTTCGCCAACATTCTGAGTCCACTCCCACACTGGCGGAACTAGAGGCCCAATATGAACAATCCTGGTGCAACAAAGGGCCAGTTGATCACGGTTATGCCGATGACTACAGAAAAATCGGCCAACGTCTCATGGAATACCTGATAGAAACGCGCCAAGGGCGCCAACTGGTGAAACCTGAAGTATTACGCATCTCCTTTCCAGATGGTGAGATTAGTGTTTTACCTGATGAGATCACACTTGATACGGACGGTAACCATACTCTTCGGCGCATCAACACCGGTAAGAAGAGTAAAGAAGAGTATGACCATATTGAGTATTCCATTTTGATGGAAGCGGCTGAACAACATTTTGGGTGTGGATCACGAGTTGAGGCTGTACACCTGGCGGGGGAAACCCAGGAGCAAGTCACTATTACGGATAGAAAAAAGGCGACGCGTCTGGAAAGAACGCAAACAGCCTTGACTGCAATCGCCAATGGATATTTTCCTGAAAAACCTGCAGTTCGTTCATGCCCCCGGTGTCCGCACTTTTTTATCTGTGGCAAAGTCCCTGAAGGTGAGATGAGGATAAAAATATAAATTAATTCTTCCGGTTGTATTTTTTACAGCGATTAACCTCTTGAACAGCCATATATCGCATATCGCGACCGGCTAAACACAAACAAGAGATTGATCTTATGAGCAATGTAACCCCCCCTAACGAAGAGCGCATTGCGCTTGAAGATATTGCTGTATGCCGTAGAGAAGGCCGCCCCTTGCGCCCGGCACACAGATATCAAATCCAAGTTGTTGATTCAAGCATGCAAGGAAGCCTGATTGAAATTGATGACCCGATACCGACCGGTCGCCAAATTCTGGAAGCAGCAGGCAGGATTCCCGTTGATCGTCACATATTGATACTGATCGAGGCCGCAGGCTCGCTAGAAGAGGTGAACCTATCCGAAACTGTGGATGTGTACCATCGTGGAGTTGAACAATTTGTCGTGTTTGAGAGTGATCGGCTGTTCTACTTTGCATTGAATGGGCAACGCCTTCCTTGGGGCTCCTCAAATATTCAGGAAAATGCTCTGAGAAAGATAGGCTGTATACCTGAGAATCACTCTATTTGGTTAGAGCGTCAATCAAAGGAGGATCGGATGATTGCTGAGGGAGAGTGTATTGATCTTATTGATCCGGCGCTCGAAAAATTATACACCAAGCCAAAAAGTTGGCAGTTGAATGTTCAGGGAGTATTAGTTATATCCGATCACCCAACGATCCTTGCCTCTGATGCCTTAAATGCCGCTGGTTTTAACCCTGACAAAGGTTGGATTTTGATTTTAAAGGTCAAAGGTGAACCCAAACAGAGTATTGGGCTGGATGACCATATTGATCTTCGTAAACCCGGTATTGAGAAGCTCAGGCTAATACCTGCGGAAATCAATAATGGAGATGCAGTTGCCACCTCTTCGATGGCGTTTGCATTGCTTGATAAGGACAGGGCTTATTTAAATGCACTGGACATTGAATGGAAGACAGTGCTGGATGGTGGGCGGCGCTGGCTTATTATTCGCAACTATATCTTACCGAGTGGGTATAACCATGAGCACACAACCATTGCCATCGAAATACCAACAACCTATCCGGGTGCGGCTATAGACATGTTCTATGTGTATCCTGCGCTGACGTTAGCCAATGGTGGAAAGATTGAGCAAACGCAGAGCACCGTGAACATTGTTGGAACGACCTACCAGCGCTGGAGCCGTCATCTCAATGGGGCGACACGCTGGAATCCGCTAACGGACTGTGTGGTCACTCACTTGGCCGTCATCGAAGAGTCTTTGCTTAGGGAGGTGGGAGAATGAGTAGTTCATCCCGACTGGTACTATCCCAGGAGCATCATGCGCTATTGCGGGTTCACCTGTTCCCCGGTGACGGCTTGGAGGCAGCCGCTATCCTGATATGTGTGCGAAGCGCAGAGCATCGGTTCGTGGTGAGCCAGATAATACCTGTTGCGCATGCTGACTGTAGAATTCGATTGCCAGATAGGATCAGCTGGCCTGGTTCAACCTTAGAGGCTGCTATAGATTGTGCAGCGTCAAATTCGCTGTCGATGATCCTCATACACTCACATCCGGGTGGCCTATTGGATTTTTCAACCATGGACGATGAAAGTGATCATGAGGTTATGCCAAGCTTGTTTGAGGCGTCTGAATCGCCTTGCATTCCACATGGCTCCGCTATCATGACGCCAAATGGAACCATACGTGCGCGGCTTTATGATCGTCAAATGGTAATCAAGGATATCAGCAGTGTGATGTGCTCAGCCGATGATATTAACCTCTGGCGGTTCACTGAAACGAGGCAACTAGCCGCGAAGCCAATGGCGTTTTCAGCGAATATGGGTGATGATTTGAAAAGCCTGACAGCCTGTGTTGTAGGTATATCCGGCACAGGATCAATTGTCGCAGAACAATTGGCACGACTTGGAATTGGTCGACTGATATTGATTGATTTTGACCTGATTGAGATTAAAAATCTTAATCGTATTTTGCATGCCACCCAAGAGGACGCCAATAAAAGTGTAGCTAAAGTTGATAGCTTTTCATCAGGTGTTAGAACTTATCGCGACGATATAGAAATACTGTCACTTAAATCCAGTATTGCCAGCCGTGATGCAATAGAACTGGCTGGCCAGGCAGATGTGCTTTTTTGTTGTGTCGATAGCTTTGAAGGTCGCCAGATATGTGATCGTATTGCAGTAGCGTTCTTGCAGCCTTTGTTCGATGTTGCTGTCACTATACCTACGAGACAAAAGCCGGGTGAAGAGGTTGCTATTGGCGATGTCTGTGGTCGAGTGGACTACATTAAACCAGGTGGTAGTACCTTAGCGGATCGTCATGTTTACTCCCCTGAAACGTTGCGTAGAGAGTATCTACAGAAAGCGGCACCAGAAGAGCATGATGATCAAGTTGCAGAAGGATATATAAAGGGATTGGCTGACGAAGCTCCGTCTGTTATTTCGTTAAATATGCGGGCGGCAAGCGATTGTGTGATGGAATTTATTGCTCGCGTATACCCATTTAGGCAAGAGCCAAACAGGTTGCGCGCGCGCACACTGTTTTCACTAGCAGCGGGCGAGGAAGAGCATATCAGTGAAGATACGTTTCAACGAGCACACAACCCCTATCTTGGGAGAGGACTGGTGGAGCCCTTGTTGGGCATGCCATGTTTTGACCGAAAAGGGGTGTCGCTATGAAGAAGCCGCACTGGTATTTGAAACTGAAAGAATTTCTATTGCCTACACGTCGTATCAATGTTGTTGAATCAGATACACCTCCGGATCGATTGCCGTGGCGTAATTTGGTATTGGCGCGAGAAGACAATGAGGATTGGGCTGTGGCCTTTCGATGCCCTTGTGGTTGTGGCAAGCGACTTGAGTTATTACTAATTGAGGAGGCTAAACCGAACTGGTCGCTGACCCTCACTCAAGGGAATGTTCCTACGCTACACCCATCTGTTTGGTTAAAGACGGGGTGTTGCTCGCACTTTTGGTTGCGTAAAGGAAAAGTCTTGTGGTGCTGAACGTTTTTATGTGGCTAAAGTTTCACGCTTTTTTGGAATGTGGAAGCACCAAGGCTACGGCGTATGTATTTAATCGGGGTTTGTGAAAACTGGGGCAAAACCCAATAAAATGCCCCCTACCTGCCCGGACGCCCCCTAAAAAGCGTGAAACTTCAGTTTATGTGGTTATCTATCTCACATTGAATTTCTTTGAGAAGCTTGTTTGTGTTTTCCTTCTTTTCCATGCGTGAATATGCAAGAACTAAAATAGTTAGAGGATGAACACCCATCACTTGAGCAATTTGATCCAGTTTTTCTAATGTTGGACTTTTTAAACCGCGCTCAAGCGTACTCATGTAAGTTCGGCTTGAAACCTGTGAAAAGTCTTCTTGAGTCAACCCGGCTGCGTTACGAACTTGCTTAAGAGCAGTGCCTAATGCTTTATTTAATGTCATAAATGTTTCCAGACTTAAAAATAAGCATATGGCCAGCTTGAACACTAAAGAGCTACAATCTATAGTGTTCATTTTCAAGCAAGTTGGTAAGTGAATGTTTGAGACAAGAGCAGAGGCTATGGCTGCAGGGGGCTTGCTAAATACTGCGGATGGAAGCGTGTACTGGGATCAAGTTCATATGCCCTCAACACGCCCTTGGCTTCATGTTGAATACGAAGCTAGACCCAATGACGGGGAGGATTTTTTAAAAAGTGTCATATTCTTCACTCACCCCGAGCATCTAAAGGCATTTGTTGCTTTGCGCTCCATAACTGTCATTCGGGCTCAAGTAGCCACACCAGGCTTTATTAATGGTGCTGGTGTGTGGCAATTCGATTTGATACAGAGCATATGGCGCGTAAAGACAAGTGCAGGGGAGTCATGTCACGACTACGTGCTACAAAATGGGACTCGTTATTCCAGCTGCCAAGACAATAGCGCAGAGATGACCCAGCGAGAATTGCTATTTAGCCACCCCTGCAATTAGCAAGGGGGTAGGGTAGGCTAGACTTTGTTTTTACTGGTGCTAGACAATAGGCCTGCTGTCGTGTTTTTTAGGATATCCGCAGGTCTGTAGTACAGTTTTGCCACTTCTACAGAGCGGTGACCACTAAGCTCCATAGCCTCGAAGATATTGTGTCCTTGCATCGCTGATTCAGTTAAAAAACCTGCGCGAGGAGAGTGACCACCAAAGTCTTCACCGTTGTACCCGGCAAGGCCTGCGCGCTCTTTGATCATATTTGCGATAGCTCTGGAAGAGATGCTTGCGCGTAGACTGCCAGATCGAGTAAACGAGCGGAATATATAGCCCTCATTTACACCTGATTTTTCCAGCCACTCGCGTAGGTAATCAGCAGATTGGCCAATGATTGGCTTCCAGTCTGGTTCAATATCCTGGTGGGCCTTTGATATACCGATATCAATAAGATAGCCGCCATCGGTCTCTACAAGTCTATCTATGTGGAGATTGGCCATTTCAGAGCGTCGCCGACCGCCAGAATCAAACATAACTGACAAGATGGCGCGATCTCTCAGGCCTTTTATTGATTCATCACAGGTCTCCAGCATGGCTTTCAGGATATCTAATGTCATCGCCGATTTACGACGAATAGTTGATTTTTCATTTTGGCCAGCGCTGTGCTTAGCCAAGGCTAAACCGTACTTCCTGAGAATTTCCTTAACAGATGAGTGCTTAACAGGATTCAGGTCGTCAGCGTAGGGGCGGTGCATACGAGATATCGTAGCAAGCCTACGGCGTATCGTAGAGGGTTTGTGAGTCCCTGGCTTGGCTTTCAGCTTGAGAATTCGCTTACCGTTTTTGTGAACAATGATGCTATTAAGTCGTTCTTCCGTTTCTTCAGGTAGGCCGACAGCATGATCCGCTATAAATGTGAGTACAACTTCCAGTTCAATAGGGTAGTAGGGGATTCGCTCGGACTTGTCCGGATAACTTGCCAGGAACCATCCCCAAAAATAACGTAGATCACTTGCATAAGCCTTGAGTGTGTTTTCTGGGGTACCTGTTCTGACAATAGCCAATAATCGAGATCGAGTATCTCGACCCAAGGACTCCGGCAGCTCAATTTCGAGCGCATGCGCATGAGAGTGGGCATGAATTTGGACAGGGAAATTTTGTTTGCTCATGGCTTTAGTGATTTAAGTTTTTGTTCAAATATCGTCTTTTTTGGTACGAAATCAGTCTAGCATTATTACTACCGATAAGTTGTAGTTATTGGAAGTAATGGTGTTTTATATGGCTTTTATTTGTCAAAAGTTACGGTATTACGTAATATCGTATTTTCGTATTTCTTGCAAGGAACACTGCAATGGCGCGTCCTGGAATAGGCAAAGAACGCATTAAGGAAGCTATCGAAGAGTTAACAGGCAAATTGTTACACGAACTTGAGGATAATGAGTGGCCTGGCTGGAGTCGTGTGCGGGAGGTCACAGGCACGGGTAATGCTGGCACGATAAACAATCATCTGAAAGCGCTTAAGGCGGAAACTGATTTGCTAGCACAAGCTGACTCACTGCCAGAAGAACTGCAAAAACAGATTGAGGGGTTTGCCGATCAGCTCAAAAAAGGGATTCTTGGCTACTGGCAGAGCATGAATACGGTACTGGATGAAAGAATAACCGTATTCAATACTGAACTAATGACTTCAAAAGATCAGCTAGAATCTTCAAACCGAGAAATTGCAACGCTACAGCAAGATAAAGCTGCCCTCGAAGAAGCACAAGAAACGTACAAAAACCATATTCAAGGGCTGAACCTAAAAACTGAAGAACTAACCAGTGAAATCAAAGTGTTGGACACAAAAGCTCAAGGTCAAGAACAGTTGATAGCCGAGCTTAAAGAGAGAAATCAAGAGAGTCTTACACTGATACAAAGGTTTGAAAACGAACGTAACGCTCTTATAGATAAGTCAGAAAAACTGAGTAAAAACTGGTCAGAAAAAGAAAATAATCTTAATTCCCTTATGCAAGAGCTGCAGAATGATCTTCAACGCAAGGATCACCAGGTCGTTTCATTAACAGAATCGCTTCGAGACGCAGATCAAAAACTGAAAGACGAACAACACACATTTCGCAAAGAGAGAGAGCTACTAGAAAAAAAGGTAACTGAGCTGTCGGAACAACTTGAACGTGTACGTCAGGACTATACAAATGAGTCGAGTAAACATCTTGAGGTGTTAACAGACCTCAAGCACGAACAGAATACGTCAAAGGGATACCTGCAACAGATAACAGATCTCAAGTCGGATAACGCTCATTTGAGATCCCAGGCAGAGACTCTAACTTCTGCAATAACAGAGTTTGCATCTAAAAAGGCCACCGCGACAGAGGGGAGCTAACGTACAAGTCCGCAATTATGCACTTTTGACTGGCAAAGTCCCCAATTAGCTACTTTTGGCTGGAGAGTAAAATCATCAAAATCCCGGTTTACGCACTTTTGCCTATAGGTTTACCTACTTTTGGGTGTTTTTTTAGCTACTTTTGGTTGGGCTCACGACGGGGGAGGCGTTTCACGCAAAACCCCTAATAGTCAATATATGTTATTTAACATAATATACATTATGCGCAACAAAGAAATAGAAGTAGGGCGGATAACGAAAAAAGCGATACACCTCCCTGCATGGTTTGGATAACTTTGCAGGTAATTATAAAATGGCAAAAATATACGGGATCGTTTCAACCAAAGGTGGTCCAAGTGAAAAAAATAACCGTGCTGAGGAATCATTACCGCAAAAAACCAGGACAAAATCACCGGCGTTGGCCGGTGATGATTCAACACACGCACTCATCAACATCCACGCCGATGAATTTAACGAGCAAATGGGCAGTGATCCGAAAACCACATCCGCAACCCTGCCCCAACCCTGCCCCCCACTCCAACCGACATCCAAGAAGCCATTATTGGCGCCGCCGTTCAGCTGGCGGTTCGATGATCGATCGGTCTGACCGAAGCAAACCATCCTACGGCTGTGACTGGTTTATCGTCCATCCGCTATCGACCATGGAGGCCCCACCGGGCAACCCTGTCACAGAGCAGCGGTTTGGTGGGCGTTGTTCCGGCTATCGCGCACCTGGCGACAAATACCCCACATTTCATGAAAATATTTCTTTTGTTACCCACGCTCATATACGCCTGTATGACATTCAGTGTCCATGCTTAATTATGAATTTGGAGAGCGGGTTTGTGTCGGAAAAGTCATTTATGTGCGCGATTGATGAACATACGCATGGTACACCACTAGCGACCGGAGACAAAAAATACCGCTTTACACCTTCCAAGGAATTAACACTCTGGGATATAGAAAAGATAATAAAATTCATTCAGTACCCAAACCTTCGATATTTACTTAATCAAGGGCCACTTACTAGCGACTGGGGTTATTGCAAAGTACCAATGCAGTCTCAAATTCTAGGCTACTGGTTAAAACAATTAGGCGGCGATGGGATTATATTTAATTCAACACAATCACAAAAATCAAGGTGCATAGCAATATTTGCAAACGACGATAAACACGCAAAAAAATTGTTTTCACAAATCAAAAAAATATGAAAAATCTATAATATTATTACATAATCAAATTATAAACACCTATCATCGCTGTTCTTCATGATGCTGCAGCATCGCCATCACTGGCGAGCGGATCCAGCACCACCATAATTGCCGTACTGGGTGAAGAAATCATCGTCAGCATCCCCTCCAAATTACTCTACCCCACACGACCATTTCGGTTTGAGACCATGCCCCCTGGATTGGTTAAATCTTGAGTTTTGCGGCAGGATATTGGTAACAAAGAAGGTGTCTTTGAAGGCATCAGGACTACCGCTCATGTGGTGGTTAGCGGGCATCAGATGACCACGATCCCATGTGTTTATACGGGGTCTGCAGTGGTTGTCCGGCAGGACACCCCAGAGGATTTCATGTATTTCTTCAATGCCTAACAAATCTGATACGGATGGCACTTCCTTGAGCCATAACTGCATGTAAAGTAACAAAAAAGGCTGGTTCGTCGAATTACTTGACACCCCCAGAACAGACCACCATACTAGTCTATATCAAACAGGAGAAATTTCGATGTTAAAAGAGATTGGTTCTTACGAAGCTAAGACAAAATTACCGGAAATACTGCGTAGAGTTGAAGCAGGCGAAGCCTTCACGATAACGAATCGCGGCAAGGCGATCGCTGATCTCATTCCGAGCAGGCTCGGGAGTCGCCTGAAAACAGAGTTGGCCATTAGCAATATATTAAAAGCGAAAAAGCACAAAGTGACAGATGCTGCTATGGCTGATTTAAAGACAAGTGGCCGAAAATGACTCATTTTGTGCTGGATAATTCCGTGGCGATGCGCTGGCTGTTGGAGAGTGATAAGCGCTCAGACCAAAAATATTCCGAAAATGTATTAACAAGCTTTTCAAATGCAGATGCCATCGTCCCTAATTTATGGCACTTAGAGGCCACCAATGTGTTTATCAGTGCTGAGAGACGGTTGGAGGTCAATGTGGCGGAAGTGGAGCGATTTATTGCGCAACTGGAGAATCTTCCGATACATGTTGACCCACTTACATCCGATCAATCATTTGGCAGGACGTTGACGTTGGCGCGAGCCTATAAGTTAAGCAGCTACGACAGCGCTTATCTTGAGATTGCGATGCGGGAAGGGTTACCACTTGCAACATTAGACAGAAATTTGATCAAGGCGGCAAAGCAAGTAGATGTTGATATTTATTTGAAATGACATTATTTGATAATATTTTGGGACACTGCTGTGGTTTCAAACCTTAGTACTATGCTGAATTATATGGCTATATTTGTGCCAACAAGTTTAATACTTTAGTTGGATGACCATCGTAAATATCGTTTTAGAGTTAATGAACGGCATCTGTATCTCGTTTAATGTTATAACGTCGCATTTTTTCAATGAGAGTACGGCGTCCTATTTTTAGTTTTTCTGCCGCCTGGGTTTGATTCCAACTGCATTCAGATAGTTTGTTGCGTACAATCGAGGCTTCAAAATTATCAATGGCATCCTTTAGTCCATCATTAGCCGCTAACACTGAATCTGGAATGACTGTTTCGGTACATTTATCTTTCATATCCATACGGCTAGCGACTTCCTGCATTTTTTCCGGCAAATGTTCTTCTAAAATATTACCACCATCCTCGCATAGCAGCACCGCACGTTCGACCGCATTGCGGAGTTCCCGGATATTGCCGGGATACTCATGCTGTATTAGGATATCCAGAGACTTCGGTGAATAGCCACTAATGTTTTTTGAATACTGCTCGCTAAATAGTTTTAAAAAATGTTGTAGTAATGACGGCATATCTTCTTTACGGGCAGAGAGCGGTGGCAAATTAATCGGAAAAACACTTAATCGGTAGTACAAATCTTCACGAAACTCACCTGCTTCTATTTTTTTTAACAGATCACAATGGGTAGCAGCAACAACGCGTATGTCGATTTTTTTAGGCGTTAGCGCACCTAACGGTCGTACTTCTTTTTCCTGTAACACACGTAATAACTTGGCCTGCAATGTCACGGGCATGTCGCCGATTTCATCCAAAAATAATGTACCTCCATGGGACAATTCGATGAGTCCCATTTTGTCGCTGTTCGCACCTGAAAAAGCGCCTTTTTTAAATCCAAACAATTCACTTTCGAGCAGGTTTTCAGGCAATGCAGCGCAGTTTTGTGCCACAAACTCCCCTTTACTGCGCTTGCTATTATAGTGAATGGTTTGGGCAATGAGTTCTTTGCCTGTGCCGGTTTGCCCCCCTAATAATACGGTTGCGTCAGAATCAAATATTTTTTTCAATAAACCAAAAACACGCTGCATGGCTTCGCCCTGGCCGACGATACGTGTAAAATCGTAATTGCTCTTAATTTTTTTTCGCAGTTGTTGATTTTCCGCTTCCAATTGTTTGTTGCTATGATTAAGAACGTCAATAAGACGTTTGTTTTTATTGGTTAATTGCGCATTGTCGATGGCAACTGCGGCCTGTGATGCAAATGCAGTCACAATTCTCTCGACAGAACCAGGAAAAGGAATGATTTCATTGGTGTTGCTATCAATGCGATTGATTAATTGCAAAATACCAATCGTTATATTTTCATGATTGCGAAGCGGCACTGCCAATATTGATTGTGTATAATATTTATGTTTTCGGTCAAACGCATAGATGTCATCAAAGCCAAAGCCTGTGTATTCATAGATGTTTGGAATATTGCTTAGCTTACCGGTAAATGCGCTGTACGCACCCAGGTGGGTTAAATTTCGTTCACCATCAATAAATAATGCTACTGACTCAAACTCATATAGCTTTGGGTCTGCCGAACGACTATGTACTGCTTTCACCACTAAAAATTGTTTAGTGGTGTCCAGTACATAGATAAGACCGGTATCAGCCTGAGTAATACGGCATGCGGAAGCCACTATCATGCTTAACAACTGATCGATATTGCGTTCGGTTGAAAGCGACGTGGTAATACTGATAAATTCCTCCACTGTTGCCAGCGCATCATTCATTGGTTTAGACATACGATTATTTATTAAGCCATTATTAATATTTTAACATTGCAATTATCAAGATAAAAAATCATATTTAAAGTCACCGTTGTCATCAATGCTGACGTTGAGTCTGCTGGGTTTCGACTCACTGCTTATTTGCTGTAATAATTCCGTGGATATTTGTGGCAACATAGTACGATTGATGATGTGATCAACATTGCGGGCACCACTTTCCACTTCAGTGCAACGTTCAGCAATTTGATCCACTACTTTTTCGTCGTATTCAAATTGCATTTGTTGATTGTCGAGCAAACGCTTCCCAACTTGTTTTAACTTAAGTGCCACGATTTCTTTCAACGCATCACCTGCAATGGGGAAAAATGGGATGATATTCATACGTGCCAACAATGCGGGTTTAAAATGTTTGCTAAGTATCGGGTGTATGGCTTCGCGCAAGGTATCAACATCGGGGAATTCCTGCTGCGAGCATAATTGCATGATCAAATCGGTGGCAAGGTTACTGGTTAATAGTACAATGGTATTTTTAAAGTCAATCACCCGCCCTTCTCCATCTGACAAGGTGCCTTTGTCAAATACTTGGTAGAACAAGTTCATGACTTCGAGATCCGCTTTTTCCACCTCGTCTAACAACACCACTGAATAGGGCCTTTGTCGTACAGCTTCTGTTAATACTCCTCCTTCACCATAACCCACATATCCCGGCGGCGAACCGACTAAGCGTGACACTGAATGTTTTTCCTGAAACTCAGACATATTAATGGCTGTCATGAAACGTTCACCACCAAACAGCAGGTCGGCAACACCAAGAGCTGTTTCTGTTTTGCCGACGCCACTGGGTCCAACAAACAAAAACACACCCATGGGCGTATTCGGATTATTTAGCCCTGCCTTTGCTGCCTGGAGGCCTTCGTGGATTGAGTCAATGGCATGGTCTTGGCCTTTTATGCGTTTTCTTAAGTTGTTGCCAAAACTGAGTACGGATTTGGCTTCATCACGGGCAATGTTACCGAGCGGAATACCTGTCCAATCTGAGATGACGGCACTGACTACTTCCGGTCCAACTTCATAGTGAATTAGAGGCTCTGATTCCTGTATGCTGGCTAACGCCGTTTTGCTAGTTTCCAGTTCTTCCGAGAGTTGCTTTATGTCCGTGGATTCATCGGTACTTTCGCCTGCCTTGAATTCAGCATATTTTTGCCGAACATCAACCACTTTTTCCACTGCCGCTTTTTCTTTTTCCCAGCGTGTGTAATAAGCGGCTAACTCTTCTTGTATGCGACTAATAGTTTCCTCCAGTTCGATGACTTTTTCCTTGTTACTGGTGATGCCAGAGTCGATATCACGCTGGATGGCACCTGATTCTCGTTGCAGCATGGCGATGCGCCGTTCGCGATCTTCAACACAATCAGGTTTGGCGCTAATGCTGATTTTTACGCGAGCACAAGCGGTGTCCAAAACATCAACCGCTTTATCGGGAAGTTGTCTGCCGGTAATGTAACGAGCAGACATCAATGCGGCAGCCTCTACACCGTCATCCCTGATATAAACACCGTGTGCCTGTTCATATTTTTCCCGCAAACCACGAATAATGGTAACTGCATCTTTCGGGGTGGGTTCGTCCAACTTGACGAGTTGGAAGCGACGCGCCAGGGCCGGGTCTTTTTCAAAATATTTTTTATACTCCGACCAGGTTGTAGCAGCGATAGTGCGCAGTTCACCACGCGCCAAGGCGGGTTTTAGTAAATTCGCCGCATCCCCCCCACCTGCGGGTCCGCCAGCGCCGATTAAGGTATGCGCTTCGTCTATGAATAGAATAATGGGTTTCGGGGATGCTTTGACTTCTTCGATAACCGCCTTTAGCCGGTTTTCAAATTCCCCCTTTACGCTGGCACCAGCTTGCAGTAATCCAAGATCCAGCCCGATAATATCCACGTCTTGTAATATTTCGGGTACATCGCCTTGCACTATTTTAAGCGCCAGACCTTCAATAACGGCTGTTTTACCAACGCCCGCTTCGCCCACTGCAATGGGGTTGTTTTTACGCCGCCGTCCCAGGATATCAATCATTTGGCGAATTTCGCGGTCACGGGCAAATACCGGATCAATTTTATCATCGCGGGCTTGTGCGGTGAAATCTATCGTGAATTTAGCCAGGGCAGAATCCCCCCCTCTGACTGGCGTTGCGCCTTTCACTCCGGCTTGCGATTCTTCAATACCGGTTTGTTCCGTAGAGTCTGCGGTGATACCCGGTAAGTTGTTACGTAAATCCTCGGCCGATAGATGATGAAAAATATCAAAATAATCTGACTGACCATAACGCCTCGGATTCGATAACAGTGTTGCCACCAAGGTACCGGACGTTACTTTGGTTTGCTTTAAATCAACCGATGCGATTAGCCAGGCTTCCTGAAACCACTCAATAAGCAGGGGTGAAAACACGGGTTTACCCTGATTACCGGTACGACCGTCTTCGATTGCTCGTTGTAATGCTTTTTCAACACGTGAGGAATCAATTTCATAGTGCCGCAATATGGTTTGAAATTCCCCGTTGGGATTTTCGAGCAACTTTAAAAGCACATGTTCCGGTAAAATTTCGTAATTCCCTCTGGAAACACAAAGCCCTGCTGCGCCTTCCATTGCACTAATACAGGTGGCATTTAATTTGCTTAATAACGCTTTTAAATCAACGTCGATCATGTTTTTTCTCCAAAGGTGTTAAACGCCGAACCAACTGGCATGCCTGCCTGCTCGTTAAGGACTGATTTTATGTTTATGCGGCTATTAATACGGAGACACCTTTTTCAGGGGGTTCTCCCAACCAGGCAGACCAGCCCAAGCGGCATTCGTTATCAGTTGTTAGTTCCAGTCTTGGGTTTTTTTCTGCCTGTGTCAATTCAAAATCGAATTCGTACTGGTCTGACATTACCAGTTTGATTAAATTACAAAGCGTATCGTAACGATCGCCTGTCGGTAAATAACGTTTGAATTCATCAAAAGATAAGTCTTTTAATGCGACTCGAAATTTACTATTACGATCGATAATCCGGCTACCGGTACCAGCGGCATAAGTATCCACGCCCAATGTGGTATTTACAATACCCAATTGACAAAGTTGCAAATTGTCAATTTCGATATTGCGGGGGACACATTGTTCTATATCGATGTTAATGCCATTAAAATAATGGCTGATAATACCTTGCAACACTGTCGCGGAACGGCAACCTGTGCTGATGACACCAAGGTAAGACAACAGTTTGCGCCAATCAAGGTCGATTTCGCTCCGTAATTTGGCGTCCCCCAAACCAATAAAGGAAAACATGTACTGCGAGACTTTGTCTGACGCATCCAGGCGGTATTGTAAATAATAGCGGTACTTTTCCCAGCAACGGTATAGCAAAGAAATTGCACGATGATTGAAAAGGTCTAAAAAATCACGTCGATTATTCAGCTTATCTTCAGAAAATAAAATTTCTTCGGTAAAAAACGCTGGTAGTGGCGAAGAAGGGCCATATAAACCTAAAAAATTGGCGACGATTTCAATTTGATCATCCGGTGCTCGCGCTCGTTCGTTGACTGTGATGACATCAATATCCGCAGAGGGAAAACCCAGACTGGCATTTGCACGAAAACGTAAGGGCTCCTCTCTTGCCGGCCCAAGCCCTCCAATAGGCGCTTTGTTTTCCGATACGGATATTAATATTTTAACGGCTTGAAAAAAATCATAGTGACGCCCATGATTCAACAGCTCATGAGCTATATTACTGGTTGTTGACCCACTCTTGCTGGCCATTGATAAATTTCACCTTGTTCGCTGCCCTTGACAATGAGTTGGTGGAAAGAGTTCATATTTGCATAGAGTGAGAAAAATTCATTAATCACCGTGGCAAATAAGTACAAGTCCCCTTCTCCCGAAAATTTACTTTCCTTGAGCTCCATTCGGGTACGTAATCCTCGAATGGGTAATCCCTTAAACATGAGATCGGCAGGTTTAACCTCAATTTTTGTTATACCCTCCAGCTGCCGCTGGCTGGCACGCTGTATCTGGCGGTCGTAAAATGCACTGAAATTATAGGTGGATAATACGGTTCGCAATGCATCAATATTGGCCAGTGAAGTATAGTTCAATGCCATATTGGAAATTAAGCGCCAATGTAAATCCGGCCCCATGGGCGGTGGCAACGAACTGGTTACGCGCGTAATATTTTTAAACCGAATAAAATTCGGGGTACTGCTGGTTGGAGTGTTGATATCCCCTGATTGTAACTTGCCTGCGATGGCGCCATTGGTGCAGGTTAAATCAACCGCAACGGATTCTGTCGGCGGTATTGCAGGTTCATCCGTTATATTGACAAAGGACATGTAGGTATCCACACCCCGCCCCACCACCGCTGGATAAAACCGCGTGCGATAATAAACCGTGGTTTCTGTTTTACTATCCTGCGCCTTAAAATCAAATGACTCGAAGGCTTTATATTCCCGCCTTTTCCCAGTACCATGCACCCACCCTTGCACACAGTCAATAGAATAAATTTCATGGTGGTTAGGGTTTTTTGCCTCTGCACGCACCCGGTATTCCACTTTACGTTGGTCCAGGCGAATGGGCATCGCATCATTTTCAAAAAGATTGACGATTGGTGTGCAATACAGGCGGAAATGTTCCAATGTTGGCCGTATGGCTTCATCCAACGGGCGGTTAAATTTAAATTTTAACTCAAACTGTGACGACATTCCGTACTTTTGCACACACTCTAGTTGAGTGATATCGATAAATAAGAATTTTTCCGGAAAACTAAAATACTCCTGTAATATCCGATACCCCATAAAGGTGTTCGCCGGATAAGGCAATAATCCTTCTGTATTGGCAAACCCCACAGCTTTAACCGCGTTAGCAGGTAATGTGAGGTACTGTTTATTTTTATTTGCTGTTGAATCGCAATTACTCACCTCGATCTGATCCAGGTAGCGCATAAACCACAAATACAATAACTGTGCTATGCGTGTTTCACCGTGCAAATAAAACCTAATTTTTTCAAGACCTAATTTTTCAAAAGAAACACCTCGTTCTAACTCGAAATGCATCTTTATTTCATAACCACCCGATGTATTTTGATAACTCACTTCAGTGAGTTCGATGGGCATCAGGGTGACATCAAAACAGGTTTGAAATTGACAAACCGTGCCACCCACCGGTTTACTGTGGATAGTGACCCCGCGCTTGACCAATTGTGCTTCTGTGACATTTTGCGACCTTGATCTTAATTCAAGAATGGATACTGAGGGAATCGGCCGCAGAAAGTGCGGCCACAGCAATGCGATTAGCGAATGTGTTAATTCTGGCAATTCGTCATCTAATTTTTGACGCAACCGGCTTGTCAGGAAAGCAAACCCTTCCAATAATCGCTCTACATCCGGGTCATAACTCTGGCTGCCTAAAAAATGGGCCAATTGTGGATTTTCATGGGCGAATTCAGCACCTAATTCGCGCAGATAGGTTAATTCATCCTCGAAATATTTATTAAAGCTCATCGATTGCCCTCATCAAGTGCAAGTCGGATTTTTTGGTAGTGCATTGGCAGCCCCTATTTCCCCGGTGCGGTGCTGAGGTTTAGGGCGCACCTAAACCCAACAAAAGAGGCGGAACTATCCGGTGTCACCCAGGCGCGGGTGTAGACATCGTTGCTTTCATAGGAATATCCATAGTGACCACCGCGCGAAATTTTCAATGGGCCAAGCGCCTTTTTTTCGCCAGTACTTTTTTGAGTGTAGCGTTTAATCCAACCCTCCTTGGGTCCTTGAGGATTATGTTCCGGGGAGTACTGGTAATAATCCGGCTGATACCAGTCATTGACCCACTCGTGGGCGTTGCCGCTCATGTCATAAAGGCCCAGGGGGTTGGGAGGCCATTTACCCACCGCATGGCCGTAGCGTTCAAATTTGGGGTAATTGCGATCCAGGTCGATATCGCCGTTATCGGTGGCATATCCTACCTTCTGGCCCCGGCTGCGGGCGGCGTATTCCCATTGCGCTTCGGTGGGTAAATCATAGGGCAGAGCGCTTAATTTTGCTAACCAAGCGCAGTAGGCTTTGGCTTCATACCAGTTGGCTTGGACAGGCTTGTTGGGTTTTCTGAACGGAAAGGAGTTTCCGGGGATATTGCGTTCGTTAATCTCTTTGAGTTTACCATTCTGTAAAGGTAAACCATTCGCTGCGGTATATATATCATATTCGGCATAGGTCACTTCATACTTGCCCATATAATAGCTACTCAGGGTAACCTTATGGGCCGGGCGAGAGGATTCGTCATTACTCCAGTAGTCCCGGTGGGTAACACCAAAGCTTTCATACTCATGCAGGTAATCCCCCATCTCAAAACTGCCACCTTTTACAAACACCATGTTCTCTCGGGTTTTGTCTAATAATTGCTGCACCACAGCAGATAATGGTACGGAGGGGGTGGCTTGGCAGGCCGTTAGGTTACCGAGAACAATGATCATAACAGCTTGGGTTTTACGCATTGCTAAAATGCTCCGGCCAATGGATACCCGCCACCTGGGTATTTTGTTCCGTGAAACGGGGTAGTTGTTGCAGCAACGCTAAACGGTATTGCCGAATCCTGTTCAATTGCCGTTGCTCGCGGCCATCCAGCAGTCCATCCAACAAATCCTCCCCTGCTTTAAGAGGGATTTTTGAGCCATCATAGCTCATGTGTTGCACCACGTTTTCATAATCACGCCGGGTCTTAATACGCCGCAGCAGGGCAATCACGGCTTTTTCCTGCACGCTTTCGGTGCTGCTCCAATGGCTTTCACATAACAGGCGTAATAAACGGCCTTTGGCTTCGGGAAAAGAGAAATCCAGGATCTCCGGTTCCTTAAGAATATTGCGCGCTACCGCTTCGGCATGCTGTTGGCGAAGCTTCGATTCAGCCAACTCCCTCCGTTTCTCAACCCACCAATCATCCAATGCACGATAGGCATTTTCAGCTTTATCAATCGCTTCTTCCGCCACCTCAAGCGCTGTTTTCACCAGCCAAATCTGTTGCATCACCATGTGATTAAGTGCCTTAAAGGCTTCATCGGTAATGGGGTTTAAATAGCCATAATCAATGTTCCGTAACTGATGGTAGAGAAATTGGATAAATACCATGATGTGCTTGGCGTCGATCATGTAGGCCACTTCACCACCACAGCCGGGCCCCCATATCAGGGAGGCCTTGGCGCGGAAATAAAACCGGCCGTTGTCAAACATGACTCTGAATTCGCCTTCAAAACCAGCACCAAAGGAGGCTTTTACTTTACCGCCGATGTCGGCCAGCAGCAGGAATTTATTTTTATCCGGGCTGTGCCATTTTAAATCCCCTTTAGCTTCACAACCGGCCTGTACCCCCACAAAGGCGTTGGCACCAACACCCACGGGGGAAAAATTCGGGTCTTTTTTCTTGAGTTGTGCAACATCGTCCACCCCTTTGAGTAACAGCTTGCCCTGTTGGGTGGTGAATTCCAGGTCCACGCTGAGGGCGGCACTGGCGCCGGCAAAGCCGAACAGGCTTACTTCGATGCTGGCAAGAAAAGTACCTAGTTGCAGGTTTTGGCCGTCGCGGGTTTTGATGGAAGTGACCACCACGTTGTAACCTTTGTCATTGGGGAGATAACCCTTGGCGCTGAGTTTACCTTCGGCCAAGGCCAGAGAGGTATTGGCCTTGATATGGCCACCGAATTTGCCGTCTTTGGGTTTGAAGTCAACAAGGGCCGAGGCTCCCGCCGCAAAGCGCATCAATTTGACGTCATCGCTGACCTTTAAAATGGTGTTGCCTTCGGCATTTTTATTTTCAAACAGAATGACTTCCGGTTGACTGTTGACGCTTTGCGCCCAATCAGTGAGCGCGCGATTATAGTCATCGACCAGCTTCCATTCGGATTTTATTGCGTTGTTGCTGTTAAATTTTTGCTTCATGTGATTAACGAGTTTTTTAGTGCTGAAGTTGCCGTCGGCATCCAGCAGGGTACTACGTATGCTGCGATCCCGCATTTCGGCATCAAGCTTGTAACCACGAATGTGGTTTTTCATATTTTTTGAATTGATGTAAGCCCACTTTTTGCCTTTAAAGCGGATCACCTCGGTAATATCCGAGGCACTGCCGCCTTTGGTGAGGGGGGTATTAGCGGTTTCCTTGAGTAATCGGTTAACCTGTTCCGCCGCCTTTGCCTGCTGTTCCACGTCATCTTGCTGTTTAGCGTCGCTGAGTTGTTTGGCGGCATTGTCAAATACTTTTGTGGCGGCTTCAAACGCCGCCAGTTCAGTGGCAGTCAGCACGTAGAAGGTGTGAGTGGCAGGTTCATAAAGTAACTCAACAATATCAATAACAGGTGTCGGCAGGTAAACGACCGGGACGTTGGGTACGCGAAAATTGGCCAGCATGTCAGCATCCGGGTCTGGTGGGCTACTGGGACTGTTAGGAATACCCAAGACCTTTGGTGCCTTGGTAATAGCGACAACATTACTTTGTTCGGTTTCAAAACCCTGATCGTACCCAGACAGATCGACCGGAGTCAGGTGTTTGTTGCGAAACTCAGTGTCGAGGGGAATTTTGTCGGCTTGTTGCTTAACGTGGGGCAAAAAGCGCAGATCCGCTGCATCCAGCCCACCCGCCTGGCAAATCTGCTGCCAGCGCCATTGTTCGGCCGAATACCCTAACTCGACCGTTTGCACTATATTGTTAATTTTGTAAGGCAGCAGTAATAAATCATGTGTGGCGCCTAGCGTGACACGCTGATCGTGGCCTACATCTTCGCTAAGGTCTACTTCACACAGAGTGCCGGCATCGTTCTGCACCTGCAATTCACGCCATAGTTTTCCATTGACATAGACGTAAAGCCAGCCGGGCTGCAACATTGTTAACGTGCTGGTTTGTTTTGCGGTCGCGCTGCTAAACAGCGGCACGACTGGTACTAGAATGTTGTCCCATTGGGCACATTGTGTCTCCATTGGCACGGGCGATATCGCCGTGGCCAGCGGAATACGCTCGGCCCCTGAAAGATAATACAGTCGACGTGGTTTATTGGGGATATCGTCAATGCTGATTTGCGCTCGGTGCGGGTCTGCACCGGCATCCTCGTTAAAATAGCCGCTTGCGGGTCCATCGCCATCCGACGTTCCAGCCAGTTCCAAGCGATCATCATTGAGTTTTTTCCCCGCCACTTCAATGACGATTTTGTATGTTACGGGCCTCGGGGGAATCGGCTTGGGCTCCCAACGCTTGCGTTCATAGTCGGTTATTTGCCGTGGCCTGGGGATGGCTTTTAGTCGGGTGATTCCACCCCCGCCACTCCGAGCCTGGTCCGCGTCCAACTGGACGACCCTCAATCGGTCATTGCACAGGTGTCGCACCAAATCCTGGAGAATCATTTTTTCATCTGTGCAGCCGGAAACAGGGGTACTTCCGCATGGCCGCAGATGATCATGCAAGTCCTTCAATCGATTCATGGCCAGGGAATCATAACGAAATTGCGCTAAAAGTTTTTCTGCTGAGGAGTTGTCGTGAAAGGTTAAACGGCTGCCTTCGGTTAATGTAAACCCATAGGGGATGAGGTCGAATTTCCCTTTTGAACCGGCAAGGCGTATCAGCATAACAATCCTCTCCCTTTCTCGTCCGTGATTAACGTCTACCAATCATAAATTCCATTATGACGGGTATACCTTGAGCTTGCAACGTTGGCGTTAGCGCCTGACGTCAACAACACCGGAGTCCTGTACATGTGTGCTAAAGGATATGGCGGTTGGTTTTTCGCCCACCACCAGATCCGCGCTGACTTCAAACTTTAAACTAAGTGGATTGTCATCATCTTTAATATGTGCAACCTGAACATGGCTCAGCCGAGGTTCATAGTTCTCCAGACTGGTGCGTATGGCATGCCGCAACTCATTGAGTCCGTCAGGGAAGCGGCTGATCATATCGTTTAAGTCGGGAATACCGTAATCCGGCAAAATTGTTACACTGCCCTGCCGAACGTTCATCATTTTACTTAAATGCGTCATGATCGAACTCACAATACGTTGTGGATCAATTTTTGTGTTGTAAATGTCATCACCACCACTGTCAATGCGTTCCAAAAGACTTTTTTCAAAGGCCACAATATCTCCCCTAACAGGTCAGTCATCAATTAACCGTCTTTACACCTAAACATTAACCCAGTCTGGGCAATCTCAATTAAAACAGGCTTCCATGCATTTACAATTAAGAAGGGCATTCGGGCGCTGAACATTTCAAACGCCCGAATCAATACAGCATGTGACGGTTTAGCATATCGCTACTTTATTTTTGGTCCAGCTTGCCCTTTAACGATAAGGTAAAACTGGCGCCCATGTATTTAAAATGCGGCTGAACCGACATTGAGACCTGATACCAGCCGGGATCGCCTTCAACATCTTCCACGCTAATCTTGGCATTTCGTAACGGCCGACGACTGCGCACTTCAGCTGAAGGGTTTTCCTGATCAGCAATATACTGGCCAATCCATTTATTGAGTTCTTTTTCCAACTCGCCTTTTTGCTTCCAGCTGCCAATGTTTTCGCGTTGCAGCACTTTGATGTAATGCGCCAGTCGATTAATAATAAACATATAGGGCAACTGTGTACCGAGTTTATAATTGGTTTCCGACTCTCGCCCTTCTTTGGAGGTTCCAAAGTATTTGGGCTTTTGCACAGAATTGGCGGAAAAGAATGCAGCATTATCACTGCCTTTACGCATGGTTAAACCGATAAAACCCTCTTCGGCTAACTCAAATTCCCGGCGGTCGGAAATTAATACTTCGGTTGGGATTTTTGTATCCAGTTCACCCATGGATTCGAACGTATGTACGGGTAAATCATTAACAGCTCCGCCACTTTGTGGGCCGATTACATTTGGGCACCAACGGTATTTAGCGAAACTTTCCGTTAAACGTGTTGCAAATGCAAATGCCGTATTACCCCATAGATAGTCGTGATGTGAACCCTGTACATTTTCATCATAATTAAACGCTTTAATAGGATTGTCTTCCTGATCATAGGGCGTGCGCAATAAAAACCGTGGTGCAGTTAAACCACAATAACGCGCATCTTCTGATTCACGAAAACCACGCCACTTAGTGTGTGCCGGTCCCTCGAATATGGCACTTAACTCTTTTAAGTCCGGTAAAGCAGTATAGTCATCTACGCCAAAAAATTTGGGAGATGCCGCAGCAATAAACGGTGCATGGGCCATGGCACCGACACTGGATGCGAATTGCATGAGTTTGACATCTTTTGCACCGGGCCCCAGATCGTAGTTGGCTATCATTGCACCAACGGGTTGTCCGCCAAACTGGCCGTATTCGGCGGTGTAGCAATGCTTATACAAACCGGATTTAACTACTTCCGGTGAATTTTCAAAATCCTCAAGTAATTCTTCTTTGGAGACATTCAGTAATTCCAGTTTAATGTTTTCACGAAAATCCGTGCGGTCGACTACAAATTTTAGTCCCCGCCAAGCAGATTCCAGCTTTTGAAACGATTCATTATGCAAAATCTGATCGGTTTGAATGCTCAACTTATTGTCAATTTCCAAAATCATTTTATCGACCAATTTTTTGTTGACTCGCTCATTGGCACGTGAGGGTTCGAGCAATTCTTTAATAAATGCCTCTACGCCTTTTTTCGCAACATCATAACCTTCGTCTCTGGGTTTCATTTTGGTTTCTTGCATGATTTGATCAAGCAAGCTTCCTTCGGACTCCGTCTCTGTCGCGGTTTCTGCTACTTGAGCATCTTCCTGCATTTCTTCAGCCATCAATTTTCTCCTTAGAACATTTCATTAATCAAATGATTTTAATTAACCTATTTATCAATTAATACGGAAGTGAAAAACAGGCACGCAATAACGAGCCCATTTCTTCGTACCTGTTAATCCGGTTTCCGTTTCCATCTTGCATTTAGAATGTTTTTATGCGATTTCCGCTGCTAAGACAGGCAAGAAATACTTGCAATAGGTATAGTGACTCCTAAAAGCCTGTCCGAAAATAGCAAGCCTGCAAAATGAATCCCCTCGCGACTGCTTCTATTCTCGGACAGGCTCCTAACCATAGTATTACAATAAATCAGGATTCACCCGGCGCTTCTATTTTTAATTCTTTTAATAGCTTTTCTTTGTCGCCTTCATCCTGCAACGCTTGCTCAATCATTTTCCGAAATGCCGGTACGTTGCCTAACGGCCCTTTTAAAGCAACAAGTGCTTCGCGTAATTCCAGCATTTGATTCAACTCAGGCACTTGTTTTAGCACGCTCTCGGGCTCGAAGTCTTTCAGCGACTCAAATTTCAGATTGACGGACATTTCTTCGCCTTCTTCTGTCGATAACTTATTGGCGACATTAATATCGAGGGAAAGCTTTTGGTTTTTCATTACATCCGTAAAGTTATCTTTGTCGATGTTGATCGGCTTGCGATCCTCTACGAGGGTATCGTCTGCTTTAAGGGTGTAGTCGCCAAGCATCATAAGCTTCAACGGTAGTTCAACCTCTTGTTGTGCATCACCCGTTGCTGGTTTATAAACGATGTTAACCCGTTCTTTTGGTGCCACTGAACCATCTTTAGACATTTGTGTTATCTCCTAAATGTTAAGTTTAAGCTATAGGTATCGTAATCTAAGTTTCATATATCTTAAGTTCCATAACCCTTTAGTTGGGTGACGGCATTGCAAGTATTCATTTACACTTGTAAACTCCGTACTTTCTCTCAGCTCCCGGACAAGTCTCAATAGTTAACGTCATAAGTTTAAAGCTGAATATTAATATTGTTTAACAGCGCTTTGGTCTGTATCCAATATTGTTTAGTGTGGACTGTAAACCACCTAATGCTTGGTCAGTGATAGCGCCGCGATTACATCCAATCGGCAAATTCTTTTCCTCAGTCTCGCGGCATTGGCAATTTCCTCATCGCTTCTTGAGTTCTTTTTAGCCAACAGTTTATCATGGCACATCACATATACCCTTGCAATCTCCAGGCTTAGTTCTGATTCCCACTCCTCCAGACCTAAATTCACCACCTGCTCATCAAGATGTTCCAATTGTGATAATGCAACCGCGTAATGCCCTGCTTTGGCGCAAAAACGTGCCAGCTCCAGTTCCCAAAATGTTTGTTCGCGACGACTCCCGGTGCTTTTCATGCCTTCCTGGAGCAACGTAATACCGTCGTCAAACTTTCCTTTGCCAGCAAGGACTTGTGCATTCTTTGCAGAAATTGCCCAAGGTGTAGCGTTTTGACCGCCTTTACCATCACTCCCCTCTGCTCCTGTCGACATTACTTCACTTTCGACCCACAGACGGGTTAAATCGTCGGCAAAGGGTGTTCCGTTGGAAAACTGCAAGTCGAGCACCCCTGGAAAGCGATGTAGAAACATTGCTGTTTCATCAATTACTGATCGTCGCGCCGCTTCATACCCAGCACCAAGCCCTTCTAGGGCAGCTGCCACGATACGATGTGCATCCAACCAAAATGGTGCTTTGGAAAAACTGTTCTCGACCTCGGGAATCAAAGCGATAAAATTACCCGCTTCCAACATGGCTTTATAGGCGTTGACTTTATCCGGTGGCACTTCACGCAACTGCGTTATGCCATTGGTTGCGGGCGGTATTTGAGTAACAATAATCCAGGTTGAAATACGGAACAAGCTATATGGCAAGGGATCTGATAATTTTTTATTTCGCAGATAAATAGCAATTTGACGTAAGGGATCCTGACATGGTTTGGCGGACTTGGAAACATCATCATCTGACGCTACTGAAGAGCTAAATGTGCTGTTACCGCCACCAACAGCAGGCGCGGTAGGAACGTTAGCCGGTGCTTGTTCTGTTGACACCGGTTGTGCTGTTGTAGTGTCACTGGCACTTTGTTGCTGTTGTTTTGCTTCAGCATTTGCTTTACGCGCAGCTTCGGCTGCTTTGGTTTTTTCCTCTCGTTCTATTTCATCAACATAACTCTTTATTTTCTTACGAAAATCGATAATATTGGGCGCCTGATCCCCCATCAATTCGTCCAGCTTGTCTTCGGTCTGTTTCATTATTTCAAAACAGGTTTTGACAATTTTAGCCGCAGATGGCCCAGGTTTTTGCTTTTCAACCGGCGCCTGAAGTTGCCCTGCCAACCAGTTAATGGCCCCTGCCCTTGCTCTGGCGCGTTTAACCGGCGGGTGCAATGTTTCCCAGTACGTGTTAATCATGCTCTGTAACAGCGCAAAGCCATTAGCAAGCCCCGAATAACCTTCTTTTTCATACAAGCCACGCACCAGGAAACAGGCAATGTTTAAGTCCTTTGACTGCTCTTTCAAAATAACTTTACTGTCTATAACAACTTGAGCCCAATTAACCGTTTCGCCAGACAAAGACTCCAGCTTACCGATTTCGCTTTCCAGCTCCTCGTAAGCTTGCTCATAACGAATATCTTCCCCCGTAGGGGCAGTATCACTGATTGGTGTTGAGCCGAGCAGGACATATTCTTCATTGATTTCTGGGGGTGACATTGGCATTCCTCTCGAAATTTTAATTTTATTCCAATTGATCTGATGGTAGTTTAAGCCCTGATTGCTCTACACCAAAAAGACTGAAATCTGCCGAAAACAGTGCAGGATCAATGAAATTAACACCGGATAACCCTAACGCTTGTCCAGTTCCTATTCGTTCTGCGGTAGACAAGTTATCAATATTAATATTCTTGCCTGCAATAATTTTGTCGGCCGACAAATCCAGTGTATGCGCTTCCTTTAGAAATAAGAATGTAGCCGTATCGGTGATGCCAGAGAGCTTCATAGGGGAAACAAAAAGACCAAACAGACTCTGACCAGAGCCCTCCACTCGTAGGTTTTTTGCAATAATATTAGGATCTTCGCCATCGCTGGTTACATTTTCCGCCACCGTGATATTGACGTTACCAGTGCCGGCATCCAATTGCCCCAATGCAATATTGCCGACACGGGATGATAATGACAAATCATTGTTGTTAGTCTTAATGGTGGCGCCCGTTACGTCAATATCCCCTGCAATGAGGCTTAACGTATCAAAAAAGTTTACAGTGGAGCCCGCGACCACGGAAATGGTTCCTGTAGAATCATTGCGACCAATGGTGATATGTGAAAAGCCGTCGGATAATTGCGCTAATTTAGCCGCTGTTAGCTCTAGCGCGCCACTGCTAGCATTGCCGCCAATATCGATATCCTGTGCTACATCGAGTGTTTGCAGAACCAGTTCATCCTTACCGCTTAAGGTGCCGTTCAGTTGAATTTCATTAACCGTATACTGCTGTTTTCCTGTGGAGTTTACCCCTTGCAACGATAGTGTATCGGCGGTAATCGTTACTGTATCGATATTCGTTTCGGCATCCGTTCCTATTTTTCCCGCAACAGTTACGGCACCGCTTGCGGTAATGTCAATATTAGATAATGCATCACTGCTGGCACCAGAAATTACCCCAGTATTAACAGTGCTGCCGGTTAATCGCAGATTGCTGTTATTGCCAATGCTAATGTCGTCCGTTGAAATACTATTAGCGTTGATAACATCGCTGCTGCCCTGCGCGACTAATGCAGCGGTGTTAACCGTTCCCGCAGTGGCGATTAAACTACCCGTTAAACGGCTTGCACCAAACTGCAAATCACCGGCAGTAGCGGTCACCGTACCACTAATATCAGTCAATCCTAAAATGTGCGTTGCGCCATTGGTAAATGTCACATTATCGCCATCATTGCCTAACGTTAGGTTTCCGGTATTATTAAATACTGTTGCCGTGGAAATGATGCTGTTATTCCCTTGAATACTTACATCATAAGCCGCGTTATTGCTTGTTAAGGCATTAATCACCACCCGGTCTACAAACACAATGCGATTACTTGTTTTATTAATCGCAACATTAAAAAAACTATTTTCATCGCCGCTTATTGCATTGCTGGTAATCATTTGATCTGCTGCACCATCGAATACTACCGTACCATTGTTGTGGGTAAAAATAGCACCCGTGTTGCTCCAGTTTCCAGCAACATTAAATGTGCTTGTTGCACCCGGCGCCAACAACACCCCATTGGATACATTCACATTACCACCGACCATCAGATTGCCAGTTGTTGCTGTTAGCGTCGCGTTGGCACCTGACAAAGTCAAATCATTAACCGTCGTTAGCGTACCGGTTAATGTTGTTACACGACCACTACTGATCGTTAACGAAGCAACAGTATCATCATGCTCATTCAGGTTGAATACACCACCATTAACGCTTACATCACTGCTGTTGCTAATAACATCAGATGCACCAAGGCTAAGTGTACCGCCATTAATGTGAGTGGCGGTGGTGTAGGTATTGATGCCACCCAAGCTTAGGGTACCGGCATTGGCTTTTGTTAATGTGCCGCCGACACCATCGATGATGCCGTTATACGTCACGCTTGTGCCAGCGGCCACATCCAATGTGCCATCACCGTTGAGCAATACACCGCGGTTTTGATTTAAGTTCATGTCGGCATTGGTGGCTAAGGTACCGCCATTGAGCACCAGGTGCCCGGGTGTTGCGCTCGTTGGTGCAGTTCCTAGATTGGCATCCGTGGTGATACTAAGTGTAATGTGAGTGGCGGTGGTGTAGGTATTGGTGCCACCCAAGCTTAGGGTACCGGCATTGGCTTTTGTTAATGTGCCGCCGGCACCATCGATGATGCCGTTATACGTCACGCTTGTGCCAGCGGCCACATCCAATGTGCCATCACCGTTGAGCAATACACCGCGGTTTTGGTTTAAGTTCATGTCGGCATTGGTGGATAAGGCTAAGGTACCGCCATTGAGCACCAGATGCCCGGGTGTTGCGCTCGTTGGTGCAGTTCCTAGATTGGCATCTGTGGTGATACTAAGTGTACCGCCTTCTAGGGTTGTTGAACCTGTGTAGTCATTGATTTCGGTTAAGGTTAGTGTTCCAGCACCCTGTTTTATCAAGTGAGTTGTTCCGGTAATCTTGTCACCAATGTTTTGTGTCATAGCGCCGGCGGCATTCAGCGTAAATGATCCACCACCAGCGTTGATGGTGCCGATATTCGTTATGCCTTCACCTGCCGCATTGACATTAAAGGCAATATTTCCACCGCCAGTGCTCAAATCAAAGCCTGCCATACTGATTCCACCGATACCATCAGCATCATTATCGGCATTGAGTGTTAAGGTGCCACTGGTTAAAGAAGCACTTAAATTCAGATCAGTATCAAAAATAATATCATCATCGGCAAGCAGGTCGATGTTAATATCACCAAGCCCCTGAAGCGTAGTGACTAAAATAAATGAATTGGAACCAGCCGTTGCCGCATCAAAAGGTGCGCTATTATCTTCGGCGGCTCCCATGCAAGAACCTGCGCCACCGTTAGTAATACAGAGGTCATCAGGGTCCAGCAATAGCTTGCCCGATAAACCCACCGACGCAGAAACATCAACTGCACCATCAAAACGTAATTGCGTTTTACCCGAGACTTCAACAAACCCGCCATGGCCGGCATCAACACCCCCTCGGGCGGAAATGGTCCCAAAATAGCGCGAAACTTCATTCGCCCAAACGATGACTTTGCCACCATTGCCAGTATTATTTGCATTGGCGTTAATCACGGTATTTTCGCCAATATAGGTATAGTCTGCATTTTGAATTGTCGGGTTTCCTCCTTGAAAATCACCGCCGACCAATGCTGTTCCACCACCTGTCGCGCCAGACACATTGATATGTGCCTGGTCAAACAAACCGACCTTAGGGCCTATCACACTGACTATGCCGCCGTTGGCGGCAGCAGAATGTGCAGTAGTGACACTGTTCGCAGTTAACAGGGTTTCTCTATCAGATAATAACTCGATTGCTCCACCATTTGTGTTCGCAGCATTTGAAGAAGCATCTATTATTCCACTACTGATAACATTACCACCTCTCCCTGTTAAGCGCACAGTACCACCACGCTTATCAATGCCTGTGGCTTTTATGACACCGGTATTATTGATCACATTAGTAAATACGTCCCGAGCGGCCTGGGCTGTTATGGCCACGCGCCCACCTTCTGCGTTCAGGGTGCCAGAGTTGATCACCGCATCAGACAGTTTTTCCGCGTTTTGTTGCACATCTCCAGTGACTTCAAATCGCATTAAGCCATCACCGTCAAAGTCAATGACCGCAGCGTTACCCGCACCAAGGTTTATAGCGCCCATGCGCGCGACAATAACGCCCTGATTTTGCACGCTGCTACCAACCAGTGTCACTGTACCACCGGTTGCCGCTTGAATAATCCCCTGATTGATAACGATACCGCCTTGAGTTCCATTGAAAGCACTTAGTCGATAATCACCATTCATAAAGGCATCGGTATCAATGGTAAGACCACTGGCTACTAAACTGCCAACGTTCACCGTGGCTGTTTCACCAAATAAAATGCCGTGGGGGTTAATTAAAAACACATGCCCATTGGCGTCAATGGCACCAAAAATTTGACTAGGGGACTCACCCTGGATGCGGTTTAGTACCGTTGAACTTGAGGAAGGCTGCACAAATTCAACCCTTTCACCATTGGCGACATCAAAACTTTGCCAGTTAATTGCCATGGATTGAGAACTTTGATTAATTACAGTTGAACTTAGCGTGGGTGCGGCAATGGAACCGGAGCCAGCGACAATTTCCCCTCCCTGCGGGGCAGCATAAAGCGGAGAAATAATGATTGCGGCAATGAACGAAATACCCACGGGGTAAAAACACGCTATTTTTTTACGGCGCACAACACGATGCAGTAATCGTGGCATAGCTTTAATAGTTTTTTCTATACTGGCTTTCATAATTCTTTTCATAACTTAATACTCGTAACTCAATTCCAGATAATATTGTGGATCACGATCATTTGCTGCTATCTTGTCGCTCAGTGGTGTCGCTATTTGCAAATGTGCTTTAAAGGAATAAAGATCTAAACGCAGACCAACACCCGCGCCACTCGCATTGTCGAACTCCTGTGATGCTGATACGGGTTCATTTAACCAACCACCTGCTGCATCAACAAACACCGATACTTGAAATACATCGCCTAAGTTTCGGCCACTCATGACCGGCACATCGCTGTAACCTGGCGCCTTGATAATCCATTCCAGTGACGCGAAGTAGCCTTTATCCTTTAAAAACTCTGTTGGTGCATACGCACGCACACTGGTAGGACCGCCAAAACCAAACTGTTCTATTGAGGTTAAGGCATCATTACTGAACTGACCGGAAATCGTAAACAACAAAGATTGACTGGATGATAACGTTTGCAAACGATCATAACGAAAATCTATTTTATCAAACGCCTCGTTTGCATCAAAAACACTATTAAAACCATGACTATAGCGTACAAGAAAAAAATTAATACCGGCATATTGGGTATCAAGTCTATCCATGCCATACTCAATGCTTAATATGGTTAATTTATCCAGCGTATTGGGCTGATCACCCAGCTTCACTTCCGCTCTTTTTCGAGTGAGCGCCACATTGCTATAGTCATTTTTTTGTCGGCTACGTGTTAATTGGTGCCGCCAATACAGACTGGCCTGATCGGTTACTCCATCTATAATAAATGCAGGTTGGAGATTGCTATCAAAAACATTGCGGCTAAGAGTGATGCCAAACTTGTTTTCTGCATTAAAGATCGGACGCGCATAACCCAGAGAGCCGTAATTGCCATCGGCAGGGCTGAAGGTTTTGAGAAAATTAGCATAAAAAATATCACCCGCATTGGTCGGATTATTGAGCGCAACATTGACAAAAGCACGGCCTTCTCCGGTAAACTCGGTACCATAATTGTCGAGGTGAACGGAAAAATCTCCAAAACGTTCTTCCTGAACATTCAGCACCAGGTTAGTACTGCCGACGTCTGCTATGCCTGGCCGGAATACACCAAATACCGATAACCCCGGATAATCCGTTAAACGCAACAAGCCACTTTCAATTTCATCCGTGGAAACAGGTTTCCCAACCAAGTCGTCAAAGGGTAGTGTAAGCACGTTAGCGGCATAGGCTTGATTATTTTCTACGGTGACACGCCCTATCACTCCTTCCAGCACCTGAATAATCACAACACCAGTATCCACTGTTTGAGCCGGGATATAGGCATGAGCCAGGATAAGCCCGGCTCTGCGGTAATAATTAGTGACTTCATTGGCAATTTCCTGCAACTGACCAATCGTCAAACCGGTATTAAATTCATCGTCCCGGAGCCGGTCCATCAATGTTTTTATTTGCTCCACGTCTTGTTCTGCGGCAGGCATGGAAATTAATTGGCGTAAAATTTTTGCCGTCTGTTTGATAGCGCCAGGTGTAAAACCCTCAATTTTCTCCCCTGCCAGGCTTTGCTTTTCCAATCGCAGTTTTTCTACAAATTCCTTCAAGGCTTTAATGGATATATCGAATTCAGGCCGATCCACCACACCTCTTAAATCAAACGTGCGCACAATCAGCCGTTCCCCTGCGTCCTCATCCAGAGGACGATCAATGAGTGGTGGTACAGCAAAGACTTCGCCAGGTTTTTTAGGTAGAACCTTTTGCTGACTCCTGGTCGGATCAGCGCCTCCGGGCGTCGCCCCCGGTGGTAATGTTACGGCAATTACCTGAATCGGTGATAAAAAACAGGCCACCCATAGACAGAGCGTCGAGATTGATGCTGCTCGCAATCTCAATTTTTTGTAAAAAAACATAATTATTTAATAATATTCCCGTTGTTGTTATTAGGCGTCATTTTGTTTGTTATTCTATGACGCTTGCTCTTGTTTGTGTTTGCTGGCTATCATTATTATCGTCAGCATATCCCCATGTCCACTTTAAGTTGTTTTCAAGCAGGGATAATACCGTTACGTCAGCAGTATATGAAGCAATTTAAAGGTGAATATTTCACATTTTTTAAGTGAATATTCTACTTGCAGCAGCGTGCAAACCAGATGCCTACTATTTCATGGTATATAACCATAAAAAAATGACAAAAATTGCTCTAGAAATCATTATTAATCAATAAAGGGATTAATTTTCATCAACAATAAAGGTATTCTATGAACCCGTTTTTACAATATTTATACTGAATGAAACAATGAATAAAACTTGAAGGAAGGTGTTTGGAGGGGATTCTACAATTTTCAATACGTTTTCAACCTATTGGCATGAATGTATGTGAACGGTTAAAATTTAGCCAAACACTTTAATTCCCCTTGCTTTATACTATATAACATATTGAAACACGGTATATTATGCCTACACTAACTAATTATACCCGCACTGAGGCATATTGATTTATTCATTGCTCATGCACAACGAACAAAACACCACCCAGCATTTGCTGGATGATGCTGTTCTGAATGAACCGAAGGGCGAAAATAGTTGAAAGCCGCCTTATAATTGTAAGTGGTTTTCATAAATAAGACACCATTAACGCATGTTGTTCTAAATGCTATGGACAACACTCCAGGTGTGTTTTTGGCACATTAACATTTACCGCAAATGACCATTTAGCGGCATTTTAGGTTATTAATAATGAGTTTAACACTAACAATCGTTAATCAACCCTCTGTTGAGCCGGGTCAGGTTATAACCATGACCATAGAACAACATGCTACGATTGGCCGTGCGATATCTAATGACTGGGTATTATTGGATAAAAGCCGATACATATCCGGTAAACATGGGTCCGTTGAGAAAGTTAACGATGTATACCAAATTACCGATACCAGTACCAATGGAATTTATCTCAATGGTAATGCATCCCCCATTGGTAATGGCGGGGTTGCGGTTCTAAAAAATGGCGATCAGCTGCTGATTGGTGAATTTGAAATTTCCGTTCGCATTGAGCAAGACATTGCCTTTAACGATAAGCCCGTACCGCTCAATACAAACGCCTCCCCAATTGTATTAGCGCCCGAAAGCTCTGTTGATCCATTGTGTTTCTTTCCTCCCAGTACACCAGAAAACGCTAATATACCAATTCCCGCATCGTCGAACCAAACGCCTTACTCACCGGGACACAATGCACTTGATCCTTTAAATGGCTTGAATAACAATACGCCACCGACTCATAGCGAAGGGGACCATGCCTCACCCTTGCAAGAACCATTTCAACCGCCAAATGCCATACCCGATCAGTCAGAGGCCATACCCAACGACTGGGCAAAACAGCAAATACCGGATATGGTCCCACAAGATCCAATCGAAGCGGTAACCCCCGAAAGTCATAATGGCAGCCATGGTGATGGCCATGGAAATACGCAGTCAGTCAATATTCTACCCGACAACTACGATATTATACCAACAGCAACAACGCCACCTACTCCTCAAATGATACCAGCAGCGCAACAGGCTGACACACCACCGACAGCCTCAGCTAAAAACACCGAACAGCATCAAGCCACGATGGCAGAGAATAACAACGCATTGCACGCCTTTCTCACAAGCCTGGGTATTCCTGACTTAAACATACCGGAAAACGATGTGCCAGCATTTATGCGTGACGCCGGTTTAATGCTGCGACAAACAATCCAGAGCTCACTGTCCATATTACGTGCAAGATCAAACATTAAAAGTGGCTTTAGAATGTCAATGACGACAATTCAGGCAGTGGAGAATAATCCCCTTAAATTTTCGATAACGCTGGACGATGCGATCAACAACATGTTTACAAACCGCTCCAACAGTTACTTACACCCTGTTCAGGCGCTACAGGAAGGATTTCGCGATATTGAGAACCATCAGCTAGCCGTTATGGCAGGCATGCAATCGGCATTAAAGGCGCTTATAGAGCAGTTTGACCCAAATACCCTGGAATCCATGTTTAAACAAGATGGTGTCGGCGGTAAGTTTTTAGCGGGAAATAAAAAAGCCAGTTATTGGGATGCTTATGCGACGCATTTTAAACAAATAGCTAAACATGTAGAAGATGACTTTCAAACTGTCTTCGGTGACGAGTTTTCTAAAGCGTATGAAACCCAAATTGCCAAACTGAATATAATGAAAAAATAACATTGACAGAAATGTATCCGTAGAATTTAGAATACTGGAAACAAAACAACGATCTAACCAATAAAAATTAACCTCGAAAAAAAACAAACAGAGTAAGCGAACAAATTGTTTTTTATAACTGTTTGAGCAGCGACTTAGCTTAATCTTTGTAAAGGTGTAAACTGCTGAGTCTGTTAACTATTTTTTTACCCCTAATTTTGTAGCATCATATCGAAAGAACTAACACCAATAAATAAATAAAAAGGATACTCCAGTAATGACGTTACCCGCTCGTTGGGCGAGATTGATATTAATAGCCGTTTTTTCACTTAATACTCTCCTATTATGGAGTTGCGGCGAAAAACAGGAAACACCATCACTGGCGGAAAAACCTCCTAGGTCAGACACTAAAAACGACTTAAAACAAAGGGCGAAGAAGGCGACAAAACCATCACCCCCTGTTGGCATTACAGCAACAGCCAGTGACAAAACCATTAAGCTCAGTTGGAATACGGTAGACAACGCACAGCAATACAACATCTATATTGCCGCAGAACCCAGTATTCAACCAGATAACTACTGGAAATTAGCAAAAGGTGCAAGCTATAGTACAACAGATTTGTCTTACATCAATATCGACTTGGAAAACGGCGTTTCCTATTATTTCGTAGTAACAGCAACTAACAATAAAGGGGAGAGCCTTCCTTCCACCCGAATTACAGCCACACCCAAACCGATAACAAGGGCTGAGCCCGAATTACCAAAACCCAGCCCACCCTTAGGGCTAGTGGCAAGCGCTGCAAATAATCAGGTAACATTATCGTGGCAGGAGGTTGCAGGGGCTGATCAGTACAATCTTTATATGGCAACAGAATTTGGTGTTAATCAGTACCTGTATAATAAACTTGGTAATGGCATGGCTGTGCTTAATGTGTCGAACCCTTACACCCACCAAGGATTGAAAAATAATACCGTATACTATTTTGTTGTAACTGCTGAGAATCGCGCAGGAGAAAGCCATGCATCATCAGAAGTATACGCAACCCCTCTTCGACCACAAGTGCTCCCCCAGGCACCAACCCGGGTACGCGCCAATGCTGGTGATGGGCAGATAACGTTGCAATGGGCAGCATCTCCTGGGGCAAATCACTATAATGTTTACATGGCTAGCGAAGCGGGAATAGACAAAAACAACATCACAGAACTTACCGGTAATAAGGTGAGCAAAAATGTACACAGCCCCTTCGTGCAAACTGACCTAAGCAATGGCCAGGATTATTATTTTGTAATCACCGCCGAAAATGAAGCTGGCGAAAGCCTTGGCAGTACTGAAATCAAATTGTCCTCTGGTATAAAACCCGTAACACCAAAAACACCGGCAAAAATACTTATATCCGACATTAATAAAAAAATTGTCATTAGTTGGAGCGATTCGCCGGGCGCTCAACACTATAATTTGTACATGGCAAGTCAACCAGGTGTAAAGCCCGAAAATTATAATTCCCTCGAAAACGGCTCAGTTCGTCTGATGGTAAACAGCCCTATTGAGTTGGAAAATCTCCCGAAAAACACAACATTTTATTTCACTGTATCCGCCACAAATGAAACCGGCGAAAGCCCAGTATCAACGGAAGTTTCCATTACCACCGCCACGGATATTGTCAAAACGGATATTATACCCGGCAATAAACGTCAGAACACTAAATACATCGTACTTGATAGCAACGGGAATGCATTAAAAGATCAAAGCATACCTTATATTAAGCAGCCCTGGTCTTGTGCAAAAAGCAACGCAACCGGATTGGTATGGGAAGTTAAATCTGAGAGTCGAGGGTTACACTATAAAAACAATACCTATACTTGGTTTAATCCCGACAATACAGATAATGGCAATACTAGCGGTATCCGAAATGGCGGCAACTGCCAAGCCAGCGATTGTGATACCGCTGCTTTTGTGGAAGCCGTTAATGCGAAAAAATTATGCGGTTTTAACGACTGGCGGTTACCAACACGCAAAGAACTATCAAGCTTGATTGAGCAAAACGTTATTTATCCAGCGGCAACGATAGACAGTGAATCGTTTCCGAATACAGCTAAATCATTCCATTGGAGTAGTACCTCATATTCCCATAATCCGGAACTGGCCTGGTTTGTTTATTTTGGCAGTGGATACGAATATTATGAATACAAGTCTTTTGCCAGTAACGTACGCTTAGTGAGAGGGCGGCTCGGTATAGGCGATAAAAAACCTGCTCTATAGGTCATCGCACGCTCATAGCCTTTGAGTGAATGATATCCAAAAGCTTAGCCGACGACTACAAGCTCGACTACAAGCTTTCAATATCAATCGAAATCTGCATGGAGTGTGGGTTTGCAGCTGCGATACTGGCTGAAAGAGGAGGGACATCGCTATAGTCTCTACCCCAACTGATAGTAATGTAGCGATCATTCATAGCGCAATTATTTGTAGGATCGAAGTCGACCCAACCTACCTTCGGTTCAAAGACAGAAAACCAAGCATGTGATAATCCTGAGCCGATGTCCCGGTGATGCTCGGTTAATACCGCTGTTGGTGGGACCACATAGCCCGTTACATAACGTGCAGCGATACCCACTGAACGCAAACACGCGATTGCCACCTGGGCGAAATCCTGGCATACACCACGCCGCATTTGCATTGCTTGCCAGGCATTGGTGCCAACGTGAGTGGCGCTATTGTCATAAATAAAATCGTGGTGTAATCGGTGCACTAAATCTTTCACTGCTGCTAACACTGGTAAACCGGGCGAAAAGGACAGTTGTGCATATTCAGAAAATTCCGATCGCAGCACAATCAGTGGTGAGTTACCAAGGTACGGTGCTATCTCTGCAAAAATACCCCCGGATAACCCCGAATACAACTTGATTAAATCATCCAAGGGAGCGGAATCCTTAAATCGCTTTTGTTGTTTGACGGACTGCACTTCCACTGTATTAATAGCGCTAATCGACAAACTCATTAACGGCCGGGTTATTTCAAAATAACTGACAACGTTACCGAAGCTATCAAGCTGTTGCCATTGCTTTAACGGTAAGGGCCGAAACACGGTTTGACTAAACGTTACTTTTTGAGTATGTGCCCCCTGAGGTATTAAGCGCAATTCACCCTGGCAATAGGTCACCCTGTTTTCAAAATTATATGTTGTGGTATGAACCACTCGGTATTTTTTATCTGTATCTGACACGCAATAACCATGACACGAATGCGACAGAACTCAACCCAGCACCACTACTTTCGTTTGCGATGGCAGCATTTGCACGCCTGCCGGCGCATTTGCATTTTTACCATTTTGTCCAAACAAACAGGTATGGTATATTGCAGGTGATCCTTCTATTTTTACCTTAGCGCTGCCTTTCTTGGGAACCGCCTCACCTTTAATTTTACCGGATACCACACCCCCCACCGAACCCGCTTCATTCCCGGATGACACTGGTATTTCCGACTTCATTGTCAAAACCGCTTTATTCCCAATTTTAACTTTTTTTGTACAGGTGCTTGCGTTCGCCTGCTGGCATTGGGCAATATTTGGAAACGGTGTGGGTATCGGTGGCGCAGGCGGTGCTGGTACTTTGCAAACATCAGGCATTGCCTGTGTTAAGCCACCTGCTTTTGTTGATATACCAAACATACTATTCTCCTTGTTGGCTTTGTACTGCGCGTTTATTATGCGTCATGAATTAACCTAAATGAATTTTTTTACCGTCAATTTTTACTGTTTCTTCGGCCCGAACATCAATTGCTTCGCTTTTAAGGTGATAATCGCCATCCACCAAGGTACGCATACGCCCAGCTTTGGTTTGATGAAGTTCTTCAGTATGCCGATACACATTGCGGGCGCGCTCAAAAAGGCGTTCAACAATGTTTTCTAGTTTTTGATAAACCCATTTTGCGTACTCCACCGTGCCGTTAATTGTTTTCCCGTAATAATTAGCCTTTTCAATCTGGATATTGGCATTTTGTGCTTGTACGCCCAACCGTTCGCTACTGAGACCTAAGGTATTATTAAAAAGTCGAACCGATGTTGATTTAGCCTTGTTTGTTTTAACACACAAATCAATACCGCTGGCACTTTCAAATACCATGGGGCCAATACTACTACATACGACACTTTTACCCGATACCAATTGTATATTGCCTTTAGGTGCATGTAATGCTAAATCACCCTCTGGCATTGATAAAACCCCAGTACCCTGCCCTGGCCGGTATTCGAAAAGCAGTTGACCTCGTTCATCTTCGACTTGCAAGCATTCTTCATTATTTTTTTGTGTCACACGTGCAAGCGCGCCACATGTTGTTGACACCATGCGATCTGCTTTCTTGACGGTTTTTGTTGAGGGCAAAACACCAATGATATAACATTCGTTGATACATTCTCCCGTCACCAAGACTCGATGACCCACGCTTGGTTGATAAGCGGGTATAGCCAGCATGGCCCATGATTGCCTTACTACACCATTAAGCGTGAATTCGACATTACATAAGTTAGACTCAGCAATATCGTTAATAACAGCAGTTTGTACATAAACATTATTTTCACTGCTGCAATGTTCGTTTAATACATGAAACATAGCTATCTTTCTCCAAATGATGTTGCATTTAGCGGGTACCACAGAGTTTTCATTAGTGCAGTAAATCAACTGAGGAGCTCTGCTGTGCCTATGGACTAAACCTGGCGACTGTATGACCGCAGGCGCTAGGGTGGCTTAGGAGGCAAAGCGGGCATCAAAGAGGGACGTTATTACTGCAAGTTTCTTTTATACAGACAGCATCAAGCAGGCTGCCAGTCTTCAGCATTAGCCAGTTTTTTATCCGTTCCATTTGCTTTGGTTTTATTGGCGCCATCCCAGTTTGTTTCGTGTTCAACAATACGATGTAACTTGGCACCAGTGAGATCAGCACCGTAAAAACCCGCAAAGGCAACAATGGCATGTGAAAAATTAGTATACTGTAGCGATGCCCGCTGAAACAACGTGGCTTGACAATTGGCATTTGTGAAAATACTTTCATTTAAATTAGTGCTAGAAAAATCAACGCCAGTTAACACTGCGTCCTCAAAATTTGCGCCATTGATTAACGATGCTGAAACAATGGACTTTGTTAAATCTGCTTTCGGAAAATCCGAGAACGCTGCTTTTATGTTACGCATATTACACCCTCTCAATTTCGCTTCGGTGAAATTAACTTGTGAAAAATTGGCGTTTATCAATATAGCACCATCCAATGTTGCCTGTGCAAAGTCTGAATCACTAAAGTCAGAAGCACTAAGGTCAACGCCTTCTAGGCGACACCGTGAAAAATCGCTTTCCAGTGCAACGGCCTCACGCAGCCTTACTGTGCGCAAATCATTTCCCGACACATTGATGCTTTGCATCTGCGCTGCGGTTAAATTTAATTCATCGAGAATACAGCCTGAAAAGACGACTTTTTCAATAGTGCAGGCTGTCATATCGGCACGCCTTAAGTTTACTTTTTTAAGGGATGTATTATTGAGGATAGCCGACTGGAATCTTACTGATTCCAAATTGGATTTCAAAAAACGGGTACCCGTCAGGTTACATTGTGAGAGGTCCGCCCCCACCAGCGAAGCTTCGTTAACACTCGCGTCAGTCAGATTTGCTGCACATAATATCGTAGCATTTAATGTGGTCCGGTCTAAGTTCGCCCCCTTTAACCCTGCCTTGGTTAGTTGCGCTCTATCTAAATTTGATTCTGACAATATAGCATTCGCTAAATTAGCACCCTGTAAATTAGCTTCCTGTAAATCGCAAGCGATTAAATTTGCACCCGTTAAATTGGTTTGCTGTAAGTTGCAATTTGATAAATTTGAACCGCTAAGGTCCGCATTGCCAAAAGCGCAACGGCTTAAATCCAAGCCACTGAGATCACAGTTGCGCAGCTCGCCATCGGCATAATCACCCTCATATACATTTTGTGCTTTTACGATCATGTTGTTCAACATGATTTTTGCGACTTTCGCATTACCCAAGTCTAAAACTGCTGGCTTAACATCCTTAAAACCAACGTTGGATAACGTCGCCGCAGCAAAGGATGCATCCGATAAAGTGCAGTCATCAAAGCGCAAGCTACCTAACATGCTTTGATCAAATCGGGCGTTGCTTAATTGACACTCTCGAATTGAGGAACTGGTAATACTGGCATTGCTTAAATCAATATTGTTACAATCACAACCGTTTAATGATGCATCATATATAATTGCCGCAGTCATCACCGTATCGATCAACTGGCATTGTTCCAGACTGGTGCCATCCAACACAATTTTTTGCATCGTTGCGCGGGTGAAATTTACATACTCCATAATTGTTTGCGAAAAACTGGCTTCGGTTAGAAGCGCCCCTTTAAAATCAACGTTTTGAAGCAAAACCTCCATAAATTTTGTCTTTTTCAGATTCGCACCTGCAAAGCTCATGTTACCAAACAAAGAAACGGGTATCTTCGTTTCTTTTCCAGACAGTGTTTCAGCCGCTGAGTTGGCACCCCCTTTCTCATCAGTACTAACGTGCGATAACATGCATCGCGATAATGTGCATTGTGATAGTATTGCAGCCTCTAAGTTGGCATTACGAAAATCGGTATTATTAAATATACATTCCGTCAACTCTGCACCACTCAGATTCGCCTCCTGCAAATTCACTTGCTGAAATATAACGCCTTTTACCTTGATGCCCTGTAAATTTTCACCACTCAGATCCAGTCCATCTAACATGGGCACTTCAGATTTTTTTAAACGATCAATAAGTTCCGCCTCGCTAAGGTTAGTATCAAGCAATACTGACTCTGCGTATTTTCCCGCTTTAAGGTTTTGTATTATTGTTTCTCTATTTTGTGTCATTATATTCTACACCATGCTCTAAAAGTAGTTCCCTTTTGGTATTTATTGTATTTTTTTAAGCTGAGCTAACTTGGTATTGTTTAGGTTAGCGCTGAGAAATTTTGCTTTAGCAATGATTGCCCCCAAAAACTCTACTTCAAATAAATTGCTGTCACTGAAGTCAGCCTTAGTCAAGTCCGAACGTTCTAATATCGCCTGGAAAAAATTGGACTTTCGTGCGTTGATTTTCATCATGTCGGCTTTTCTAAAATTCGCTTTTGTGCAGTCACAAAAACTAAGGTCAGTTTCAACAAGGGTAGCGTCAGTAAATAAAGCGCGTGGAAATTTCGAATTATTCAGTTTACTGCCACTTAGATCGGCACCGGTAAAAATGGCTTCACTACCATTCACATACGTTAAATTACTTTGCCTTAGCACACAATGCTCACTGGCTTTTAGTTCTGTCAAATCTGCTTTTTCCAGATTTACCTGATTGCCGCTGACATAATTAAAACTTGCCTCTACTAGAACAGCACCTTGAAAATTGGCGTTATCCAATCGCGCGGAATCAAAATTAGCCGATCTTAGTTGTGCTTTTGCCATTGCCGCATCGGTTAAGGTCGCTCTGCAAAATCGCCCATGATTTGCGGTGACGTTATTGAGCGTTGCCTTACTTAAGTCACAATCAGAGAAATTCGCACCACTTATATCAGCTTGCGTCAAATCGCTGGCTTGCAATTTTGCGCCGTGCAAATCCGCTTCCGGCAAAACAGCACCTACCAGTACAGCCTGGTTTAACGTAGCACCACTTAAGGTTGCGCCACTAAAATCCGCTTTACTAAGATCGCTGCTTTGAAAATTTGCCCCCGTTAGCGTTGCATTGCTGAAGTCAGCGCCTACCAGGCTTATGTATGACAAATCCATTCCGCTAAAATCCTGCCCAGAAAAACTAACGCCCTGCCTTGCTTGTTGTTGTATTGTGGTTTTATCGAATACTGTTTTTTCTGTCGTCAGCTCAATTGTTTCCTGCTCATCAAACATTGCCAGGTATTCTTCAGCATCACCACCCTGCTCCTGTAGCATCTGAGCCGTTTTTTCGCGCGATTGCCGCATAATTTTTTCGCCTTGCGTTAAATCCACCCCCAGAGCCGCAAACATACTCGCCAGCACCGTATTAGGGTCTTGGGTATTCATTAATTGGTCAACCAGTCCTGGGTCTTGTCCGGTAGCTGTAATGGCGTTACGCGCCTGGTTCAAGGCTTTATTAATTTGATTTTGCAGATCAGCGTCCATTTCACCGAACGCTTCTTCTGATTGTGCCGATGACAGTGATGTTGGCGATTTTAACTTAGGGTGTTTAAGCAAGGTTGTTTCATTATCATTACTACAGTTATCAATATTTTTCCTGGGTTGAACAATAGTGGTATCGATCACTTCCTCAGTGAAAATACTGTCTAACAGTTTATCTTTATAACCATCCACTGGCTTGGGGGAATCCGACAATTTTTCCAATATTAATTGTGCCTGTTGGATTTCTTCGTAATCCTGTGATTTGACGTTAGCCACTCCACGCCAAACAAGTACTAATTTTTCATTTTCAATGTCCACCCAAAGTGTATCCAGGTTCATCTGGATTTCGCGGTAATTATGCAGATGATGTTGCGCTTCATTTAAAAAACAACGTAGCCGAAAACCGGGTAGCTGGCTGTGGTACTGGGCATGTTGTGCATGCAGATTTTCAAAGTATAATTTTTCATCACCCCTTAAATAACCATGAAGTTGTTGGTCCTCCGGTGCAGCATTAAAATAACGCCAATCAAAGTCTTTTGGAAACCAGGGCCAATAATCTCCTAGATAGTTGCCTTTATAATACCCCATTTTGCTTGCTCGCTGCTCCCAAAGCCGATGAATGGGCGAAAAACCATGCGGTTCATACGACACTGATGAGGTAAATGCGTGGTTAAAGTCAATCGGTTGCACATTGGGAAGCGGTAGTTGTTCATTGATGGTGTTGCGTAAACTCCACGAGGTTTGTTGCTCTGCATATTTGTTGTATAATGCTGAATACTGATACCCTAATGGCATTTTAATAAAGGTTTCAGGTTGTGTGGTACGCCCCCCGGAAATACCACCCAGCCACTGCCGGTTGCCAAGCACCAACAAGGATTTTATAAAATCCCCCACGCCGAATGATACCCGACATTGAGGCTGCGCTTTACGCCCGGGTGTATGGCACGCCCCAATTAACAGCACATCAGTTTGCGGCTTGAAATACGCAAAATCGGCGTCGTAAGAAAGCCCGTTATTTTTATCGTTACCCAAATATTCATCGCCTGTTACGGCATGTTGATCGTTGGCGTCACACAGGGTAACCATTGCATTTGGTGTTAACTGAAACGTACCTTTGGCGATAAGTGTTAAACTGTCTTGTTGTTTTACCTTTCCTGCCAGCGGTACAAATACTAGTTTGGTGTCATTGATAGGGGTCATTATTTCGCTGGTATCCTAAGGATCTGTTTAGCGCCTTAATTTGCATCTTCGTCAGCCATTAACATTTGTCGGCGACGTAACATAGCAATCTGCAACAATTGCTCTACGCTACCAAATTGTCGTGTTAATTGAACATCAGCTTCCGAAATAACAGGTTTTGGTGGTGGTGATAAAAACACCTGTTCTCCAATTTTACCACCCGCCCCTTTGATCGTGCCATTGGGTACTTCCAGGCTGCCTTTTTGAATATCAAGGTTGCCGTTCATTTTAGTTGCAGCATCAAGCGTGAAGTTTTTTGCCTTCAACGTTGTGTCAGTGGCTGAAACCATCGCATTTTTACTGTTTATTTCAACTTTTTCGGTACCATTTAAAATGATTTTTTTACTATTAAAAATAATAGTACCATCAGCTTGCATTAATAACGTCGATTCACCACATTGCAAAAAGATTTGATCTTTAATCATTTCAAAAGTGGACTGCGGTTTTGGTTTGAATTTTTTAATTAAGGACATAGCGGCAAGAGTTGTTACTGCCGCAGTCCCTAGCCCCCAAACGGCGGTTGAGACATTACGAATTGCACGCGTCAGTTTATCTTTTTGCGCGGGATCGTTTGACTCGCTAAGCAAATCCGATGCAATAGCCCCGGTTGTTACACCTAGAGCAGCCGCGATACTACCGGCAATAACGCAGGCCTTAGTGTTGGTATCCTCCACTTGTAGCTTAATGGATTTAGCCGCGTTGGTTTCAATGTTATTAGTATAAGTGAGCTCTCCTCCACCTAATACACTTATTTTTTGCTGTGGAGAAGCTTCGAATTTCGTGCCAACTGTCAAATCAACCTGGGCACCCAAAAAGGCATTAACCGCCCCCCCAATACCAATGTTTGAACTAAACTGCGAAGTAACATCGTATTTCGATGACATCACCACTTCGTAATTATCATTTAAGGTGTAGGTAATTGAGGTCCCCAAACTGGTAGTCGCGACACTACCTTTGGCAAAGATGTTGTAATCGCCTCCGGTAATTGCAACCCGAGTGCCATCCGTGTGCTCCAGCCATTTGCACTCGGGCCATTTTATAGCAAAATTAATATCGTCTGGGGTGGGGAATACCCACAGTACTTTTTCATCACTGATGTTTAAAAATTCATCATAATGAAAGCGCCACACATTACATTCAGTATCATTACCAGGGATACATGTTGGTGGATCCGTGTCATCGTCGATACTAATGGGCGAGGTCCCCATTCGTAAATACGCACTGTTATCCGTCACATAAGGCACATCAACACGGTAAAATACAGTGCCACCTTCATTTGCGAGGTTAACCTCTTTGTCTAGCACATTACCCGTCGCAGTAGCTTGCGCTAAATAGTGTTGACTGGCTGGGTAAGCGTTTGAATATGTAATTGAGCTGAGTGACAAGGTAACTGTGGCTCTCTCTGTATTGATGTCGGATAAGGTGTTGATTAAAATCGTTTGTAGCAATGATGAATTGGAATCAATGAGCAAATTAGGGGTTGTGGTCCCTTGAGCCCCGTCGCCTGATACGACAAAGTTAAGTGTTGCAGTGTGTCCCGGGGCTGGCAAATGAGGTAACGTCACAGTAAATTGCATAACCCGACCTTCGTCCACATCCTTAGTGCTTATTAAGATTGCAGCGCTGCTGTAATGCTGTTGCTGATGCAAGTCGAAATGATTGTTCTCATTATCATTGCCCACCGGGGTTTGGGCAGCTAACAGGTCGTGATCCACCATAGAAGCGGTTTTCAACGTTAAACCATTTTTGTTGAATTCATTGTTATTAAAACCAGAATTATTAAAGCCAGAATTATTAAAGCCAGAGAAAGTACCATCATTAAATTCCATGCGAATTCCGCTGGATGTTTTGATGACATTGGTGTTTTTGTTTTCACAGGTAACAACACTTTTATTCACTGAATTAGGTACTGTACCGACGATGATAGGTCGGTCTAAATCACCATCAATGCAAGTCCAGATTACTTCGGTACCTTTCAATAGCGGAAAATGCATACCTTGTTTACTGCCGCTATACGGCGTTGACAGACGTAAGTAGCGCGATGCCTGGCCTTCACCAACGCCACTGAGATCAAACGGCATTATGACTTTATACCGACCCTGATGGTCTATTTCCGCGTTATCATCGTCACTACCACCGTCAACTATAGCATTCATAATACCGTATAGCCTGGGCTTGGGTGTTACCCGTGGCGGCCGAAATGTTACGCCTAAGGGCTGGCAACGAAGAGTATTCTGGTAATCACATTGCGGAGCAGTACCACACTCGTCCACCACACCAGTATGGCTGACATGGGTTATAAGATAATCCCGATTAACGTCCTTTAAATAGTGACCTTTAAGGGTAAAATGCTCAGCTGCGCTAAAATAATGATTATTACTCTCAACACTAAAAATATGCTGCTGACATCTGAGTTCTTCGGCACGTACGTTGGCATAATGCTGGCCTTCTTCTGGTGTTTTAAAATGAGCACCGTATTCTGCCACGAGTCCAATGCCGTTATCATCAACGATTTGGCACCCTTGGTACGGCATGGCGGCATGGCGATAATTATAGTCTTTTAAAATAACCTGGTGTGGCAACTGTTGTTGTTTGGGCCGTAACTGCCACACAGCAGGACTGTACGGCCTCGATTGATTTGGCTGGCATTCGTTGCCCGCTACCTGATAAGCTATATCCGCAACACCTTTGCTGCGGGGAAACGAATGATTGCTATCGCTAATAATCAGCTTTTCACCGTCTTCACCTTGCTCAAAGAAATAACTCATTCCTTCGTGCTCCATAAGGCGGGAAATAAAATTTAAATCTGTCTCGCGGTATTGAACAATGTATTCTCGTTCAGGGTAGGTATTGCTACTGTTGCTCTCAAGTGTATCATCACTCAACCTGAACTCAATATAATCAGTAAAAAACGTGTTGTTCTCGAATGCCCCGGCGACATTATACCCAGCGCTCAGCAACACCTGCTCGATGATTCTTGGGATGTTTAGGTTTTGATAAATTTGATTTTGCTGATTTAACGTTAACAACCATAACCTTGGTGTTAACAACGCCCGGTAAACGTAGCGCTGATCTGGCAATTCCTGGCTCAGCTCCATCTCGGCAATCATTCCATGAATATGTCGTTTACCGCCACCCTGCTCAAGCGTAAGGCTTGCCGGTTGCGACAATACATCGGCTAAATGAATGACGGGGTTATCGGTTATAAATTCAATTTCAAAACGATAAAGCTGAGAAATCCCCTCCTCTCCTGTAAAACGAATCACCTGGGGATTTTCGTCTGCTAGTGCACTTGATTGAAAATGAAAACGTGTTGGCAACGACATAGTGTTTTCTCCTGCACAAATTTATTATTGACTTTTTAACACAGGTGTTACAACCCGTCATTAAACTCCATTTGAATACCACTTGGGGTACGGATAACATTGGAGGTACTGTTTTTTGCATTAACAACGCTTTTTTGCGATGCATTGGGCACCGTTCCGATAATGATTGGCCGGTCCGGATCACCATCAATGCAGGTCCAAATAACCTCAGTACCCTTGCGCAATGGGAAATGCATACCTTCTTCTGTGCCACCGTAGGGTGTTGCCATACGGATATAGCGAGATGCCTGCCCCTTTTCTGCACCACTAGCGTCAAAGGGCATCATCACCTTGTAGCGCCCTTCGTCGTCGATCTCAGCACGTTCACCACTACCAGCAGCGTCAATTCTGGCGTTCATGATGCCATAAAGTCTTGGTTTTGGTGTACTACGTTCAGGTCGAAAGGGAACATCCGCCGGTTGGCAATAAAAGGTATTACGATACGTTGTTTGTTCCTGTTCTTCTTTTTGTTTTTCGGTTTCGGTGCCTTTTATTTTCAGGTTAGGGTCCTGACCGACATGAGATACCCGAGTAAGGATAAAGTTGCGATTAAAATCCTGACGGTAATGACCATCGAGCATAAAAATATACCCTGGGCCAAACTGAATAGCATCACTTTCACCATGATAGGTGTGTTGCTGGCAATACTGTTCTTCGGCCCGTACTTTTGCGTAATGATTGCCGTCAAACTCGCCCTTAAAATGGTCGCCATATTGAGAAATCAAGCCAATCCCATTATCATAAATATTTTTGGGAGCCTGTAAATTAAAAACCGGTTTTTTCTCGTCACCAAGGGCATCGGGGTTTCGATAATTATAGTCTTTTAAAACGACTTGCTGCGACAATTGTTTACGTTTGCAGTTGATTTGCTGTACTGTCGGCAGATTATGGGCCAACATACCGGTTGGCGTTTGGTAATCAATATAACCGTCAGCTGTACAGCTGGGGAAACGCTCATTCATGTCGGTAATGATCAGCTTTTCGCTTTCGTCACCCTGTTCAAAAAAATAAAAAATACCCTCGTGCTCCATAAGCCGGGATATAAAATCCAGGTCACTTTCCTGATACTGCACCACGTATTCACGAAAATACTTGCGATTTTCCCCGTCTGAGCGCACATCACGCATGATGATTTCGAAGTAATCTGAGGTAATCCCCGCTCTTGAGGTCCGATCGGACCCTTTTAAATTTGCCTCCAACAATTCTTCTTTAATGATAGTGGGGACACTTTTATTTTGGTAGATTTGATTTTGGCAGCTTAATGTCAATAACCACAAGCGAGGCACCAACACGGCTCGGTAGGTGTATAATTGATGAGGTAGTTCCCGGCCCTGCTCAAATTCACTAATAACACCGTGGATATTACGTGTATCATCATCACGTAACATCGTTAATGATGCCGATTTGGCCAGCAGGCTATCTAAGTTAATATTGGGATCGCTCGAAACCAGCTCAATGTCAAATCGGTAAGGCTGAGAAATAGCCTCCTCCCCGACAAAACTAACGACCCGGAAGGTATCTTTGTTCAATAGGGCCGATTCAAAATGAAAAAGAGTTTTCACGCTTTTAATCATAGTATTAGCCTACCTCTTCTGTCTATTTTTTTATTTTATGCCGACTCTAGCAGCCATATTACCACTTTGGTCGTATTCACTCTGTCAATAGGGGAGCTTATAACCCTGAACACAGGGTTTTTTTAGTGTAAACCGGCAATAATTAATCACGCTTTTGCCATTATCATCCTCTAGCCATGATCAACAAACGAGCATGGCACTTTAGTGTAATGCAATAATATACTAATGCACCGCTCATTTAACGAATGGTAAGTATGGCATAAATTTAGTCACTAGGGCTGTGAAGTGACTCACTAATCCAAAATTAATTGCTCCTCCCAACATCCCCTCCCAAAATAAAGAATAGTACCAACAATATTTAAACCCATGTAATATTGCAACTGAATCCAACCGAAAATTACAATTGCAGTATTGCATTAGCTTAGGGGGAAATGCAAAGCGGCTATTAATTACGCCATCAATTATTATTGTCATAAATATTATTGTCATAAATATTATTGTCATAAATATTATTGTCATAAAAAATATATTTTTATGACAAAATTTTTCTATCCGTCCCAGGTTGGTGGCAGTTGGCACCTAAAACCGAACTGACAAGCCATTTATATTGTCATAAAAACGATAGGCAACGGAGCATGTTGATCAGAAAAAACCATCGGCCAGCTAAGCGTTCATCATTGAGCCTGAATTCGTCTTTAATAGGGTTTACCTTTCAAGGAATAAAGGAGTAAACGATGCGACCATACGATTGCGCCATGCTTAATACTTCAAGGGACTTAAGTGCCCGTGAAGTCGAATTTTTACCGTTCGATCTGGGTAAAATAAATTCGGCTAAACTCAATACTCTACTCAAACATCAACAACTATTACATAAGGGCCAACATTTATACCGTATGGACGAACCGTGCCATGCACTATTTATCGTGCGTTCAGGTTCAATTAAAACCTATACTCCCACCAATAATGGCGATGAAAAAGTACAAGGGTTTCATTTGCCCAAGGATTTGATCGGGCTGGAGGCACTCAGTGAAGAGCGATACTCTATTTCAGCAGTGGCGCTGACAATGTCCACAGTCTATAAATTACCCATCAAATCCCTCGAAGAGATTTACAAAAAAAACCCCCGTTTAGGTAATAAGCTACACAAATTAATTGGTAAAGTCATTGATAATAATTATCGAATGTTTACCCTGATAGGCAAAAAAAATAGCGGCGTGCGGGTTGCCACAATGCTGCTTAATTTATCATCTCAGTACCACGAGTTAGGTTATTCGGCAACTGAGCTGTGCTTAACAATGACACGCAAGGACATCGGAAACTATTTAGGTTTAGCGGAGGAAACGGTAAGCCGCATTTTTACGCAATTTCATCATCTGGGCATACTCACTGCCGACAAAAAACAACTTGTGATTCACGACGTAAAAGCATTGAATTTAGTCGCTACAGGAAAGTCCACATGATGTGAAATAAAATAGATATAGCATTTCCGTAGGAGGCTTTCTATCGCTTGGGATTTATTGGATAGAGTATAGCATTAGGGAGCAAAAATTTTTAGGGTGTTTATAATAGGGAAGAAACTAAGGGGCTGTAAAGAAATAACGTGAACATTTTGCTTGTTTATCCTTGCGTCTTCGGCGTTGTGGAAAAGACATCATTTAACCGATACCCAACAGGCCTACGTAAGACTGATGCAGCACAACCTCGTTTTATAATTGAATTTTGCCACCAACACCTTATATCGAGGCAGATATGAAAAAAAACATTGCCCGTCAAAATAGAAAAAATCTGGTCGGCGTGAGAGGATTTGAACCTCCGACCCCTACAACCCCATTGTAGTGCGCTACCAAGCTGCGCTACACGCCGATTACCGGAAAAACATGCATTCTCCGCAACCCTATTGGGTACGGTGAGCAATGCCTGAAGAATACAGGCTAAGCATTCTACCCTAGCTTTCGAACATATGGAATAATGAAGTGAGTTTCAGCGACAAAAAACTTTTAGCGCCGTAGAATATCAAGCACGTCTTCCAATTCGGTGATCATTGACTGAATCGTATGTTTTTCCTGATCGTTGTCTTGCCGTGATTCATTATCCGTTAATTTCTGGCGCGCGCCCCCAATGGTAAAACCATGTTCATATAATAAACTACGAATTTGGCGAATCATCATCACATCGTGATGCTGGTAATAGCGCCGATTACCCCGTCTTTTTACTGGTTTGAGTTGTGGAAATTCCTGTTCCCAGTAGCGAAGCACATGGGGTTTAACACCACAAAGGTCACTTACTTCCCCAATGGTAAAATAGCGTTTCCCTGGAATCGCAGGCAACTCATTATTGTTGATCGCTTCCAGCATGTGCCTCCACCCTAGCTTTTAGTTTTTGTCCAGGGCGAAACGTAACAACACGTCGAGCAGTGATTGGAATCTCCTCGCCTGTTTTAGGATTACGTCCAGGCCGTTCACTTTTATTGCGTAAGTCAAAATTGCCAAATCCGGATAATTTTACCTGACGACCAGTTTCGAGCGCTTCACTGATTTCAGAAAAAAAGGCTTCGACGATTTCTTTGGCTTCGCGTTTATTGAGGCCAAGTTCTTCATAGAGTTTTTCTGCCATTTCGGCTTTTGTTAGGGCCATATTCTTCTCTCACTTAGTTTCTTAATGTTGCACCTAATTTCTTATTGAGCTCGGACAATATTTCACCAACTGCTACATCAACATCCTGGTCAGTAAGTGTGCGCTCATGGTCTTGTAAGGTCAAGCTATAAGCCAAACTTTTTCTACCTGAATCAATGCCTTTGCCCATATATACATCAAACAACTTTAAGTTTTTTAATATTGTAGGTGATGTGTTTTTTATGCACTCACCCACTTCCTGTGCATTAATGTGCTCATCCACAACAATCGCCAGATCACGCTTGATGGATGGGTACTTGGGTATTTCCACAAATTGAGGAATACGCCGCGCAGTTATTGCCGACAGTTTAAGCTCAAACAAATACACACGCTGGGATAAATCAAGCTCGTGTTCAATAGTGGGATGTAATGCACCTATCCAGCCAATGTGCTCGATTTCCTCTGACGTATTGTCGGCATCGTTTTGATTTAATTGAGTCTTAACAACAATTTTTGCAGATTGCCCAGGATGTAATGCAGGATTTTTCTCAGCAATGAACGAAAAATTATCGATTTTGGTGCTCAATGCCAGAATGCTCTCTACATCAGCTTTAATATCAAAAAAATCCAGCTCGCGATCAGGCACACCCCATTGCACTGGAACAACTGTTCCGCACACTGCGCCTGCGAGCATGGGTTCTTGTATTAAATTTTCATTGTCCGTGGCACATGAATAAAAACAAAGCCCGGTTTCAAATAGTTTTACACCAGATTGTTGACGATTCAGGTTATAGGCTGCCGCCGTAATAAGTCCTGTCCACAAGCTGGTACGCATTTCGGACATATCGGCCGAAATAGGGTTAGCAAGACGAATGGCGTTCTTCTGACCTTTAATTAAACCCTGCACGTTGGGATCAACAAAGCTATAGGTGATTGCTTCCTGGTAGCCTCGATCAAGTAGTAAATCCTGAATGCGTTGCAAGCTTATTTTTCTTTCAGACTGCTCAACCATTGCAATAGCAGAAGCAGGTTGAATCGACGGAATTTTGTCATACCCATGAAGACGCGCCACCTCTTCGATTAAATCTTCCTCACATTCAATATCAAAACGGAAACTGGGAGCCGTTATCTCCCAACCGGATTTGGTATCAATCACATCCATTCTCAAACGTTTGAGGATATCACTGATCGCGTTGCGATCAATAGTCAGACCAAGCACTGTCTGTATACGTTGGTGCCGAAGTGTAATCAATGGCCTTTGCGGCAGATACTCCTGCTGTTGCATATCCACAATGGGGCCAGGCTCACCACCAACAATGTCCAGGAGTAATTGGGTGGCTCGCTCCATGGCTTTGCTTTGCAATGCGGGATCAACTCCCCTTTCAAATCGATGCGAGGAATCGGTGTGCAAACCATAACTGCGTGCGCGCCCTGCGATGCACGCAGGGTCAAAATAAGCGCTTTCCAGAAACAAATGCCTCGTATCATCACTGACGGCAGAGCCTAAGCCTCCCATTATACCTGCTAAAGCCTGAGGCTGTTGGTGATCAGCAATGACTAATGCCCCTGCATTTAGTTTAATTTCCTGCCCATCCAGTAACGTAATTACTTCCCCTTGTTTCGCCAATCGTACCTTTATTCCCTTGTGCAGCTTGTCGGTATCAAAAGCATGCATGGGCTGCCCCAGTTCTAATAACACATAGTTGGTGATATCAATTACGGCACCCAGGCTACGTAAACCGCTTCGGCGTAAACGTTCCTGTAACCACAGGGGAGAAGATGCTTGGGCGTTGACATTTCGAATGATACGGCCAACATAACGCGGACATTCTTTTCTGGCATCCACGTCTATCATCAGCGTGTCATCGCATTTCGGTGATATCGTTACCACCTTACAAGGTGTCACTTCCATTTTATTTAACGCAGCGACTTCACGCGCGACGCCTGACACACTCAAACAATCACCACGATTCGGTGTTAAACCAAGCTCGATGCTCACATCGTCCAGTTTAAAATAGTCTTTGATGGGAGTTCCAACAGGGGCATCACCGGGCAGAGTAAATAAACCGTCTGCCTGCTGCGCCATCCCCAGTTCTTTTGCTGAACATAACATGCCTGCTGACTCGACTCCCCGCAATTTAGATTTTTTTATTTTCAAATTACCGGGAAGTACAGCGCCAACACACGCAACAGGATAACATTCATTCAGTTCAACATTGCTTGCCCCGCAAACGATGTTGACTAATTGCGGCTTGCCAATATCAACGCGACAGAGTTTTAATTTATCAGCATTCGGATGCGATTCGAGCATTGTGACTTTACCAACAACAACCTTGTTTAACGCTGCGGCAACAGGTGCTATGGCCTCTACTTCCAAACCGGCCATCGTCAGCTGTTCTGCAAGTACCTGTGTTGTTATATCAGGGTTAACCCAAGCTCGTAACCACTTCTCACTAAATTTCATATTTTTAAATTTTGTTTTTCCAAATACTAGTTGATAACTGTTTATTTGCGAATAAAATATTCACGTTTTACGTAAAAAATTTTCACTATATTTATTCATCGATTTGTGATCCAGATTATAAAGTGATCGTTTTAATTGAACTGACGCAAAAACCGTAGATCATTTTCAAAAAATAAGCGCAAATCGTTGACGCCATACCGCAGCATCGCCAATCGCTCCACCCCCATTCCAAACGCAAACCCCGTGTATTTCTCGCTATCAATATCAACATGCTTAAAAACGTTAGGGTGTACCATGCCACACCCCAGGACCTCTAACCAACCTGTATGGCTGCAAACACGACAACCTTCGCCATTGCACATGACACATTGAATATCAGCTTCAGCTGATGGTTCAGTAAAAGGAAAATAAGATGGTCGAAACCGAACAGTCAGATCGCACTCAAAAAAGTGACGTAAAAAATCGTCAAGTACGCCTTTAAGCGCTGCAAAACTGACGTTTTGGTCCACCAGAAATCCTTCCACCTGATGAAACATCGGCGTATGAGTGAGGTCAGAGTCACATCGATAAACCCGCCCGGGTGCTATTACACGCAATGGCAGTGTCCCCTGCTTCATTACACGAATCTGCACGGGTGAAGTATGGGTGCGCAACACAGTGTGTTTATCGAAATAAAACGTATCATGCATAGCGCGCGCGGGATGTGAGGCAGGAATATTGAGCGCTTCAAAGTTATGGTAATCGTCTTCAATCTCCGGGCCTTCGGCAATTTCGAAGCCTAATTGTGAAAATAAACGCTCGATACGTTGGAGCGTACGGGTTACAGGGTGAAGGCCACCGCTAAGTTGGCCACGACCAGGTAAGGTAACATCAACAGCTTCTGCCACTAATTTTGCATCAAGCTCTTCACTTTGCAATTGATTTTTTTTGGTTTCGATAATCGATTGAATGGTTTGCTTGGCAATATTAATGTGTTTACCGGCTTCACGACGTTCGTCGGCAGGCAGTTTACCTATTTGTTGCATACGCGACGTCATTTCACCTTTTTTCCCCAGGTAGGCAACACGCACCTGATCCAGTGTTTTTAGGTCCTCTGCGGATAAAATCGCTTGCTCAGCACTTTTAACGAGCTGCTCCAATGCTTGTGACACAATCACCACTCCATAGGGTTTAGTATTATTGAAATTAAACGTTACCGTTCAGAAACTAAAGTATTCAGGAATCAGCGCATTCAGAATGACGGGGTAATGACTATTAGTGTCAGGTGGTCCATCGTAGATCTACCAACTATAACGCTGCCCGTTTCTGGAAGATTGTTACTAAAATATGATTCTAGAGACAACCAAAAAAGGGGGAACGACCTGTAAGACGTTCCCCCTTTCTTTGGTCCAGTGCGTTTCTTTGCTAAGCAAATAGTGAGCTAACAACACACATTCATAATTCTTAGGAGCCTGTCCGAGAATAGCCGCCGTCGCGAGGGAACGCCATAGGCGTTCTGTTCTCGGACAGGCTCCTAGTTGTTAACTACTATCCATTATTTAGACTTAAGCGGGAAGACTCGCTTTAGCCTTTTCTGCCAGCTGGGCAAAGGCTTGTTTTTCAAAGACAGCTAAATCCGCTAATACTTTACGATCAATGTCAATGGATGCCAACTTCAAGCCATTAATTAAACGACTATAGGATAACCCGCATTCACGCGCAGCGGCATTAATGCGAGCAATCCACAACGCTCTGAATTGACGCTTTCTTTGCCGACGATCACGATAAGCATACTGTCCTGCCTTCGTTACCGCTTGAACCGCTACGCGGTAGACGTTTTTACGACGACCAGAATAGCCTTTTGCTTTGGCGATGACTTTTTTATGTTTAGCTCGTGCCGTAACACCACGTTTTACTCTTGCCATAATATTATCCTCATCGCCGTTAACTATAAGGCAACATGCGCCGAACCATTGCAGTATCAACGTCTGCCACCACACCGGGTGCACGAAGATGCCGTTTTCGTTTGGTGCTTTTTTTGGTCAATATATGACGCTGGTGGGATTGGATACGCTTAAAACCACCCGATGCTGTACGACGAAACCGTTTGGCTGCGCCGCGATTCGTTTTCATTTTTGGCATTTATATCACTCCGCTATTTTTATCCTTGACGCAATAACACCCCTGTCTTTGCAGACCGCGCTACTGGCCTAAACACAACGACATGTTTATTATTGAACAATGGATTCTATTTTACCACGCGTACATTTTTGACTGGGAACCCGAGGTGCCAGTCTCAAGCCAACAGTAGTACGCTCTCTTTTTAAACGTGTATTTATGTAATCATCAACAATTATAACCAGCAAAAGTGCTTGCTTCATCCAAACAGCTATCGTTGACAACCCTATAAAAACACGGCCGACACTATTTCTTTGGTGCTACCACCATCACCATTTGACGACCTTCCATCTTGGGAAACTGTTCGACAGCACCCTTTTCAGCAAGATCGACTTCAACGCGCTTTAACAGCTTGGTGCCAAGTTCCTGGTGCGCCATTTCACGACCACGGAACCGAAGGGTAACCTTAACCCTGTCACCATGATCCAGGAAACGCTTCAGGTTGCGTAGTTTTACCTGATAGTCGCCAATTTCTGTTCCAGGACGAAATTTTACTTCCTTTACGTGAACTTGTTGTTGTTTCTTTTTCGCCGCATGCTTTTTCTTACTTTCAGCATACAGATACTTACCATGATCCATTATCCGGCACACAGGGGGGTCTGCTTTTGGCACAATCTCTACGAGATCCAGGTCAGAATCCACTGCAACCTGCAATGCTTCCTTTGCTGCCATTAGCCCTAATTGGCTACCATCTTCTCCAATTACACGAACCGTTGGTACAGTAATATCTTCGTTCATACGAAGCTTTTTTTCGGCGGCGATATGTTATTCCTCCAATAGGTGGTGGCGACCGTGACTTGCAATTTCGGTGGTAATACCTTCAATAAAAGCAGATAATGCTATGCTGCCTAAATCGTTACCACCACGCGTTCGCACGGACACCGTTTGATTTTCCTGTTCCCGATCCCCCACAATGACGAGGTACGGAATTTTCTGTAATGTATGCTCGCGAATTTTAAAACCGATTTTCTCATTTCTCAAGTCCGATTTAGCTCGCAAACCTTCTTTTTGTAGAGTTTTTTCGATTTCACGGGCATATTCGGCCTGCCGATCAGTTATGCACATCACAACGGCCTGCCAGGGAGCCAACCAAGTTGGAAAAGCACCAGCATGTTGTTCAATGAGAATACCGATAAATCGCTCCATGGATCCCAGAATGGCACGATGCAGCATCACAGGCACATGCTTGACGCCATCCTCAGCGACATAATGGGCATCCAGGCGATCTGGCATTGAAAAATCGACCTGAATCGTACCACACTGCCAAACACGGCCAATGCAATCCTTCAGTGAAAATTCAATTTTCGGACCATAAAACGCCCCTTCTCCGGGCTGCAAATCCCAGGCCAGTTGCTTTGCGTTAAGCGCCTGCTCCAGCGCATGTTCGGCTTTATCCCATACGTCATCCGCCCCAACTCGCTGCTCCGGTCGTGTTGACAACTTAACAATAATATCGGTAAAGCCGAAATCTGCATACACGTTGTACAACAAATCGATAAAGCCGGAAACTTCTTCTTGGATTTGATCTTCGGTACAAAAAATATGCGCATCATCCTGAGTAAAACTACGTAACCGCATGAGACCGTGCAACGTCCCAGAAGGCTCGTTGCGGTGGCAGGAACCAAATTCGGACATTCGCAAGGGTAAATCCCGATAACTTTTCAAACCCTGGTTAAAGATCTGCACATGACAGGGACAGTTCATGGGTTTAACGGCGTAATCCCGATTTTCCGAATGCGTCGTAAACATTTCCTCGCGAAATTTGTCCCAGTGTCCCGACTTCTCCCACAATGACCGATCAACCACTTGCGGTGTGTGCACTTCCTCGTAGTGGTGGGTACGCAGGATTTCGCGAATATATTGTTGAATTGCCTGGTATACCACCCATCCATTATGATGCCAGAATATCATGCCAGGAGATTCCTCCTGGCTATGAAATAAATCAAGTTGCCGGGCCAGTTTGCGGTGATCGCGTTTTTCAGCTTCTTCCAGGCGATGTAAATGGTCTTTTAAGTCTTTTTTATTAAGCCAGGCGGTACCATACACCCGTTGTAACATTTCATTATTGGAGTCCCCTCGCCAATAAGCACCCGCCAGTTTCATCAGTTTAAATGCTTTTAACTTACCCGTAGAAGGTACATGAGGACCCCGGCATAAATCGGTGAAGTCTCCCTGAGCGTAAAGCGATAATACTTCATTTTTAGGAATATCTTCTATAATGCTCGCTTTGTATTCCTCACCAATACGACGAAAGTGGGCGATGGCTTGGTCACGTGGCATGACAGAACGACTCACCGGCAGATTCTGCTTTGACAAGGCATGCATCCGTTTTTCAATTTTCTGCAAATCTTCCGGCGTAAATTGCTTGCTGTAGGCAAAATCATAATAAAAACCATTGTCGATCACCGGACCAATGGTTACTTGCGCATCGGGATAAAGCTCTTTCACAGCTTGTGCGAGCAGGTGGGCTGTAGAATGGCGAATTATATCCAGGGCTTTTGGATCTTTTTCAGTAATGATGCTGAGCGCTGAATCGTTTTCAATGATAAAAGAGGTATCAACAAGTTCATCATTAACCTCACCAGCAATAGCGGCCTTGGCAAGACCAGCACCGATATCCGCAGCGACGCCATAAACCGATATAGGTTGGGAAAACTCTCGTTGAGACCCATCAGGAAGTGTAACGACGACTGGCATGATTCTGTCCTTTATTCAGTGGTGATCCATACAAGAGACCACGTGATTTAATTTACAAATAATAAATTTACAAACAAATTTTATATTTAGTTTTGCTAACCATATTTTTACCAACCATACTTTTTACCAACAGCAAGTGGCGCAATGTTGGCGGTAAATTCAATTTACCTTAGCGATTACGCTGAATCTAGTCTTACACTCGATCAAGTGTACGCTATAATCGCTGGCAGGGACTATAGCAAATAATGCGGCAAGTAACAATTTTTCCCGATGTTTTTCAGTCCGTACAGCGTAAATTGGAGTCGTCAAGCTAGCGTTATCAAGCACAATGCATCAGAAAAATTGATAGCTTGATAGAAAATCATCAGAACAATAGAATGCTTGTTGATGCACCAACTGTTGATTGATTACTACCTGGAGCCTATCCGAGAATAGCCCTGCTGTCGCGAGGGAGCGCCATTTTGGGTCCATTTTTTCGAGCATTTGAGGCGAATATTGAGCCTATTTGACTGAGCCTGTTTAACATAGTGATCGTGCTTGCAGAGCGACTCGCAACATTGAGTGTAATCCTTATTGTGATCGCCGAAAAGGTACTACCCAAGCCTGTAAGTACTGAACCTACATTCTAATTAATACACAACACACGTTATCCGTTCCCATTCCGAGAAACCGTCCCCTCCCACACCTAACGAAGTTATTACACACACGTGTTCCTTAACCGTTTTCTGGAAGACTCCATTGGGCAGCTAAAAACACAGGGCTATAACAATACGACACAATCATCAAGCAGACCATTACAGTACTATGACCGCAATATACCCATAACGATTGAGATATAACTGCACGCTCTATTTTATTCCATGGCGTTGTTAAAATGCCTTGCAATAGAATGATTATTATTACGCGTCGTTTTGCCTTGCCTAAAAGCACCTACCTTTTTTGGTGCGATGAAATAAATATGATTCACAGTCATACCTAAATCTTAAACGCTATGGGTATATAACATTTAATCCTAAATTCTTTTTTCAAGATAACACACCCCAGACTGGCTAAAGTAGGAGCAATGTACTGTAAATTAACACCTATTTAAAGTTCACTACTGTTCTCATTGGGGCGTGAGTATGCTAATTTATTGCCATGCATAAAAAAATATTTACAACGAAATACACCCTGTTCTTAGTCTCTTTGCTACTTGTCAGTTGGGCAATCGGCTACATCCTCATCCCAACAAAAAACCAACCTGCTGGCTCTGATGTTAATGCTAAAATTGATGCCGCGTTGCAATACAATCTGAATGGCAATTACATTGAATCGGTAAAAATTCTATACCCTTTAGCAGAAAAAGAGATACCCCGGGCTCAATTGTATTTAGGTGTCGCTTATTATCATGGACACGGGGTCAACAGAGATTATGACAAAGCAAAAGCATTGTTTTTCAAGTTACAGAACACCAACTATGAACCAAGCATTGTAAACACTTACTTAAATTTGCTAGGCAGTCTATAATACGTCACGCTATCAACACTACAATAACTGTTTACCGTCCAGTATCCTCCCGTGCCTAACAATAGCAAGAGAGAATAGCAAGAGAGTACCGCACTTTATTGTTGGTTTGAACGCTTCACTCCCAACCAGTCTTCCATGCCGCTCCAGCCCTTCGTCTCATACACTTTATAGGGCGTGGCCGGAATATCCTGAGGTTTTTTTGCTTTGCGAAGTTCTCCACGGCAATACTTACGCCACTCCACACTATTTTTAAGTCTAAGCTTACGAACATGGGCGCGGGCCCGATTAAATGATTTCCATTGACGCAAGTGGTATGAAATATTTCCAGTTCCCAACCAATCACCGTAATTAATCCAGCCTTTCTCTTTATAGCTCATGTGCGGACTAGCCGGTATATCATCAGGTTTTTTAGGCACACCACGCAATTCACCTTTTACGTAGGCACGCCATTCATTTTCATTGTTTATCCCTAGTTTTCGCACGAAAGCACGCGCCCGGATAAAAGAGCGGTACTGGCGCAGCCGAGTAGAAACATTACCGTTACCTAGCCAATCACCATATCCTGCCCAACCAGTATCTCGATACACAAAATTTGGATTTGATGGAATATCATTTGGTTTTTTTCCCAATCCACTAACTCCCCTACTCACGTAGGTGCGCCATTGCTGATTGTTCTCTAGCCCCAACTTCCGCACAAATGACCGGGCTTGTTTGAATGGACGCCATTTCCCGTTTGAAGTATTAATGATCTTTCTCCTTTTAACGTCGAAACGTGCACGAAATAACTGCCCCACCTGATATTCCATGTTGATACGCACTGCAATCACAAAAACCCAAAATAGCATTGCTATTCCCGCACTTTTGCTCAATTAGACTCTACCAATACAGACTAGGTTTGACCATTCGATACTCAAGTTATTCTCTACACGTTTTGTACTTTTATCGCCAGATCAAAAAGCGACAAACACAATATCTCCTTAGTTAGGATTCTTGTTTATCAGAATCGATGCTTGTTATTAGATACGTTTAATTAACCAAAGTCAGTGACATATTTCACATTTTTAACTGTAATATACACACTTTTTTTGATTGAGGGGTCTCAACACTACTTGCGCACCGCGTTGCATACAGTGAATACCTATCAATAAAACAAAGGGAAAAGGAAGTAGCTTGCATTTATAACAAGGCGTAAATTGCTAAACCGATAGCAGCGGTTAGCGGTCAAATTCAGCCTGGAGATGATAAACTGTGTCTAGAATAGCGATCAAGATGTGAAATAAGACGAATATTACATGCGTACCTCTTAAATATAGCCGTAACATTTGAGGTTTAGGTGATCAGCGTGCCTCATACTCATTTCATGGCGCCAAAAATCGGCTCTTAAATCGAGTATATCATCGACTATTACGAGGTACAGCACCGCCATAGAATGAAAGAGAGCGTGCCATCATGCCTAATTAAGGCCCACCCATTCCACCTCCCCTCATGCCCATTCCGCCTCCCATGCCCATTCCACCGCCCATACCCATTCCACCACCTCCACCCGGTGGTGGTGTAACACAATTCTCGAATTGCCCCCCTGCCCATGTTGCAGGAAATGGATCATGACAAGCATCACAACTCCAGCCAGTCGTATCACAATGTTCTAAAGGCAACGCATGACAACTAACACAGGTACCTAAAACATTGGCGTGATCAACAGTATGGGCTGGCGACCACGGTAATGGAGCCTCCTGATGACATGCATCACAAATATCTGTACTAAATATATGGTCTCCACGTTTCCCGACAGCAATGGTATTATTGTGACAACGACTACATATACCGATCACTTCAGTGTGATCCACCGCCGTAGCAGCAACGGGTGACCAAGGAGTGGGGCCTGGCGCGTGACAAGCATTACACATGTCAGTGGAGCTTATATGATCTTGATTTTTGCCGGATGCAATTGAACCGTCATGACAACTAGCGCATGAACCGATGACTTGCGTATGATCAATGGCGAACGCGGCGACTGGCGCCCATTTGGCAGGTAGTGTGTTGTGACAAGCATCACAGGCAGTCGTCGAATTAATATGATTTAGAGTTTTACCACTAGCACTGACGCCATCATGGCAAGTAATGCAGTTATTAACTAAGCGGGTGTGATCAACGGCCTTAACCGGTGTCCAGGCATTAGTGGAATGGCAGTCGTCGCACGCTAAAGTCGTCGGAATATGGTTTACTGGTTGACCAAGAGCCACGACGTTGTCATGACAGCTGACGCAACTGCCCAGGACTTCGTTATGATTCACAGCTTCCGCCGCAACGGGCAACCAAGGCACAGGGCCAGCCGCATGACAGGCATCGCAGACATTGCTGGCTGCAATGTGCGTACCTCCCTTACCAGAAGCGATAATACCATCATGACAACTGATACAGACACCAATAACCTGGGTATGGTCCACCGTGGAAGAAATAACTGGCGCCCAATGAGCCGGGGATTTTGCATGACAAGCATCACAAACATCAGTAACATTAATATGGCCTAAACCTTTGCCAATAGCGGTGGCACCATCATGACAGGTAATGCAATTATTAACAAAACTGACATGATCCACAGCCGCAGGTGACCACTGTTGCGTATTGTGGCACACATTGCATTCAGCCGTAGTGGGGATATGGTTTGCAGGTTTTCCTGTTGCAACCACGTTGTCATGGCAACTGGAACAGACACCCAACACTTCATTGTGATCGACACTCATTGCATCCAACGGTGCCCAGGGTATAGGGTCAGGCTGGTGACAAGCATTACAGGCATCTGATGTGGAAATATGTAATGCTGGTTTTCCGAGCGCATCACTATTATTGTGGCAACTGATACAGGTTCCTATTACGTGAAAATGATTAACCTGCCTCACAGGTTGCCATACATTCGTTGTATGACACGCATCACACCGGTCGGAGGTATTAATATGCGAAAACGATTTACCAATAGCCTGTACGCCATTATGGCAGGTAAGACAGGTTTGCCCAAGCACCAAAGAATGATCAAAACCACTATTGATCATCCAGCTATCGACATTATGACAAGTATCACACTCTAAGGTCGTGGTTAAATGGCCTGCATACTTACCCGTAGCCGCCACCCCATCATGACAGGTAGAACAAAGTGTAGCACCGATAGCGCTATGATCCATTATTGTTGCAACAGAGGCCTCAAAGCCAGCGGGAGTATGACAGGTATCACAGGTTTGGATCGTTGGAATATGAATAGCACTTTTACCCAAGGCAAAAACACCATCATGACAAGCGTCGCAGTGCCGAGACAAGCCCTCAAACACGGCACCAACATGACAAGATTCGCAATCAATAATGTCATGCTGCCCATCCAACGGAAAACCCGTCGCTAAATGATCAAATGTGGTTGGACCAATATTGCCAAATTCAAAACCAACAACGTCATCAACGGCAGCGATGGCGACACTTGTAACCGACAGCAATAAGTAAAGACAAGCGGCAAAACAACGACAACCAATAATGGGTAGCCGTGGTTTAATCTGCCAAGTCTTTTGTTTTTCTAACACCTTAAAACAACAACTCATTTTCTTTACAACCATATCCGTCGCGCAATCAGTACACGATACGGTGAACTTAATAACGACGCGTAAATAAAATACTTAGCCCCAATCCTACCAGACTTCACAAACAGTCCGTCTGCTACTGGCATTTCGGTACGAGCACATCCCTGACACTGAAAATAGTGCCACATCAAAACTACTGCAAACATTGCATGGGTAGGAACTGAGTTATTTACGGATGTGGAATCGATGCTGTTACGGCACATCTTACTAATGACTAAGCCATTACAACTTAGGAACATGCACGTTCCTTATTGATCCAAAGCGCTCCTAGGTATACAACAAATCACAGCCACATTAAACATGCGACAACATTTGAAGATATGTGAAGCTGTTCTTATTCTGCAAAGAGACACATGGCCGCGTTGCAAATTAACCATGGATATAACACCCTATAAAACCTTCTATAGTATACCTCTATAATCTCAATAGTATATCGCTCTACTACGCCTAAGCTACACAAACTCACGTCGCTCACACACGCCCACGAGCATCAAATATTATTTCCTGTACTATCTTCGCAAACAGGATATTCCAAGCCTTCTTTTAAATCAATGAATCTCTACAACTTCAGTCAATTTTTCAGAATCTGCGCGCTGTCTACGTAAGTAAATAACTTAAAAAATGACTTTGCTTAAGTAATGCCCTACATTGGCTCAATATGAGGTATCAACGTTAAACTAAAATGCATCCATTAAACAGACTAACGTCAGACAATACTCGTGACGTTTAAGATTTAGATGCTTAGTGTGCATCATTTTAATGCTAAGGAACAAAAAACAAATTTTTTATGAAAGGCGAAATAGCGATGCAATTGCAAGGGGGTTCAACGTCGTCATTGATAAACTGAAGAGAGCGTACAATAAAATCTAAACGATTTTAAAGAATATTTTGATCTCACCTTATTTAGTGATAAGAAATGGGTGCGTAATAACTGCCACCGAGTCTGGAACACAGACTGAAATGCAAAATAGGGATATCTATGACCTAAAGCGTTTAAGATTTCGGTGTAAAAGTATGCGTCATATTCATTTCATAGCACCAAAGGTAGGCGCTTTTCGACGAGGAAAAATAACGCGCGTACGTAACAGTTGGGCCCTATTGCAAAAATTTTAATGCCGCTATGGAATGAACAGGGCGTGCACGTCGTCCCTTATCACCTTGAGTATTTGTGTTTCATGTAAGTGATACCTGGCGACAAAACCACACGCCAGGACAATGTAACCTCATCGCTGCATTGCGGATCAAAATCCTCGACAGTCTTGATTAAATTCTCCAACCATAGGTCGAATAACTCAGGTTTAATGTCAAGATTGTGGAAACTGTGTTGAAACGCTATTTTTTCCAGGTAATCATTCGCATTTTGTGTAGCATAAAAAACAAATAACCCATAAAAAGATTTTTCCATCATTTTTGCCTGATGCGCCATACCCGTGTTACCAAACAACTTGGCAACCTCAGGAGAAGCATTAATAAAGTTGCCATAAAATGCATCAAAAAATGATTGTTTGTTTTTGAATATTTTTTTTACGCGTTCAAAACTTTGGTCAAAAATCGTCTCATAACTCATGATGACATGACTCCTGAACTTAAAAATCGCAAACCCTATCCATGAAGTTTCATCAGTGAATAATAAAAAAGATTAGAATAAAAACACGTTGCGCGATAACGCCACCATCACAATGTAGGAAAATGTAATAATGGCCAAAATATAAGCAACAACTCTTACAGCCTGACGCTTTGCGAGTCGCATTACAATGAAGCCCAGCAAGATATAAACCACCAATGCCACAATTTTTGCTGTCAACCAAACATCTACAAACGGTATTTTTGCAAGCTCAACGGCCAGAATAACAGCACTTAGCAACAGGACAGTATCAATAACATGCGGCGCTATTCGAAGCCACTGATGATCCAAGCGTGATGAACCGATAATTTTAAGATAGCCTCTTACGCTGAACCCGACAATCGATAGTAACGCCGCTGCAACATGAACAAACTTTAATAGTATATACATCAAAATAAACACTCAAAAATTGATATAAGTTATAAAACGCCATTATTTCGGTGAAAAAAACAGGTAAACGCCACACTGTTTCCTTGTCATCGAACAAATCAACGGTAATCTGAATCGTTACTGAACATTTAAGGACTCCGGCTAAGTAGTGACAAACCTGAGTAGTGACAAACCTGATAGAATGAGTATATACCCATACCGCCTGAAATTTATTTTCCTTGCAATGAAATAAGCATAACTCACACGATCACTTAACTTCCAACCTTATGGATTTTTATCGCCAAACGCAGTAGGTTCAACTGAGTTGTTGGACTCCCTCTTACCCCACTTCGCTGACTCATTCTAAATTCTTACCTTATTCAAACTAAGTGTCTGTAAATCGGTTGCCCAAAATTAACTCAGGCGTTACGATGATACCTAACACCCCCACCATTAAAACGGTCACGAAATAAGCGGTTATTGCATGTCAGCACAAATACAGGATTCAAAAACCCCCTCTCAACTCAATATCGATTGCAAAAATTGCGCATTGGAAAAAATGTGTTTCCCAGCAAAAATAGACGCTGAAGAACTCGTTGAATTTAACCAGTTGGTTATTCATCATAAGCCTGCGAAACGTGGACAATACTGGTATCGCGCTGAGCAACAGTTTCGTTCAATTTTTGTAGTTCGTTCAGGTTGCGTCAAAACATTGGTTATCACTCGCGCAGGAAATCAACAAATACGTGGATTTTATCTACCTGGAGAAATGTTTGGCCTGGATGCCCTGGGTACTGGTCGCTACACAACGTCTGCGCAAGTACTACAATCCAGTAGCGTGTGTGAAATACCGTTTTCAAAGTTAGATGAAATTTGCTCCTTGTTACCCAGTTTACAACGACAACTATTACACATCATGAGCAAAGAAATTCACAACGAGCAATGTTTGATTGCTATGCTAGGAAATACCACTGCTGAAGAACGAGTCGCTGCTTTTTTATGTAGCATGTCACAACGCTTTTCACTGCGTGGTTTTTCAGCCAATGAATTTATCCTCGGCATGCCAAGAATCGATATTGGCAACTATCTTGGGTTAGCAGTAGAAACCGTGTGTCGCGTTATTACCCGCTTTCAAAAAAAACGTCTGTTAACCGCGCAGGGAAAACATATAAAAATTTTGAAACTGGAGCAACTCTATGAAACAGCCAGTGTAACACTGCCTTGCACAAGTGCACCGCATTAGGTATCACTTATGTCACCCTAAAATTCTCGCACTACGGTAGCGATAAACACAATATCAAGAGGAAAGTACAGTGATAAACTATACAATCGATTTCAGTGTATTGGGAATAAATGATATTGGTCAGGTTGGCGGTAAAAATGCATCTTTAGGGGAAATGATCTCTGGCCTTTCCTCTGCGGGGGTTAAAGTGCCCGGTGGGTTTGCTACCACAGCGGATGCGTTCCGGGAATTCCTTGAACAAGATGGACTGACCACAAAAATTAATAAACACCTCAATGCGTTGGATATTGAAGACGTGCAAGCCTTAGCATCAACGGGGCAGACCATACGCAGCCTGATTATGGCTACCCCCATTCCTGCCGCCTTGGAACAAGCCATTACACAGGCTTACCAACACATGGATACTGAATCAACAACGGTAGCGGTGCGATCTTCAGCAACGGCGGAAGATCTGCCCGACGCCTCCTTTGCAGGCCAGCAAGAGACCTTTCTCAATGTAAACGGTTTAAAGAATGTGCTCATAGCCATTAAAAACGTATTTGCCTCTCTCTACAATGATCGCGCCATTGCTTATCGTGTTCATAAAGGATTCAAGCACAGCGATGTGGCTATATCGGCCGGCATTCAGCGAATGGTACGCAGCGACATTGGTGCCAGTGGCGTGATATTTACAGTGGATACTGAGTCTGGTTTTAGTGATGTGGTGCTTATCACTGGTGCCTACGGACTTGGTGAAACAGTGGTACAAGGCGCTGTTAATCCTGATGAGTTTTATGTCCACAAACCCACCCTCCTCGCTAAACGGCCCGCCATATTGCGACGACAATTGGGTACTAAAATCATCAAAATGATTTACCAGAACACCAGTAGTAGCTTCGATCAAAGCACCCAAGTTGTGGATGTTAACGACCAAGAGCGCCTTCGATTTTGCCTTACTGATGAACAAATCGAAACCTTGGCGCATCAAGCCATCATCATTGAAAATCACTATCAGCGCCCGATGGACATTGAGTGGGCGCTGGATGGTAATAACCAGCAAATTTATATTGTACAAGCACGTCCTGAGACCGTTAAAAGTCAAGCCGACAAACACCAGATAGAACGTTACAAGCTTAAGCAACAAGGCGAACGACTCTGCTCAGGGCGCTCTATTGGTGCTAAAATTGGCGACGGTCCTGTTCGGATCATCAATGACATATCACAAATGGACAAAATAAAACCCGGCGACGTGCTGGTCACCGACATGACCGACCCCGACTGGGAACCAATAATGAAACGAGCAGCGGCGATTGTCACCAATCGCGGCGGTCGCACCTGTCATGCCGCTATTATTGCCCGCGAACTAGGCATACCCGCCGTTGTAGGTTGCGGTAATGCCACAACAATTCTACCTGACAACAAAGCGGTTACGGTATCCTGTGCTGAAGGTGATACGGGTAATATATACAAAGGAATACTTGGCTTCAGGATCGAACGCAGTAACACCCGTGAAATACCAGATCTCCCCGTTAAAATCATGATGAACGTGGGCAACCCTGAGCGCGCATTTGATTTTTCCACTATCCCCAACGCGGGTGTTGGTCTTGCTCGACTGGAGTTTATTATTACTCGCATGATCGGCATACACCCAAAAGCACTTTTGGAATTCGATCAGCAATCACCGGCATTAAAAAAAGAAATTCAACAACGCACAGCCGCTTACCCCGACCCCGTCAGTTTTTACACGGAAAAACTCGTGGAAGGCATTAGCACGCTCGCTGCCGCATTTTATCCCAACCCGGTTATTGTGCGCACCTCTGACTTTAAGTCCAATGAATATGAGCACCTGCTGGGTGGTGATCGATATGAACCACACGAAGAAAACCCCATGATCGGTTTTCGTGGTGCATCGCGTTATATCTCTGAAGAATTTCGTCCCTGTTTTGAACTAGAGTGCCGTGCATTAAAAAAAGTTCGTGATGACATGGGACTAACCAACGTGGAAATAATGATCCCCTTTACCCGCACAGTGTCAGAAGCTCAACAAGTGGTGGCGTTATTGGCGGCGAATGGACTGAAACGGGGTGAAAATGGATTGCGCATCATCATGATGTGTGAAATCCCATCCAATGCATTACTCGCCGAGGAATTTTTACAATACTTTGATGGTTTCTCCATAGGCTCCAATGATCTTACGCAACTGACGCTAGGGCTTGATCGAGACTCAGGCTTGATAGCATCCATGTTTGATGAACGTGATCCTGCCGTGTTAAAACTGCTGAAAATGGCCATACAGGCCTGTCATGCACAAAATAAATACGTGGGCATATGCGGTCAAGGTCCGTCAGACCATCCAGATTTTGCAAAATGGCTACTGCACGAAAAAATCAGCAGTATTTCGCTTAACCCAGACGCCGTATTAAAAACCGCTTTCTTTCTGGCTGAAAAACAAACCTGAATGCATCCTGCTTGAAGATGCCCGATACGAAACGCAACGTATTTTTTTTATCAGACCGCACCGGTATTACGGCGGAAACCCTTGGGCTTAGCCTGTTAACCCAGTTCGACAGCATCGAATTTCATCACACCATCCTGCCCTTCATTGATACCTGTGACAAAGCGCGGCACGCTGTCCAGAAAATCAATAGGGCCGCACAACAAACGACTTGCCAACCTTTACTTTTTAGCACCATCATTAATGAGAAAATACGTCAAATCATCGCAACAAGTAATGGCGTCTTATTCGATTTATTTGCAACGTTTATCAGTCCGTTGGAGAATGAGTTAAACAGACCCTCCTCAACGCTGGTTGGGCGAGCGCATGGCAGGGGGCAGGAATCACATTATAAAGAAAGAATCGATGCTGTAAACTTCGCATTACATAACGATGATGGCGCCAGCACACACGACTACCCGGCAGCAGATGTCATCCTGCTTGGCGTATCACGCACGGGCAAAACCCCTACCTGTCTTTATCTCGCGTTACAATACGGCATTAAAGCAGCAAATTATCCATTGACCGAGGAGGACATGAATTCCCGACACCTTCCGACCCTATTAGCGCCTTATCAAAACAAGCTATTTGCGCTAACCATTAACCCCTTGCGCCTGCATGAAATCAGAGAAGAGCGTCTTCCCAACAGCCGATACGCATCACAGGCCCAGTGTGAACATGAAGTTCAGTCGGCTGAAAACATCTTTCGCCACCAGCGAGTCGCCTTTCTTGACACCAGTAGCGCATCCATTGAAGAAATCGCAACCACCTTACTCCAGCAATGCGGTTTACAGCGACGTTTGCTTGGTTAGGCATGGTTTATGATGCTTGAATAAACAAGTGGATCTTTTTAAAGTTACATACTCGTTGCACCTAACCCCTGCCGTAGCACCGCTATGCGCTCGTCCAAGGGTGGGTGTGACATGAACAAGCGTTTTAAACCAGTGGCAACACCACCGGAAATACCAAACGCGGCTAATTGGTCTGGCAGATGAGGCTGGTTAGCCGATGATTTAAGGCGTTCCAGGGCTGATATCATTTTCTGGCGGCCAGCTAAATGAGCGCCACCTGCATCAGCACGAAATTCTCGTTGGCGACTAAACCACATCACTATAATACTTGCCAATACACCTAATACAATTTCAGCAACAATCGCCGTAATCCAGAAAGCAGGACCATGTCCTCGTTCCACTTTAAAAATAACCCGATCAACGACATGTCCGATAACACGGGATAAAAAGATAACAAAGGTATTCACAACACCTTGAATCAACGCCAACGTAATCATGTCGCCATTGGCGACATGCGAAACCTCATGTGCCAGCACCGCTTCAGCTTCATCTTGTGTCATGGCGTTCAATAAACCGGTACTGACAGCCACTAACGCGTTGTTACGCGACATACCTGTTGCAAACGCATTGATATCCGGTGAATCGTAAACAGCGACCTCTGGCATTCCAATGTTGGCATTTTTCGCTTGCTGCTGAACGGTATTCATTAACCATTGTTCAGTGCTATTTTGGGGAGATTGAATCACTTTTGCGCGGGTAAATCGCTTAGCAGTCCATTTTGATATTGCCAGGGAAATAAAAGAACCGCCAAAACCAAACACAGCAGCAAACACTAATAAGCTGTTTATATCCAACCCAACGCCTTGTTCGTCTAAAATACTTTCGACACCGAGAACTCGCAGCGTAACGCCTAACACTAATATTATCGCTATATTGGTCGCCAAAAATAACACCATTCGTTTCATCTAACACTCCAAAAGTCCAGTCGTTTTATCCCAGTGAATACCCACAGAACATACCCTTATGTCTGGACATTTTCCTGTAACTACTCAGCTTACCTTTACTCTAAGCAGGTACTGATATACTTCAACAATCAGACTGAAAAGATCTCCATGCCGTGTGACAATCATCATGGACAAGCCGCCTCAATTCAGTCCACTTTCCTGTTTGTAATATGTGGCTCGTTAAACGTTAATTCAAGTATTTAGTGCTTGTTTAAAACAAGACTCTTGTGCATCAATTATCCTCGGTTTCAAGCCGGTCAACTTTTTGTAATCCCCTTGGTAATTTGCTGCCACGACGCCCTCTTTCGCCCATATAATGCTCCAAGTCTGATGACTTTATTGTTACATGACGCTTACCAGCATAAACCGTCAGGCTGCCACTGGCGGAAATGCGGGTCAAACCAACCAAGTACTCCTCACGGGAGGTTGCCCGTGCTGTCGGTATTCCAATAATTTTGATACCCTTACCTTTCGCTAAAATTGGCAACTCAGCAGCGCTTGTCACCAGCATTCGACCTTGGTTGGTGATAGCAGCAACACGATCGGTTTCCATATTCTTGATCAAGCCAGGCGCAAGGACCTGAGCCTCTTTAGGTGGCTTAAGCACTGCTTTACCCGCTTTGTTCTTAGTGTATAACTCACCCAACTGTGCGATAAACCCGTATCCGGCATCACTGGCGATTAAATAATGGCTGTCATTCCCTCCCATCATAAGCCCAACAAAGCGGGCACCTGCCGGTGGGTTAACACGACCAGTGAGAGGCTCCCCTTGCCCTCGTGCCGAGGGTAAGGTGTGAGCTTGTATTGAATATGCACGACCGGTTGAGTCCATAAACACGGCGACTTGATTGCTTTTACCTTGAACCGAAGCAAGATAACTATCCCCCGATTTGTAATTGAGGGTTGTCGGGTCTACATCGTGACCTTTTGCCGCCCGTATCCAACCTTTTTGAGATAGCACTACGGTGACTGGCTCAGAACTGATAAGGCTGGTTGCATCGATAGCCTTGGCGACGTCCCGCTCTATAATAACTGAACGTCGTTCATCACCAAATTTTTCCGCATCAGTAATAATTTCTTTTTTGATCAGGCTTTTCATCCGCTGTTTGGATTTGAGTATTTGCTCCAACATATCCCGCTCTTCACCAAGCGTTTGCTGTTCGCCGCGTATTTTTATTTCCTCTAGCTTGGCGAGATGCCTCAACTTTAATTCCAAAATTGCTTCGGCTTGTAAATCGGTTATTTTAAAATGCTTCATCAACACAGCTTTGGGCTTATCCTCTGTGCGAATAATCCGGATTACCTCATCAATATTGAGATATGCGATCAATAAACCATCCAGTATATGTAAGCGTGCCAGCACTTTATCCAAACGGTATTGCAATCGACGTCGCACAGTTTCGGTGCGAAACGCCAGCCATTCTTTTAAGATTGTACGCAGGTCTTTGACTTGTGGGCGGCCATTAAGCCCAACCATATTAAGATTAACTCGGTAGGTTTTTTCCAAATCGGTGGTGGCAAACAGGTGTGACATAAGCTCCTGAGTGTTAATACGATTGGAACGCGGTATGATAACTAAACGAGTAGGATTTTCGTGGTCTGACTCATCGCGCAAATCCTCTACCATTGGCAATTTCTTGGCTTGCATTTGCGCGGCCACCTGCTCTAATAACTTGGCACCAGACACTTGGTAGGGTAACTCTGTAACAACAATTTCGCCACCGTCATGCTCCCACTTCGCTCGCATACGAACACTACCATTACCCGTTTCATAAATGTTTAAAAGATCTTCCTTACCACTGATAATCTCCGCACCAGTCGGATAATCGGGACCCTTTATATGTTCACATATCTCTTTGATGGTGGCTTTGGGTTCTTCCAATAACCGTATACACGCTGCCGCCACTTCGTTCAAGTTGTGTGGAGGTATGTCAGTGGCCATACCAACAGCAATGCCTGTTGTACCGTTTAATAACACATTTGGTAACCGAGACGGCAAAATGGACGGCTCATCCAAGGTGCCGTCAAAATTGGGCACCCACTCAACGGTTCCCTGCGCCACTTCAGACAATAACACCTGCGCATAAGCCGATAACCGTGATTCGGTGTATCGCATGGCTGCAAATGACTTTGGGTCATCCATGGAACCGAAGTTACCTTGCCCATCGATCAACGGATACCGATAACTAAAAGGTTGGGCCATTAAAACCATGGCTTCATAGCAGGCGGAATCGCCATGCGGATGAAATTTCCCTAATACATCACCCACGGTACGTGCTGATTTTTTATGTTTTGCAGTAGCGTTCAAGCCCAACTCGGACATTGCATAAACAATTCGCCGCTGCACAGGCTTTAGGCCGTCACCAATGTACGGTAAAGCACGATCCAAAATAACATACATGGAGTATTCCAAGTAGGCTTTTTCGGTAAACTCCCTTAACGGTAGCCGCTCAATACCTTCGTAGTTGATTTCCCCGGCTTCACTCATAATGATTACCACTCACCGATTTGTTCATTAAAATTTTCCAAGCTCTCATTGATTAAACCCTAAACCTATGCTGCCAATGTTTGTTTAATCAGATTTTCAGTTAGAACGAACACCAACAGTAGGCACCGCAGGCGAATACAGACTAAATCTGAGCATCAAATAGGGACATTATTTACGTGCATTGTTCCTGATAAATGGGGTATTACTACATGTCCATTCCTTATTACTTAACATCTGCTACGTCACCTTTCTTTTCAAGCCAACGCTTTCGATCAGCAGCCCGTTTTTTAGCCAGCATCATATCCATGGTTTGATCGGTATTATCTTCTGGTTCTATGGTTAGCTGCACTAGCCGTCGAGTATCGGGCGACAATGTGGTCTCGCGCAATTGCAGGGGATTCATTTCACCCAACCCTTTAAAACGCTGAACATTGACTTTGCCACGTTTTTTTTCAGCGACAATACGATCCAGCACACCTACTTTTTCTGATTCATCCAGCGCATAAAAAATCTCTTTACCCACATCGACACGATACAAGGGAGGCATGGCAATAAACACGTTTCCGGCGTTAACTAATGGCCTGAAGTGCCTCAAAAACAAGGCACACAACAGGGTTGCAATGTGTGCCCCATCCGAGTCGGCATCGGCTAACACGCAAATCTTACCATAACGTAGTGTATCAATTTTATCCGAACCCGGGTCCACGCCAATCGCCACCGATATATCATGTACTTCCTGCGATGCCAGCACTTGAGAAGAGTCTACTTCCCAGGTATTAAGAATCTTGCCGCGTAACGGCATAATCGCTTGAAACTCTTTATCCCTGGCTTGTTTTGCAGATCCTCCAGCGGAGTCCCCTTCCACTAAAAACAGTTCAGTGCGGGTAATGTCCTGTGAAGTGCAATCGGCCAGCTTACCTGGGAGCGCCGGACCTTGCGTAATTTTTTTACGCGCGACTTTTTTTCCGGCTTTTTGCCGACGCTGCGCGTTGGAGATAGCAAGATCCGCAATTTGTTCACCCCATTCAATATGTTGATTCAACCATAATGAAAAAGCATCTTTGGTAACACCTGAAACAAAGGTGGCACATTCGCGGGAGCTTAGTCGCTCTTTGGTTTGGCCTGAAAACTGAGGTTCTGACATTTTAACGGATAAAACAAAGCTCACTTTTTCCCAGACATCTTCTGGCGCAATTTTTACACCACGGGGGATCAGGTTTCTGAATTCGCAAAACTCCCGAATCGCTTCTGTCAGACCGGCGCGTAAACCGTTAACATGCGTTCCACCTTGCGTGGTTGGAATAAGGTTGACATATCCCTCTGTCACAGCATCACCACCGTCTGGCAGCCACACCACCGCCCAGTCGGCAGCCTCTGAGTTACCCTCCATACTGCCGGTAAACGGCTCGGAAGGTAAAATATCAAAACGCTTTAGTTCGTCCATAAGATAACTGGATAAACCATCTTCGTATAACCATTCCTGTTTTTCCTGGGCTTTTTCATCTTCAAAGGTAACCCGTAAACCCGAACACAAAACGGCCTTGGCGCGCAGAACATGTTTCAATTTTGTAATTGAAAATTTCGAAGAATCAAAATATTTGGCATTGGGCCAGAAACGGATAGTGGTTCCAGTATTGCGTTTACCAACAGCGCCCACCGCTTCTAAGTCAGATTTTAACTCGCCGTTAGCAAAGCCGATTTTGTATTCGGTACCTCCACGCTTTACCCCGACCTCCAATCGTTGCGATAATGCATTGACCACCGAAACCCCAACACCGTGCAAACCACCGGAATACTGGTAATTGTTATTGGAAAATTTCCCCCCTGCATGCAGGCGCGTTAAAATTAACTCAACCCCGGTAATACCTTCATCAGGGTGTATATCCACAGGCATTCCACGACCATCATCAATCACCGTCAACGAGTTGTCTTTATGTAAAATCACGTCAATTTTTGAGGCAAAACCGGCAACCGCCTCATCCACGCTGTTATCAATCACTTCCTGGGCTAAATGATTAGGTCTTTCGGTTTGGGTATACATGCCTGGCCGTTTTCGCACAGGTTCCAACCCACTTAAAACCTCTATTGACGATGCATCGTAGTTGTTACTCATAAATAACCTGCTTCACACTGTGGTCCGAATTCATCAGTTGATCGCTCCAAAATTGTAAACTTGTTGATCGCGATTGTTATTTCCATCATCCATCAAGGATAGGCCTGCATTCGCGACCCGGAATTTACGGCTGGAGTATTCTAACTAGAATCAAGCCTAAATTCATCCGTTGATCGCTAAAATGTCACATTAAGCGGTTGATGATAAGAGGGTTTCTTATTAATGGCATCTTTAACCTAAATTAATCAGTTGAATCTACTGCGAACGCCTAGAGCACAGAATTTAAAAGACTTATTGGGGTTTTCTGAACTCACCGTATGGGTAAACTGAGAAGCTGATATTTACCAAGAGGGCACCTGCGAGCCCCCTCTGCACGGGTGTTTTCAGCCATAACCCGGCCAAGCCTGCCGCTCTGGCATCCGGATTCGGTCTTACCAAGCATAATCACTGGCGTGCTATAGCGTGCTATACACACTATAAAATCGATTATTTCAAATTAAAGCAACTAGGACGGAGGGAATTAACGCCAACACAGCCGTTGAACCCATCGCGGAGGGAAGCCATTTGGAGCCCGATTATTGGATCAAATCAGACGAATATCGGCCCTATTTAACAAATTTAATCGGAAAATCTGGCCAAAATGAATTTACCGCAGCAGGTTTTTAATCTCGGACAGGCTCCTAGGGGGTGTTCAGTTAATGAGCTGACTAGAGCCCTACCCTGAGTTTATTCAAATTTGATCAGATATAAAACATAATTCAGCAGGTGATTCGCAAAGCACATTATAACGCATCAAAAAAACACTAATGTAAATCGTTACATAAAGAGTCACGTATCGGCTGGGAAACGGGCGATACCGAAAAAGCATAATTATCATGTGCTATTCCCATATTAATAACGGCCGTTCCCTTTAATGCGGTTATCATGTCCTCTGTGAGCTCAAAACGCAGAAAATGTACAGCCGATGTTTTCTCTTCGGTGGTGCGCTCCAGGTCTTCATCGGCAATCGCGTAGACTTTGTCGAATCCTGCCACTTCAACCCAAACTTTATCTTCTATGCCAATGAGTTTTGCTAACGCAGCCCTGCGTTCATGTTCATCCGCATATTCCAGCATAAACGTTGCAGTCCAATTACCACCATTAGGAATCAAGGGATTATAAGCATCCAGCTCTTCCTGAATACCTTCTGCCTCAAAAATACGTTCCACGCGTAACATTTCCTGAATCTGGTATTGAATCGTTAAACGGTCTTCGAAATAAAGTGTTGCATGTTCACCGATACGCACCTGACGGTGTTTTTTATGGGCTATCACTTTCGAACGGAAGTCTGCCCGCTCGGTGGCATACTGCTCCAGACTGAATAAGTCATTACAATTCAATTTTTTCATGGTCATTCCTTATGTAACACAAATGTATCGTCAATTTACAAGCCGTAAGCGATTCGTAATAACGTCAGCGGATGCGTTGGAGTGTTATTGCCTTCTAAGCCATTTTCAATTTGATGCCCTGCCATGGGACAGTCACTGCTATAATAGTCACACTCCGCCTTGGCAACGCGATTTACAATGGGCTTGCAAATTTTCATGGATACTTCATGATATTCGGCTTTAACAGCGTAGGTACCATCATGACCAGAACATCGCTCTATCGTTTCGACGGAGGTATCCTGCACTAACTCCAGGCAGTCACGGGTTTTGAGTCCAATATTCTGAACACGTAAATGGCAGGCCACATGGTAGGCAATTTTTCCGAGCGATTGCTTAAATTCTATTTTCATCTTGCCCGCTTTGTGTCTCAACATAAGGTACTCAAAGGGATCAAAAATAGCATCACGCACCAGCGCGACATCTGCATCATCAGGAAATATCAACGGTAATTCCTGTTTAAACATTAATGCGCACGAGGGAATCGGTGCAACAATGTCCCAGCCCTGCCGAACATAATCCGCCAACATGGGAATATTTGCCTCTTTTGCCTGCTTGACAGCGTCCAGATCGCCCAACTCCAGTTTTGGCATGCCACAACATTGCTCTTGCTGCGCCAATGTTACGGCGATTTCATTGTGCTGAAAAATCTTAATAAGATCCATACCCAGCTGCGGTTCATTATAGTTACCGTAACAGGTGGAAAACAGTACTACACGACCTTTAGTGGTATCCGTTGCTTGCACTGCCTGATGATCACACTTTTCAAGCTGAGGAACCGCTTGCTTGCGTAAGGTATTACTGTGGTATTGAGGTAGAACTGCGTCAGTATGCACACCGAGGGCGCTTTTCAGCATCTTCCGGGCTATTGGGTTTTTATTCGCCGCATTAACGGTTTGTACCACAATGGGAATGCCTGCCAGTTTACCAACAGTATCCGTTGATGTGAGCAATTTATCACGAAAAGAAGCGCCTTGTTTTTTAAACTTGACCGCTTTAGCACGCAGCATCAAATGTGGAAAATCGAGATTCCATTCATGTGGTGGCACATAGGGACACTTGGTCATAAAACACATATCACACAAATAACAGTGATCAACGACATCCCAATAGACTTTTTTATTAACGCTGTCCAGTTCCATTGATTCGGAATCGTCAATGGCATCGAACAATGTGGGAAAAGCATTGCAAAGATTAAAGCACCGCCGGCAACCATGACAGATATCATAAACCCGCTCTAGTTCTTTATATAACGCATCTTCATCATAGAATGTCGGGTCCTGCCAATTAAGGGGGTGTCTCGTAGGCGCCTCTAAACTCCCTTCCCGGCGCGTATTAATTTGCTCGCTCATGCATCATCTCACTAATGGCAATTAGGTATGTTCTAAGGATGTATGTTTGTTGTTGGCGGCTCTTCCAGACCTGGAAACCGTCTATTACAATCAATGTTATTCAAAATAAACTTGTAACTACTCGCGTCGTTTTTAACACCGTTTTTTCAATGCAGTAATCGGACAAACCAACGGTAAACTGAACAGTTACAAGGATTAGTAGTCACTACTAGTAGCCACAACAATTTTAGCCTAAAACTGAAGCCAAAACCCTAAACGCCACGGGCAACACCATAAACGTTCCACACCGAATCACAACAAATACGTTTCAGCCTCGCGGCTCATACAATGTTACGAATCATTACTGTCGCTATCGGTGTGGCGTTCAAATTTTGGCGGTCATTAACAATTATTTGACAACCAAACACTTTTATTTATTTTCGTCGCTATTAGCTATCTAACGTATCCAATGCTTTCTGGAAACGATTGGCATGTGAGCGTTCCGCCTTAGCCAATGTTTCAAACCAGTCAGCAATTTCATCAAAACCTTCATCACGAGCTGATTTTGCCATACCGGGATACATATCAGTGTATTCGTGAGTTTCACCAGCAATCGCGGCTTTCAGATTATTGCCCGTACTGCCAATGGGTAGACCGGTTGCTGGGTCCCCCACCTGTTCTAAATACTCTAAATGTCCATGTGCATGGCCTGTTTCACCTTCTGCTGTGGAACGAAAAACAGTGGCTACGTCATTGTAACCTTCCACGTCGGCCTTCGCCGCGAAATAGAGGTAACGTCGGTTAGCTTGTGATTCTCCAGCAAAAGCGTCTTTTAAATTATTTTCAGTTTTACTACCTTTAAGTTCCATATTTTCCTCCATACACTTACTTTTGAGATTAAGCAAAATAGCTATTTATTAAATTGGTATCAATCTACGGTGGCTTCCGTAGCTAGTTGGACTATAAATGATACTTGTGAATTTGTCTGCATTAAATTCAATACCTTATTAAAGTCAAGCTAGAATATTATGCCTTCATTACGCACTATTATAATGCCACTGGCTTAACGTTAAATCCAGTTTAGACTGAGTCTAAAGTAGTAACTTTAACAGCATAAACAGAATTGTCAATAATACCAATAAATCTTCATGACATTTTTCACACTGCAATTTGACGATAGTAGCAATGTGAGTTACCGTTATTCGCTTTTGCGGTTATTCTCCACATCCAATGGAGAAATCGGCTGCGCGTAACCTTTAATCAATAATGAATCAATAATGAATATAGACCCTAATTAATATAGACGACAAAAAATCACTATAAAAACAAGGGAAATACTTTAAACGATTCATGGCTTTTATAACGACGTCCATACTCTGATCATGATCGCCTGAAGTTCCGACAACCCTTTTCGATTTTGTTTGGCTGACTGATATACCGCAGCCATATGCTTTTAACCATTAACAAACCTTGCTGCATTTTTATCCTGTTAAGTGTGAGGCCTGGCCAATGAGTGAATGACCATACACAAAACATGACAAAACCACCGTCAGCATAAACATATAACGACCAAATTATGGCAAAAAAAACCAAAAAATCTGAAAATTTTGAAAGCGCTGTCACCGAATTAGAATTACTGGTGACAGAAATGGAGCAAGGTGAAATTAGCCTTGAAGATTCCTTAAAGAAATTTGAACGGGGCATCGAATTAACCCGTAGCTGCCAAAAAGCACTTGAGGAAGCCGAGCAAAAAGTACAAATGCTGGTTGAGGTCAATGGTAAAGATAAAATAGAGGATTATAAAGAGTCCTGACCAGGCAAAAGCACTTTGGTAATTACATACCGTTAAAAAAACAGTATACGGCTCCCCGACTGTCGCGCTAAAACCTACTAAACCAGTGGTTTAATGCATTCAATTTTATAATTCACAGGAAAACCCAGTGTCGTTCACCCATTTTCTACAAATTTGCCAACAACGTGTTGAAAAATCACTTTCTTTTTGGTTGCCCGAGCCAAACATCATTCCTAACAAACTACATGAAGCAATGCGTTATGCCTGCCTGGATGGCGGCAAACGCATTCGTCCCGCATTGACTTATGCCACGGGTCAGGCACTGGGTATTCCTGTCGAAAAATTAGACGGGCCAGCCTGTGCATTGGAATTGATTCACGCCTATTCATTGGTACACGACGATTTACCTGCGATGGATAATGATACCCTGCGTCGCGGCAAACCCACCTGTCACATACGGTATGGTGAGGCTACCGCAATACTGGCGGGAGACGCCCTGCAATCCATGGCCTTTCATATTCTCGCTCACGATAGCAACATGACGAATAATCCGGTCCGGCGATTAGAAATGGTGAACGTACTTGCTCAGGCCAGCGGCTCCCGCGGTATGGCAGGTGGCCAGGCGATTGACTTGGCATCCGTCGGTAAAGCACTCAACCTCGCTGAACTGGAAAATATGCATGTCCATAAAACCGGCGCGCTTATTCGCGCCAGCGTTCGGCTGGGCATCATTAGTCAATCGTTAGCAGAACCGTCAATCGTTGAAAACCTGGATCATTACGCTAAATGTATCGGTCTGGCATTTCAGATTCAGGACGACATTCTCGACGTGGAAGGCGATACTGAGGCATTAGGTAAATTGCAAGGTGCCGATATAGCACGCAATAAACCCACCTACCCAAGCCTCATTGGGTTAAAAAAATCTAAAATCATGGCCCAGGACCTGATTGAGCAAGCGTTAGGCAGTGTTAATATGTTAGGGGAACGCGCCAACCCACTACGCTGGATTGCTGGATATATCATTGATCGGCAAAACTGATATACTACACGGCTATTTCTTGCACAGTAGTATGCGCAATAACATGCGCAATAACATCGGCGGCATCCCAACAAAATTGATAACGCACTACTTTCATTAATGGGTTACTACTTTGCAGGCGTATTATTACCACGTAAACAGTCCATTATCGAAATAAATTACGGGAATAATTAAGTATCACTCGGCCAAAAAAATCTATTATTTCGATGCGCTCGACCATTGCAATCGAAGCAAACGCAACCGGCGCTGAAGCGCAGATTGATTTAATGACATGACACATTCAGATACTACAAAACCAAGCACATTTGCACTGCTGGAGAAAGTCAATTCCCCTGACGATGTTCGCTGCCTTGATAAAACACAATTACAAAACCTTGCGGATGAACTACGTCGGTTTCTGATTCAATCAGTTAGTCAGACCGGCGGCCATTTAGCGGCAGGACTGGGCACTGTGGAGCTCACTATCGCATTGCATTTTGTGTTTGACACACCCGTTGATCGCTTGGTGTGGGATGTTGGCCACCAGAGCTATCCCCATAAAATAATAACAGGGCGTCGCCAGCAAATGGCCACCATGCGACAAAAAGATGGCTTAAAAGGTTTCCCCAGCCGTAGCGAAAGTCCCTACGATACATTTGGTGTGGGACACTCCAGCACCTCTATCAGTGCGGCCTTAGGGATGGCCATTGCAGCAAAACAGGAAGGCAAACAACGCAAGGTGGTGGCAATTATTGGTGATGGCGCAATGACCGCAGGCATGGCTTTTGAAGCTTTGAATCATGCGGGTGTGCTGGATTCAAACCTGTTAGTCATTCTCAATGATAACGACATGTCGATCTCCCCCAACGTGGGTGGTTTATCCAATTACTTGGCCAAAATGTTATCGGGTAAATTATATTCGAGTGTACGCGAAGGCAGCAAAAAGGTGCTGGGTAAAATGCCAAGTGTTTGGGCCTTGGCACAACGAGCTGAAGAACATGTTAAAGGCATGGTGATTCCCGGCACATTATTTGAAGAACTCGGGTTCAATTATATTGGCCCTATTGATGGCCATGATTTAGACACGCTGGTGACCACACTGCAAAATTTAAAATCATTGGATGGACCTCAGTTTTTGCATGTGGTCACTAAAAAAGGCAAAGGCTTTGCTCCCGCAGAGGATAATCCCTGCATCTACCACGGTGTATCATCATTTGACCCTGATACCGGGCAGATGCACTCAGCATCTACCCCCCCAAAAACCGCCGGCCCAACTTATACCCAGGTATTTAGTGCATGGATATGTGACATGGCAACAAAAGACTCACGCTTGGTAGGCATCACCCCCGCGATGCGTGAGGGATCAGGCTTAGTGAAATTTTCCGAACATTTTCCCGACCGCTACTTTGACGTGGGCATTGCAGAACAGCACAGCGTCACCCTTGCTGCGGGAATGGCCTGCGAAGGCCTCAAACCGGTTGTCGCTATCTATTCCACATTTTTACAACGAGCATATGACCAGTTTATCCATGATGTTGCAATTCAAAACTTACCGGTGTTATTTGCCATCGACCGAGCCGGCCTGGTAGGCCCTGATGGTCCTACGCATGCGGGTAGCTTTGATTTCAGTTACCTGCGCTGCATTCCCAATATCGTCATCATGGCCCCTGCCGACGAAAACGAGTGCCGACAAATGCTTTACACGGGCTTCCAACTCGACGGCCCCAGTGCGATACGTTACCCGCGCGGTACCGGTCCCGGCGTGCTTGTTAATGCAACGATGCAGGCATTACCAATTGGAAAAGGAGAGCCCATTATCGAGGGCAAAGAAATTGCCCTGCTGGCTTTTGGCAGTATGGTGCAACCGGCTATCGAGGCTGGGCAGCAACTTGGGGCAACCGTTATCAACATGCGCTACGTTAAACCAATCGACGAAGATTTAATTCTTAAGTTGCTTGCAAATCATAAATATATTGTCACTGTTGAAGAAAACGCGATACAAGGGGGTGCGGGAAGTGCCGTTAACGAATGCCTCATGGCACACAATATTATTGTAACAACATTAAATCTAGGAATACCTGACCAATTTATCGAACAAGGCAGCCGCGAAGAATGTTTAGCCGCCTGTGGTTTAACCACAGAGGGCATCATTCAGGCTGTTAAACATTTTTTAGCCAGTAAAACTTGCTATCAACCGCAAAATACCTTAGCATTTTAGTCAACAAATGACCGCTTCTTATAAATTAAAAATAGTCACCGATTTTGCCGCTGCACATACCCTTAGGAGCTACCCGGGTAATTGCAGTCGTATGCATGGTCACAATTGGAAGGTTGAAGTCAGCGTAGTTGCTAGTCATCTAAATGATGTTGGTATGGCAATTGATTTTAAAGAGATCAAACGCGCCACCAAAACCATCACAAACGAACTGGATCATCGCTACCTGAACGACATCAAACCATTTGACCTTGAAAACCCAACAGCAGAAAATATTGCTGCATTTATCTATCGAGGCGTTTCTGAGATAATAACCAATAATCCTGCAAACCAGGGGCGCGTCGCCGTCGTTGCTGTCACACTTTGGGAAACAGAGCGTGCTTGTGTAACCTACAGCGAACAACAATAACGAACAACAACGAATAAACAAGCCTAACCGCGTCCTTTCACTAGCCGTACATTCTGGAAATATTCATCATGTCAAAAACTACAAATTCACGGATAGCCGATGTACAAAATAGTGCAGATACACGCGAAATACCAATTAACAAGGTCGGAATAAAAGATATTAGGCACCCCATTCGAGTGCGTGATCGTAGTGGTGGAGAACAACATACCATTGCCAGCTTTAACATGTATGTGAATTTGCCTCATAATTTCAAAGGTACACATATGTCACGTTTTGTAGAAATTCTCAACCAATATGAACGGGAAATTTCTGTCAAGTCATTTAAGGAAATTTTGATGGAGATGGTGAAGCGCCTCGAAGCTGAAGCCGGCCATGTCGAAATGGCATTTCCTTACTTTGTTAACAAAACAGCACCAGTGTCTAATGTAGCAAGCCTGATGGATTACGATGTCACCTTTTATGGCGAAGTTAAAGACGGCAAACACGATACCATTCTGAAAGTGCTGGTGCCCGTAACCAGCCTTTGCCCCTGCTCGAAGAAAATTTCCGAGTATGGAGCCCACAACCAACGCTCACATGTCACCATCACGATTCGAACCAATAAATTTGTCTGGATCGAAGATATTATTGATATCGTTGAAAAAACTGCCTCCTGTGAGCTATATGGCCTGCTTAAGCGCCCGGATGAAAAATTTGTCACAGAACGCGCCTACGATAACCCTAAGTTTGTTGAGGATATGGTGCGGGATATCGCTGTAAAGCTTAACAACGACCCACGCATCAGCGGTTATATCGTGGAATCTGAAAACTTCGAATCAATTCATAACCATTCAGCTTACGCGCTCATCGAAAAAAACATCCCTAACCGCTAAATCCAGCCTAAGAGGGATGTTGCGACGAAGCAAGTTGACATCGAAAAAACGATCGTCTTATTGTCGCCGACTTAATTTTTCATCCCTGGAAAACCAATTCGCTGAAAACAATGAGAATCAAGATAATACAGTATATTTAAAATATCAGGCTGAAGCATCACGATCCGGTTGCGTTTCAACAAATAAAGTGAATCGTTGAATTTTATTCCGCCCCCCCCCTCTCTATCTCCTCCCCCATAAAACTATAGAAGCCATCGAATAAGGGACACGATGCAGACAACCGATGCAGACAACATAAATTAATTGCGTTAACCAATACAACGAAGCAATGTCATTCACAGCAATAGAACAACAATAACTTGTTGGCGTAAAAATAGAGAATTACTCAAAAAAAGAGTAATAATTCGGTCTTTTTTTACAATACAACCACGGGTGTTTTACGTACCATGCAGTATACAAAAAATTTTGCTAGATAATAAGCAGCCATTAAGGTATACATGCCTTCTAGGCAAATAAAAAAGAATGTAAAATATACCTGCCTGGAAGATCAACATTTTCGTCTTTACTTTTTTCGTCGGTAATATAGCCAGCAATCACGTATTTACCAGCATTTATTGCAATAAATGCTGGTAAATAAGCTGCCATAACGGGCTCCATTATCAATTAAAAGTCAATAAATCAAATTTTAGGTGAATATGCCATGCACTGTGATAGTTGCGGATTCGAAAATCCTGATGGTATGAAATTTTGTGGTCAGTGCGCATCCGCACTGATACCAGTTTGTTCAAACTGTCAATTTGAGAATCCCCGCGATTTTAAGTTTTGCGGTAGTTGTGGCACACCACTATCGTTGTCAACGATTAGTCCCAAGACAACGACGCTGACAACAACCCCTCCTGGTCAGGATACCTCCACAGAAACCAATGCCCCCGTATCCCACCACTATGCTGAACGCCGCCAACTTACTGTGATGTTCTGTGATCTTGTGGGTTCAACCGCTTTATCGGAACATGTGGACCCCGAAGATTTACGCGATATTATCGGCGAGTACCGAAATATTTGTCATGCGGTGGTTAAAAAATATAACGGACATATCGCACAATATCTCGGCGATGGTGTCCTGACTTATTTTGGCTACCCTATCGCAAATGAACACGATGCTATACGCGCAGTACAAACGGGACTCGAACTGGTTCGAAACATGTTATTGTTGAGCGAACGCCTGTCCATTGAAAGCAACATTAAACTCTCCGTGCGCGTGGGCATTCACACCGGGCTTGTGGTGATCGGCGGCATGGACAACGATGAAAGACAATCCCTTGCCCTGGGTACGACACCAAATATCGCCGCGCGCCTACAGGATCTCGCAACACCCAACACCGTTGTGATCAGCGAGGCCACGTTACGCCTGGTACAACCGAAATTTATTTGTACCCCACTTGGTTTTCACCCGCTGAAAGGTCTCTCCTATCCGGTTGATCTCTACCAGGTTGATGCCACCAGTGAATCACATAACCAGCAATATCAGTTAAACACGGCTAAGCAAACACCAATGATTGGTCGGGAACAGGAATCCGCATTGATTCTGGACAGACTGATGCAAGCCACTAATGCCGAAGGACAAGTGGTGTTATTGAGTGGGGAAGCTGGCATTGGAAAATCCCGGCTCGCGCAATTTCTGCGCGAAAATGTTTCCCAAGAATCCAGTGCACTATTTGAGTTTTGGGGGTCACCTTACCATAAAAACAGTTTTTTACACTGCGTGTTAACCGTTTTACATCGCATCCTTGCTCTGGATAAATGCGAATCTGATGAAGAAAAAATAAAAGTACTGGAATCACCACTCAAAGCCTTTGGCATCCCGCTGAGCGAAACAGTACCGTTACTGGCAGAGTTGCTGTCGATTTCATTGCCCGAAGGGGCTTTCCCCTTGTTGCAATATACGCCGCAACAACGTAAGCAGAAAACCCTGGAAGCACTATTAGGACTGGTGCTAGGTATGGCTTCACAGCAAATGGTTGTCATTATTGTGGAGGATTTGCATTGGATCGACCCTACCACCATTGAATTATTAGGCATGTTAATCGATCAGGCGCCGACTTACAGCATCTTTGGATTATTCACCTACCGGCTAGAATTCACGCCGCCCTGGGCGCTACGTTCGCACCTGACACAAATCTCGATAAACCGTCTGACACGTAAACAATCTGGGCGTATGGTGAAATGGGTTGCCAATAATAAAGAATTGCCCGGACCAATTTTCAACGACATTATCAACAAAACCGACGGCACACCATTTTTTGTGGAAGAACTTACAAAAATGGTGATTGAATCAGACTCTTTGAGAGAAACGCCGCAGCGTTTCGAACTGGCCGCACCGCTCTCTACCCTTGCAATCCCTTCCACCTTGCAGGACTCATTAATGGCGAGACTGGATCGACTCGGGCCTGGTAAAGAAATCGCCCAATTGAGCGCGACATTAGGACGTGAGTTTGCCCACACCGTACTGCGAGCAGTCGCTTCCGGTTTATACAAAAATCTAGACACACGATTAGCGGGTTTGGTTTGTCACGAACTGCTCTATCAACGCGGCATACCGCCGCAAGCATCTTATACTTTTCGCCATGCCCTGGTTCATGAGGTCGCTTATCAATCGCTGCTGAAAAAAACACGCCAAAAATACCATCGTAAAATCGCATCAGTGCTAAGCACTCAATTTCCAGAAAAAATAGCAGACAACCCAGAAATTATGGCGCACCATTGCACAGAGGCTGGCGATTATCTCAACGCAACACAATTTTGGTTACGCGCTGGCCGCATGGCCATGCAACGTTTGGCCAGCCTTGATGCAATCGCTCACTTGCTCAATGGCCTGAAAGCCCTTGATCATATCGAAGACTGCCAGGAAAAATCTGAGCTGGAGCTTCCAATACAAGCAAGCCTAGGGCTTGTATACATGCTAATAAAAGGTTATTCAGCCAAGGAAGTGGAAGAGGCGTATGCCCGAGCTTACGAGCTTTGCCGAAAAATTGATAATACCACTAATATTTTCCCTATTCTTTGCGGCTTATGGGAATTCTATTTAGTACGCGGCAACCTGGGAACCATCAGAGAATTAGCCATCCAAATACAGGATATCGCACAGAATACACAAAATGACAAATACACCCTGGAAGCGAATCGTGCCATTGGTGCAACGGAGTTCTGGTGCGGAAATGTAACCGAAGCCTACAAATATTTACAACGGGGGCTCGACACCAAGATGCCGCCACCGACAAACCGGGATTCAAATGCCATTTATGGCCAAGACACCGAAGTGGCGATCCTGGGAACCATTGCCTGTGTCTATTGGCAACTGGGACAGCCTGACGAGGCAGTAAAGAGAATTAACCAATCATTAGCATTAGCGATCAAATTAAAACACCCATTCAGCGTCGCATACGCCACCTATTTCGAAGCCATTATACACCAGCTTCGGGGAGACCGCGAAAAAACCGAAAAATCAGCCCATCGTGTTATAGAGTTGTGTAAAAAATATGACTTTTCCTTCTGGCTTGACACTAGCCATATGTTATTGGCATGGGCCCAGTTAACTAAAACCGGTAACAAACGTCATATTGCCGACTACGAACAAACATTAGACAATTATTGCAATGCAGGAAACAAGCTGGCGCTAACCTTTTTTCAAACCCTGCTAACCCGCATGCACATTCAAGTAAAAGACTTTACATCGGCATCCAACATCATCGACGAAGCCATTAGCGAACTGGAGCAACATAAGGAACACTTTTTTAAAGCAGAAATATACCGTTTAAAAGCAGTGATTCTCAGCGAACACTACAACGCCAGTTGTAACAATAATTCTGCCGATAAAAACAACACAGCCATTAATGAAATCAAAAGCTGGTTTATTAAAACGATCAAATTTACTCAACAGCAAAATACACTATCCCTGGAGCTACGAACCACCACGAGCTATTGTAAATTTCTACAAGAACAAAAACAGTATGATAAAGCCCACGCCCTGTTAGGCAATATTGTCAATAGCATAAAAGAAGGACTTGCCGCTAACGATTGGCTGGTGGCAGACAGCTTACTCACCGAATTAATGATACAGCGGCAGCAGCAAACACAGCAACCCGACAACTTGAAGTAAGACTCAATGCCCCAAATGTTGCCACCAGGCTAACGAAGGCAGAACAACTTAATGCTTTACAAAATAACCCTAAGCGGCATAACTTGAGGAGCGTCGGGATCGAGGGCGAAACAACGACAAGGCGTCAATGAACTGATCCCGCGCCTCAATTAAGATTGATTCAATATCAGTTTGAGACACATGGGTTATATTCCAGATTTCGGGTGAAACACTGGCTAAAACAACATCATCCTGAACGCCCGATTCCGCGATATCGGTAATGATATTTGCTAAATAGAGAATCGCCGACTCCAGTTTGAATTCATCAGCCTGCTGCGGATTATGATGATATAATGCGGCCATTTGATGACTTTCAGGCAAGCACCAGGCCTTCATAAGCGCCGCCCCCACCTGAGCATGGTCAAGCCCTATCACCTGTTGCTCTGCAAACTGTAATTCACATCCGTTAAGGCTCATCAATTCCAACGCTTGGCGGCTTTCAACTGGCATTTTGTAGGCCAAAATCAGGCGCCCCACGTCGTGCATCAATCCTGCTACAAACAATCGTTCACTGTGCAGTACACGACATTGGGTTGCTATAATTCTTGAAATAATACCGCAATAGACCCCATGGCGCCAAAACCCATCAAGATCGATCAAGTCATTTGAAATTTTCTCAAATATACCCGCAACAGATGCCGCCAGCACAAGATCACGTAACTCACGATTCCCAACAATCGTAATTGCCCGTGAAACCGTTTCAATTTTAGCTGGAAATTGATAAAAAGCGCTATTCACAATTCGTAATAAGCGTAACGTTAGCCCGGCATCCTTACTAATCACTTTACCGATATCAGACGCGGAAAAATCTTGGCTATCCACCATCTCACTGATTCGAATACAAACGTCCGGTAGTGAAACCAAACCCAAAACACCTTTCACCAAATCACCAGGTGTTATTTTTTTATTTTCAGACTGCTCCCTAAGTTCCATATCGACCTCTAACAACGAGTAAGACTTAATGCTAGTAACGTTTTACAAAAAACTCTCTGAACCGAATCACACTTTGAATAATTGCTGCCAATAACCCCAACGAATAGCGTCCACCAAAAAAATACCGGGGCACTAAGCTGGAAAACGGCACCAAAATTTCAGGTCCGGTCATTTAACGCTATCGGCATATCGATTTATTTATTGAGGGTGGCGCTGGATTTTCCATCCGAAAACAGGGCTTACAGTATTACAGTACATTCATTGCTACAGGAATATCACGTTCCAGTAAAATTTACCTAAAATATTTTTAATAGGTATCTTTAATGCATTCATGACGATTTATTAATAAAAAAATAACCGTTTCTCCATGCCGATAAATATTGAATACACACTAAAGAATTACATAAGAATGTCCGAAAACATAAGGTAACACAGCGTGAAATACTTCACCGGTAACGTTATTCATAATAAAAAATAATGGCTTGGCATCGCCTAACCTACAACAGACCATCAGGTCATGATGTAAGCAACGACGACAGTACCGTTTTGTAAGACCGCGTTAACCAAGGAAATTATGATGAGTAATCGACTGATTCTAGCAGTGTTTTATCTAGTAAGCTTGTTAAGTCTATACAGCACTTCTCATGCCTTTATTAAAACCCATGACACAGCCCATAGCATTCAGCAGGAGTCACATTCAGGCCAGATACAGGAAACCACCGCTATTGCAGAAAAAATCTGGGAACGTCTCACCATTGGGTTTGTAAAACACTATGAAAACGGCGATTACACACAGGCCAGGAAAGCAGCGCGATCAGCTTTCCAATTAGCTGAAAACACCTTCGGTACAAACCACATTAATACCGCGGACTCATTATTAAAGTTAGGGATTGTCGCAGAAACCCTCGGCGATATGGTTAATGCCAAACGCCAAATGCGCAATGCGCTATTAATACTGGAAGACCAATTAGGCGCTCATCACGAAGACGTTGCAGTCGTGCTTACTAATCTGGCCAATGTCTATTTTGAGGAAAGTAACACCGAGTTATCAGAAAAATACCATACTGAGGCGCTACACATACGCCTCAGTGCTCTCGGCGAAGGCGATCCGGCAGTAGCGCAATCGATGTATAACCTTGCGGTGCTTTACGATGACACCTTACAATACGATAAAGCTATCGCCAACTACGAACAAGCAATCAGTATTTGGTATAAAACATTGGGGGAAACCCACCCCTATGTGGCAAACGCACTTAACAATTTAGCCAATGTTTATCTCGCGACCGACAAGCTTAGTATTTCAGAGGAACTGCACAAACAGTCGTTATCGATTCGAAAAATCATATACGGCAACGTGCACCCTGAAGTCGCCCGCTCACTCATCAATCTGGGCGCGTTGTATGTCAAGCAAAGCGCCTATGAGAAAGCCAAGCCTATTTACAAAACAGCGGTTTCAGTCGCTGAAAAATTATTTGGTCCATCGCATCCTCAGGTCGCAATGCTTTTATATAGCCTGGCTAACATTTACCATATACAAGGAAGAATAGATCGTCATTCAGAGGAGAAGTTAACCGTAAAAAAAACCGGCTTCCTGAAGAAAGTAGCGACAAAAACACTTAACACCAACACACAAACGGTTTCAGAAGATGCCCTAAACCATAAAATTTCACACCTGCACCATTCTTCACAAGCATATTTTGCCCAAGCACTGCCATTATATGAGCGCGCATTGAAGATTCTCGACACAGCAATCAACGCCAACCATCCCGCAATGACCGCGATGGTGACAGAACTTACCTTACTTTATAAAAGTATCGGAAAACCAACAAAGGCCGCACAATTACAAGTACGTTTAAAAAAAACACACTAAAGGTATGACGTCAAAAATACACCGTTACACGGGTATATACGTTTAAAAAATGACACTGAATCATCCTATTGCATCAAAACCCTGTTGCAAATCATTTTTAATATCGTTTATATCTTCCAGTCCCACAGCCACGCGAAGAAGATTATCCTTAACACCAGCATCCAAGCGCTCTGTAACGGTCAGTCGACCATGCGTGGTGGTCGCCGGGTGTGTAATGGTTGTTTTTGTATCTCCAAGATTTGCGGTGATTGATAACAGTTGTGTTGCATCAACAACCCGCCAAGCTTCCCGCTTTGCGCCTTTTACTTCAAATGACAAGACACCGCCATAATCCGTCTGTTGTTGTTGCACTAACGCATGTTGAGGATGCGATACTAATCCGGGATAATAGACTTTTTCCACTTTTGGGTGTTGTTCCAACCACTGCGCCAATTGCAAGGCGCCTTTACAATGTGCCGTCATACGAATGCGCAAGGTCTCCAGTCCTTTGAGAAAAACCCAAGCATTAAATGGGCTCATACTTGGCCCACCGGTACGCACGACACCATAGATCTCTTTTCCAACCAGTTCCTCGTCACCAACGACCGCACCACCAATGCAACGCCCTTGGCCATCTAAATACTTAGTCGCCGAATGAATAACAATATCGGCACCTAAAACAATGGGGCGCTGCAAAACTGGCGTGCAAAAACAATTATCCACAACCAATAAACAGTCCTTATCATGAGCTAATGATGCCAAAGCGGCAATATCCACCACTTCAGTCAACGGGTTTGACGGTGTTTCCAGAAACAAGAAGCGAGTATTGGGACGGATCGCCTGTTCCCAGGCATTTAAATCTATTAAATTCACATAATTGACATCAATACCGAACTTGGTAATGTAATTATTGAACAGCATTACTGTGGAACCAAAAATAGCACGGGATGCCACAATATGGTCACCGGATTTCAATAACCCCAAACACGTTGCCAGTATAGCAGCCATCCCTGACGCCGTCGCTACGCATCGATCACCACCTTCCAATGCAGCCAGACGCTCTTCGAACACGCGCACGGTCGGGTTTGTAAATCGGGAGTATATATTTCCCGGTTCATCACCAGAAAATCTTGCCGCTGCTTGCGCCGCCGTTTTAAACACATAACTGGAGGTCGCAAAAATCGGCTCGCTTTGCTCCCCTTCCTCGCTGCGATGTTGTCCGGCACGCACAGCTAAAGTGTCAAAACCAAAATTCGGCCCTTTAATAACTTCCTCTGACATTACGAATTTCCTTCAATAATGGTAATAGACGGACTAACGCCACGGACAAACTAAGCGCCGATAAAGAAAGTAAGTTGGACAGATTGCGCCGAATATCGTTGCGTCTTTAAGGCTTCCGCCATCCATGGCTCACGCCCCTTACCTACTTCCATATAGGTTAGGCGCGCACCCCAAGGGTGCTTCTTTCAGGGCGCATACGCCAGTGTCTGTAAGCTTTTGCGCAATGCCGAAGACGCAGGGATAGACAAGCTAAATGTTCAATCTACTTTCTTTACAAACCCATTAGCAATACAAAGAATGTTAGCAAACATATCCCTAAAGCGATTAAGGCTGGGGATATGTTTACTCGATCAATTACTGATTAATTTAAAATAATGGAAAACATAGCCGAACGAGCGTACATTACACGTTCCTAACTCGAATTGTGCAGTTCGATGACAGCATTGTCTGTCTCCCTACGTTTTTCCTGCGTGGCATCATTGCGCAATTGTTCTACACCGTCCAGATACAGTTGGGTAATATCGCCCGTAATATAATGACCATCGAATACTGATGCATCAAATTCTTTAATCATGGGGTTGCCTTTCCTGGCAGCACGAATCAAGTCAGTTAAATCCTGATAGATTAACCAATCCGCCCCGATCGCTTCCGCTATTTCTTTTTCGTCCCGGTTATGCCCCACAAGTTCTGAAGCCGATGGCATATCAATACCATATACATTAGGGTATCTGACAGGCGGCGCTGCTGATGCAAAATACACTTTTCTAGCACCCGCTTCGCGGGCCATTTGAATAATTTGTTTTGAAGTCGTACCACGAACAATGGAATCATCCACCAGCAAAACATTCTTACCTTTAAATTCCAGATCAATTGCATTCAATTTCTGGCGCACAGATTTTTTTCGTTGCGTTTGCCCAGGCATGATAAATGTCCGCCCAATGTAGCGGTTTTTCACAAAACCTTCACGATATACTACACCTAACTTATTTGCCAACGGCAATGCGGAAGTTCGACTGGTATCAGGAATGGGAACAACAACATCAATATCATGGTCAGGACACACCTTTAGAATTTTGTCAGCCAGATACTCACCCATTCTCAACCGTGCTTTATATACGGATATTTTATCAATAATAGAGTCTGGCCGTGCAAAATATACATGTTCAAAGATGCAAGGGCTGAGCCTACTATTCTCAGCACATTGTTGCCGGCTAAGATGACCTTCAACATTAATATACACCGCTTCTCCAGGCGTAATATCTCCAATTAATTCGAAACCCAACGAATGTACCGCGACACTTTCCGAGGCAACAAGGTATTCATCCCCAACACTTGTGGTACGTTTACCAACTACAATTGGGCGAATACCATTGGGATCACGAAACCCCACTATGCCGTATCCCGTAATCATTACAACAACGGCATAAGCACCTTTGCAGCGTTGATGAACACCGCGCACGGCGTTAAAAATATCACTGTCATCAATCGTTAATTTATTGGATTGCTGTAATTCATGGGCAAACACATTCAGTAATATTTCTGAATCTGAATCAGTATTAATGTGCCGACGATCATCGCGGAATAAATCATTTTTCAGTTGTACGGCATTGGTCAGATTACCATTATGCGCCAACGAAATCCCGAATGGTGAATTAACGTAGAACGGCTGAGCCTCTGCCGAGGAAAAGCAACCCGCCGTGGGGTAACGCACATGGCCAATACCCATACTGCCACGTAATTGAATCATGTGACTGGTACGAAACACATCGCGCACAAGTCCATTTCGTTTACGTAAATACAACCTACCATCATCGCAGGTAACGATGCCAGCAGCATCCTGGCCACGATGTTGCAACACCGTCAAACCATCATAGAGCATTTGGTTAACACTATTTTTTGCAACGACACCGATGATACCGCACATAACCTGAACCTCTAGTAGTGAAATTAATATTGATACAGCGTAACAACTCAGCTCACCTCTGATTTGTGTCTGGCGCTATCAGTGAACGATGAGAATAACTCCCTTTAACCTTAAAGTCATCATTACAAGCCCTCAACTGATGAATCTAGGACAGCCGCCCCCCCCCTAGCTTTAACTACTAATTAGCTTAACACACCCATTAAGTCTCAGAAGTTTGCTTCAATTGCTTAATGCACCTCGTTGAATTTCATCGGTTAAACAATTTCCAAGCACATCAATAATTTTCGCAATAGTACAGCAACTGACAGGCAGTTGTTGCGCCATTGCCAACTTAAACACCTCTTTATTGTTTTATTAGTTATAGGTAAGGCACTATAGGCTTTCGTGATATAATTGCTGTTTTATCACACCCCAAGCAATCCGGGCCGCTAATTACTGATGTTACACACCCCTGATTGTGAATCAATAAGTTACGATTTTTCGTAAACGCCATAGCCTGCATTCCTTATTAAGGCCTGCGTAACATCAGCTAATTATAAAAAAACCTGCCACTTATTTCCGGCGCAATAGTAGTTTGCAACCATAACGCCAAGCCTTCAAAGTGCCCAATCATCATGGATTGATCCCACCAAGGGTCTTGGGGTAAGGTTGTCAGGCCCGCCAACAGCACCAGCATCGATACGACTACACCGCCACGTGCGACGCCGAAAACAACACCGATCATTCGATCAGTGCCGGTTAATCCTGTGCGTTTAACCAAGTGCCCTGCCAAATGATTGATCAAGGCTGCAAGCATTAACGTCAAAACAAATAATAACGTAAATGCAACAATAATTCTGAGAGAAGGAATTGTGATGTTTGATAAGAACAATTCCGCCAACGAATTCGCATAGCGCAAAGCCAACCAAAATGCGGCGACCCAACCAACCAACGATAAGGCTTCGCGCACAAACCCCCGCATCAGACTAAACAACGCCGACAATACAATGATGCCCGGTATTAAATAATCAACCCAAACCATTTGTTTTGCTGTTCCCTGCCCTGCTCATCGTGACCACATCATGCACTCCCTCAAAAAATCTTTCAGTAAATTAATGATTTTTTTTGGCGTAGCCAACACTGAGTCATCAATGCTGTCGATTAAGGTGGTGGTATTCAGCAATTCTTTATAACACTCTATTCTTTACATGGACAATCTGCTGGCAACTTGATTTGGGTACTATCAGGATTGCGGCTAATCTCAATGCCTGGCTGCATTGGAAAGTAACTATTATCGGTTTCCATCGCAATTTTCAGCTTGGATAACGCATCACCAAGCCCTTTAGCTGGGTTTCCTGACCAAGTTGTTTGTTTAAATCCTGAGCCAGACGCTTGGTGAGCTCCGGCCCTACTCTGACCCGATACAACATGGCATTGTTTTTACTTAAGGATTCGACAAAACTTGCATGACCTTTTTTACGTAATTTATCACGTAATTTCAGCGCATTTTTTTCAACCGTAAAACTGCCTATTTGCACGACCCAACCCGATACAATGGCTTCCTTCATTGCCCCGCCCCCTTCATCTACCACTGGCTCCGGCACAACAATGTTCTTCTGAACCAGGGTTTGTTGTGGCTTTTTATCGGGTGTTCTATTTACGATGCCCCGTTTTACGGTATTTTGTTCCGCAGTAATGATTTTTTCAGAAACAGTGGCCTTTAAGGGGTCCGGTTCGCTCTCTTCGCTGTTAGTCTCTTCCAGCGTTGCCGAAAGCCCAACTTTAGCGTCTTGTGTATGCGCGGTCTCAAGCGGCACCGCAAGCGGTTCTAAAAGAGCTTCGCTAGGTAACGATAATACCTGCGATGTCCTTATTTCATACATTGGTAAGGGTGGAATATTGGACTTAAGTTCATCCGAGCTGTAATCCCCTTTTCCCGTTAAAAACATCGGAATAAAAATAATGCCTAATGAAATAAGCACACAGGCACCAATAATTCGCTGTTTTAGTAAACTATCCATTTAACTTCTCTACGCAATTTTCGATCGTCGACCGTTACAATTACTTCTACTGAATATAGCGGCGCGGGCATGCAGCAATTGTTGCATGGGCGCGGCCACAGACCACATCCCTCTCTGAATTTCAACCCAACCATACCCGCCTGCGGTGAATTATACGTGGTTTTGTTGTTTACATTATAGTATTTCTGACACAGTATGGAATGAGCCGAAGATAACGATTCGGTCTTGAGTAATGGCCATGCCTTGCGCAGCCTCCAAAGCCTGTTTAGTCGATGGGTAACAATGAATGGCTTGTGTTACTCCCTGTTGTTTCAATATGTTAGCAATATCTGTTGCTTTTGCACCACGGGGGACAATTAAGTCTGCAATATGCCATATATCAACCATGTACCGAGTCGCCGCAACAACACCCGCAATATCTTTATCCTGCAATATCGCGAACACCGCATGGGTTTTTCCCTGGCAAACGAAATCGTTAGCGGTTTCAGCCAATACGAGAGCGCTGCCTGGATTATGCGCCACATCAACAATGTGTAAAATTTGCTTTTCAGTCGCCTCTTCGCTTTGCAGATGAACATCAATGTACTTTATTTGAAATCGCCCAGGTAATACGGCATTAGACAACCCCTGCTGAATATCCACTCGCGTCACAGGAAAACGGGTTTGCATTAATGCCAAGACCATAACAACACCCGCTGCATTTTGTAACTGATAATCACCCAGCATGGCGGGAAGATCAAGCGTATTGCGACCATGGTGTTGTGACCACCAACACCACTTATTGGGCTGAAATTCCGGTTGAGCAACAAGTTCGTAATGGTAATCTCGATTAATTAAATAGAGCGTCGATTGTATTTCACTAAGCGCAGTAATCAACGTTTGTGGCACGTTAATGTCGCTGCAAACCGTGGGACGACCTGGTCTAGCGATACCTGCTTTTTCGATGGCGATACGGTCTCGATTATCACCAAGCCATTCGACGTGATCCATGCTAATTGCAGTAATAAGCGCCACGTCTGCATTCAAGCAATTGACCGCATCCAAGCGGCCGCCCAGCCCCACTTCCATTATCGCAATGTCAATTTTCGCCTGAGCAAAAATGTCGATGGCCGCCAGGGTACCAAATTCAAAATAAGTTAATGGTATCTCACCCCGACATTGCTCCACGCGCTCGAATGCGGCACAAAGTGCCGCATCACAAACATCAATACCCTGAATGCGAATACGTTCATTATAACGGTTTAAATGTGGAGACATATAAGCGCCAACGCAATAATCAGCGGCACAATAAACAGCGCTTAGCATAGCAACAGACGAGCCTTTCCCATTGGTGCCCGCCACGCTAACCACCGTGAAATCAGGATTGTTCAGCCCCATTTTGGCAAGCACCGCCTGCACACGCACTAACCCTAACTCGATTTCATTAGGGTGAAGCGTCTCTTGCCAAGTAAGCCAGTCAGATAAGGTATCAAAGCGCATCGAAGTTGCGCACCCAAAGCAGCATAAGAATAGATTAAAGCGCTGACCGATGTGTCAGTATTGTGAGTATATTTGCGATACGATCACGTAATTCCCGTCGATCCACGATCATGTCCACAGCGCCATGCGCTAATAAAAATTCGCTGCGTTGAAAACCTTCGGGCAGGGTTTGCCGAACGGTTTGCTCAATCACCCTTGGGCCGGCGAAGCCGATCAAGGCGTTGGGTTCCGCCATGTTTACATCACCCAACATGGCCAGACTGGCCGACACACCACCCATGGTGGGGTCAGTTAACACTGAAATAAAAGGGATACCCTTTTTACTCAGTCGGGTTAATGCCGCGCTGGTCTTGGCCATCTGCATCAACGAAAATAACGCCTCTTGCATTCGCGCCCCACCACTTGCTGAGAAACAAACAAAGGGAATGTGATGCTCCAAGGCGACATTAACACTGCGCACAAATTTTTCACCGACAACCGACCCCATTGACCCCCCCATAAAACGGAACTCAAAGGCGGCGGCAACCAACGGCACGCTTTTCACTTGGCCCATTATACTAATAAGAGCGTCTTTTTCATCGGTTTCTTTTTGTGCTGCATTGATACGGTCTTTGTATTTTTTCAAGTCACGGAATTTCAAAATATCAACGGGCTCCAGTCCCGCACCAATTTCCTCGCGAGGGTTTTCGTCCAAAAAAGCTTCCAGCCGACGCCGCCCGGGAATGCGCATATGATAGTCACACTTAGGACAGACATCAAAATTACGTTCCAGCTCTGCACGATATAATACTGCGCCGCATTTCAGACATTTAGACCACAAACCTTCCGGCACTTTTTTACTGCCACCTTCAGTGCGAATTTTTGATGGTAAAAGTTTTTTTAACCAGCTCATTATTAAATACTCAATATAAGATGTTTTTGTGCTAAGTTTGGCAACAACCTACCTGCAAGTCGTAATGCTGAATAACCCTATTTTGTTAAAAGCAACCCTTTGTTAAAAGCAATCCTGAAATGGCTTTTAACGATATTGTATTTGAAGCATCAAGATCACGACGTTACCTTGTTAATTTCCGCATCCATTGCTCTACGCATGGAGGCAATCAGCGCTGCGGCTTCTTCAATCATGTTGCTACGCCGTGACATTTGTTGTTCGATTTTTTGTATAATCGCGCTCCCAACCACCACCGCATCGGCTACGCCGGCAATGGTCTTGGCTGATTCTGCATCTTTTATCCCAAAACCAACACCAATGGGCAAATCAGTTTCATTCCTGATTTGGGCAATGTTGTGGGCAACGGATGCCACATCCAAAGTAGCAGCACCTGTGACGCCTTTTAACGATACATAATACACATAACCACGGGCAATATCGCATATGATTTTTATGCGCTCTTTGCTCGTCGTTGGTGCAATTAGAAAGATGGGATCCATTTCAAACTGCGTGATTTCAGTGACTAACGCTTTAGCCTCTTCCGGAGGCATATCGACCACCAAAATGCCATCCACACCGGCTTGCGCCGCAGCTTGCGCAAAGACCTGATACCCCATGGCTTCTATAGGGTTCAAATAGCCCATCAGCACCACAGGTGTCTTGCTGTCTTGTTGCCGAAATTCCCGCACCATGGCCAAGACCTGCGGCAAATTGATGTGCTGCGCAAGCGCTCGCTCGCTGGCGCGCTGTATAACAGGACCATCCGCCATCGGATCGGAAAACGGCACACCTAATTCTATGATATCCGCCCCTGCCTTTACAAACGCATGCGCCAGCGGTACCGTATCACCGGGATCCGGGTCACCTGCGGTAATATAGGGTATTAGCGCTTTTCGGCCCTCAAGGTGCAAGTCTTTAAAACAGGTTGATATGCGGCTCATTTAATTTCCTGAAATTATTATTAGTCTGCAATTATTAGCGTATTGTTATTGTGTTTTAATTCATTCATGTAGAACAATTATCACACAGTTCAACCGGAATAACCCAGTTGCACACAGCGAAAGACGTACAATTACAGTCATTGAGTGTACCGAAATGTACCGACAAATCTGCCGAGTGAATTCAAAAACGGCACAGGCGCCTTCAACTTGGCGACAAGAAGCTGTGACAACAAGGAGTGGGCAGGTCATTCACTGCGCAGACTCCTGTGGTCCATTTGCGTTTTTCAGCTGCAATACAACCCTAAACGATCATGCTGCGATGATCGTTTACTTACCTTTATTTATCTTATTACTGTGTTTTCAGTTGCATTAAAAGCTGCATCAATATGCTCATTTACAACTGTAAAAACTGCGCACTTTTACCCATTTCGCGAATCAATCAAAGATGCGCAAACCGAAGGCTGTTCGAGCCATTACTGTACATTTAAAATGATCTCCAGCAAATTACCCTCAGCCTATAGCAGCCCTGTCGTGATTTGCCTTCAGACACGTATGCCCTCTAATGCAGCCACGGTATGAATATCTTTATCACCGCGCCCCGACAGATTCACCACAATTATTTTGTCCTGTGACATATTCGGAGCCGCTTTCGTAACATAAGCCAAGGCATGACTGGACTCCAACGCAGGAATAATGCCTTCAATTTTCGTTAAATCGTGAAAAGCAGCCAGTGCCTCTGCATCAGTGATCGCCACATACTCCACTCGCCCCGCATCTTTTAACCAGGCGTGCTCGGGACCAACGCCGGGATAATCCAAACCCGCTGAGATGGAGTGCGTTTCAATAATCTGCCCATCCGAATCCTGCATTAAATAGGTGCGGTTACCGTGCAGCACGCCCGACCTGCCCGCACACAATGGCGCGGCATGACGACCAGTATCCAAACCATCACCTGCTGCTTCAACACCGACCATGGACACCCCAGCATCCTGCAAAAATGGATAAAACAGACCAATTGCATTGGACCCCCCTCCGACACAAGCAACCAGGGTGTCCGGTAACCGACCGGTTTGCTGTTGACACTGCTGACGCGCTTCCCGGCCAATAATTGCCTGAAAATCACGAACCATGGCAGGATAAGGATGCGGACCGGCCACTGTGCCAATAATATAAAAAGTGTTATCAACATTGGTGACCCAATCACGCATGGCTTCGTTGAGTGCGTCTTTCAGAGTTTTTGAGCCAGACTCAACAGCACGCACTTCCGCACCCAACAGACGCATGCGATAAACATTAATGGTTTGACGTTTAATGTCTTCTGCGCCCATATAAACCACGCACTCCAAGCCCAAACGTGCTGCAACCGTTGCCGATGCCACGCCATGTTGACCGGCGCCGGTTTCGGCAATAATCCGTGTTTTCCCCATACGTTTGGCAAGCAATGCCTGGCCGATGGTGTTGTTTACTTTGTGAGCACCTGTATGATTTAGATCCTCCCGCTTCAGGTAAATTTGCGCCCCACCTAAATGCTGCGTCCAACGTTGTGCAAAATACAATGGTGAAGGTCGCCCCACGTATTGCTGCAAATCAGTATCCAACTCCCCAATAAAGTCTGGGTCATTTCGATAGCTTTCATACGTTTGGCGCAGTTCTTCCAGCGGTACCATTAATGTTTCAGCAACAAAACGCCCACCGTAAATGCCAAAATGCCCATTAGCATCAGGCAACACATCCTTAGCAGACGACATAGCGAAACTGGAAGTCAGATGGGGTACCGCTTGTTTTTGCCGAGAATCTGTATGCTCAGACACTTTGTATACCTCGCATAAACGCTGCCATTTTTTCTACGTCTTTTATACCTTTTTCGGCCTCAACCCCACCACTGACATCCACTGCAAACGGACGAACTTTGGTGATTGCTTGCCATACATTATCCGGTGTTAACCCACCAGCCAATATGATAGGCTTACTCAATCCTTTCGGAATGTTCGTCCAATCAAAAGTCCGGCCAGTCCCTCCTGGTAAAGTGGGATCAAATGTATCCAACAGGATACCGCGCGCGGTGTTATAGCGTTTAATTTGTTCTTTTAAATCCACACCCTGCTGCATCTTAATGGCCTTAATATAGGGTTTGTTATAACAACCGCACTCAGCAGGCAGCTCATTACCATGAAACTGCAGCATATCTAGCGTTACCCGGTGTAATACTGAGGCCACGTATTTTGGTGATGGATCAACGAATAGGCCAACGGCACTGACAAAAGGCGGTAATTCCTGCATAATGTCTTTCGCGTTTTCCACAGAAACCGAGCGCGGACTACCTTCATAAAACACCAAACCAATAGCATCGGCACCGAATTCCACCGCTTTTAGCGCATCTTGAGTACGCGTAATGCCACATATTTTAACGCGTGTTCGCATTTTGTGCATTCCCTTAACAAAAATAAATAAATATAATCGAATAACGCCGTTACTGGAAAAATACGACAGGTTACCAGATCATGTGGGTATCGAATAGCCTTGGCAAATTAAAATCCGGAGGATAGTCTACATCAACGAGGTAGAGCCCATAAGGTGGTGCCGTCACTCCTCCCGCTCGTCGATCCCGACTTTGCAATACCTGTTCCGCCCAAGCCACTGATTGCTCGCCAGCGCCAATCGCCATCAACACACCCGCAATGTTCCTAACCATATGGTGCAAAAAAGCGTTTGCTTCGATATCAAGAAGCACCAACTCATTTTTTCGCTGCACATCAATGCGATAAATTTCCCGCACTGGCGTTTTGGATTGGCAACCCGCGGCACGATAAGCGCTAAAATCGTGTTCCCCAATCAGGCTCATGGCCGCTTGTTGCATGTATTCCACCATTAATGGGCGATATTCCCACGCTACGCGATGCACTAACATGGTCGGGCGTACCGCCCGGTTTAAAATCACATAACGATAGCGCCGCCGTTTAGCCGAAAACCGGGCATGAAAACGATCTTCCACTTTCCTCGCCCATGTTACTGCAACCGAGTCCGGTAAATTAGCATTACAACCAAAAACCCAGGATCGTTCACTGCGCTGTGTCTGCGCTTCGAAATGGACAACCTGTCCCAGCGCATGCACCCCCGTATCCGTTCGGCCAGCGCACGTAACACGCACTGGGTGATTAGCCACTACGCCTAACGCTTCTTCGACAACGGCCTGCACCGTGACAGCATTTAACTGCCATTGCCAACCATGAAAATCATGTCCATCATATTCAATGCCTAATGCCACTCGCATACTCTATTGCCTACATACTCAATCGTCTAAAAACCAAAATCGGAAAAACATTTTACCACCACAGCAGTTTCCACGTTGCATTTATCTCACGGGCATACTTTCAGTCACGGCCTGATTGGAGCCCTATTCATTCTCGCGGAAAATACACCTGCTATTTTGACGAAAAAAATAATACGCACAGATCATCCCCCATTGCCCACATCATCGCTCAGGAACGGGTAAATGAGATACCCGCCATCCCGAAAACAGCTCATACGCACTCTTTATAACCTAAAGTCATCAGTTAGACGGTATGTTAAAGTGCATTTTTCACGATAAATGATCAAGATTGGCGAGGTTTCATCCGGAAAACCTATCCGTCATGGGTATTATACGTCTCTGTTTAATCATCTCGGCTTCTATTCCAGGCATGGTTTTCACGCTCTCAAAACACGATTGCGCACTAATGATATTCTGAACGAAACAAACTTAATATAATCGTTACCTTTGATGATGACATCAAAAATTAGCGATTTAAAAACTGGGCCGGCAACAGAGCAGTATCGATCAATCAGCGAGAAACGCATGAGCATATCACAACCCAGTATTATTTTTAGAATAAGTCTTAGGAGCGTGCACGTTCCTTAATTGATTCGTCAAACCACAATACATGATTTACGCAAACCGGCTAATAACAAAGTTTACTCAATGTTTTGTTTGTACAGGATGATATTGTATGGCCGAAACCGACAGGAATTGTCGGTCGAGAAGAAGTGTGTGCTCTTGCCTTATTATTACCAATGAGCTTTATTACCAATGAACTGTTATCAATAAACTGTCACCAACGAAACCATGACGAATAAGATTACCAATAACGGGACTCGTCTAATATCGCGACAATTTTTTAATATTTCAACTGGGTTTATTACGATCTACAGTTAAGATCGCCGCTAGGCTACACACCAAAACAACCTAATGGGTTAGGTTAGCAATTTAAAGGTAATTACTGCAACAGACCAATTTTTAAACACTTACTGTTTTTTACCCCCAGTGCAAAAACCAACACCTTCGGCATGTTAGTAATCGACTAACGACGACCTTACCGTAATCAACAATTAACTTTTAAAACGAGTACTTTATATTGATTGATATACAAAGTTACAGACCGGCTATGCGTGAGCAACCGGGCTTTTTTCGTATTCTCGCCTAAATTTCTTAGCTGCCTTTAGTGCTTTTTGTTCGTCCTTGTCGGTTACTACATCGACATCTCCCACGAAAAATGTTTTATTATTAGGTGAACCATCTGGATTTTTAAAATGCACGCTGTAACTCAGATAAGTGATGCCGCGCCGTTTATCAAATTTAACGGTTCGGGAAATACCGCGAATTCCGGTATTACTTTGCACTGGCCTTTTGGCCTTTTCTGGATACTTGGCACGGATTTCATCTCTCCATTCAATTGCTGCCTTAAGTGATTTGCGTTTACCGCCATAGCGTTTATGCGAAAAATAGCGGCTACGTTCCTTTCCCTTACGAACAACTCTAACTTGGAATCCCATTCCATCAGGTTCAGTTACGTTTTCGTACTTAGCCAATTGTTTTGCCTCTCTAGTTAGTTAATATTAGTTGGTTAACGAATGTAGACCCAGCCAACACTTATTATGAACAGCTATTATGTGTTATTTATATTTACAAACAAACTTACAACCACGATTTACTAAACAATATTTACTAAACAACAGTAACATTGAGGAACCACTCCCAACGTTTTTAAATAACGCTAATACAAAATTAGTCGTTAATTTAAAAAATGGCAACTTAAGTTAGTAACTTTTCACCAAAATCGTTTGAGGTTGAGGATTGTTTTATTTATTGTGATAGTTTGCGATTAATTCGCTTATAATTTTCTTTCACAACACGCGACGTCACAAACAGTCACCACGCTACACACAATGAAGTTACTATACCTTTTTTTTAAAGCCGTTGCATGTCATAAGTTTTAAGATAATTGAATTAACGACATCGTTATCCCTTTTTACAAACTGGCATATAAATTGTCATTTAACACTTACGGCTAAGAACTTATTTTAACAACTTACCGCGAAAACTTATTTTCTAGAATCAGTACAGAAACACCGACCTTGACTTGATTAAATAACGCTACAACCTCTGAATTTTTCATCCGCACACAACCGTGTGAATTAGGTTTGCCATATATTTGATCATCAGGACCGCCATGAATATAAATATAACGTCTCATGGTATCCACATTTCCCAAACGATTGATTCCAACTTCCTCACCACTTAACCAAAGTATACGCGTCAAAATCCAATCACGTTGCGGTTGTTTATTTCTCAACTTATTGGAAAATATTTCGCCAGTCGGTCGACGCGCCACAAACACTGTATTAATCGCGCAACCATGTCCAATCATCGCGCGCACCCGATGTTTACCGCGTGGTGTGCATTCACTGCCAAACAATTCACCCGCGCCATTTTTTGCAGTTGCCACCATCACATCCATGACAAGTTTGTTATTGTTTCGCAATTGCAGACGTTGATCTGCAATACTGATTCGTATTTCCTGATTCATCATACTAGGAGATATTCTTTCATATTACCCCCAGACACCGAGGTTTTATTTTTTCCCAGCACCAAAAATGGGCGTATCAAATGGGGCAAGATCGGCTATTCATCCATATTAGCGACAACAGTGATTCGGGCCTTGCTTAACCTTTTTTCAGACACCACCGTACGACATATCCCTAAATCTCAATCGTTATGAGTATATAATAGCTGCCTTTCCCTTTCCCCTAACATAGCTCTTTCAAAATTCAGCTAAGGAATAGGAACCTTATTACGAGCTCACACCTGATGCACTATAGTTCTATTGACATTAATGAACACATCGTTCAATGCATTCAACATCCTCGTGCTCGCGGCGGCATAGGACAACAAAAGATATAAGTCACTCATCAAATCTGAATCATCGAGTCATCATTGAATGATGTTAGCAAATCGATCGTCACCGTTTTTTTGAGTATAGCCTCTAATACCAAAACCAGCATCGATGATCGTTGATTCGCATCCTTATTGGTATTTTCCCATGAAGCCTCCCCTCATCGGCAATGGCTCATCCAGCCATGCAGCTGATGGGTTTCTGGGCGTAAAGAAGCGGCACTGTCGTTAAGGAGTTAGCACAGAAATGATAGCGAAGAGATTAGTAAGAGACCGGGTTATATACCCATAGCGTTTGAGATTTAGGTGTAAATATGCAAGTACTACCAATATTTGAACGGATACCTCACCAAGCAAACATTGTAATATCGTGGATCAGTTGATACTTCCTCACCCAACCAATCCGGTCGCTCGAATTCTTCATCCACCTGCAAGAGTTCTATTTCAGCCACCACCAAACCGGCATTATCACCTTCGAAAACATCAATCTCCCAAGTGTGCTGACCAAACGGTACATAAAAACGTGTTTTCTCAATGAGAGGAGGATCACATAATTCACTCAGCATTTCGCTCGCATCGGTCAGCGCAATTGGATATTCATATTCTTTACGGTAAATTCCCAGCGTAGCGCTCTTGATATTTAAGAACGCCTTATCGCCAGTAATACGTACTCGAATCGAGGCTTTTGGAGGCTTACTCAAGGAGGCATCAGTCGTGCTGGCATCCATGGCATTTTCGACATAATGACCGAAATACCCCTGCCGCATTGATGCCTGGCGAGTGATTAACGAACGCCAGCTGTCATTTTTAAGTAGAAATTTGCGTTCAATTTCGATTGCCATGGGTTATTTTTTGGTTTTAGGGTCGCGTTAGAAGTCCGCATTCGCGTTTTTTAATTTTTTTTCGCTGATGAAACACTCGAACCACAAATAAACCCAGTAAAATAAATGCATAAATAAGAGGTTCCACTATATCAGCTTTCACCAGCCATAAATAATGCAGGACACCACAGACACCAATAATATAAACCAATTGATGTAACTGTTGCCAGCGTTTGCCCAGCCGCTTCATCATTTTGTTTGTTGAGGTAACGGCCAATGGAATTAACATGAGAAACGCGATAAAGCCTACCGTAATATAGGGTCTTTTTATAATGTCTTTGATGATTTCATTGACATCGAAAAATTGATCGAGAACTAAATAAATAAAAAAATGCAGAAAAACGTAAAAAAATACAAATAACCCCAGCATACGACGTAAACGCATTAAAAACTGCCAGCCAAAAACTTTTCGTAATGGTGTAATTGCAAGTGTCAGCAATAAAAACCACAAAGCCCAGTCACCCGTACGATGGGTAATTTGCTCAATCGGATTAGCACCTAAAGCATCCTGGAATCCATCCCAGATCATAATACCCAGAGGTATTAAGCAGAAAATAAAAACGATGGGTTTCGCATAACGCCGCATAAGGTCTGACTCAGGCATTCGTAGAAAAACATGCGCTACTATCTAACGATGAATTTGCCATTATTTTAATAAAATCGCTTTAAATCCATCCCAGCATAGAGCGGAGCCACTTCATCGGCATAACCATTATACATCTGCGTTTTACGTTTGAAAAAATCCCCAATGCGACGTTCTCGAGCTTGACTCCAACGAGGGTGATCAACATTTGGGTTCACATTAGCATAAAAACCATATTCACCCGGCCCGGAGAGAGCCCATGTAGTTTTAGGCTGGTGTTCAGTTAAACGAATTCGTACAATCGATTTAATACTTTTAAAACCATATTTCCAGGGCACAACCAAGCGGATCGGTGCTCCATTTTGATTTGGAAGCACTTGACCATACAAACCCACCGCCAATATCGACAACGGGTGCATTGCTTCATCAATACGCAAGCCTTCCACATACGGCCAATCCAGTACGCTACGTTTTTGACCTGGCATTTGCACTGGGTCATGCAGTGTTGTAAATTCCACAAATTTTGCTTTCGACGTAGGTTCAACTCGTTTAATGACATCGCCTAACGAAATACCCAGCCACGGAATCACCATTGACCAGGCCTCGACGCAGCGCAATCGATATATTCTTTCCTCTAATACATGCGGCTTTATAAAATCTTCTAATTGATATGTGGCCGGTTTATTCACCTCGCCGTCAATACGCAGTGTCCATGGATCGGTTTTGAAATTTTTTGCCAGGGTTGCTGGCCCTTCTTTATCCGTACTAAATTCGTAAAAATTATTATAACGCGTCACATCTTTAAAGGAGGTTTGCTCCTCCTCTACGGTGTATTTTGATTTAGTGATGTTTGGTAGTGATAATGCAGCCTGTGCATTTTGCAATCCTAGTACACTTGACATCGTACCTGTTACTACCGCCGCTACCGCCGTTTTGGCAGTAACAGCAATAAATTGACGACGGCTGTTATAAACAGCTTCATCGGTGATCTCAGATGGTTTAATCGTATTGGGTCGCCGGATTAGCATGCATACCTCCCATTTTGCTGCATCGTTAAATTCTTCACGTTAGTTCTTCAATCATTAGTATCAATGCTTTACTATGAGTAATGTAGTCAACTGAAAGTTAAGCCTCATACATCATTAATTACAACACTAATTACGTTATTAATTACAACTTGAAACTGTTATCAAAACTTGCTGATAGTAGACATACTCAGTCACGGTTGGTTCAATAAATGCTAGCATTTACCCCATACTAATCAACAAGTTGATGGCAATAACAATATCGGCATGGTATATGAACTATCTTTCATTATGCCAGTCAAATGTCACGATTCCGTCACATGCGAACAAATTGAAGCGGTTTATAAAATATCCCGTGTCATTCTATTGCTAGACATTTTAACGCCGCCATGGAATCAATAGGGCGTGCAGTCAGACCTAAATCTCAATCGTTATGGATATATGAGGCACAAGTTATACAAAGTAACGAACACCCTGAGTCTATTGTCGGCAACTGTTAATCAATTTTTACTTAATATTTAATTTACAAGGCCCCAACCATGAAATTTAATCACATCACTTATTTCGGTTCCATCTTCAGTCGTATTCTCTTGGCAATCAGTTTGCCCCTGGTCATTGTCACAACCACCACTATGGCGCTCGCAGATCAGACCGCCCCTGTACTCAGTGTCAAGGGACTTGATAATGCGGATATTAATATTGGTGATTTCAAAGGAAAAGTTTTATATGTGGATTTCTGGGCTACATGGTGTCCTCCCTGCCGAAAATCATTTCCCTGGATGGAGGAAATGCATCAACGTTACAATGATCTGGGGTTCGAAATCCTTGCCATCAGCCTTGATAACAAACGCAGTGTCATTGATAAATTCTTAAAAAGCGTGCCTACAAACTTCATTATCGCCCACGATGCCAAAGGAGGATCAGCCCAAGCATTTAACGTAAAAGGCATGCCTAGCTCCTATCTCATCGACCGAAAGGGTAATATACGCCTATCTCACATGGGTTTTAATAGTAAGGATAAAATCAAACTCGAAGCGGAAATTAAAGCGTTAATTGCCGAAGACTAATTCTTAAGTTTAAATAAAAAGGTGCCTGATGAGCGCATCAGGCACTGACAGGTTACCCAGCAGACAATGTCAGGCTTAAATGCCAGGTTAAAACATTTTTAAACACTCTTAACACATTGCAAACACGAGGCGGTGTTCTCAATCATTCTTGCACGCCTGCCTGCCGACGCTTATTTTTTCAGACAGCCTATACCTGTCGAATTCGGTAACCGATAACCCTAAATTGATGCCTTTAGGATAATTAACGCATCACTCCCATCAAAATTGGAATACTAATTGCTGTAATCCGTCCCATAGAATACCATCGTTAACTATTGACGGACTATTATAGCGTTATTTGTCGACAGACACAGAAGGACAACACTATGTCACAAGCGGATATCGGACTAATTGGCCTAGCGGTGATGGGCCAGAATCTCGTATTAAACATGAATGATCACGGCTATACCGTGTCAATTTTCAATCGCACCACATCAAAGGTAGACGAATTTCTTGCCGCAGAAGCCAAAAACACTCAAGTTATTGGCACACACTCAATAAAAGAATTTTGCTCCAGTTTAAAACGACCTAGACGAATAATGCTCATGGTCAAGGCGGGAGATGCTGTTGATGGCATTATAGAGCTAATCGCCACACATCTTGAGCCAGGCGATATTATCATTGATGGTGGCAACTCCTTGTATACTGACACCCAACGCCGTACTGAACAGTTAAAAAGTCAGGGGCTGCTCTACCTAGGCATTGGTGTCTCCGGTGGTGAAGAAGGCGCACGTTATGGACCTTCATTAATGCCAGGGGGTAATGCTGACGCTTGGCCAAGTGTGCGCGGTATTTTCCAATCAATCGCCGCTAAAGTGGACAATAATCCCTGTTGTGAATGGATCGGTACTGGTGGTGCTGGCCATTATGTCAAGATGGTCCACAATGGTATCGAATATGGTGATATGCAACTAATTTGTGAAGCATATCAACTTTTACGTGAAGGTCTGGGACTCTCCATCAGTGAAATCAAAGCCGTATTCAGCGAATGGCAACAAGGCGAATTGGATTCCTATCTAATAGAAATCACCCGCGACATACTTGGTGTCAATGACCACGATGGACAACCCCTGATCGATAAAATCCTGGATACAGCCGGTCAAAAAGGCACAGGAAAATGGACGGGCATTAATGCCCTGGAGACAGGCATACCACTGACGCTCATCGGCGAAGCGGTTTTTGCCCGCTATTTATCCGCGTTAAAGGAACAACGCGTCAACGCATCCCACGTACTGAGTGGCCCCATCGCACCGCCGATCACCGACAAAGCAAATTATATCCAACATATTCATGATGCCCTCTATGCCTCAAAAATCATATCTTACGCTCAAGGCTTTATGTTGATGCAACAAGCATCACAACAATATGGCTGGGGCTTGAATTACGGCAATATTGCATTAGTCTGGCGAGGTGGTTGTATTATACGTAGTCGTTTTCTTAACAATATAAAAACTGCTTTTGAATCCCAGCCCAATTTGGAAAGCGTATTACTTGATCGCTTTTTTAAAGACGCTATTGATAAAGCACAGCCTGGTTGGCGCAACACCCTTCAATTTGCCATAGGAGCAGGTATTCCCACGCCCGCATTTTCCTCGGCGCTGGCATTTTATGATGGCTATCGTTCAGAAAGAGTCCCCGCCAATCTACTACAGGCACAACGTGATTATTTTGGCGCGCATACCTATGAACGAATCGACAAACCCCGTGGAGAGTTTTTCCATACAGACTGGATATCAAAATCTGCCTAACCCCAAGCCTCATCACTTTGCACTAACAACACTTGAGCAACGACGCTACATAAAGCGTGTTGGAGAAAAAACATGACGAACACCATTGAGCCCTGTACGTTTGTAATCTTTGGCGCCACCGGTCATTTATCACGAAACAAGCTTATGCCAGCGCTGTATCACCTTGAAGCGGCTAACCGCATACCTGGTGGCTCAATGATTTTGTCATTAGGTCGCAGTGACTGGCATGATGAAAATTGGAAAGAGGAAATAAAACAAACCATCAGTACAAAAATTCGAGGTGGGCTAGACGAGAAAGTGTTTGCCCGATTTTCTGCCCGATTACGTTATTTTCGCGGCAACCTGGACGATGATACCATCTATAATGATATTAAAGGTACACTCGAAAGTGACGCTGAATTCCCCGGCAATGCTGCATTTTATATGGCATTGCGGCCATCAGAATTTGGCGTAGTCATTCAAAAATTAGGCGAATCCGGGTTAGTTGATGAAGGACATGGCTGGCGCCGTGTTGTTATCGAAAAACCATTTGGCTCCGATCTCGAAAGTGCTCAAGTACTTCAACACAAATTGCATCGATACCTTAAAGAAGAACAAGTTTACCGAATTGATCACTACCTGGGAAAAGGCACAGTTCAAAACATACTGGTTTTTCGTTTTGCTAATGTCATGATGGAACCCTTGTGGAATCGAAATTATATTGATCACGTACAAATTACGCATTCAGAAGTAGCTGGCATTGAAAATCGCGCACATTATTATGATGGTGCCGGAGCACTACGTGACATGATCCAAAGCCATTTGATGCAATTATTAACCCTTGTCGCCATGGAACCGCCTGCCACCATGGATGCCGAAGCCCTACGTGATGAAAAAGTTAAGGTACTAAAATCCATTCGCCCCATTTCGCAAAGCGCCGTACGCGCACAGTCATTTCGCGCACAATACTCCAGCGGAATGATCAATGGAAAAAAAGTCAAAAGCTATTTAGAAGAGGAAGATGTACCCTCCAACAGCACAACTGAAACTTACTCCGCGCATAAATTCTATATCGATAACTGGCGCTGGCGGGACATTCCCTTTTTTCTACGCACAGGAAAACGCATGGCAGAATCAAAATCGGCCATCAGCATTCGTTTTAAACACCCCCCTCAACATTTATTCCGACATACCGTTGTCGATCAGCTAAAACCAAATTGGATACTGTTAGGTATTCAGCCTCAGGAATGTGTTCGAATTGAAATGCAAGTTAAGGAGCCTGGCCTGACCATGACGCCTCGCTCTATCAGTCTTGATGCAAGCTTTGCCAGTAATGAACCCAATCAAAAACTGGATGCCTACGAAAGCCTCCTGCTGGACATTATTGAAGGTGACCAAAGTTTGTTTTTACGTTATGACGAAGTTGAATGGGCTTGGCAAGTGGTCGACCCCATACTCCGTGTATGGGCAACGGATAGAGATTACATACATACCTACCCTGCTGGCACATGGGGCCCACAAGAAACACGGCGCCTGTTTGAGCGCGAAGATCAATTCTGGCGACATTCACTCAACCCCAACGATGAAGACTAAAATTCAACGACCACCCTGAGGAGCCCCCTCCATAAAGACCGAAACAGGCCTGTAACAAAATGGGCCAACCCCGCCATTTATACAATACGTTTCATTGGGTGTTAAAAACAAAAGCCCCGTATGTAACGGGGCTCAAAAAAGACTAACACATGGAACGTCAAACTATCTATCAACAACAACACTGAGTCTCCCTCAGCAAACCACATTATAATTTGCGGCCTATTGAAACAAGATACAATTATTATACCAAGCCACATTAAAGCAACAAATACAATGAGTTACAAAACACCAAGAAATAACCCAATCATTAGTGTAAAAAATACCGACAAAATTGATCGATTTTTTCACAACGCCATAACCTAAATTTCGAACGCCACGGGGGGTATATTTCGAGCTTTTATGACTGAAGAACAGGCGAAGCCGGGATGCAAAACAGGGAAGTAATGTCGTGCCCCCCCCCTAAGCTCTATGCTTAAAAATATCATTTTTTACCGGATTTTCTGGTGTGCTGTCTTAAACGCTGTTTTTTGGAAATTTGACTTTTGGTTAATAGATTACGTTTACCTTTATAAGGGTTTTCACCCGTTTTAAAATCCACCCGTACTGGCGTACCTTCGAGTTGCAGCGCTTGTATAAAACAATTCATTAAATAACGTCGATAGTTTTGCGGCACTTTTTCTGTCTGATTGCCATGAATCACAATCACGGGTGGGTTTTTTCCACCTTGATGAGCATATCGTAGTTTGATCCGGCGTCCCCTTACCAACGGGGGTTGGTGTGCATCAACGGCGCTCTCCAAAACCCGGGTTAACCTGGATGTCGCCGCATCAACTATCGCCGATCGATAGGCTCTCCCGATAGGCGCATATAATTCACCGACACCCGTGCCATGCAAGGCAGATATAAAAAATATTTTCGCATATTCACAAAACTGTAATTTACGTTGCAACTCACTTTTAATACGCTGCCGCTCATCCTCCTGCAATCCGTCCCATTTATTCACTGCAATCAATAACGCCCGGCCTGATTCAATAATAAAACCCAGCAAATGAGAGTCCTGGTCGGTAATGCCCTGATGCGCATCAATAACCAGCATCACAACGTTAGCATGCTGAATTGCTTGCAATGACTTTATAACGCTGAATTTTTCTAATTTATCATTGACTTTACCACGGCGCCTAACGCCAGCAGTATCGATTAACACGTAATCCTGATCCTGTCGTTTGAAAGGAATATAAATACTGTCACGCGTGGTGCCTGGTTGGTCGTAGGCAAGTACCCGTTGTTCACCCAGGATACGGTTCACCAATGTGGATTTACCAACATTTGGCTTTCCAACAATAGCAACTTTTATTCCGGCAGGCTGGTCTGCGCTGCTAGCGTCCGGCTGCGGTATATCGTACAGCACTTGCTTTAGTAAACCACTCACACCTCGATGATGTGAAGCACTGATGGCAACGGGTTCACCCAAACCTAGTGCATAAAAATCGGCTTGCACAACCTCCGCATTCAAGCCATCAATCTTGTTTACAACAAGCGTTATTGGCTTACTGGTACGACGCAGTTGGTCAGAAATATCCTCATCACCAACAACCAAACCATCCCTAGCGTCTGTTAGAAACAGTACAATATCTGCTTCTTCAATGGCCAACCACGCCTGCTCGGCCATCAAATCGTTAATCGTATAAGATTCGTCACTTAAACCACCGGTATCAACGACGATAAACGACGTGCCTTCGAACTTGCCCTCACCGTATTTTCGGTCACGCGTTAATCCCGGTTGATCCGCCACCAGGGCATCACGCGACCGTGTAAGACAATTAAATAACGTGGATTTTCCAACATTGGGTCGCCCAACAAGGGCTATCACAGGTTTCATAATATATAGACTATATATCCTAACACATCAGTTAAACCGACAACGAACATCGAATGCACTTAATCGACAAGATTGTTTCGAACATTTTGAACTCTCATTTAGGATTGTGTTTGGGATTATGGCGTTAAGAACGACTCAGGGTACCTTGGATCGATCCAAAAACAAGTAAATACGGTATCTGCATTAAAAAATACACATTTTAATGCAGTTGCCAGTCAAGATGGCCTCTGTTCCAGACTCCGAGCTTAATTAACAATTCAAACCTGAATGGAAGGGGTTTTAATTTGATTTCGCTGGTAGTAGTGACACCTTAAACACTGACAATGCACCTTCATTATCTCTCACAAACAAGGTATTACTCTCTACTTTAAGTGGAGCGGTGACCGCTAAATCTCGCAGTTCACGATCCTCATCACCCCAATCCACGAACGCAAAATCATATACTCGCGACAATAGTTCTCGCCCAATGAGCGCACCATCCTCTTTTGACAACCAGTGAATGTAACCCGCGCCATCCGCCACCACCAGCGCTTCTGACATCACACCGGGACCACTGACATCTCGTCCCGTCAGGACATCCTGTCGCCAAAGCGTCGCACCGGTTTTTTTGTCCAGGCACCACACATAACCATCCGCATCGGTGACATAGAGTTGAGCACCATCAAGAATAACACCGCTATAAGAAGACATATCCCGGGTCCATATTGCCCGACCGCTGTCCGCTGCGACAGCAGCAATACGCCCCTGATAACTGGACACATAAATTATGTCGTCTGATAGTTGGAACAAGCCATCAATGTCGACCATGCGCTGCAAATCGGTTCGGCCACTGGGTACCGCTACCACGGTTTCCCATGTTTTTTTACCAGTTGCCACTTCAGACGCCATTAATTTGCCGTTGGCAAAACCAGCAATCACCTTGTCATCAAAAACGATCGGGGAACTGTCACCTCGCAGGCTCAGCGCGGGCACTTCGTTGGATTCAACCCAGACGCGTTCACCATTGAGTTTATTTAACGCAAACAACTTGCCATCAACCGTCTTTATAAAAACATTATTCACACCAACCGTAGGATTCGCGAGAACTTCGCTGGAGACGTTAATTCGCCACTGTATTTCGCCGTTGTCAGCAGAAACCGCAAGCACCTCAGCATCATTGGTACCAAAGTAAAGTACACCCGCTGCATAACTAGGGCCGCTGGAAATGGCAATATCATATGATTTTTGCCAAAGTAGCTTACCAGAAACCTGATCCAACACACTGAGGTTGCCGTCAACATTTGTGGTATAAACTTTTCCATTCGAGACGGTAATCGGCAACTGACTGTATTGGCGTTGCTTTTTTTCGCCCACTTTCACTACCCAAAGTGATGTTATATCAATCGCAGGAACAATGTCGCTTAACGCTGCATATTCTTTTTTGGCAGTGCCGCCACAACCGATCAAACTCACAACGAGAATACCAGCAATCATTCTCGCCAGTATTGTTACAGGCATTCTTAAAAACACGGTTAAAAACATAACTAGCATCGTTAGGATTCTCTGGTTGGTACGGTGCTTTCACCTAAATCATCTAACTTGATCTGCAAAAAATCACGTGCACGACCAGACACATTATCAGCGCTTGTGTCCAACACGGCCAAGGCAATATTGTAGGCGGTACGGGCCTTGATTTTATCACCTTTAGCCACATAAATATCACCTTTTAATTCTTCAACACCTGCTTTTTGCGGATCTTCTTTTATAGACTCCAGTAAAGTAAGCGCTTCATCGTATTTAGTTTCAGCCAATAACACCCTGGCCATACGCATTTTGGCAATTAATTTGACATCATCTTGGGTGGCATTATCCATGGCCCACCGTAAATGGGATTTTGCAGCGACCAGATCATCACTGTCGGTTTTAATTTTTGCCATGGTCAAAGACGCCAGACCCGCATAGGGCGTATCGGTATACTGCCCCAACAGTAATGCCGCTTTTTCTGCTGCCTGTTCCGGTTTGTCGGTATTGACCGCCTGCATCATTGTTTCAAATTCATAGGATGCCATTTCTGCATGATGACTTTTTGAATCCAGCCAGTATTTACCACCAATCAGCACAGCACTGCCAATAAGAACACCGCCCAACAAAGACATCCAATTTTCTTTCCACCATTTTTTAATTGCGGCGATTTGCTCATCTTCAGTTGTATAAACGTCCACTATTAATCTCCATTATTTAAATTTGAAAATATTTTTTCAACACAACGACCAATTCGTCCTGGGCAATTGTTTGCTGTGCTTGATCCTGGCGTAGATATTTTAAACTTACCGTCTGGCTGGATGCTTCATCTTCACCAATTATCAGCGCTAACTGTGCACCACTTTTATCGGCGCGTTTAAACTGGCTTTTAAAACTGCCGCCGCCGCAATGGCTAATCATGCGTAAATTAGGTAAACCCGCCCTTAAGGTTTCTGCTAGTACCCGGCCTGCAACAACGGAGGTATCGCCCACCAACACCAAATAAACATGAGGCATATTTTCAAGCACTAAATTGTGTTTTGCCAATTCGACAAGCCGCTCTATACCCATGGCAAAACCTGCTGCTGCGCTTGGCTTGCCACCTAATTGAACCACTAATCCGTCATAACGCCCACCCGCGCATACAGTACCCTGCGCACCTAATTGTGTCGTTACCCACTCAAAAACTGTTTTGTTATAATAATCCAAACCACGAACCAAGCGAGGATTGATTTGATATTGAATATTAACTGCGTCCAGCAAGGTTTTCAGTCCCTCAAAGTGTTGACTGGCATCTTCATCTAAATGTTCCTGTAATTTTGGCGCATCTTCTATCAGTGCTTGCATTGCAGGGTTTTTGCTATCCAGAATTCGTAATGGATTGCGATGCAAACGACGTTGGCTGTCTTCATCAAGACTTTTTTGGTGACGACCAAAATAATCAACGAGTAATGTTCGGTAGTTTTCCCGGCATTCAGTGCTACCTAAGGAATTGATTTGTAATTCCAAGTCAGTAAGCCCAAGCTGGCGCCAGATTCGAGCCGTCATTATAATTAATTCAGCATCGATATCAGGCCCATCCATGCCAAAGGCTTCGACACCCACTTGATGAAATTGCCGATACCGGCCTTTCTGTGGACGTTCGTACCTAAACATGGGGCCTGTATACCACAATCGTTGCGTTTGATGATGCAACAGGCCGTTTTGAATAGCGGCTCGCACACAACTGGCCGTGCCTTCCGGGCGTAAAGTTAAGCTATCGCCATTACGATCCTCGAAGGTATACATCTCTTTTTCAACAATATCGGTTACTTCACCAATAGAGCGCGCAAATAATTCTGTTTTCTCGACAATCGGAAATCGGATTTGCTGGTAGCCATAACTGATAATGGTCTGTACAATCGTATTCTCTAATACTCGCCAGTACGCCGTTTCGTCCGGCGTAATATCATTCATACCCCGGATTGCCTGAATCAATTTAGACAACGTGTTGTTCCTCGTGCAAACAATTGGGAAAATTTCAATATTATCAGGTTCATTTTAATTGCTCGCATTGCGCTTAGGCAACTTAATCTTTTTTAGACTTACTCTTTTTAAAGAATGTGCTTTCGTAGTGGTATTTAGGAAGAGGAACCAGGCATGCCTGTTTAACGCGGTCATGGTAACGTGGTCGTCGCCATATGCTCATGTGAGCATCAGTAACGTGACCATGCTATAAACAGAGCGTATTATCATACCTAAATCTCAAACGCTATGGGTATACTATGCTTATCTTCGCAGCGTCTTGAAGGCCATAAAATATCCTGCGAAAATTTTGTTAAAATAATTGTGCTCACCGACTTACTGGGTTATTTTTAATTTAACGACTGAGTTCTGGAACTTGTTGCGCCGAGACCTTGTTTTGTTTTTCACTCAAACCAATGGAAATAGGCGAAGCCGATGTTTGGTTTGATTGTTTTTTGTCAATCTCAGCACGCACCGCGCTTTCAAGCTCATCCACTAAACGTTCATTTGTGAGTTTGTGGTTAGGTTTGCCGCCAATATATAGCAAATTAGGCATCCCGCCTGTTAAACCAACATCCACTTCGCGAGCTTCCCCAGGACCATTAACGACACAACCAATAATTGCGACATCAATGGGCTCCAGGATATCCTCTAGGCGTTCCTCCAAGGCATTCACTGTAGAGATCACATCAAAATTCTGACGTGAACAAGAAGGACAGGCAATCAAATTAACGCCTTTACTTCTGATATGGAGACTTTTTAGAATATCAAACCCCACTTTGATTTCTTCCACCGGGTTGGCTGCCAAAGATACACGAATGGTATCGCCAATACCCTCGCTCAGCAACATCCCCAAACCTATCGCTGACTTCACTGCGCCAGCTCGAAACCCTCCTGCCTCAGTAATGCCTAAATGCAGTGGCTGCTCAATTTGTGAAGCCAATTCACGATAAGCGAGCACGGTCATAAATACATCTGAAGCCTTAAGGCTCACTTTAAAATCCTGAAAATCCAACTTGTCCAATATATCGATATGTCGTTTTGCTGACTCGACTAACGCTTGCGGTGTCGGTTCACCATATTTTTTTTGCAAATCCTTTTCGAGTGAACCGGCATTAACACCAATACGAATTGGAATATCGCAGTCGCGTGCCGCTGACACCACTGCACGCACCCGGTCTTCCCGGCCAATGTTGCCTGGGTTAATACGCAAACAGTCTACGCCAAGTTCCGCAACACGTAGTGCAATTTTATAATCGAAATGGATGTCGCTAATTAACGGTACAGTAACTTGTTGGCGTATTAAGCCAAAAGCTTCTGCGGCCTCCATGCTTGGCACTGATACACGTACAATGTCAGCACCCACCGCTTCGAGCGCCTTAATTTGAGCGACGGTGCTTGCAACATCGGTGGTCTCTGTATTGGTCATACTTTGAACGGCAATAGGCGCACCGCCACCGATAGGCACATTACCGACCGATATTTGACGGGATTGACGACGTTGTATTTTATAAACTGGCTGCATAAGGTTAATGTGATCAGGAAAGTTTAGATTGACAATAGTGTTACTTAAAAATCGATAAAATTAAAAAAACAAACGATTCAGCCTACTTTTTAATTGACAGCTTAAGCGTACTGCAACGACGTCAAGTTGCCGATGATTTATTCGAGAATAAGAAAAAAGCACAAAGTTTAGCCTTGTAAAAGGGCATTTTTGACATAACCATTGGATAAATCAAGGGTAAGCCACTCATTGCAAAAGAAAAGTCTTTAAAAAATGACGTTCGAGCCTAACAGAATACAGTTAGCGCCACATTTTAGGTAGTGATTCAGTTGTTTATCTCAGCCCCTAAACTTGAACCGCTGTCTTTATCCACCCCCTCCAATGTAAATCTTGCAACACGTTTACTTTGAAATTTCGAAAAATCAAAAGGTTGTCCATTATACTCTATTTTAACACCGGGCCCGTACCCGATTAACACTTCAAAAGGAGCCATACCGGTCACCGTTTTACTGGCTCCAGCCAACCCTAAACGACGAATTAAGCGTTTTCCCGTCGAATCTCGAATATCAATCCAGGAATCTTTTGCAAAATGCAGCGAAATACTCTCTGTTTGCGGCGACATGTTTGCCAACGCTGACCGCTGAGTACCGAGACTCCGCGCTTGTTGCTCACTCAGCGGCTTATCGCTTTGCGAGCCATCGACCCTAGCCGACAGTGAGCCACCTTGTTGGGGTATCGCCAGCTTTACCGATTTTGTGGAAAACGGTTTAGGTTTTGATACTTCATCTACCACACTGACCGAGGTAGGTAATTCGGGAGCGGACACCTCCAACGGCGTAGTAGTGCGTTGCTCCAAGCCAGCATCTATATCAATTGAGGTTGGATTGGTTACGTCATTGTTTGTGCTATTGTTATTTGCTGCCTGCCATTGCCATAGGATGATAAGCACCACAACGAGACACACCAGTAGAATAACGTAACGCAACATACTGTTATCGCCCCGGGAAACAGCAACAGAAAAACTCTTAGGTAAGGCTGTAGCAAGCTGGCGGTAACGTGCCGGTATTTCTTCTCGTCCAGCAATGTCATTCGTGCGGTGATCCGACTCAGCATTAGTGTACTTAGCCACAATCTCATCGGGCGGTAAATCTATTAATCGCGCATACGCCCTCACATAACCTGCCGTGTATACCGCTTCAGGTAACTTACTAAAGTTTCCTTCTTCCAGCGCATTGACCAATGACAAATCCAAACGTAGCTCAGCCGCAATATCCGCTTGCCCTAACTGGCGTTGTTCACGAGCCTGACGCAAACGTTCCCAGGCGGGAGGCTCAACTAAATGCTCGGGAGACTCTTCTGCTGACGCATCGGGTTCTTGAGTCAAGCCTTCTGAGAGCTGTTCTTCAGACGCTGAATCCTCCGGCGTAACCTCCACCTCCTCCCTTGCTGAAGTCGTCTGTTTTTCAGTAGCATTACTCATGAATGATTCTCCCCTCTTGTTGGGTTGAGTAACAATTTAAATTCTTCCGAATCAGGGAATTTTGACTGTAGTTGTTTTGCATAAGAAAATTCAGCTGTTTTGTCCCCTAACTGCCGCTCAATCCGGACCCCCAACCATAAACTATTGGCGTTGTGGGGCGAAACCGCCTCAAATCGTTGAATATAAGCACGAGACGTTAAATAGTTTTGTTGAGCAAAGCTAATTTTCGCCATATAAAATAAAGAAATAGCCAATTTAGGATTATATTTTAAAGCCGCCCGTAAATAACGCTCGGCTTTTTCCAGGTCAGGAATACGCCACGCACAAGTACCTGCATTTTCATATGCCAACTCCGGCGTCGCATAGCGTGGTGACCTTATCGCTTTCAGAAAATAACGTTCCGCTTGCTGTAATTTTTTTTGTTTACATAAAAAAACACCGTAGTTATTTTGGATTCCACCATCGTTTGGCAATAAATCCATCGCTGTCATATAGTGCTCTTCAGCCAGTTCCAGCTTCTCCATTTGTTCGTAAACCAATGCAATGGTGCTGTGTGCAGGCCCATAATCGGGCATGGCTTTTAATGCTTTTTTTAACTTTTCCAGGGCCCCGTCAATTTTCCCTTGCTTAAAATAACCTACTCCAAGCTGTACATGGGTTTCTGCGATACGTAAGTTTTTTTGCCGCGATTTCTCCATGCTCGCGCACGAAACCAACAACGTGCCAGCCATAAAGCACAACAACAACGGTGTGAATCGCATTAATAAATTCCGGACACAGTCATAACCGCTTTTTGCTTATTTCGCTTGGTTCGATCCATTACTTTACCCACCAGTTGGCCACAAGCGGCATCAATATCGTCACCGCGGGTTTTACGGGTAATCGTCACTAAATCATTCTGCATTAAAATATCACGAAATTGATTAATAACCTCTTGTGAGGAACACTGATATTGAGTGCTTGGAAACGGATTAAATGGTATAAGATTCACCTTAGCTGGAACATTTTTTAAGAGCTTCACTAATTCAAACGCATGCTGCACGCTGTCATTGACTCCTTCTAGCATGACATACTCAAACGTCACGCGTCTACGGTCATCACCAACATAACGCTTACAGGCTAACAACAACGCCTTGATGGGGTATTTCCGGTTTAAGGGCACTAGTTCATTTCTCAGTGCATCATTTGGCGCATGCAGTGAAACGGCCAGACTAACATCACTCACCTGCTGCAATCGATCAAGGGCTGGTACCACACCCGCAGTGCTTAAGGTAACACGCCGCTTGGAAAGACCGTACGAAAAATCATCCATCATCAGGTCCATCGCTTTGACAACGTTATCAAAATTGAGCAATGGTTCCCCCATCCCCATCATGACGACATTTGAGATTATGCGTTGACCTTTGGGGTCCAAGCCTAACGCCCGACCGGCTACCCACAATTGCCCAATAATTTCCGCAGTGGTAAGATTACGGTTAAAACCCTGTTGCGCGGTGGAACAAAAAGAACAGGCCAGCGCACACCCAATTTGCGAGGACACACATAATGTGCCTCGGCCTTGCCCGGGTATGAATACCATCTCAATATGATTACCAGAATCGACCTGCAACACCCATTTATGCGTACCATCTTCTTCGGAACACTGCTGCATTATTATCTTCGGTGTCCGAATTTCCGCAATTTCCTTCAATTTGGCACGCAGATTTTTACTCAGATTGGTCATGGCATCAAAATCATCCACCCCCTGTTGATAGATCCACTTAAAAACTTGAGGTGCCCGAAATCCTTTTTCACCGAGATCGGTAAAAAAGGATTCCATTTCTGAGCGCGACAAATTAAGTAAATTAACTTTATTTTCCGTGCTTAACATGTTTCTAGACAATTAACTAAGTGAGCGTAAAATATCATTGTAAGTAACTGCAAACTGATTTGCGCTAGCGAGTACGCGGACAAATTTCTTTTTCACTGAAAAAAAACGCTATCTCCTCTTTAGCTGTATCAACCCCATCGGAACCATGAACGGCATTTTCATCAATGCTGTCTGCAAAATCAGCACGTATAGTGCCAACTTCAGCTTCTTTCGGGTTAGTGGCTCCCATGATCGCACGGTGCTGTATAATCGCATTCTCGCCTTCCAGCACCTGAAGTATCACGGGCCCGGATGTCATAAACGCCACCAAATCATTGAAAAAAGGCCGCTCTTTATGCACTGCATAGAATCCTTGCGCTTGCTCTTTGCTTAAATGCAGCATTTTTGCAGCAATAATTTTAAGACCTGCTTTTTCAAAGCGTGTATATATCTCGCCAATGACACTTTTTGCCACTGCATCAGGTTTTATAATGGAAAATGTACGTTCTATTGCCATGTGATAAATTACTCCAGCGTTATAAATATATCGACGGTTTTTTTATTAACCAGTTGTTTTTAATGAAATTAAAATAGATGCATGTTATTAATTTGTAACCCAATGCTGACGGGAAGTGTTATTAAAACAACCGACATTACTCCGTAGCCTGCTTCTCTTATATTATTTGTGTTTCCTCCATGCCATGCATTTTTAGGATTATTATACCTAGGAACAATGGCAAATAACTAGAAACCTGTCCGAGAATAGCAGCCGTCACGAAGGAACGCCATTTTGAGTCCATTTTTTCGAGTCTTTGAGGCGAATATTGAGCCTATTAAACCTAAGTTAATCAGTTGAATCGTCACGAGAGCAACTAGGGCGTTGAAGGTAAAAGATTTTTTGGGGTTTTGTGGACGACAGCGTATCATTCCTACGGTGAGTTCAGAAAACCCCAAAAAGTCTTTTAGATTCTGTGCTCTAGGCGTTCGCAGTAGATTCAGCTGAATAATTGAGGCTGAAGCGAATCATGAAAGGGTATGAATGTCTATACAAACTTTTGATGTACTTAAAAAATCTGAATTCAGGAAACACAAAAAACCGCTTGTTACCAATGACGGTCATTAGACAACGCCAAGTGGCGCTTTTTAAGGCGCAAACCAATCGAAAGGGGGGGGGCTGGGCGACTTTTTCCGCCCTAAGGTTGTCAGTCTCACTTATGTAAAAAGTGAGCCGCAACCACCATGGTACTCTTAGCGCCTATGTAATGCCTTGCCAGGCACTGTCGCGACATAACGTAAAGTTAACTGACATTTAACAAGGCATCCTGTAGTTCTCTTATGGACTCTCCAGTATCCTCCATATCCACAATGCTAACATCAGCCTTTAATCCCAACTTCGCTAACGCCGGGATCGTTGCAAGATCCACCTCGGCATGCGGGTGATTTTCACCAATGTAGCTTTGTAAATTAGCGGCAATAACAATATCCACATAATCCGCTACATTGTCAGTGTCCCGTTGTAGATGTTCGTGTTCTGCCGCTACTGCAATTAATTCTGCCGGCAATTGCCATTTTTTTAACATCGCCTCACCGATTTTAGTATGAGCCTGCATAATAATCCGATCCAGCATGGCGACATCCGCAAGTAATTCTGGTACATCTTCAGCTCGTTTAATAATCGGCAGACTGCCAATATCGTGCATCAAACCCGCCAACAAGGCCTGATCCGGTTTTAGGCGAGCAAAGGCAGCCAATGCATGGCAAATGGCGGCAACTTGCGTGCTGTGTTCCCAAAATTGATGAAATTTCTGGTCCGACACTTCGGTGGTCGGTTGAAACATCTGTTGAACAATCAAACCATTAACCACGTTTTTTACCATGCTACTTCCCATTCGGGTAATAGCGGTTTCAACGGAGTCAATTTCTTTAGCACCGCGCACCAATGGGCTATTGGCAACCTGAATCACCCTCGCCGTCAAACCGGGGTCGGTAATTAACACTTTGGCAATTTTCGCGGTGTTAACATCGTCATCTTCAATTGCGTCACGTACCTTTAATGCCACTTCAGGTAAGCTCGGCAAAACAAGTTTGTCGGTTTCCAACTCATCCATCAATTCCGATAGAATTTGATCTTCTAACCCTGACATGCTTTAACCTCCAGTCACTCATTGTTCAACCTAGAAAACGCTGTTGGGCACGAACTCAGAGCGCACCAAAAGCAGGCACATTAGCAGTAAACTGCAAAGCCCTGGTTTTTATTTCGGTAGCATCGGGTAAATATTGAGGAATAAAATCAAAAAAACGAACTCAACGCGCAAGATGAAGGTGTGTAACGATGCTAGAAAAGGGTTATTGGGTACCCGCCTGAAAATACCAAATAAAATATTATCTCGCTAAATAGCAGCTTTGTTGGGTTACGCTACGTTAACCCGATCTACATGACTTTATGAACGGAGTTGAAACTTGATGTGCGAAGGTTAGCCGCGAAATATTTTTTATTAGACGTAACTAACTGACCAAACTGTTAATGATAAGAAGAGTATCAACAACCCTCGATATCAAACATTGGCACACCAGGGAATACGGGTTGACGAACGAGGTAAGCAAGGGTAATCTCGTTAACGGTCGTATATGTAGCCTTCAAAGCACTAGCCCTGATATAACCTTCATCAAGCGTTGTCTCACCATTTATGCGCTTAGGCAATAACCAGTAGCTCTTTAAGGTAACAAATTGATCAATGCGATTTTATAATATTTGCACAAAACACTGTAAATATAAGATTAGGTGAACTCCAGTAGTTCTTTTAGTAATTCCTTAAGGGAAAATACACTGCATTAATTTTACCTAAAAATCGAATAGGCAACTGAAATCATGGCGTTTGCTGTGAAAATGCAAGTATGCTCAGCTTGAAAGGGCTGGTAATAACCAGCAATAACAATTTAATCGTAATAAACAATATGTGCATTGCAATGGTCATTCACTGGCCATGATCAGCACAGAAAAACGAGGTAACGGCCTAAATCACGCAGTATTAGGGAATAAAAAACACAATAACCCTGAGGGGAAATCCCATGCTTGTGGCAAAACCACTCGCCCCAATTGGGCGCTTACCACTGGCGGCAACAACAAACAACCCAGCACTGAACCACTTTAGCATTGCCAAATACCGTTTTACCTTAACCGCCGAGAGTGATATTGTGCTGCCTGTCTACAAAGGCGCCACCTTTCATGGCGGGTTTGGGCGCGCATTGAAAAAAATCTCCCCTGCTTTTTATGATTATTTTTACACCGCCACCGCCAAACCGTTTGCACTGACACCACCCTTAGATGAGCGTCCTGAATACCCGCCCGGCAGTACTCTGCAATTTGACTTAGTATTGTTTGGCACGGCCATTGCGCATTTTCCCATCTGCTTTGCGGCATTCGAATTTCTCGGGCAACAGCTTGGCTTTGGGTATAACCGGGGCCGATACCGCATCCACAAAGTGCAAACCCTCACTCCCGGCGGCGCGGCTCAATGTATTTATGAGGATCGCACCTGGCGCCCGGCACAGCCACTTGTACCGGGGCAAGATATTGCGAGCACGCATCACGGAAAACACACACAACCTATCACCCTGGCATTGCAGACCCGCCTGCGCTTAAAAGACAATAACCGCCTGGTGCGGGAAACCCCGCCGTTTACTTTGTTGCTCAATCGCCTGCTGGGCCGCCTACAGACCCTGAGCACCTTCTACCAGCAACAGCCACTGCTCAGCCAACCGGTGCGCCAGGCACTGCTGGAGCGCGCCGCAAATATCAACATCCAACACACGCTGGGACGACTGGTCCCGGCCCCAGCATTCTGATCTACAAAAAGAACAAATGAAATTTGGCGGCCTGCTGGGAACCATCACTTATGCAGGCGACCTTGAACCCTTCATCCCCTATCTGGCATTAGGTGAATGGATACATATTGGCGGTAAAACCAGTTTTGGCTTGGGGAAATATAACATTGTCACAATAACTTAATAAATAAACGCATAACAACGGGAGGGAGACAAATGATTCACCATAGCATTGAATGCCCACAGGTGCCAAATATCACAGCATTAGCGGCAAACGCAGTGGATAACCACTACCCGGACACCATCAGCCAATCATACAACATTCAATTAATCACGCCCCTGTTTGGCGGCGGTGTAGCGTCGGGTGTTACTGACCCGATTACACTGATAAGACCCACCTCCATCCGCGGCCATTTGCGTTTTTGGTGGCGTGCAACACGGGGGGTGGCTTGCCAGACGGTCAACGCGCTACAACAAAGAGAAGGCGAAATATGGGGTACTACGGATAATCCCAGCCCAGTCAGTATTACCGTGAATGCATCAGCGTGGAATAAAAAACGGTTAGCCAGCAAATATTTCAACTTTGATCAATACGGCCCGGAAGCTTATGTACTATTCCCTGCCAAGCAAGATGAGCGCGATATAATAATGGAAGGTTTTAGTTGTGAAATCATCTTGCGCTGGTTCAATCAAGACAAATTGCAACGCTTGAGGGATCAGGACAATGAGAAACGAAAAAAGGCAGAACTCCCGCCACTGCCACCATTGCAAGACATCAGCCTTGATATTGAAGCCGCCATGTGGGCTTGGGTGAACTTTGGCGGGGTTGGCGCCCGTACCCGGCGGGGTTGCGGCGCTATTTTTTGCCAGGACCTGGCGCCATCATCACAGGATGCAATACCCACATGGTTTAGCCAGGCGCGGCAACGTTACGAATTGTGCAAACCCGATGCCGCTGTCAATTGGAGTGTCATTGACTCGGCACCGCGACTACATGCCAAGCTCCAGGCACCGCTGCAAGCCTGGAATGCGGTTATTGAACCCTTCAAGGCGTTTCGGCAAGGCCAAAACCTTGGGCGCAACACCGGCTCCTCCAAGGTTAAACCGGGGAGATCCCGATGGCCCGAAGCGGATTCACTAAGGCGGATTACCGGGCGTGGGGACCCAGCACATATGGACAGCATTACACTGCGCGACAATGCCAGAACACCGGCTTTTCCCCGTGCTGAGTTCGGGCTGCCCATTAATTTTCAATTTAAAGGAAACAAGGCCGACGAGGCAAACCAGTGCGAACTTTACCCTCTGGATAAAACACGTATGGCCAGCCCCTTGATTTTACGCCCCCTTGGCATTGGTGACGGCAAACAAGCCGTGGCGATGATGTTGCCCCTAAAGACGCAAGCACCGCAAGAATTAGCGTTGAAAAACCTGGTTTGCACGACGCCGCCCAGCCTTAAAAGAGAAAATATTCAGCGTAAAGAACTTGCCGACTATTCCGACTCACCCATGGGTGCGGTCGGGGCAGATAAGGTAGCGCGTTCCGCCAACGGCTCAGCAATGGAAGCGTTTCTCAGCTACGCCAAGGCGAAGGGATTTAAGGAAATAGACTCATGAGCGCTTATCTACTCGCCATTTCAGTGGGACCCGTGCAAGACTTTATCGCCGCGGCGCGGCGTACCCGTGATCTGTGGTTTGGTTCTTATCTATTATCGGAAATCAGCAAAGCGGTTGCGCTTACCGTGCATGAAAAACTGCAAGGCACAGAGGGACAGTTAATATTCCCAGCGCCCGAGAACCCAACACTTGAGCTTGAAAAACAAAGTGACCTGAATGTCGCTAATATCATCTTAGTTGAATTGCAGCAACAGGACCCAAAATCACTCTCAAACGACGCACGACAAGCCGCAATACAATGCTGGCGAACATTTGCGGACGACGCATTGCGCAAGGCAGCGGAGTTTGTGGACACCGATGTTTGGAATCAACAAATTGATGATGTGCTGGAGTTTTATTCCGCCTGGGTTCCATTACCATCAACAGCCGACTACGCTTCTGCCCGGCGGCGAGTCATGCGCTTGCTGTCAGGCCGTAAAGCGTGCCGCAGTTTTAAACCAGCAAGCGGCTACTGGGGTAAACCCAAATCCTCACTGGACGGAGCGCGAGAAACGATATGGAAAAAATCAAGCGTGGATGAAATCCAAAAACGCACCCGCACCTTGCATCTCGCCCCCGGTGAGCAGCTCGACGTCGTTGGCCTCACCAAACGGCAAGGCGGCGGCGTACACAGTTATCCATCCGTATCACGCATCGCCGCCGACCCTTGGCTGCGTGGCCTACAACAAACAAACCCCGCGAAACTAGATGAACTGAAGCAACAATGCCAAAACCTGGGTTACGCCGGTATGGTGGGTATCAATACTTCGCGTTGGCCGCAATATAATGCCTTTCCTTTTGAAGGCAGCGCATTGTATCCGACCCGCTACAAAGAATTAATACAAGAGAACCGCGTGCCGCACGATACGTTTGATGGGCTTGCAAGCCTGATGGCTAATCTGCATAAAGGGCAAGGCCAGCCCCTACCCTATCTTGCCATGCTGGTGGCCGACGGTGACCGCATGGGACAAGTGATTACCAACATCAAAAACCCGGATAAACACCGTGAATTTTCCCAGCAGCTTTCCGGCTTCGCCGCGTTGGCCCGCACGGTCGTCGCCGATCACTTTGGTTGTCTTATCTATGCCGGTGGGGATGATGTGATGGCCTTGCTGCCACTGGACCAATGCCTGCTTTGTTCACGCGCGCTGCACGACCGGTTCGGGGAGTTAGTGAACGAGTGGGGCACTGCGAAAACCCCCTCGCCGACACTCTCCGCAGGCATCGCAATCGGTCACTTTATGGCGCCGTTGGAAGACTTGCTCAGCTGGGCACGCCAGGCTGAAAAATCCGCCAAACAACCAGACCGGGACGGTTTAGCCGTGCACTTGCATCCACGCGGCGGTGCACCCCTCGCCATTCGCGGGCGTTGGTCCGATGCGTTTGACCAGCGCCTGCTTACCTGGGCAAACAACCTGGCGCAGGACGAACTGCCTGACCGCGCCGCCTATGACCTGCGGCAACTGGCAATAGACTATGCAAACTGGCCTGACGAAGAAAACACCCGCCAAGCAATTTACGCCGATCTCAACCGTGTATTGCGTAAAAAACAAACGAAGGGCGCCAGCCTCGACCCAATATTAGTGGAAAGCGCGCTACAACACTGCGCAATTGCGCCAAATTCCAGCCAAGCGTTCAACGCCGGTGTTATGGGCTTGGCCAGCGAATGGCTTGTTGCCCGCTATCTGGCCCGCGCACAACGGCAAGCAGAGCAAAAAACCGCACTGGCCAAGGAGGCAATATGATTTACATCAACATAACGCCACAAGACTCGTTAATAGCGCGTGACGGACGTCCGTTTGGCGTCGGTCAGGGGTATCGCATGCGCTCACTGCAATGGCCCTACCCGTCAGTAATCGCCGGCTCCCTGCGCACCCTGTTGGGTAAAAACGTGGGTGGTAATTTTAACGCGGACACGGTCGCGGCCCTCAAACAGTTAGCAATAGCAGGGCCACTGCCGTTGAAGCAGGGACAGCTCTATTTCCCCGCGCCACAAGACATTGTATTAGATGCTGAAGTATTAGACGCTAACGTGCCGGACATAGAACAGCGACGTTGTTTTGCGCTACGTCCTCAACCGCTCTTACCAAACGAAGGATGCAACTTTAACGAAGCGGGTCTTTGGCCAGTAGCACTGATGAATGCACCCGAAGACGACTTCAAACCGCAACCGGCACCGCCCTTCTGGTCACAAGGCCAGATGGTATCTTGGCTGACAAACACAAACGGGGAAAATTTTCCGCCGCCTCCTGAGGCGATAGAACCCGCGCACGAATTCCTG
>JAADGF010000078.1 GCA_013152545.1 Gammaproteobacteria bacterium
CAGGCTTTCATGCGGAGGTGTTGGCGGTGAACGAGATGCTTAACACCTATTTTAAGGGCGAAACCGACCCTGCTGTATTGAATAAGGTCAGCGTGGCCACTTATAGGCTTAAAAATGCAAAAAAGAAAGGCGTCATACCCTTTGATGCCTGTGCCAACTGCAAGGCGATATTAAAACACAAGGCCCGTGTCATCACGGACAGACAGACCAACCAGTAGGAGCCCGGCATGCACAGAAAGCGATTAAATGATCTGGTTAACAAGGACGGCATGCTCTATTTTGCTGGCGATTCCTACACCGGCCAAGCCTATACCATGACCGAGCAAGGGATCGTCGAGCATGTTTACGACGTTGAAGCGGGGACGATCATCGGTAAGTCTGGCGATATATTACCCTTGCCGGAAAAGGGTGCCTTACGAATTGACTATGATTTTTTAGACCGCTCAGGGGAGGAAGATGCGTTGTATAACGGCGAAGGTTTTTCAGGTGTTAGTTACGATTTTGAAAAGACGGAATTAGTCGCTGAGACTTCCTATAGTTGCGGTATGTCTGATCTTGACTTTAGGGAGTGGCATGTTTCCGGCCGGCCTAAATCGATTGTCAGTTCCAAGAGAAGTATCGGCTGGTATGAAGACGGGAGCCTAGAAGAACAAAGTATAACGAAAGGAGACTTCCGTGTGTATTCTCTAAATACCGATGCCCCCAATAAGTTACGTTGGCTAGCTTTGACCGATCAATATGACTATGATCCGAGTGTGCTTGAGACCTTTGGTTTGGCGCAGAAACTTGTTCTGGATGGCAACAAAATCGATGACCAAGTATTAGCCATTATCGAAAAAAGGGAAGATTTTGCAAACATAACGGTGTTGGATATCTCGGATAGCTCCGTTACGGATGAAAAAATTGCCGACATCAATTTGGAAAATATTCAAGAGTTATATTTAAGCGATAATAAATATATTACCATCGAGACCCTGCACGCATTAAAAGAAAAATACCCGCATTGTGACATCTGTGTTGATGATAAGTATTTATAGAAAAATGCAAGCTGGTAGCATACGTCATGCGCACCATTAATAAAATACAATTGCAGAAACCTAACAATCAAGCTACACAGAACCTATTGCCGCATAAACGGCTTATTGGCCATCAACGCTTTAACCACCTGATCCGCCGCGCGGGTGGTTTCAGGCAAGCGGTATTTGGGCGAGAGTGTTAACACCCATTGGCAAGCCGTTGGCAGTGAAATGCGATGGCCGATGGAGACGTAAATGGGTTTAATCGTGGCTTGGGTTCTCAGCACATTGCCAATTACTTCATGCCCATCCATGAGCGGCACAACCGCGCCCCGTTGGCTATCGGGGTTATCGGCATCACCCAGCAAACGGGTTTTACCACAGCCGATGGTGGGCACATCAAATAACACCCCCAAATGGCAAGCCAACCCAAAACGCCGTGGATGGGCGATGCCCTGGCCATCGCAAACCACCAGGTCGGGGGTGTTTTGCAGTTTAGCGAAGGCTTTAATCAAAGGCGGCAGTTCCCGAAAAGAAAATAACCCGGGGATATAAGGAAACTGAGCAACATCCTCAGCAGTCGCGGTTTCAACAATGTCGAGTGATTCAGCATCCAGGACAACAACGGCGGCAAATAATTGATTCCCTGTTTTTTGATAGGCAACATCCACACCGGCGACATAACGAATCGTGCTGAATTGGTCTTCCCTTATTACTTGAGCCGCAAGTTTGTTCTGAAGTTGTAGCGCTTCGGCGGTGCTTAAATTCCATGGGTGTAGCAAAGCGGGTTTCATCACATTGTATGCATTATCCTAACACATCAGTTGAATCTACTGTGAACGCCTATGGCACAGAATCTAAAAGACTTTTTTGGGTTTTCTGAACTCACCGTAGGGGTGANNNCTGTCGTCCAAAAAATCCAAAAAAGTCTTTTACCTTCAGCACCCTAGTCGCTCTCGCGACGATTCAACTGATTAATTTAGGATTATTGGTTGACATGTTATTATTACCAATCGTGGGTGACTTTGCAAAAATCCTTGCGAGAAGCGAGCCGGCACTGGTTGACGGTTTTATGAGCATTTCAAACAACACATGGTTGATATTGTATTATTGTTCACCATGAGAGCCGTTCACTAAAAGCACCGCTCGATATTATGAATGATGAGTATGACGCCTGCGGACAAAATAAATGTAAGCTATTCATGCCTGTGCCAGCTTGCCCGCTACGAACCCCTGTAACCTGTGATGAGGGACAAATGGATGAGTTACAATAAATATTTCGAGGACGAATTGTCGTATCTACGGGAATTAGGCGCTGAGTTCGCGAGTGAAAACCCGCAGTTGGCGCGCTTTTTAGGCAGCCAGAGTTACGATCCGGACGTAGAGCGATTATTGGAGGGGTTTGCCTTTCTCACCAGTCGCTTGCGCCAAAAACTGGATGATGAGCGGCCTGAGCTTACTCATTCGTTAATCGCGTTGTTATGGCCGCATTTTCTGCGACCCATTCCTTCGATGTCTATTTTGGCGTTTAAGCTTAACACACCATCGAATGTAACCGGAATACAACGAATCAGGCGTGGTGTCAGCATCGACAGCAAGGCAGTGGAGGGCACAGTCTGTCGTTTTCAAACCTGCTTTGATGTGGACGTAATGCCGATTAGTCTTGCCAAGGTGGATTATCAAACCACCGCTGCTGGTTATGAAATCAACATGCAGTTCGATCTAGACGCTGGCGTGTCGTTTGAAAAGCTGGGGTTGAATAAAATTAGGCTTTATTTGCACGGTGAACCTCGCATCGCGCAGCTATTGTACTTATGGTTCATGCGTTACCTCGATAATGTCGTGGTGAGCGTTGCTGATTCAGCACAACAGCATCAACAGCATCAACAACACAGCTTACCGGCAAGCGCGGTTAACGCCGTGGGGTTTGCCAATGATGAAGGATTATTGCCCTATCCAGAAAATACCTTCGTGGGATACCGGCTGTTACAGGAATATTTCAGTTTTCCGGAAAAATTCTTATTTATTGATGTGACCTCGCTGGCGTTCGTGCAAACCTTTCCGATGGCCACGCAGTTTGAGTTGCAGTTTAACTTTAATCGCCCGCTGGATGACGCCATACGGCCCACCGTGGACAACTTTCGTTTGTATTGCACGCCAATTGTGAATTTGTTTGAAAATGATGCAACGCCGATTCGCTTGGATCAACGTAAGCCGGAATACCGGGTGCGGGCAGCAGCGGAAAATCCAAATCACTATGAGGTCTATTCCATTGATCATGTGCAGGGCTGGGTACACGGTATTGGCGCCGGGCGCGAGTATAAAGCGTTTGAATCATTCGATTTTGAGGAGCCTGATGGCGAGACAGGCAAAACCGAAAGCGCCGTATTTTATCGTGCGCGGTTTTATCCTGTTGAGGCGGGGCGCAGTGTGGATACTTACCTGTCGTTTGTCAACATCAATGACGAAGCCGTGATACCGCCGACCGAATCCATTGCGATTGAATTAACCTGCACCAATGGCGCCATTGCCAGTAAGTTGCAGTCGGGTGACATACGCACAGGCACTAGCAGTACCCCGGATTTTGTCACCGTCGAAAACATTACTCGTGTCACCAACGCTTTACCGCCCCCTATGGGGCCGGATTTACATTGGCGCTTAATGTCCAATATGGCATTAAACTATACTTCGTTGACCAATATTGATGCGTTACGAACGGTGTTATCCACGTACAATTTTGCCGCTTTTTATGATCAACCGATACAGCGAGCCAGCCAACGGCGCTTGGAAGGAATCACTCACATTGTGGCTGAACCCAGCCATCATCTGTTTCAGGGCTTGCCGGTTCGAGGCATGCGCATCCGAATGGCGCTAAAGGAAAGCAAGTTTTCAGGTGAGGGGGACTTGTACTTGTTTGCCTCCATTATTAACGAATTTTTTGCACTGTATGCCAATATGAACTCTTTTCACCAACTGATTGTCAGGGGCAGCGAGCAAGGTGAGGTGTATCAATGGCCAGCAAGAGTGGGGCAACAGATTGTTCTGTAAGCAGGTTTAGTGAATGTGTAAAGTCTCGGACAGGCTCCTAGGTGGGTGTGGTTTCCTGTTTAACGAACATGAGCGGGATATTAAGCTAAATACAGCTGTTCCGCAGCAAACTCCTCCCTTGTTGCTCAGCTAACCCCTTGTTTTTTCAGTGTTAGCCGCTTTAAACGTTAGTCATCTAAAAAAAATTAAAAACACTCAATTCTGTTATTTATTGTATGCTAACAGGCATAGGATGTTGGCACCCTAAGGGGTTGTAAAGAAATAACAGGGTCTGTAAAGAAATAACGGTCGTGAAAAGCTATTTTGGGTTGTATGTTGTTGCCGGAGTGATGCTGTTATTTGGGGTAGGGTTATTCGTTTCTCTGTCTACTTGGCAGGACAGCGAATTCACTGAGCCGGATTTGCAAGCTATTACGACATTTAATAGCAATGCTCACTTGCGTCTCGATGACATTGCTGCGCTAGGTACTGCACAATCGGATGAGCTGTCTTTTGCTCCTTCTAAGACACAAATACACTCACCAGAACACAAAAAACAAGGGCTAAATAGCACCATGCAGGGTGCGTTGGTGGCGTTGGACTCTCAGGTTGTTGTGGCGGATTATCTTGCTGCTTGGCAGGCCCAGGATAAAGACGAGGTGGAATTGTTATGGCTGCAACTGAGTCAGTGCGAATTCTGTATTGAGCAATTGGTTGAGCTGATTATCAATAAAAACCTGGAAAAAGGCTTAATGCTGGAGTTGGCCATAAAAATGGTGACACTGACGACTGATGCTGTGTTGCCTGTGTTCAGTACACTGATCGATCCGGAAGAGAGTCGTAGTATTGCTATCATTTTATCCGAAAAATTAATAAAAGATGGTAGGAGCGCCTATGTCGCTAATGTTTTTGATGCGATTCAGGCGGCTGAACAAAAAGGATATGAACAATTTGCCAGGCAGTTAACCTGGGTAGTTTCAAAATTGGACAACCCGCTGGGGGTTAGCCCGGTACTGGATGTTATCGTCGGCAGGGCAGATGCCTCTTCCGCTTATGCTGACCATGTTTCTCGTCTATTTGCGAAAACGGTGCCTAATATATCCGATAAGGCATTTGTGGCAGAGGTCATGAGTGACTATTATCTTTCGGCCAATGATACAGAAAAAAATAAGTTGTGGGACGTTGTTAGCCAACACCCAGACGCCTTAGTGTTGCTTGCAGCACAGGCCAGTACTGATGGCCAGAGTTATAATATGGAAAAATACGCGACTGCAATTACACAATTGCCGGCTGTGCGTGCTATTGATGGAGTAATGGAATTGCGGCGCAGCATTGATCAGTCACCCGGCTATTTTATTGATTTGATTCGAGGGGTGGCCCAAAATAACACTAACGCTAAGACTTTCAACCGGTTGGAAATTTATTTGCAAGATCCGAATGTCAGTGCTGAATCACGTCTTCTTGCCGCAGAAGGTTTATTGGCCATAAAAGATAACCGCCACGCACGTCAGATCCTGGATAAAGTGTTAAACCAGAGCAATTACAATGACACCGAATTATTATCCTACATCAGTGGTCGTTTATAACGGTAATTGTTTTTTCAATTAGCATAAAAAACTGGTTATTGTGATGAATACGGCTACTTTTTTAGGGTCTACCCCGTGATAAATATTCTGAGCAGGGGGTTGTGGTTTTTGGCGGCTGGCGTATTTGCCTGCCTGTTCGCTATTGTCAATAGTAGTGTCGCGTCTGAGAAGGGGCAAATAACGCATCCACCAATAACAATTTATATTACTGGTTCCAACCTACCTGTGGCACCGAGTCCACCGCGGTCAAGTCCGGCAACGTTGGTAATTGATAAAACAGCGATCGAACGAATGCAGCCACGCTCAGTCCCTCAGTTGCTTGCAACGATTCCAGGGTTACACATTGAAAATGCGATGATGCGCGGTAGTGTGAGCACTGTATACCAGCGTGGGGCTGAACCAAATTATACCCTGGTGATGATTAATGGCGTGAAAGTGAATGACCCGACCAGTAGTCGTGGTGACGCGTTTGATTTTTCGCTGTTGGACATCAATAGCATAGAACGTATTGAAGTGGTTAATGGGCCTTATTCGTCGGTCTATGGATCAGCGGCAATGGCTGGAGTGATTAATATAATCACTCACACAAGTGCTGATCGTTCTACCGTGGAAGTTGGCTCGACGCTGGGTAGTCGTCGTTTTGCCAGCGCAACTGTAAAAGGCACTTCAGTGTTTAATGAAGGTAGCCTATCGGTGCGTGCCGCATACCATGACGATGGTGAGCCAGTTACTGGTAGCCAGTTCGTTGGCAAGAGCCTTAACGCGGAAGGAAACATAACGTCAGCGGCATTGGCGCAGCTATCATTTAATGCGCGTTATCACGATTCGACGGCTAACTCGTTTCCAGGGGCGAGTGGTGGAGACGAATATGCAATTATTCGGCAGCTGGATGCGCGAGAAACGCAGCAACAACAACTTGGAGTACGGTATAAACAGCCATTAAAAAATGAAACACTATTGATTGTCAGGGCGGGTTTTTTCAAGACGCAAGAAGCGTTGTCTTCTCCAGGGGTTGAGCAAGCAGTTCCCGCGAATACCAGCAATACGGACTATGCACGGCGTAATGTGGCGTTGAATTATCAACTTAAACCCACTAATACATTACGTGCAGTTATCGGATTGGAATTGGAGAGGGAGCAGGGGGGGAGTAACGGTACACTTGATATCAACGGCGCGGTGGTGCCGACGGCTTTTGACCTGGTACGGCATTCCGCGGCGCTATTTGCCGAAGCAGAACACCCAATTAAGCCTGGTTTATATGGAACAATTGGGGTTCGAATCGATAAAACGGATGGTTTTGAGGTGAATACAAGCCCGCGGTTAGGGCTGGATTACAGGCAGGGCGCGACAAACTACCAGATTAATTGGAGCCAGGGGTTCAAGTTACCCAGTTTTTTTGCCTTAGGTCACCCGATTGTGGGGAATGCTGATTTTCAGCCTGAAACCAGTGAGACTTACGATATCGGGGTAAAACATAGCCTAAAACCCAATACCGTTATTACTGCATCGGTCTATTATAACCGTTATTTTGATCTCATTGATTTTGACAATAGTGGTGTGCTGGTGGCCCGGCCTGAAGTGCAAATAACTGGCGTGGATCTCGGTGCTACTGATCAATTGGCCAAGAATGTGTCACTTTCAGCTTATTGCAGTTTTTTAACTATAAGTATAAAAAATAGTGACAAGACATTGAATAAGCGGCCAAAGCGTGTTGCTGGGCTGGCGCTTAACTGGGCCTTTCGTCCTGCATTTCATTTGTCGATGCAGATGAATTATGTTGGCAAAATACCGGATTTTTCATTTCCCACCGGACAGCATACCCTGGATTCCCGTACCCGGCTGGATACAGCACTGCGATGGCGTGTGAGTACCGGTTGGCAACTCACGATGGCGCTCAATAACCTGCTAAATAATCGTTATGAAGAATCCGTTGGTGTTACCGTATCTGGAGTTTCTGCGCACATGAGCCTGCAAGGTAATTTATAGGCCACTAAAGCGGTTTGGGTGTCATTGGTCATAGCGAAACCACTGTTTTTGTGTCGTTGTTATTTTAAATTTTTCTTCAGTGTTCTTGTTTCAGGTCGTTAATAATCCAATAGATGGCTTTTTAGAAGGCGAGATAACATTCTTTGCTAAAGTTAATTAATTATTCACCGATATTTTTTAATATCGAATAGCAAGTTAACCAATATCAATAATGTTTTGCTAGTTGGACGGTAATATTACAGCGGTAATCATGAGTGTCCCGCGATTTAACCTGTTAATTTTTGATAACCGAACAGAAAGTTATACGATTATGAAAAATAGAATAGCATCAATGAGTAAGCGCAAGATATCCCTGTTAGGATGTGTGATTATGTTATGGGCAGTAGTGTCGATCGCAAGCGCTAATGATTCAACGAATGGCGCTATCGTGGTCGCCGGATTAACGGATCAAGTAAAAGGCTGGTTTAGTTCAAATTCATCGTCTGGCGCAAAATCCCGGCGCAAAGCGATATACAAAGAGTGGGTATTACCGGATGTTGCGCCATCACCCAAGAATAATCCGCTGGAAACCAAAAAGGCGGAATTGGGCAAAATGTTGTTTTTTGATCCACGCTTAAGTGGTGATGGCAAAATGTCATGTGCGACTTGTCATAATCCACAATATGGTTGGTCAGATGGTTTTCCCACCGGACGTGGTCATAAAAATATGGTGCTTGGCAGGGCGACTCCCACTGTTATTAATGTAGGGTTTAATAAAATTTTAATGTGGGATGGCCGCGAGGCAACACTGGAAGAGCAGGCGATGGGCCCCATTCTTAACCCTGAAGAAATGAATAATACCGTCAAAAAAATGTTGAAAACCCTCAGAGGTATCCCGGAATATGTGCGGGTTTTCAAAGAAGCATTTTCAGGGCTACCGCCAACGGAAGGCGCTTATCGGCGGGCAATGGCGATGTACCAACGGACTATCGTGGCGAATAACTCCCGTTTTGATCGTTGGGTGAGTGGCAAGTCAGATGAAATGAGCGATATAGAGAAAGAAGGATTTAATGTGTTTGTTGATCCGGAACGTGGTAATTGTTCGGTTTGTCATCGTCCTCCTAATTTTACGGATAATGGGTTTCATAATATCGGTTTGAAATCATTTGGCCGAAAAAACCCTGATCTTGGTCGTTTCATTCAAAAACCCGTACGAATTACCAAAGGGGCATTTAAAACTCCTACATTACGCAACGTCACTGAAACAGCCCCTTATTTTCATGATGGTTCAGCGCAAACGCTGCGAGATGTGGTGGAACATTATGCCTCAGGAGGGGTAGTTCGTACTAATTTGTCGCCTAATTTGAAATCTTTGAATTTATCCGAACAGGAAAAAACAGCGCTAGTGAAGTTTTTACAATCATTGACCAGTGAACTCGATCCGAATTTATTTAAAGTCAGATTGCCACGATAGAAAGAGGAAGTAGATGCATGAATACAAAAATATTATTGTTAACAGTTGCAAGTCTATTAGTATCGTTTAATGTGGCTGCTAAGGAGCACATTATTACTCAAAAGAACATCAAATTCTCTACACCTATTCAAGTGGTAAAGCCTGGTGATGTTGTCACGTTTAAGAATGCCGATAGCGTGGTTCATAACCTAATTAGCTTGACCGAGCCCATTAAATTCAATTTCGATGATTTTAGACCTGGTATGTCGCGTTCAATTACGATGGACGGTGTTGGGGTTGTAGACGTGGAATGTTCCATACATCCGGGCATGAAAATGAGCATTTTCATCTGGGAAAAACGTTAAAGCTAAAACCATCAATTGGATGGCATGTTGAGTGCCAACCTTTTGAGCTAATCTGATAAAATTACAATATTTCAATTGTTTCAAAGGGTTAATGAGGTTGTAAGCTATAAGTTCAGTTGATGCGTTTAGGCTAAATTCAACTATTACTTAAGTCTCAAGCGAGCCAGTGGGGGGCGAGTTAGCGGGGCCGGGTAACCTGCGAGCAATTCGGGGTTAACCGCTACGGATTTTAGCCTTTTGCTTATCGCTTCCCTCCTGTATCTTCTCGCTAAACTAAACAGCGCACTGTTCCCCCCCCCCTTTCATTTCTTTGTCACTCAATTCTCTCGGACAGGCGGGGGATATCGCCGTGCATTTAAAAAATATCAAGGGCTCATCGGCAGGTGAGATGCAGCGAAACCACCGGTTTAGCAGCAAATGCAAGCACAATGACCACAAGAGCTTCTTGTGTCATACTGCCGGTTGTTGCTGATGTTGCTGATATCGACCCAGTGCATTGATATTCTTCGGGAGGGAAACTGTGCCCAATATCAGATTCGATATGCATTGTTGAAAAAAATACCTAAACATAGTCAAGGACTCAGTAACATGAATGGGGATGGAATGAACAGTGGAATGTGTTATGACGTGAGGTGCAGTTGCTGTGTATGCTGTGCGGTATAATCACGAAGTAGATTTCCTCAAAAAAAATATCGGATACGCACTTTGATCATGTTGTAGCGTGTTGGTCCTTTGAGTGAAGGCGGGTGAAAATATAACTTTTTAATTTTTTCAATGAGTTAGTGGATTTTGTAAGTGCTCAATTGATGAGTTTAGGTTGAACCCAAGGTGATCTGCGAGTTCTAATTTTTGCAGCGCATCATGAAAACCCCGTGTGGTTAGGGGCGCTGAGGACTGTTTCGATACGAAAAATTCGTAAAATAAATCGTAACTACTTATTTAGTTTGCCTTCGATTTGCCCGATTACTGCGTTTTTTCACGCAAGTTTAGTACTATTGATTATTAGTTTGGTCTTATAATCATCATCATTTGTGATCGCTAATCGTTTTGAAAAAATAAAATAAAACCACCTGTTGATAACACACTGAAATACCGAAATAAAAATGGTGAATTTAAAACCGGAATTTATAATCGGTTCAAAAGGATGGCATTTTGATGATTGGGTAGGGGGATTTTATCCTCTTGATATGCCCCAAGAGTGGTGGTTTTCTTATTATAGCAATCAATTTCACGCGGTATTGCTGCCGTTTGATTATATAACGCATTATGAATTGTACGACTGGCAGTCTTGGTTTGATGATGCACCACAGGGTTTTACCTTTTATGTGGAATTAATTAGTGGCACGGACTGGATGCGGGCCAAAAAATACTTGAGCTTGTTGGGCGACCAGTTGGGTGGTCTGGTATTGTCGATTGAGGAACCTACTTTGACCGCCAGTTTGCAGACTTTGGTGAGGAATGCCGCTTCATTGGCACCGCTCAGTGTTAACTGGCAAAAGCCGGGGGTTAACACTTGCGGTGTTGAGAATTTGCTGGAACGTCTACAGCTCAATGGCTGTTGGCGAGGTGAATTGGCATCATGTGGGCTGTGGTGTTATAGCCCTCAGTTGGTTGTTATTAGAGATGACAGCAGCTGTAATTCGCCCGCTGAATTACGAAGTTTACTCGAAAAGTGCATAAAATGCGCGCCTAGTCAAGGAACTGTGGCGCTTTTTTTTAATGGATCTTCGCCTAAAATAGAGAGCATGAAAAATGCGACGGTCATTGGCCAGCTATTATAAGCATAAGCAGTCATTGGTAGGATGCAGCGGATCCGGATATTTGATAATAAAAAACTTGAGGTGTCCCCGCTCGGGTTGTGTGCAAATACTGTGATCCAATGAGTTGGTTTGAACATAAAAAAAAATTTACTAAACACAGATAACAAACGATGCCAAGCACTAACGAAACGAATAACGCCGATAACATGCCGCTTGTCCAAATTCGAGGGTTACGTTATTTTCGAGGCTCCCGACCAATATTTGATGGTGTTGATATTGATATTATGCGAGGCCACCTTACTGCCATTATGGGGCCCAGTGGTACGGGCAAAACAACATTATTACGACTTATTGGCGGACAACTATGCCCTCATGAGGGAAGTATTCTGGTTGATGGGGAGGATGTCGCAAAACTTAGCTCTAAACAGCTTTACCAATTGCGAAAACGTATGGGGATGTTGTTTCAGAACGGTGCATTATTAACTGATATCAACGTATTTGAAAATGTGGCGTTTCCGTTGCGCGAACATACTCTGTTACCGGAGGCGATGATTCGTCATTTAGTGTTGATGAAATTAGAGGCGGTGGGGTTGCGTGGTGCCAATCAATTGATGCCCAGTGAATTGTCTGGTGGCATGGCGAGACGGGTAGCCCTGGCGCGTGCCATTGCACTGGACCCGATGATGATCATGTACGATGAGCCTTTCACCGGGCAGGATCCTATATCAAAGGGTGTGCTGGTGTCATTGCTGAAAAACCTCAATGATGCGTTGCAACTGACTAGCGTGCTGGTTTCTCATGATGTACGGGAGGCGTTGTCGATTGCTGATTATGCTTATGTTATATCTGAAGGCAAAGTGGTGGAACATGGGTCGGCAGAGGCGATTAGAAACTCAAGGTCCGATTGGGTGCATCAGTTTATTCATGGTGAAAAAGACGGGCCGGTTCCGTTTCATTATGCCGCAAATAATCTATTTGAAGATCTAATGCAGGGTTAAAGGGTTGAATACGCCATGCCGTACCAACAGGACTGAAATTATTCGAAACACAGCTGGGATGTATTCATGTTAGATCATTTGCAAAAACTTGGGGCAACCACCTTGCAAACGCTTGAACGCTTGGGGCGCGGGCATTTGTTTTTGTTTCATGTTTTGCTGGGAATGCCGGCTCTGCTGAAGCGTCTGGGGTTAGTGGTTTATCAAGTGTATTCGGTTGGTGTTTTGTCCCTGCTTATTATTGGCGTTGCCGGATTGTTTGTGGGTATGGTGTTGGCCTTACAAGGTTATAACACGTTGGTTGATTTTGGTGCCGAGGAGTCACTTGGGGTCGTGGTAGCATTAACGCTGGTTCGCGAATTGGGGCCTGTTGTTGCTTCGTTACTTTTTGCGGGCCGTGCCGGGTCGGCGCTAACCGCAGAAATTGGTTTAATGAAAGCCACGGAACAGCTATCCGCAATGGAAATGATGGCGATTGACCCATTGCACCGTGTTGTTGCCCCTCGGTTTCTGGCGGGTGTTATTGCTTTGCCGTTACTGGCGGCATTGTTTAGTGCGGTTGGTGTGATCGGTGGATATTTTGTGAGTGTAGGATTGTTAGGGGTTGACGAAGGCGCATTCTGGTCACAAATGCAAGCCAAAGTTGATCTTTTTGAAGATATTGCCAATGGCGTCATAAAGAGCTTGGTTTTCGGTGTTGTGGTGACATGGATTGCTGTCTTTGAAGGTTATGATGCCATCCCAACATCCGAAGGTGTTAGCCGGGCAACAACACGCACGGTAGTCCATGGTTCATTGGCTGTGCTTGGTTTGGATTTTGTGCTTACTGCGCTAATGTTTGGTTAATTTTTATTGTGGTGTTTAAAAAATTAATTGTTGTATAAGGTCATTGTTATTAAGGTCTATGTTGCTTGGACGTCATTACATACCTGCTCATAGAAGACTTGACTAAGAGATATACCCGTAGCGCTTGAGCTTTAGGTGTTGAGTGTGCATTCAATTCATTTCCTGGCAAGGCGAAATGACGAGTAATAGCTGGCTATTGCGAGGAGTTTCAACGTAGTCAGGGAATGGAAGAGGGCGTGCAACCACACCTGAATCTTAATTGCTACGGGTATATATTGCTGAAGAATGGTGGAGAAAGAATATGGGACAATCACGGAGCGTGCAAATATGGGTGGGATTATTTGTTGCTTTAGGTTTTGCATCGTTGTTTATGTTGGCAATGAAAGTGAGCAATATCACTGGACTTACTGATCCGGATGGTTATGAATTAAATGCGCATTTCGAAAATATTGGCGGTTTAAAAGTACGTTCGCCCGTTACTATGGCTGGCGTTGTTGTGGGGCGTGTTTCCGATATCAGTTTTGACAGAAAGATATACGAAGCCGTTGTAACGATGGCGATCGATCCTCAGTTTGATAATATACCCAAGGACACTACAGCCAGTATTTTTACGGCCGGTTTGTTAGGTGAACAATACATCGGGTTGGAAGCGGGTGGTTCGGAGGATTATCTGAATGCGGGTGATGGCTTTAAATTTACCCAATCCGCTGTGGTGCTGGAGAAGCTAATCGGTCAATTTCTGGTGAGCAAAGTAGACGAATGATCAAAAAAACAATTGATGGGATATTTTACGGCAAATTTAAAGCTCTGTTCATCGTTAGTGGTTGCTTAATAACAGCAGCATTCTGCTCGCTGACCTTTGCGGAATCCATTGTGTTGGATATAGACAAGGCGGTGGTGCGGGCGCACAACGCGGATCCACGTATTGCTGAGAAAGAACGGTTGGTGGACGTGGCACGGGGCTTATTGGAAGAAGCGCAAGGTGCAGAAAGTTGGATATTTGATGTCAATGCTTTTCTCGGTTTAGCGCCGGATGTTAAGGGCGGTATATTTGAAAATGAAGATGGCGAAATTGAAATTAAGGCCGATGCACTGAAATTTGATGGTGTATCCCCCTGGTACAACCTTCAGTTTAGTGTCGTATTGCCATTTTATACTTTTGGTAAAATGGAATCTTATTCCGAAGCGGCGCTTAACAATATTAAGGTTAAACAAGGTGATGTCAGTATCGAGCGAGCCAAAACCTATATTGATGTCGTGCGGGCTTATTATGGGTTTTTGGCGGCGCGTGATTCAGTTTACCTTATGGAGGATGCCAATAAAAAAATCGATTCGGCAATTGAGTTAGTGCAAGGCTGGCTTGATGAGGGGGACGGCAATGTCAAGCAATCGGATTTGTATGCACTGCAAACTGGTGCTGGTGTATTGAACCGTTTTCTTGAGCAGGCGAGAGGATTGCAAAATGTTGCTTTGGCAGGGTTGCGGTTCTTAGCTGATATTCCGGATGAATTAACGCTGGAAATTGCTGACAAGCGTATTGAACCATTGGATTTGCCGGAAGAATCGTTACAAGAATTGCAGCAACGTGCGTTACAAAGCCGTCCAGAATTGCGGCAGGTCGAAGCGGGTTTGTCGGCGCGGCGTGCATTTTTGACGGCGAAGCGTGCGGGCCTCTATCCTAATCTTTATACAGGTGTTGTGGGTTCATTTGCCTATTCCCCAGATCGTCCTCGTCTGGATGATATTGCTATCATTGACCCCTTTAATCATGCCGGTCTTACCCCGGTTGTTGGTGTTAAGTGGAACTGGTGGATGGGTAGGCAAACGGCATCCGTTACGCAGGCAGAAGGTGAATTAAGTGCCTTGATCGAAAAAAAATCATTTGCTCAACGTGGCATTCCATTTCAAGTGACAGAGCAATTTCATCAGGTGCACGCCCATCACGCAATGGTGCAACACCTTTATGGTGCCGCTCGGGCCGGGCGTCGGTGGATGATTAGCAGTTTTGCCGATTTTGAGGCCGGGGTGGAAGAGTCGTCTAAAGTGGTAACGGCGTTTCAGGGCTATATTCTGGCCTATGGCGAATATTTAAGGGTCGTGAATGACTATAATTTACACGTTGCTCGGCTGCGTGTTGCGACAGGAGAAATACAATGAAACGAGCGCTTTATTTCATGTTAGGCGTTATTGTTGCCAGTGTTATCACATCCACTGTTGTTGCTGCTGAGCATGCAGCGATTAAGTTGGTTAGTGATACGACCAAGTTAATTAAAAAAAAGATAAAGGCGGAAGATGCGGTAATAAAAGCCAACCCTGCTCGTTTGTATGAGCTTGTAGACGAAATTGTTTTGCCTCATTTCGATTTTAAATATATGTCGGGCATTGTGTTGGGGAAAAATTGGCGTAAAGCAAATAAAGACCAAAAACAACGTTTTACCAAGCAGTTTCGCAGTTTGTTGGTACGAACGTATTCCAAGGCCTTGCAGGACAATGTTGATCAAGCAATAGAAATTCTGCCATTACGTGGTAAGCCTGATGGAAAAGACCTCACCGTAAGAACCGAGGTTGAGCAACAAGCAGGGTTTCCGATTCCTATTGACTACAAAATGCATTTTAAGAATGATGAATGGAAAGTGTATGATATTGTTATTGATAGTATCAGTTTAGTGATTAATTACCGCAGTAGCTTCAACAAGGAAATTAAAACCTCACCAAACGGCATTGATGGACTTATTGCCCGTTTGGAAAAACGAAATAGTAAGCCCATCAATGAAGAAGAATCTACCCAATAGCCAAAGTGCCAGTATCGAAATTCGGTCTGACGGGAATTACGACATATCAGGAGACTTGAGTTTTGAAACGGTTTCCACGTTATGGCAGGACAGTAAGACGGTATTTCGTAACAACGGCCCACTGATTGTGGATTTGCGCCAAGTGTCTCGCAGTGATAGTGCTGGATTGGCCTTATTACTTGAATGGATACGTATGGCCAGGAAAACCGGTCAATCTATTGCGTTTCACAACATTCCTGATCAGTTGCAAAATATTGCTAGAGTGAGCGGAATTGACGCGCTGCTATCCTCCTCCTGATCGGGTGTGAATGACATCAGCGGTAACCGTTCACGGCATACAGAAGTGACAAGGTCATGCAACTAATCGAGTTCAGCATGAAACGGAGTATTGCTTGACAAATGGCGTGTTATGAACGCAGAGAAAAACACTAAAAACGCTGTGACTTTGAGGGTGCCGATGTTTTGTAACCTGAACTTGTTTCAGATAGTCAGTTGTTCCTGGCTGATAAAGCCTATGATGCAGATGAACGGGTATTAAAATTATTGGACGATGCAGGTGTTGAAACGCTGATTCCACCGAAATCTAACCGAAAAAACCTGCGTAAATATGATACAGAACGGTACAAAGCGAGACACTTAATTGAAATTTCTTTGGGAAACTCAAGCAGTACCGGGCCATTGCGACCCGGTATGACAAAACAGCCAGCAATTTCTGGGGGCCATTCATCTTGCTGTCTCGGTTATCTGGCTTAATTGACGATACACCTTAGGCGTTAGGTAACAAATAATATGAGCAAGGAAAAGTCACTGGAAGATATAAAAGCAGAATATAAAATTGTCCTGTTTAGAGCGAAAATAGCATCTGGTATTTTTGTCTTATTATGACTACCAAAATTAATTGTTAACTACACAGATCAAAGCTCGTTATTAGGCATTAGTGAGACTACGTGGTTTGGCGTGGCTGTAGTTGCTTTTATAGCTTATCTAGTATTTTTCAAGCTTTACTGGAAGTGCCCAAATTGCGGTAAATTCCCTGGTGGAGGTTGGCATCGTTTGTCTTGCAAGTTATGCGGGGTGGCGCTTTGATCAAGGGTTACCTAACCCATATGAGCCGTTTCTCTGTCAATAGGCATTAACGATCTTTTTCAGTCCATTGAAGAACCAAACTAAAGTAGGGGGGGGTCACTAGGGGGTCACGTCTATGTTTAATATTATTGTTGTGATACACTCAAATTCATGTCCAGACCACTACGTATAGAATATCCGGGGGCTTGGTACCA
>JAADGF010000101.1 GCA_013152545.1 Gammaproteobacteria bacterium
AGCCTTGACGATCATTGGCTCCTCAGCCCCCTCAGCCTGTACCGTACAGAAATTGTAACAGGATCATTATCCTTGTAAAAATACCTTGGGGATTTAGGGGCAAAGCCCCCATAAGGATAATTTTAAGAAAATGCGACAGCTTGGTTGACATTTAGCGATATCGAGTTCGAGGAGTTTAAGGAGCTTCTGGGGGTTGGCTGAGATCTCTTGGTGTACGAGGCCCTCACCGAGTTGATCGATAGCAGACATAGAGAATTCTGGCGTGTAAATCGATACCACAATTATGGGGATGCGTGTTATTGTAAACGTTTAAGGTGAATTGCAAAGCAAGAGAGAAGGCCCTGGGGCGCATTGAGATTTCTCCTGTTGTTGATTTGGTCGCCTTCCAGTTTACCCAAACAGGGTGAGGCTGGGGAGATGGCTCAATGAGTAACACATCAGTTGAATCGACTGAGAACGCCTATATAGCACAGACTCTAAAAGACTTTTTATGATTTTCTGAATTACCGTAGGGGTGGTACGCTGTCGTCCAAAAAATTCCAAAAAGTCTTTTACCTTCAGCACTCTAGTCGCTCTCGATACGATTCAATTGATGTGTTAGGTTAAAAGTGCTCATTTACATCGCATGGGTTAACGCTGCGCTTTTTTTGTTCTCGAACAAATCAAAAGCAATCTGAGTAGTAGTTACAATTATTTTAAAAATAGCTAGATAGTTGTTGCGCGCCCATTCTTATTACTGATTCAGGTTAAATAGTGGTAAATCGAATATTTACCCAGCCGGGGTCCATCTGGTGTAAAATGAACGGTTTAACCCTGGGAATGATTGGGAAATGAATTTTCACAAATATGCTGTGGTGAATTTGGCGCTCATTCATCGAGTCGCTCGTGAGGTGATGATAAATGGAACCATCTGAAATTAAAGTGCTTATTGAGTCTGGTCTTCAGGATACCAATGTTACTGTTACTGGTGATGGCGGTCATTATGAGGCGGTAGTCGTGGGCGATTGTTTTGAAGGTAAATCCATGGTGCAACAACAAAAAATGGTCTACGCAACGCTCAATGATCATATTACGAATGGCGCGATACATGCCTTGACGATTAAAGCGTATACACCGGAGCAATGGCAAAAGGCAAGCAAATTTAAAATTGGCAGCGCTTAACTTTAAGTTGCGATGCGGGGAAATCTGTATATGAAGAGAGAATCGTTTTCAAGCTGTGTTCGTAGGTCTTTGGGGTTTAAGCGTTAAGTCTGTTTGATATTTATTTCATGGTCCGAAACGTGGAAGGTTTTAAGAAAGGCGAAATGGCGCGTAATAAGTGAAAAATTGCAAGAAATTTCAACGTCGTGGTGGAACAATGAGGGTGTATAATGACACCAAAACCTTAAACGCTGTGGGTATATCGACTTTTGTCGTCATGGAGTGCAACGAAGCAAACTGTTACTGCCACTATTAAATAAACTAACCAATGGATAAATTGATAATAACCGGTGGAGTTCCCGTCAAAGGGGAGATTCGCATTTCCGGAGCAAAAAATGCGGCTTTACCTATATTAGCCGCTACCTTGTTGTCTGATGGACCAATGGTGGTGAGGAATGTCCCTCATTTGCAGGACGTTACCACTACGATGGAGTTGTTAGGCGCAATGGGGGTGCACCTTGTTGTTGACGAAAAACTCAGTATTGAGGTCGATGTATCTTCAATTAAGTCATTTAATGCACCCTATGAACTGGTTAAAACGATGCGGGCATCCATATTGGTCTTAGGGCCATTATTGTCGCGCTTTGGTCAGGCCGAAGTCTCGTTGCCTGGCGGTTGCGCTATTGGCTCACGCCCGGTGAACTTGCATGTGCAAGGGCTTCAAAAAATGGGGGCCGAGATTGAAGTGGAGAATGGTTATATTAAAGCCAAGGCTGATCGCCTGAAAGGGGTCAAGCTTGTTCTGGATATGGTGACAGTTACCGGTACTGAAAACCTAATGATGGCAGCAAGTTTAGCGTTGGGTACTACCGTCATTGAAAATGCAGCCTGTGAACCGGAAGTGGTGGATTTGGCGAATTGCCTCAATAAAATGGGGGCAAAAATAAGCGGTGCAGGCACATCGGTGATTATCATTGAGGGAGTGGATAGCTTAAAGGGTGTGGAATACAGCGTTTTACCAGACCGTATCGAAACTGGCACCTATTTGGTTGCCGGGGCGATATCCGGTGGTACTGTAAAACTCAAAAACACTAAGCCTGATATGCTGGATGCAGTAATTGCAAAATTGAAAGAAGCGGGAGCCAATATCGAACTTGGGCAAGATTGGATATCGCTGGATATGAAGGGGGCAAGGCCTAAGGCGGTTGATGTATATACGGCACCTTATCCTGCATTCCCAACGGATATGCAGGCACAGTTTTCAGCACTCAATGCCGTTGCAGAAGGGTACAGCACCATAAAAGAGACTATTTTTGAAAATCGTTTTATGCACTTGCAAGAGTTACAGCGTATGGGTGCAAATATTCGACAGGAAGGAAACACTGCTGTTATTAAAGGGGTGAAAGAACTTCACGCAGCGCCTGTTATGGCAACCGATTTGAGGGCTTCAGCCAGCCTTGTATTGGCTGGTTTAGTTGCTCGCGGTGATACTGAAATACGGCGTATTTACCATATTGACCGAGGTTATGAGCGAATCGAGGAGAAGCTTCATCAGTTGGGAGCGGTGATTCGCCGTGTGCCGGATTAATTGGGAGTGCCTCCAGGTATTTGTATCGACAAGACATAAATAACAGTTTTTTTATGAAATATTGATGAGACAAAGCATGTTGAAAAAACTTGTTAAGCGTGTATACCTCCTGAACGTTAGCATGAATACATTCGTTTGAAAAAATGCGCCATGAATAAAGCACTAATTATTGCCCTTTCCAAAGGACGAATTTTTAAAGAAACCTTGCCGCTGTTGGCCCATGCCGGTATTTATCCGCAAGATGATCCAAATTCCAGCCGGAAGCTGATTTTGGATACTAATCATGTTGATATCAAATTGCTAATTTTAAGGGCATCGGATGTGCCTACCTACGTTCAATACGGTGCTGCTGATGCGGGTGTTGCAGGCAAAGATATCCTGTTGGAACATGGTGGCGCAGGCCTTTATGAGCCAGTGGATTTGCGCATAGCCCGGTGCAAATTAATGGTGGCAGGGCGTGTCGATGATGACAGCAGCCCTGAGAATATTGTTTCAGGTCGGCGCCTGCGTATCGCTACAAAATATGTTAATAGTACACGCCGTTATTATGCCGAAAAGGGACAGCAGGTAGAACTTATTAAACTCTATGGATCTATGGAGCTTGCACCGCTTGTGGGTTTGGCTGATCGCATCGTTGATGTGGTGGATACTGGTAATACACTAAAAGCCAACGGCCTTAAGCCCCTGGAGCATATTGTGGATATCAGTTCCCGTTTGGTGGTGAATAAAGCAGCGATGAAAATGAAGCACCGAAAGGTCAAGGCTTTTGTCGCTGATATTATGCAAGCGGTGGTGGACGGGGGCAGTAAACCGCGCTAAAAAATTCAGCAGGATCACGGTAGTCATCGTAACATGTTAATTAATCTGGTAATTTTTCAGAAATATTGGGTTCGACGTATTCATGGATATTCAACGCATACGAAGCAGTGATAGCGATTTTTGGCAAAAATTAAAAAATTTCATGGCCTGGGATACGGTTTCAGATGTTGGTGTTAACGAAACCGTACAGGAAATTATTGCCGCAGTAAAATCTCATGGTGACCAAGCTGTGGTGGATTACACTAACCGATTTGACCGGATGAGTGTGTCATCAGTGTCGGCGCTAAAGATATCGCTCGATGATGCACATACCGCCCTGGAAAAAATCCCGCCACAACAACGTCAGGCACTGGAGTACGCCGCGCAACGTGTGCGGCAATACCACTTGCACCAGAAGCAGGACAGTTGGAGCTATACCGAGCCAGACGGTACCTTACTTGGGCAACAGATAACACCACTGGATAGAGTGGGGTTGTATGTTCCCGGCGGCAAAGCGGCATATCCGTCATCGGTGTTAATGAACGCGATTCCGGCCAAGGTTGCTGGTGTCGACGAGTTAATTATGGTTGTACCTACCCCGGACGGCGAAATAAATGAACTGGTACTGGCTGCGGCTGCAATCGGTGAGATAGACCACATTTTTGCTATTGGTGGCGCACAAGCGGTTGCGGCATTAGCTTATGGCACTGAAACGATTCCCCAAGTCGATAAAATTGTAGGGCCCGGTAATATTTATGTTGCCACGGCTAAGCGCATGGTGTTTGGCCACGTTGGTATCGACATGATCGCAGGGCCTTCTGAGATATTGGTGATTTGTGATGGAAAAACGGACCCTGATTGGATTGCTATGGATTTGTTTTCACAAGCCGAGCATGATGAGGATGCTCAAGCCATTTTAGTTTGCCCCGATGCTAATTACATTGACTTGGTCATGCAGAGTATTCGCACACTAATCGATGGTATGGAGAGAGCGAGCATTCTTAAAGTGTCATTAGCCAACAGAGGCATGTTGATTGATGTAAAAAATATGCAGGAAGCGGTTGATGTGGCTAACTATATTGCGCCTGAGCATTTAGAGTTATCAGTTGACGATCCTCAGCGGATGGCGGCAAAAATTCGACATGCAGGTGCTATTTTTATGGGGCGTTATACAGCGGAGGTTTTGGGTGATTATTGTGCCGGTCCCAATCACGTATTGCCGACGTCAAGGACTGCACGGTTTTCTTCACCATTAGGGGTTTATGATTTTCAAAAACGCAGCAATTTAATTATGTGTTCCGCCGAAGGCGCGGCACTGTTGGGCGAAACTGCTTCAGTATTAGCCAGGGGAGAAGGATTAACGGCCCATGCACGATCAGCGGAATACCGAATCAAAAAATCAGGTGAAATGGAATAAGCTTCAATGAAACAAGAGAATTTGGCGAGTGTCTGTCAGTCTACCAATGTCACATTAATGATGAGCATCGAAAAGTGCTGCTGCAAGCAAGCGTTGTTCTGTTATCATTATTAACGCATAATGATTGTTCGTTGATATGTTATTAATAAAAAACATTTAATCAAAACAGTGCTGCCACAATTCTATCGATATTAGTCATGAGGGAAATCGAAAACAATAATAACGGCAGTCCAACGGCATGGTGTAATGAAGCCGAATCACTCGTTTCCCGATGGGTACGACCCGAGATCCGTAAAATTAAGGCCTATCATGTTCCCGACTCCGGCAACTTAATTAAATTGGATGCAATGGAGAACCCCTATCAGTGGCCGATAGCATTGCTTGATGCCTGGACGGCCCGCCTGCGTGATTCAAAAATCAACCGTTACCCTGACCCTTCGGCGGAAAACGTCAAACTAAAATTGCGTGCGGCTCTGAAAGTTCCCGATAATTTGCAAATTTTATTGGGTAATGGTTCTGACGAAATTATCCAGATGATTGCAATGTTAATGGCTGAACCTGGTCGTGCCATTTTGACGCCGGAGCCAGGATTTGTCATGTATAAAATGATCGCCACCATGGTAGGAATGCAGTATGTGGGTGTATCGTTGCAGCAAGATTTTGAACTAGATATTGACGCTATGTTTGAAGCGATCGAGCGTTATACCCCAGCAGTCATTTTTATTGCGTACCCTAATAACCCTACTGGAAATTTATTTGAGGTAAGCCATATTGAAGAAATCATTAAGGCCAGCCGCGGTTTAATTGTGGTGGATGAGGCTTACCATGCCTTTGCCGGCAGTAGTTTGATGGATAAGCTGGATAAATATCATAATTTACTCGTGATGCGTACAGTATCTAAAATGGGGCTTGCCGGATTACGGTTGGGTTATCTGGTAGGGTCATCTGTTTGGCTGAGTGAAATTGATAAAATGCGGTTGCCTTATAATATCAACGTACTTACGCAGTTAAGTGCTGAGTTTGCTTTAGAGCATATGCCTGTTTTTGAAATGCAAACGCAACAAATTTGTGTGGATAGGGAGACTTTGTATCAGTCAATGGTATTGTTGAGCAATGTGCAGGTATTCCCCTCAAGCGCTAATTTTCTCTTGTTTCGTGTTGAGGGCAAATGTTCTACGGATATCTTTCAGCAGCTTAAAGATCATCGTATTTTAATCAAGAACATGGGTTCTCAAAATAGTTTATTGCAAAACTGTCTACGGGTAACGGTCGGGACGACACAGGAAAATACTGCATTTCTTACAGCGCTTAAAGCTGTGATTTAGCATGGTATTTAGGTTTAGGACGGAATGGCAAGTCTGGAGCAAGAGCGTGAAAGTTCGAGGCAGTACCACTTCTGCGCTGGTGGATTCATAACTTAATTAATATAAACAGGGTGTTCAGGATTATTAAGAATGCCCGTAACGGAGAAAAAAATGGCTGACCGTAAAGCCAGTGTAAAACGAGATACGCTTGAGACCCAGATTCAAGTGTCCATCAATATTGACGGTAGCGGCAAGGCTAATTTTAACACCGGATTACCTTTTCTGGATCATATGCTGGATCAGGTGGCGCGGCATGGTATGATCGACATGGATATTGATGCTCATGGTGATTTGCACATTGATGCGCACCACACCGTTGAAGATATCGGTATTACGTTGGGGCAAGCGGTCGAAAGGGGCGTTGGTGACAAAAAAGGACTGCGGCGTTATGGCCATGCTTACGTACCGTTGGATGAATCTCTGTCACGGGTGGTGATCGATTTTTCCGGTCGTCCTGGCTTGGTTTATGCGGTTGACTATCCTCGCGCCCGAATAGGCGATTTTGATGTTGATTTATTTAAAGAATTTTTTCAAGGTTTTGTTAATCATGCCAAAGTGACCTTGCATATTGATAATTTGCGGGGTTGCAATGCCCATCACATCGCAGAAACCGTTTTTAAGGCTTTTGGGCGAGCCTTGCGCTTAGCGTTGGAAGCTGATCCGCGTATGCAGAATGTTATTCCTTCTACCAAAGGCAGTCTATAAGAGGTGCTTGCAAATTGTCTGGCTGTCTGTGTAAATGCACATTTTTGACATGGTCATCAAGCAAGTCAACGTTTAAGTTGAGTCGTTGTAGTAATAAAATTATCGGCTTATAAGTAAGGTGACACATTTATGGCAATTGTGGCGGTTATAGATTATGGCATGGGGAACCTGCACTCCGTTGCTAAGGCGTTAGGCCGGGTGTCAGATATCAGAGTTGAGGTGACTAGTGATGCGAGTCTCATACGGCGCGCAGACCGAGTTGTATTGCCGGGGGTTGGTGCAATGCGGGATTGTATCTCAGAGATTAAACGCCTTGGGCTGGATGACGTTATTTATGATGTTGCTAAAACCAAACCATTTTTGGGTGTTTGTGTTGGCATGCAAGCATTAATGGATTTTAGTGAAGAGAACGCGGGTGTGGAATGTCTTGGTATTGTTCCGGGCAGTGTTAAAGCCTTTGAGCAAAATTTGAAAGACCCATTGACGGATGCCGTGCTTAAAGTGCCTCATATGGGCTGGAATCAAGTGTACCAAGCCACCAAGCATCCATTGTGGCGGGATATTCCACAAGATTCACGTTTTTATTTTGTGCATAGTTATTATGCACAACCGGAGCACCCTGGTCCGGTTGCGGCGTCTACGTCATACGGGCATCCTTTTGCTTCAGCGCTGGTACAAGATAATATTTTTGCTGTTCAATTTCATCCAGAAAAAAGCCAGCAAGCCGGTTTAACACTTTATGCTAACTTTGTTAACTGGGATGGGCAATGTTAATGCCTAAATTTCAAATGCTTTGGGCATATATTTGGGCATATAATTGCTCAGCCTGATTTTTTAAATGTTCAGTAACATGTTTATTATCAACGTTAGTCAGTGATGAGTGTCAGTCAATGCTATCGCCAACCTATAATGAGGATAAGCAGATGCTTTTAATACCCGCCATTGATTTGAAAGATGGCAAATGCGTGAGATTGCGCCAAGGCCGTATGGATGATGATACTGTGTTTTCGGATGATCCTGCCGCAGTGGCGCAGCGTTGGGTCGATGCGGGTGCTAGGCGTTTGCACGTCGTTGATTTAAATGGCGCTTTTGAGGGTCGTCCACAGAATGCGGATGCTATTCGTGGTATTGTCAAGGTTTGTTCTGATGCTGGTGTTGCGGTGCAACTCGGTGGTGGCATACGTAATAAAAATACGGTGCAGGATTATATCGATCTTGGAATCAGTTATTGTATTATTGGCACCAAGGCAGTTGATACTCCCGATTTTGTATCCGATTTATGTTTAAATTTTCCTGGACATATCATCGTGGGGCTTGATGCAAAAGATGGTCAAGTTGCTATCGATGGTTGGTCTAAACTGTCTCAGCACAATGTTGTGGATATGGCAAAACGGTTCGAGCAAGATGGTGTGGATGCTATTGTATACACTGATATTAGCCGGGACGGGATGATGTCAGGGGTTAATGTGGATGCGACAGTGGTATTGGCGCGGTCCATCCGTATTCCGGTAATTGCCTCCGGCGGTATTACAAATTTAGACGACGTACGTGCATTGTGTGCAGTAGCCGATGAAGGTATCACGGGCGCCATCACTGGGCGGGCGATTTATGAGGGTAGTCTGGATTTTGTGGCAGGGCAAAAATTGGCAGATGAATTGTCATTGGATAATGCTTCGAGAACAGATTGATCGATTGTGGTCAAGTCGGTTAGGCCAGTTGTTAGGATTACTTTGATTTTGAGGTTCGTGATTCGTATTAATTGAGAGTGTCCCTTAGTGAAAATTAAACTGAAAGTCGTTGTTTGTTAGGAATGTGCACGTTTCTTATTTACTGATGTTACGCAGACCTCGATAAGGAATGCAGGCTATGGTGTTTACGAAAAATCGTAATTTATTGATTCATAATCAAGGGTGCGTAACATCAGTTAGTTAATGATTTTATCGGGTATCGGATCTCACCAGCAATCGCTTCAATGGCGAATTAACCAGTTAAAGTAAGGTGTAGAAGGATATGGGTTTAGCAAAGCGCATTATTCCATGTATGGATGTCGATAATGGTCGGGTCGTAAAAGGCGTTAAATTCGTCGATATACGTGATGCGGGTGATCCGGTTGAAATCGCCAAGCGTTATGATAAAGAAGGTGCGGATGAACTGACCTTTTTGGATATAACGGCCAGTTCCGATAATCGGGAAACTATTGTGCATGTGGTGCAGGATGTCGCTGGCCAAGTGTTTATACCGTTGACGGTGGGTGGTGGTATCCGGGAATTAACGGATATTCGTCGTATGCTAAATGCGGGTGCGGATAAAGTAGCGATAAATACCGCTGCGGTTGCCAATCCGGAATTCGTTAAAAAAGCCGCGGATCGGTTCGGTTCCCAGTGCATCGTAGTTGCCATTGATGCAAAGTCTGTCAGTAAAAAAGGTGAAGCACCACGCTGGGAAATTTATACGCACGGTGGTCGCAAAGCAACCGGTCTTGATGCGCTGGAATGGGCTTGTCGTATGGTTCAGTATGGGGCGGGTGAAATTCTATTGACTAGCATGGATCGGGATGGTACCAAAATTGGTTTTGATATCCCGTTAACGCGAGCGATTTGTGATGCAGTGACGATTCCTGTTATTGCTTCCGGGGGTGTGGGCGACTTGCGGCACTTGGTTGAGGGTGTTACCGAAGGTCATGCTGATGCTGTGCTTGCGGCTAGCATATTCCACTTTGCAGAATACTCCATTGGCGAGGCGAAACGTTATATGGCAGAAAACGGTGTGGAAGTCAGGCTTTGAGATGGATAAGTGGGGAAGCGCTGTGATAGCTTATGATGAGCGGGCGGCGTGTCGGCAATGAATTGTGAAGCAATAATACCCTGGTTAGACGTGATTAGGTGGACTGATGAAGGTCTTGTGCCGGTTATTGCGCAGGATGCCAACTCGGGGAAAGTACTGATGCTGGCATGGATGAATCGTCAATCGTTACAGCTTAGTGTAGAGGAAGGGCGGGCTGTTTATTGGTCGCGTTCGCGTAAACGCTTATGGCGTAAAGGTGAAGAATCAGGCCATGTGCAGAAAATAAAGGACATTCGTCTAGATTGCGATAATGATGTTATTCTGCTTGCAGTGGAACAGCTGGGTGGAATTGCCTGTCATACTGGGCATGAACGTTGCTTTTATCAACAGCTTAAGGAAAAACAATGGGTTGATGTAGAGTCGGTGCTTAAAGAACCCGTCGATATTTATAATAAATGAGGTGGTTTCACCCCTCTCTCCTGAAGTGGCGCTTGCCGACGTGAAAAATGGTTTTAGAATCACATCTAAACACAAAATGTCGAGTTCTCAAGGAAAATTGAAGGCTTATATGAATTGAAATGTTGGAAATGGAGCTGTTTCATTTGGTTCTGATCGGTTTCTCTTAAATCCGGTCGGCCCATAAAATGCTTAAAACACTCGGTGCGGTTGATGTTTAACCTAATCAGCCGCAAATTTTAAAGAAGGCATGTGTTGTAAAACGGATGCCTGAACAAACACTAAAACCCTGTTTACGTTTAAAACAATGACTGAGAATGTCTTATTACAATTGGCTGCCGTGTTGGAGCAGCGTAAAAAAGCGCACGCAGACACCTCTTATGTTGCTAATCTTTATCATAAGGGACTGGATACTATCTTAAAAAAAGTGGCCGAAGAGGCTGCTGAAACAATTATTGCGGCAAAAAATGGTGACTCACAGCAAATTATTTATGAAACCGCTGATTTGTGGTTTCATAGTTTAGTTTTATTAGCGCATCAGGGGCTAGGCCCGACTGACATTTTGACCGAATTGCAGCGCCGCTTCGGATTGTCCGGTCTCGAAGAAAAAGCGGCCAGAGGGGAAAATAATGAGTGATTGTTTATTTTGCAAAGTGGTCGAAGGCTCATTGCCATCAGAAAAAGTCTACGAAGATGATCAAATAGTTGTTTTTAAAGATATTTACCCTAAAGCCGATGTGCATTTATTAATAATCCCTCGGCAGCATATTGCCAGCCTGAATGAGTTGGACGAAACGCATGATCAGCTTATTGCTTCTATGTTTCGATTATTGCCCAAAATAGCTAGGCAACAGGGTTTGGATAATGGCTTTCGCACCATTATCAACACTGGACCGGGTGGTGGGCAAGAAGTCTACCATTTGCACATACATTTATTGGGTGGTGGAAATTTACTCGGATTTGCATAACAATAATAGATGACTGGATGTGTAGCGGTGGCTATGGTCAAATTTAACGACAGGTGGACAAAGCCGTAAACCTAACTGGAGAAACGTATGGGTATTGGTGTTTGGCAATTATTAATTATTTTATTAATTATTTTATTATTATTTGGTGCGAAACGATTGCGAAATGTTGGTGGCGATCTTGGTGCTGCTATTAAAGGCTTTCGAGGTGCTGTCAAAGATGGTGAAAGTGATGCACCCAGTGAAAGTGCAAAGCTGAACAAAAATGACAGTGGTGATGTTATTGAAGGCGAAGTGACAAACAAAGAAAAAGATAAGGTCTGATATAACATCGTCATTTGAAACACTACCGTGTTTTGGTTGGTGGTTCTCCAATTATAAAGATTGCGAATATGCTGCCAACGAACGCTTGTAGTTGGAATCAACAAATGCCAAAACAGCGGGTGTGGACCCTTTGTAGGCAGCAATTTCACGCGTCGTAGCTAATTATGTTTGATGTTGGTTTTTGGGAAATTGGGCTTATTGCAATTGTGGCGTTGCTGGTTATTGGTCCGGAGCGCCTGCCTGCGGTGGCGCGTACCGTCGGTTTTTGGTTGGGTAAAGTTAGGCGATTCGTGTCTTCAGTCCAATCCGATTTCAATCGTGAGGTGATGAAGACAGAAGAGCTAAAAGAGTTATTGGAAGGGCAAGCTAAAATTAAAGAAGTGCACGAAATGTTGGAGCAATCCCTCGATAGTGTCAGTAATAATGTTTCTGTGAAGGCTAATTTGTTTAAAAATGATCAAGCCGTGGAGGATGATACCTCACCTGAAACCAAATCCATTAACACCAAGACCGAGCAGGGTAACGATACTCCTGTCATCGAACCAGAGCAGGCAACATCCACTCGTCATAATTCCCCCGCAGAGTCAGTGAATGACAAAACCAAATGAAACCCCCCGGTCTGCGGAGGCGACCTTTGTGTCACACTTGGTGGAATTGCGCGACCGTTTGTTGCGAGTGGTATTAACGGTTATTGTGGTGTTTTTAGGTTTATTCCCCTTTGCCAATGATTTATACACCTTTCTTGCCGAACCGCTATTGAGGCATATGCCGGAAGGGACCAGCATGATCGCCACAGAGGTTGCCTCACCCTTTCTTACGCCGTTTAAATTGACGTTGGTTGTCTCAATCTTTATTTGTGTTCCAGTTATCTTATACCAAGGCTGGGCTTTCATTGCGCCGGGTCTGTATAAAAATGAACGTAAGCTGGTTTTCCCCTTATTATTTTCCAGTACACTTCTTTTTTATCTGGGAATGGCGTTTGCTTATTTTGTGGTGTTTCCGCTGGTATTTGGTTTTCTCACTGCTGTAGTGCCCGATGGTGTTGCCGTGATGACGGATATCAGCCGCTATCTCGATTTCGTTTTGAAGATGTTTTTTGCATTTGGGATTGCTTTTGAAGTACCGATTGCGACGATTCTGGTCATCTGGAGCGGATTGACGACAGCGGCAAGCCTGGCGGCCAAAAGACCTTATGTTATTGTTTGTGCATTTATAATCGGTATGCTGTTAACGCCGCCTGATGTTATTTCCCAAACCTTATTAGCGTTTCCCATGTGGGTGTTATTTGAATTGGGCTTGCTCTTCTCGCGCTTGTATGTCAACCCGAAAAAGCAAGCGCAGGATGAAGGTGAGCCTTACGACCCCGAAAAAGGCAGAGCTGCCGCTCAATCGACATCGGCTGATGGGCAAGACAATACGCCGACCGCTGAATCTGGCAATTATGGTGAGGCGTCTGAGCATACCCCATTAAGCGAAGCCGAAATGGATGCGGAACTGGATCGCATAGAAGCTGAAGAGTTGGATGGCGGGTATGATGACAATGCGCCGCCACATCAGGAGTACGAACCTTTTCCCGACGAAGAAGCGGGACCGACATCACTGAACGATAACCCACCAGACCCTAAGTCACCGCGCTAGTGTGGTGTATTCTATTTAATACACACTAACTATAGGTATAGCGGCGGTGAAGCGGGAATGATAGCAGTTGCAAGTACCCGATCCGCTAATATTTCGTTATAATTGGAGGGTATCCGTGTCGCTTTAAAAATTTAACCTAGAATCCTCAGTTGAGCGCTCCATTCTGATACTAAGTTATTGATATGAATAGCATTGAAATCAATTTATTGCATCGCCTGCTGGGTGAACCACGCGACAAGGCGAATTGCACGCTTGCGGCGCTGCATGACGGCGTTGTAACTCCTTGGAATAGAATCACTATTCCAAGGAGTTACGCCTTGTCCTACACCGCCGCAAACGCACACTTCACCCCGTCCAACTGAGGATTCTAGGTTAAATTGACACATTCTTTACGTAGACAGACAGGCTGTTTTTCATGACAAAAAAAGTTCAATGTGTAGTGATAAAACGCGAGGCCGGTGGACTGGATAAACCTCCGCACCCTGGTGAGTTGGGTATTCGCATATATGAAAATGTTTCTAAAGAAGGATGGCAGCAGTGGCTGGAACGGCTTACTACCATTATTAATGAAAATGGCTTGAGTACGGCTGACCCGCAAAACATTGAAGTTATTGAAAAGCACATGCTTGGATTTTTATTCGGTGAAGGTGATTATGGTGGGTTGCCGGCCGGGTATAGCGAAACGGGTGGAGGAGGCAAAAAATAACGGCCTGCATGTTCTTTAAGAAACGAAAAAGCTATCCTGGCTGATTTATTTGATTGTCCATAATGGTGCGACAACGATGTTGAGTGTCTGATGGGCTTGGCGTAGTGCCTTTTCAACCGCTGCGGGATTAGGGCCGCTGGCGAAAATAAACCCCAGGTAACCAACGCCTTCTGGCAAGCATTTCAACTCATGGCCTTCGCGAATGGTAATGTTAATAGCGTCGATATAAGGAATTTTTTTAGCCGCTAGAATTCCTTCGATACGACGCAGTACACCTGCTTTTGGTGTTGGAATCATTAATACGCCGGCACTTTTTTGAAATGTCTGAGAGATGATAGGTTTACCAATCGCATTGGCGATAACCAGTTTTTCAAGACTATAGCCCGTGCCATATTCCAATAGCCGGGCACATTCGCCACCGATGGTACGTGCTGCGATTTCAATGATGTAGATCGCTTCATTGTTAATGCGTAGTTCTCCGTGCACTGGCCCAGTGACTAAACCGTACGCTTTACAGGCATCCGCAACGCAACAAAGTAATTTTTGTTGTTGATCGGGAGGCAGTCGGGATGGCGTGATGTAATAGGTCTCCTCAAAATAAGGGCCTTCCAATGGGTCGGGTTTGTCGAAAACGGCCAGGGCTGTAAATGTACCTTTCTCCAGAATACCTTCCACCGCGACTTCGATGCCGGGGATATAAGATTCCACCAACACCGTTTGTTGTGCTTCCAGGCTGGGTTGGTCGGCAACAATACGGCGGATTCGCTCACAGGCATTTAGAAATTCCCTTCGATTATTGGCACGAATAACCCCTCTACTGGCTGATAAATTAACGGGTTTGACGACACAAGGAAAAGGAAAGCCGTTGATCTGTTGTTCGAGATTATCGTTTAAATTGATGATGCGATGGGTTGGGACAGGCAATCCCGCTTGTTGTAATACGCGCCGGGCGTGATGTTTCCAGCGGGATGTTTTCATTCCCTCAATTGAATTATGCGGCAGGTGTAGTAATGATGCTACGTGTGCAGTGATTTCAACAGTGAAATCATCGGTCGCAATGATGCCGGCAACGTTTAGACGGCGAGTAGTTTTATAAATTTTTTGTGCAGCAGCTTGCGCATCATTAAAGTCGACATGCAAGCCTGCTGCAACCTCGGTGACGAGAGAATGGTGACTGTCGGAAACAATCAAGGTGTCGAGGTTAAGTGCGCTTGCTGCCTTTAGATACGGTGCAATACGATAGCTATTGTTTGGGGCGATAATTAATAAACAAGGTCGCTCGTTAGCGACAGAGGGGCTTGTTTGAGTGTGAGGCGATTTCAAAAAAATAACGCAGTGATTGGGTTTTTGTTCACATGCTAGCAATTAATTGCCTACTATTGATAATAAGCCGGATCGATTGCGCCTCTGTTGGGCGCATACTCGTTTGTCTATAAGCGAGCGGTGTGTGTTCGGGTGCTTAACAGCCTCCCCCTGCGGCACCGCAGGCGCCACAGGTGTTAGCTCCGCCCGTTGCTGCAAACACATTTTTAAACACAAAGCTGGCTCCCATGCCTTGCTGTACGTAATCAATTTCCACACCCTCCAGGAAGTTTAAGGCGATTGTGTCAATATAGACTGTTAGGTTGTCTTGTTGTAATACAGTGTCATATTGTGTGGGTTTTTCAGCAAAGGTCATGCCGTAGGTCATACCGCTACAGCCGCCGCCAGAAACAAATATGCGTACGCCATTAACGTTTTCCTCTGAGTTAATCAGTTCCAACAGCTTTTCGTGGGCTGCCGACGTAACATTAATTTCGTCGGTTAAATTTGATTTGAACACAGGGACGCTACTCATGATAATTCTCCACTAAAATTGTTTCGCTAAAAGTGCTTCATCATTAAAAACAGTATGCTACAGCCACAGTTTAACATTATTGTTACTGTCGAACCTAATTATTGCTAGATAGCCACGGCTCCAGATCGCCTTTGCTATAACCCGTAGCGATTGGCATGTTAGCTGTCATTGCAGGCTTTCTATTTCATGACTGTGTTGTAATTCGATAGTTCGTCATTATTTCATTTTTCTTAAGAGTGGCTTAGATTAATGTGACAGGCAAGCTTTTAGGCGGTAATAGGGTGTTCGACATGTTTGCATTGTCAAAGCAGGTGCCAGTAATATCGGCGCCAGATAAATTTGCACCGGTTAGGTTGGCGTTACTGAAATCTGCGAGCCGCAGGTCGGCGTTTTTTAAATTGGCATTTTCAAGGTTGGCGCCAGTGAAGCAGAATTGCACTAGATTGGCATTCTCGAGATTAACCATACGCAAATCAGCTTTTTCTAAGGTTGATACTTCCAGGCAAAGTAATTCAGTCATGCCTTTTTTGTCATAGATAATAATCATAATGATAACGACTCGTTGTGCTTGCCTCATGGTTAGGTGGGTAAGGAGTGTTCAATTTATTTCTTTACAGGCTCTAAGCTTCTACGACACAATTTTTGCCCCGAGATTTTGCTTCGGCAAGTGTTTTATCGGCACGTGTTAAAACGGCAGCGGCATTGTAATCACGATGCACATTAATAAAGGTAAAGCCACAGCTTAAAGTGCAGCGAAATTCATCGGGAACCGCAGGGTGGCGCTCCTGTTGCTCCAAAAAGGTTTCTGCAAGTTTTTCAATGCAAGGACGGATTTTTTCATGTTGCATGTCTAATAGCAATAGTGCAAATTCATCGCCACCTAAGCGTGCGGCAAAATCTGTTTTGCGACAATATTGTTGCAGGGTGTTTGCCAGTAATTTTAGTGCTTGGTCACCCGCTGTTTTTCCTGCGCTGACATTCAACGTTTTGAAATTATCCAGGTTAATTAATGCAACCGCCATGGGTATTCCGCGACGCGCGAGATTATAAGCGCGTACAAATTCATTGTTAAAATGCCTGCGGTTTGGTAATCCAGTCAGTTCGTCAATCCAGCTTTGGTTAGCGATCATTTGTTGTTTTTTCTGAATATCTTTTGCGATGTACTCTATAAAAGGGATTATTTCGGCAGTTTCTTTTAATTGGATATTAGGGTTGGCTTCTTCAAGAACCCCTTCTGATACTTGGATAAGCCGTGCTTTTATCTTGTTGAAATCATTTTTAAATGTGCGTGTGATGTAACCGATAAACAATAGTATCAAGGCGACGACGATAATTGACATTGTTAAATTAGACAAGCTAAGGGTTAGGTGGATAGGCAATGCAGTGGCGAGATTTTCCGTTAGCTTGATACTCCAACTGCTATTGGGTACTCGCATACTGATGTTGTATTGTTCTCGAACTGTTGAAATAGAGCCCGCGACAGCAATGGGGTGGCCTTCAATGTCTAACAATTGCAAAAATTGTTCTTTACTGACGCTTTCTTGCAAGGTGGATTTTAATGTATCCAAGCTGAAGCTTACAAATAGAATTCCTACCTGCATGTTTTGCTCGTCAAAGATTGGTGTGGTTAAATCAAAATGAGACAACTCGGGAATTTCCCGGTGGATAGGGGGGTGAGCAACACTTTCTCCTTGTGATAGGCGTGTTAAGTCAGTGAGGCATTGCGGGCCTAAACGTAGACTAACGGGATCGCCTAATATTTTTCCACGTGAGGATAGTAACGCTACGCCTATGGATTGCGGTATGAACTTCCGCATTTCCACTGCCCACTGATGTGCACTTTTAGCATCTCCAAACATTAGCATATCCCGAGTGCTGGTTTCTGCTGCCACGTTATCGATAACCTGATGGTATAAGCGCAGTTGTTTGCTTAATATTAGTGCTTTGTTTTCTAATTGTTCTCGAATTTGCTCGTTTTCATGATTCTTGTAATGGGAGCGGACCAGTAGTAAATTGAAAATAGCCGACATTAGCAATAATGCAACAATAACTGTAGCCGTAATGTAGGTTATCCTTTTAAAGGAATTCTTGGTTAACGGACTTTTCACGGCAATTTATTCAATGTATTAACTGATTAAGTGAGTATATACCATACCCATCACGAATAGGTTTCTTTGGAATAGCAATACGTCTGGGTGGTTTTCTAGTTGCGTTGTAGATATCCTTGAAATAAAACATGTATTTGTTGCTACCATGAAATAAACAGGAAACACACTTAAGTACCTAAACGCTATGGGTATATTTAAGTCCTATTTTTAAACGTTCGCAGTCTATGCGTCAAATTTTGTTTGGATGATAGTGGTATTGCTAGCGAAAATTAGCAAGCAACAAACACAATATACCTATTAGTACTCGTTAGTACTATAGCTGTTCGAGAACAGTTCTTAACTCATGAAGGCAATGTATTTGTATTTGATTTGCCACTGATCTTGCTATAAAGCCTGAAGTCTCCGTTTCCAGGGTTTTAGGTGACTGGATTGGAATGTATTTTTTTTGCCACAGGTAGCGCTGCCACGCAACGTGGGGTTTTGATTTATTCGCCTGTATTTCGGTAAAATCAGTCATTTCGTGATCGTCAGGGGGAGGGGATAAAATGTTAATTTGTAGCAGGCGGTGAGGAGAGACGCCTTTTATTTCATTTATTCCGATAACGATAGAGGGTTTACACATAAATACTCCATTTAAATCTAGCAAGCTTATGATATGGTTGTAAATAGGGCAGGCCAGTCTCGTATCTTTTTTAGTCGGGTCGTCAGGTTTTATTGTTTCGTTATTACGAATCATTGCGAGCGAGCCTTGTTAGTTTCAATTATTCTTGCACAAACAATTCTTATTAAGTAACCCCGTTAATGTGTTCCGATTAAGGCTAAAACCCACCACTGCTATATGAAGTGGCCGGATTTATCGGCGATATTGGTTGCTAATTTGATTAACGGGGATCAGAGTATATCGCCGAGCAAAATGGCGGGCCGTATCAAGGAACGAGGTTAAGGTTAAACATGTTTTCCTGATTTGACGCGCCAGTGATGGGAGTGTCATTTTTTTGGCTTGAGGTTGTTTGTGTTGCGCCAGTTGAATTGACAGAAGGGGCAGGCGACGATATATAGGATATTGGGAGCAGGGTAGATTACACGTTGAACCCAACATTGATGATAATTATCGAGCAGAGAATTAAACCTAAATTACTCCGTTGGATTGTGGCGAGAACGACTAGAGTGCTGAAGGTAAAAGACTTTTTGGCCATGTTGCCCTTGTCTAAGGCATTGGTTGTTGGCGCTGTGTGAATTGAGCCCACCCTCTAAAAGGTCGGTTGATTTGTCGCTGGACATTTGGGCTGTTAAATTAAACCATCAGCTTTTTTTGAGGGATTGAGTTTCTAGATATATTGCTTGATTTTGTGTAACTACTCAGGTCTAACTATTAAATGTGGAGTCATTACGCAGATTGTTTTCGACTCGTTTGTTTTTGATATAATCGAGGAAAAGGAAGTTGCACGGTGTTCAGTTGTCCAAATGAGCATTTTTGGCGTAGTAATCGGACAAATCAAAAGGTAAGCTGGGTAGTGGTAGTGTTGCAACAATTAATCCGGCGGTGATATGACTTCGAAAATAGGCGTTTCGTGAATAATAATTTTCATGAATAACAATGGTTGGGGTGTCCTGAGAGGGGATCCGTAGGTATTACCAATGGTGGAGTTCGTAAGTGTGAGGCTAAAAACATTCGTATACAGCCTGTTTTGTTTGTTGTATAGCACAGGCGCTGTATTTGCTGAAGCATATTCTCAAATGGACATTGAGATGGTTTCGAAACCTGAAGTGTCGATTGAAATGCACAAGGTACAGCAAGGTGAGCAAATATCGCCGTTCTCGGTGCGCGCGCAAGCGCAATACGGTACATCGTTTCCTTCTGTATCTGTAGTAGTACCGTTCGAAATCAATCTGCAATTAGCCGCAGTTGCTTCGGAAAAACCCATTGAAAAGAGAGTGGCTAAGTCGCCTAAGGTGGAATCGTTTGCCAGTCTGGATAGTGAAGCAGAGAAATTATTGAAAGAAGTGCTAAACCTCAGTAGCGATCTTGCCATCCTTGATGAGCAACATGCCAACCCCGCAAAAAATCAATTACTGGTCCTTGTTACGTTAGAACCGTCAAGATTTTTTGACCTAGACTACGTGGAGTTGAAAGTTGATGGCCAAGTGGTTGCTGCTCATCCGTATTCCGAGAAAGAAATAAGCGCAATGGTGCGTGGTGGCGGGCACCGTTTGTACTTGGCAAATTTGCCGGCAGGCATGCATCACCTAAAGGCGGTATTTGTCGGTAAAGTGCCGCGTGACCCCGATTATCAACGAGAAGCGAGCTTTACGTTTATTTCGGGTGTTGACCGCACTGTTATTGAGCTTTATGTTAATAGCACTGAGAGTAACGGATTTCCTCGGTTTACCATAAAAGAGTATAACTAGAATGGCAAAAAGGACTTGTGTTTTTGTGAAGCCCACGTTACAAAGCAGTTTGCTTGGTAAGGTGCTGTTATTTATTGTTATTCTGTTATTGCCAATAAATGCGTTGGCTGAGATTGTATGGGCCGATATAAGGGATCCGAATGTAAAAGACGCACTGTTCGATTCTTATCAGGGGCATCATTTTACTGCGATCACGCGTCTTCAATCCGCGCAAAAACAAGGCCGTGTGCTTGACCCTGAAAAAGCAGGGTTGGTCTTGGGCGGGCTTTACTTAGCCTATGGTTTTCATGAAGAGGCATCGCGTATTTTTGAAGCGTTATTAAACACCGTTCAATCGCGTAGCGTGAGAGACCAGGCGTGGTTTTATCTTGCTAAGACCCGATATCAGCGCGGCAAATTGGACGAGGCATTAAGTGCGGTGGGTAACGTTAAAAACAGCATGAATTTCAGCTTGCGTCAGGAGCGTTATATCCTTGAGGCAAACATTTTTTTACATCAGCAACGTTACTCGGACGCGTTAGCCGCATTAAAACATGTCAATGAGCACTCAGATTGGGGGCCTTATGCGAAGTTTAATAAAGGGGTTGCAGTATACCATCTGGGACGCGAGGATGAGGGTATTAAAATCCTGGATGAAGTCGGCTCGATGGCAGCCGGAAACGCCGAGACTCAGGCGCTAAAAGATAAGGCCAACTTAGTGTTAGGTTATGGATATCTTGAAAAAGACAACCCGGCGGCAGCGCAAGTTTTTCTAGAACGTATGAAGTTGTCGGGTCCCTTTGCCAATAAAGCATTGTTGGCTTTAGGTCGGATATATTCTGATAAAAAAATGCACAAACAATCGTTAGTGCCCTGGTTAAAATTAATTGAACGACACCCCAGTGCTCCCGCTGTGCAAGATGCGATGATGGCGGTGCCATTTGCATTAGGACAATTGGAGGCATTTAAACAATCTTTAGAGTATTACGAAAAAGCGATGGCTGTATTTCAGTCCGAAATCGGAAAGATAGACAGAGCTGCTGAGGCCGTTAGTGGCGGCAAGATGTTGGAAAATATAACCCAATTTGCCAATCTTGAACTGGAAGGTGCGACCGAGGGCCAAATAAATAAGTATATTAATACTCCGGAAGGGCACTATTTATTACCGTTGCTTAGTCAGTATGAATTCAGGGAAACTCTGGAGAGTTTTATCGCATTGCAATTGTCATTGGGGAAGCTGGAACGGTGGTCCGCAAGCCTAAAGACCTATAATGATTTGCCAGACAAGAAACGCAAGATGTATGAAAAACGCATTACGCGAATTCAATCAAAGACTTTGTTGGTGGTGGAAAAATTTCGTCATTATCTGCAACGCATGGCATTTGATGAGCTAGAGCGCCGTAAAACACGGCTAGAGAGTTATTTTAATGATGCGCGTTTTTCGGTGGCACAAATTTACGATTATGCTGCTAAGCGATGGGGTGATGGTAATGAACAATAAGCTGCGGGTTTGTTGTGCGCTTGCGGTGCTATCACTATTGAATAGCTGTGCTGTTACTGAGAAAGACACGTTAGCTTCACTGGGTGAGTTAAGTATTAATATCGAAAAAGACGCCGTCGTGGGCAGCGCGCGCGAGAAAGCGATGGATAGTTATTCAGAATTCATGGCGTCAGTGCCTAAAGATTCGTTAAAGGTAGAAGCGTTGCGCCGGCTTGCTGATTTGGAGCTTGAGCGTAGTGAGGAGCGTTACGAGAAGCAAATTGCGGAATTGGATACGGCGAAACAAAGAGAAACGGAATCTGCAAAAATAGCGCAGATAAAGCAGGATTCCTATAAAAAAGCCATTGAGCTTTATGAAAGCGCGATTAATGCCTCAGCAGGTAAAATTGATGATGCCCAGGTATTTTATCAACTCTCGAAGGCCTATGAACAGGCAGGTAAGCCGCGTAAGGCATTGGATGCGTTGGATCGTTTATTAGCAAGGTTTCCAGATTTGGAAAATCGCGATGAAGTACATTTTCGGCGAGGTGAGTTATTTTTTTCTTTTGATGAGTTTGAAAATGCCGATCGGGCTTATACTCAGGCAATGGTGGTTAACCCATCCTCGGCATTTTATGAAAAAGCGTTATCAAAAAAAGGTTGGTCTGCGTATCGGCAAAATAAATATGATCGCGCATTGCATTCCTTTTTTACTCTGGCTGACCGTAAGCTTAGGGGGCAGTCTGGAAAAGCAGGTGTTGATAACGTGAATCTTAGTCGTGGTGACAAAGAGTTATTAAAGGATATCTACCGAGTCATTACCCTTAGTTTTAACGAGTTGGGTGGCGCAAAGGCTGTAACTGATTATTTTGACAACAATAGTCAGCGCTGGTATGAAAGCCAAATTTACAAGAATCTAGGTGACCATTACTTGTCGCAGAAGCGTATTCGTGATGCGGCAAATGCTTATCATGCCTTCGTGGAGCATTCCCCGTTTCATGCATTGGCACCGGATTTTGATATGTATCGAATAAAAGCTTTTGCTCGCGGTGGTTTCCCCTCGTTATTGATGAAAGCCAAAATCAATTTTGCGAAGCAGTATCAGGTAAATGGCGAGTATTGGAAAAAACAGGGAGAGGATGTTCACAATAAGCTAACGCCGTTATTGCAAAAAAATATTGAAGAAGTGGCTCAGCATTACCATGCTCAGGCACAAAAAAGTAAAAAACCGGCTGATTACGTCACTGCTATTGTATGGTATAAACAATATATCAAAAATTTTCGGAAAAGTGCAAAAGCGCCAAGAATGAATTTTTTGTTGGCGGAAATGTTATCTGAAAACAAGCAGTTTGAAGCAGCAGCAAAAGAATTCGAAAAAACGGCCTACCAATACCCGAAGTACGGCAAAAATGCCGAAGCAGGTTATGCTGCCTTGCTGGCATACAGTGAGCAGGCTAAACGACTTAATGGTAAACAGAAAGAAATCTGGGAACGATTAACGATTGCCAGCGCGTTACGGTTCGGTAAAGCATTTCCAGATGACAAGCGTGCACCAAGTGCGGTCACCAAAGCGGCGGAAGACTTGTTTGCGTTAAAAAAATATGAACAAGCGGCTGTTGCAGCGCGTTCCATACTGGAGTTAACCGGTGGCACAACGCCGGCCATGCGCCGCACAGCTTGGTTGATTGTGGCCCAGGCAGAGTTGCAATCAGGGCATTATGCCAGGGCAGAGTCTGCTTATAAAATTGCTATTCGGCTTACCAAACCGGGTAATGCTCAACGCAAAGCCATTGAAGAGGGTTTAGCAGCATCAATCTATAAACAAGGTGAGCAGGCTCGGGCGGCAAATGACCACCAAAGTGCTGTCGATCATTTTGCACGAGTGGTGTTAGAAGCCCCCAACACTGATATCGCAATATCGGCGCAATTTGATCTGGCGGCGAGCTATGTAGCCAAGCAATCCTGGAATGCAGCGATTAAAACACTGCAACGATTCCGGCAGCGGTATCCGCAGCATCGATTAAGCCAAAAAGTGACTGAAAATCTTGCAGTTGCTTATGTGAAGTCAAAACAGCCTATTGCGGCAGCCCAAGAATTTAAAACCATGATTGACTATCAAACTGACGTGGATGTTCGCCGCGAACTGGCTTGGCGTATTGCGGAACTTTATGAAGAAGCTGGTGCTAGAAGCGATACAATTACTGCATACAAACAATTTGTTGATACTTATCCAAAACCTGCGGAGCAGGCATTGGAGGCGCAGCAGAAGTTAGCCGATATTTATTTAAGCATTAATCAGGTCGAAAATCGCCGGTATTGGTTACGTCAGATCATTGAAAGCGATGAAAGCGCAGGCAGTGGTCGTTCAGACAGAACGCAATACCTTGCTGCGAAAGCTGCTCTTGAGCTAGCCGAGCCACACATGAGCACATTTCAGCGTGTCAAACTTGTGGCACCGTTGAAGGAAAATTTAAAGAAGAAAAAACAACGTATGCAGGAAGCAGTAGATGCTTATACAAAAGCGGCCAATTACGGTGTTGAGGAAGTCACAACAGCGTCAGTCTATTGGTTGGCGGAAATTTATAACGAATTTGGTCGTGAGTTGCTTAATTCAGAGCGACCGAGTGGGTTGTCGCAGGATGAGCGTGAACAATATGATATTCTGCTGGAGGAGCAGGCTTTTCCCTTTGAGGAAAAAAGCATGGATATTCATGAGACTAACGCTAAGCGTATTGTTGAAGGCGTTTATGATGAGTGGGTTAAAAAAAGCATTGCGGTGTTGAGCGTTTTACAACCTGTTCGTTATGCAAAATCTGAAAGGAGTGAGTTGTTTGCCGATGTTATTTATTAAGTGGGGCTTTATTGCCATAATAGTGTTGTTGATTACAAGCTGTGCAGGGACCGCCACAAAACCCAGTGAAACGCCGTCGCCAGCGAGTCCAATATCGAGTCCGAGCCCAAAAAAGCCGATTACAACAGCGAGCCCAAAGCCTACGACTTCTCCTGAAATAGCGGTAAACCCCGGTGTACGGGTGCAATATGATAATGCGGTAGGGGCGATGCGTTCTGGCAATATCGCACAGGCGAAAAATATGATGGTGCATTTAACGCAGTCATACCCAAATTTGGCCGGTCCTTACGTGAATTTGGGCATTATACATTTCAGAGACGATGAAATAGAAAAAGCGGAACAAGCGTTTCAACAGGCCCTTAAGGTGAATTCCAAAAGTGCCGTTAGTCTTAATCACTTGGGGATTATTTATCGTGGCAAGGGTAAATTTAGTGAGGCACGAAAGAATTACGAGAATGCCTTGCGGATTGATCCCGATTACGCGTATGCTCACCTCAATTTTGGTATTTTATTAGATCTTTACCTTGGCGAATTAGAAAATGCGTTAGATCATTATCAACGCTTCCAGCAACTGACAGCGCAGGAAGATAAAGAGGTAAAGAAATGGATCGTTGACTTACAAAGACGTATTAAAGCGGCAAAGTAAGTAGAGTTACGATTTGGTTTTGTTGTAGACTAGAAAGCTTGAAATATGATGATGCTTAAAAGACTGTTGTGTGCAGGTATTTTTATAACGATAGGCTTTAATGGTTATGTTTTAGCCGCCGATCGTTTGGAACTTGACGACACATCCATCGTAGGTTCGCGTGAACTTCCCAAAGTGCTGTATATTGTGCCTTGGAAAAAGTCCCGTATCGGAACTTTGTCGGGTGTGTCGGAGAAAGGATCGTTCAAGGAAGGCATGACTGCGTTGGACAGGGATGTGTTTTTGCGAGAAATCAGATACAGCAGTATACTGGAATTGGATAATCCTAAAGCTGTAACACGTAAATGAGCCGCGACGTAGACCCCATCTCTTAACCCCGGATGATAGTGAAAAAGATGTCATTATATGGCGAGCGATATGGTAGTGACATCATTAACGCTATTGATGGCAAATCAAGTGTTGGTTTATATACCCGTGGCGTTTGGGATTTAGGTTTAAGTGTGTGTCATATTTTCTTCATGGCCGGGCGAAATAACGTGTAATAGTCATTCTATTGTGAGGAGTTTCAACGCAGCCATGGAGTAGATAGGGTGTGCAATTAGACCTAAATCTCAATGCTACAGGTATCTAGGGCGGATGTAGCAGGAAACTGCAAAAATCAAGATGCTATTATTGATGTGAATTGGGTGGTGTGCGGGTTGCGGTATCATTCGACATACGCCGGTATGATTTTTTAAATGTTATATAAAATTAGCCGTACTTATTGTTGTTGTAATCGACAGTATCAAGTTGCGATAAGTCAGGAGAGATAATAATGGAAGCCTATTCCGCAATCGTTAAATTTTTTCAAGAAGGTGGTATGTTTATGTACCCCATAATGCTGGTGCTTGCATTGGGGCTTGCCATCGCGCTGGAGCGGTATATGTATCTTACTTACGCAAAGCAGACTAATCGCTCCATGTGGCAAAAACTCGTACCACTCCTACAGCGCAATGATTACAAGCAGGCAATGTCTGTCAGTTCGGCGTCGAAAGCGGATATCGGCAAAATTTTGACATATGGTTTAACTCGTTTGCAAGCATCGCGGCACCGCGATGACATTGAAATGGCAATGGAGGAAGGTTTAATGGAAGTCATTCCTCGCTTAGAAAAGCGCACGCACTATCTTGCCACTTTTGCTAATATTGCAACATTATTGGGCTTGTTGGGAACTATCATCGGTCTTATCCAGGCATTTACCGTTGTTGCCAATGCGAACCCAGCTGACAAGGCCGATTTATTATCGGCAAGTATTTCTGTCGCGATGAACACGACTGCATTTGGCCTAATTGCGGCCATTCCGTTACTGCTGCTGTTTACCGTACTACAAACCAAAACCACTGAATTAGTTGATAGCATGGAAATGGCGACAGTGAAGTTCCTCAATGTTATTACCGAGCATGCAAGGCAATAATCTACAGGCATACAACTCAAGTATTAAATCCAGCATTCATTTTAAGGGAAAGGTCAGGGTACAGGTATGTCGCGAGTCCGCATTAGGCGTGGAAATAAGACGCCCCCAGAGCTCAACATTACTGCGTTTTTGAACTTGATGGTGATATTGGTACCGTTTTTGCTGATCACGGCAGTATTTTCCCATATGACAATTCTCGAATTAAATTTACCACCTGCATCTCAGGTGAAACCTGATCAGAATAAACCAAAAAAAGAAGTAAATTTTGAGCTTATTATTCGTGAAAAATCCGTTACAGTGTCTGATACTCTGGGTGGGCCTATCAAACGCTTTGATATAGTAGCCGATGAGCTTGATGTGGAAGGTATCTCAGCATTGCTAGTGCGTATAAAACAGAAATTTCCTGACAAACTCAATATTAGTTTGTTACTGGAGCAGGATGTACAGTACGACAGATTGGTTCAAATGATGGATACTGTTCGATTGGTTACTGAAATGGAAGATGGAGTGGAAGTTAAAAAGGAGCTGTTTCCGCAGATTTCAATAGGTGATGCACCACCGCCTGTGACAGCTCGAAGGTAGCCAATCATGGTAAAGCATTCACGTCGCGCTAAGCGTATGAAGCAACACCATAAACGGAACAAGCGTAATGCTGGTCTGAATATGGTTTCGTTAATGGATATATTTACCATCCTGGTTTTCTTTTTGCTGGTAAGTTCAACTACGGTACAGGATCTGCCCAGCACGAAGAAAATTAAACTTCCTGAGTCTATCGCTGACAAATTACCTAAAGAAACCGTTGTGATTGTAGTGAGTCGTGAAGATATTCTGGTGCAAGGCACCAAAGTTGCTGATGTGAGCGAAGTTGCTAAATCCAACGACCCTCTCATTCAACCGCTAAAGGATGCGTTGGATAACCAATCCAAACGCATTCTTGTCAAAGCGCCGACCGATGGCAAGCCAATTAACCGGGATGTTACCATCATGGGCGATAAGGAAATACCTTATAAATTGTTAAAGAAAATTATGTTTACGTGTACCCAGGCGAGCTATGGAAAGATATCCCTTGCCGTCACCAAAAAACTACCAAAGAGTGGATAGCTAGTCGTGACGGCCTTATATCATTCATATATCCTCCCTTGGACTTCAATACCTGAGGAAAATCAGCGCCTAAAACGGAATGTGCTGGTGAGTGTTGTTTTTGCATTGATCTTCGGTATTGCGATGCCGTTTATGCCAGTGCAAAAAGTTGATAAAACCAAAATTGAGGAGTTACCACCTCGTTTAGCACAGTTGGTGATTGAAAAGAAAAAACCAAAACCACCGCCACCACCACCGCCGAAAAAGAAGGAAGAGAAAAAAGAAATAAAGAAAGAAAAGCCAAAAAAGAAGGAAGAGAAAAAAGAGGAAAAAAAGAAAGAAAAGCCGAAGCCAAAACCGAAGCCAAAACCAAAACCTAAGCCGCAAAAAACGCAGGCTGAATTAATCGCAGAGGCCCGTAAAAAGGCCGCCAATACTGGCTTGTTGGCCTTATCTGACGATCTTTTGGATTTGCGTGACAAGCCAGCGCCGTCGCTTAATAAAACTGCAAAATTATCCAAGGGTGCCGCGCAAGCAAAAACCTTTAAACGCAACATTCTGACGTCGAATGTCACTACGACGAGCGGTGGAATTGATACAGCGAATCTGAGTACGGGGGTTAGTCGTAGCAGCTTACAAGGGCGTCAGACAACGCAAGTGGAAAGCCCGGTAGAAAAGCTGGCAAAACAATCGAAAATCGACAGTGATCGGACCAATAAGCGACCCAGTCGAACGTTCGAAGAAGTATCTCTGGTTTTCGACAAAAATAAAGGCGGTATTTATACAGTATATAATAGGGCGCTACGTAAAGATCCAACGTTAGAAGGCAAAGTCGTTTTTGAAATAACGATTGATCCAGCAGGTAATGTTGTCAGTGTGAAAATTATTTCCAGCGAATTGAATTCCCCTGCGTTGGAGAAAAAGTTATTACAACGAATTAAGTTTTTTAATTTTGGGGCGAAAGATGTGGAGACGTTGATAGTCACCTATCCAATTGATTTTCTTCCACCTTAATATAGGCGTTGCGTTGTCTCCAGGTGGGAAGCTGTTATTGGAAGGAGAGAATATGGCATGGCACTATAGTTGATGCATGCGGACAAAACGCTAAAAAGATTAAACAACAATATTCACTATTGTACCAAACCGAGAGGTAATAGCCGCTTCGGTGTTAGCCGTGAAGCTACCAATATCAGATGAGATTTGCTGAGAGAAGTGTTTCCCTTCGCCAGAGTGCTTGATTTCTGTTTCCTCCACTGTTTTATTCCCTGGTAGTATGCTTTCTGTTTGTTTTTCCCGCTCAATGCGTGTTTCTTCCCGCAGTTCGGTCTGTGCCTCTGCGGCCATTATTGAGGCTTGCGAGGCAACAACACGGTCTTGGGCTGATGGGTTTGCTGGTGCCAGTGCTGCCACCCGGATCTGGGCTGCTTTTAATAGCGTTGCTTGTGGGTTGCCAGTGATTTTTGACGTATCAATAGAGACTTCACCGCCAACCGCATACCGCTTGTTATTGGGGCCTTGCTGATAATCAAATTGGGCGGCTCCCGTCAGTTGACCACCGGCAGCTTTATGAGCCGCCTCATGAGCACGAACTTCACGATCACGTGCCGATAATTTATTTATTTCAGTTTTGTTCGACTGAAAATTTTCTTTATCGCCAGGATTGGTAGAGAGGTCACGGCTAGCTTTATTAGCGGTTGTTTGTATGTTACGGCTATTTTGCTGAATGCTAGTGTTATTGGCGGTTGCTTGGTTTGCTACCTTGTTTTGTGTGCCAATAAAGGATTGTGCGGTTTTTCTTGGAAAAAGATTAGTTACCGAAACAATGGATTCTAAGTTGCTCATGGTTCAACTCGGTTTGTCTGCGCTAAGAATGGGCGCGTTATAATTTCCTTATTTAGTGTTCGTTGCTTTCTGCTTCGAACTGCCTCTGCCATGCTATTCATTAAATTTAGTTTGTAGGCTCCTAGGGGGAAGTCGATGCCTCAGGATGGGGGCTAACTAACAGTCGGTGTTTTTTCGAAAGAAGTGACTGTTATCGGTAAATCTGGCGCAAAGCCCGAGATGCTAATTAAGGGGGGTGTTGCCTGCTGATTCTAAGCCCTAACGTTGAGAAGTGTCCCTAATGTTTCATCAATAGCTTGTACCACTTTTACGGAGGCTTCCACCTGACGTTGATCCACGTTTAAATCAACTAAGGATTTTGCTAATTCTGCGGTGTTTTCATCGCCTTTTTTTACTGCAGATGCGATTTCATGTGCATGCTGCTTGATATTATCCATCCCTTGGTTAATGCTAGATATACCTGTCATCAATGGGAGACTCATTGTCTGTGCCTCTTATTTACTGTTACGTTAATTTTGGTATCTGTAAGTTACCCGAACAGGGTATTGCGGTGCTTCGGATCGCTATTTTTTAAGAAACTACTATGCTTTGTATCGTCCGATTCGGCACAACCTTTAATGATGCCAAGAGCCTGATGTCACGTTGAAGTGTTTAGTCGTTGCTTTTAGGTAAAAAAAGGGGGGCGCTCTTTGCTTGATGAATAAAACCACTGGGAATGGACGTTGTTCCCAGTGGTGTTATATTTTTCAGACGTACAGGTTATAATGCATAAGCTTCATTAACGGATTGAGTTGAATGCGATTAACCGTTCTAGGTTAGAGCCTAAACTGTGACTGCCTAAGGCACTGGTTAAGGCCGTAGAATTTCCGTTGCCATGCAATGCCATATAATTTAAAACGACCATTTCAACGAGTAGATTGACATTGTTCGAGCCAGGTGTTGTGCTGGATGTTTCAACGGAGCCGCTGGCGCGAAAATGCCCCAGTTGCTGGTGCCTTGCTTTTTCTGCGTTGTCTGCACCAAGGAGTACTGGTGCACTTCCAGGATTATAAACTAAAAAGAAAGAAGCGGCGGTGGAAGAGTTATCACCAGTCCATTCGCCTTTGCCACGGCCATCGACGCTGTCATCAATTCGGCCGTTACTCGCTACGGAACCATCACTGAATACATAAAGCATCAATTGTTTGTTTTTAAGTCTGGCATACTCCAAGCACATGCCCATGCCAATACCGGCGCGTAAATCCCGAATTTCACCAGTTGCGCGGGTACCGTCATGGTAATCATAGCCGCCTTGTTCGATGGTTCCGGCGCCTGCGCGACCATCAATGCACATTTTCATGACGGAAGCGACTTTTGCGAAATAGCTGTTATTCAGGCTGGCTGTCACGCCATCCACTGGTAAGCTTCCTGTGTCGCCAAATAATCCGGTTACATCCGGGTCTTGCAATGGGTCCAACGCAGCTGGGTCGCCATAGTCCCTAATGTTAGCTGTTGTAGCAAGATAACTACAATGCATTTGCTGATTGGTTTCGGCGGTTGAATTAATGCTACCGCTACCGCTTATTCCCAATTTTGCTTTACTAATGCGCTCTACTGCGTCCATTACGGCTACTGAGTCAGTTTGAGATAAAAGTCCGACTAGCCCACCTGTGTCTACTAATCCTGTTACGTCGCCGGGGCGGTCGATTTTTGTTGGTCGTACGGATAAATCGATCATGCTCGCCGGCGCCATGGAGCGTCCACCAGAATCCGAGCTTCGTGAGCCAATGAGCGAGAGTAGCTCTCCATCTGCTCCAGCTTTATAAATGCCGTACATAGGGTTGTGTGGATTATTACCGGTATCATTGTCGGAGCGTGCCGGTATTACACAACCGTTGGTTCCGTCCCGGGTCGCTTGTGAGGTGACAGCCAACATACCACGCAAAAATGCGCTGTCGGAATGAAATGCGAGCCCAAAGGATGTATCTGTATAGTCGCCATTGCTGGTGTTGCTGGGATTGGTTTCAGTCAGACCAGGCACCATGTCGCCCGGGACGCCCATCTTGCTATAACCCGCCGTACTGAGCAAGTCGAATTGTCCCTGGGGGCCGCCAACCAGCACATTGGAGCCGGCTATATTTGCCCCTCCCCCTAGGTCGAAGGCGATAAACGGTATTTTACCTGCACCACGGCTATCCAGGCCGCAGTCTTCAATTGAGGCAGCTAGCGCAGGGTTGGCGGCTAGTGCCGATAACAAGCTATTGCCCATGACCATGGCACCGCCGGATACCAGGCCTGCGCCCAGAAACTCGCGACGGGTCACAGGTCGTTTATGGTTTTCATGTAAAATTGGTTCATCCAATAAGTGGTGTTTGCGTGGTTTCTTTTTAATAATCATTATGATATTCCTCAATACTTAATTAGTTTCGTGAATGCTTGTACTATTGTTCCAGCATGACAGCGCTACTAAGCACAGAAACGCACATTGCTTTTACGATCGTTTGAGTGGTTTCCACACAATCCGCGTTTGATGAACAGCTCTTATCTAGATTGTCGTATAACCCTGTGCTGGCGCCGAATAATACGGATTTCACTTCATCAGCAGTGGGTTGGTTGTCAAGATTGCTAATCACCATTTTGTTGTATAAAGCATTAACGATGAGGTCTTTTTTGGCGTCGGAGTTAAATGCTGTTGCAACGGGTTGATCAAATTCAAAGCTATTACCAAAGAAATTGCTGCGTAATGTTGGGCTGTTAATCATTGCACCACAATAAGTCAGCCCCAGTTTTGCAATGGCAATTTGTTGTGATGACAAAAACCCTTGCAACGATGGTGTGCTAGGCAGTTGTTGTTCTATTCGCTTGAAAATCTCATATACCGTTGCGGTAGCATTAGTGTTAGCCGGTTCATCGGGATCTTTCACATTTGTGGATAAGGGAACTCCAGTAATGGCTGACATTGTGGCGTTTATTGCTTCGAAGGTACGCATTCCCGATGGACTGGTAAGTCCTGAAACTGGTGCAGCGTAATTATACTCTAAGGGCGTGATGGTGGTGTTTTCTGTTCTCACATCATTAATACCACCAAAACTTTTGAAGGTGAGATAAAACTGATCCGGATTATCGCCGTCAACACCTTTTTGCTTAGCGATGATAGTGCCTGTGGCATTGATTGGCGCATTAATAATAACGCCATCAACTGCTGCTGGTGTTGTGTCGATCAAGTTTTCATAACGAGGATTGCTCGGGTCCGTTAAATCCAGAGAAATATCTTTATTCAGATTTAAGAAGACTTGGCCAACGGGAGCTTCTTTACCGTTAACGCCAATTCGCAGGCCCTGGATGTTGAAATTATTGAAAGTTGCTGGTGTGTCTGACGTTTGCGGGTCTTTATCGTCTAACACAACAAAGGCCGGGTCACTGAACAGGTAACTGAAATTATCATATTCACTGACTTCGAACCAGATATAGCTGTTTTCGGGTATGGCGCTAGATAAGTGGCCTACTCTAAAAAGCAGGTTAAATTTTTGACCAACTCCTGCATCGAAATTTTGTTGAATTTGTTCTTGACTCAAAGCACGGCTATAAATAGCTGCTAAGCGTATTTTTCCTAACCAACCATTGTCACCATTGGTTTCGGCCCCCAATACAAACAGATAACCATCATTCCATTCGCTCAGTGATCCGCCGAGTACTGTATCGTTGTCACCCGTAAATTCGCCGTTGACATAGATGCGACGACCGTTTACGGGGTCATAGGTCATAACCACATGCTGTTGCGTGGCTTGCAAATCTTCGTCATCGGGGTCGGTGATTAAAGTGGGATTACCATTAGCAGTGTTGGCCGCATCAAGACCGGATGCGGTGTTACGGTTCAGAAACTCATAACTGTACAGGGTTTGACCCATACTGAAGTTGCGGTCTTGTGCTCCCGATGAGTAACTGGCGATGATTGCCGGTCCTTCCTGGGTAACATTTGCTGGTACAATCCAGGCTTCAATGGAGTATTCATTGCGTGGTGCAATAAGATCATACAATTTTTGACTGGCCTCAATGGATGTGCCGAGCGCGCGGCCACCCGCTTTAAATTCAATACCCCAACCACTGACCCATTCGGTGTTTTCGTTGAGAATAAGGTCTAATTTGGGGAATACGCCACTGCTATCCAGGGCGATGTTTGCGTCGGTGGCCTCGTTTTTGAATTCCCATAATGCAATGATGTTGCGCTCATAGCGTTTGCCACCGCTGAGGACTTGACCGTCGTCTAATAAAGTGAGTGCATTACTGATGGGTGCTTCTGCTCCAGGTGCTGCACCATCGACAGGTGGTGGGGGAGCGCCATTGGCTTCTATTTCGGTTTTCCATGCTGTAATTGCCACTTTCATTGCTTCTGCGTCAGCGGCACAATCTGACCAACAGTTGTGTTCGTTTTCAAGCAGGCGTATGTACATGCGTGAGTTTTCAGGGCTGTTAATATCAATTTTTCTGTTTTCAATCGCTTCTTTAAAGGCAAGCGCTGGATCATCTTCAGTTGCAAAATAAGGTGTTTGCTGTTTCGCCGGAATAGCGTTTGCTGAATGACACTCTCTGCAATGTTGAGCAATATAGGGTACATTGCCTACAGCGTCAGATGTGAAGATGAATTTTTCAAACTGAGCTTGTTGGTCGGGGTTGTTGTTGTCTAATACAATTGCCTCAGAACGGGGTAGGCTGTCTACTGGAATGTTCAGCTTGGAAACCACATCAATGTCCTGGACCTCATCGGTGCCACCATCGCTGATGTCTTCAGAATCTGCGTTAAGCCATGCATTAATAGCATTCGTTAGTTCGACACCGCTTTGTGCGCAATCGGCTGTTGGTCCTAAGGGCCAGCAATTATGGCCATTGGTGACTTTTTGAACCAGCAGAGAACTAGTGACTGTGTCACGATTAATACGGCTGTCGGCGTGGTTATAAGCATTTTCGATGTCTGATTTGTCTGCAAACTCTCCGGTGCCATTGCCGCCGGGTTCGTGACAGCCTTTACAGTATTGACGAAAAATGGGGGTGCGCACGCTGGTGTCGAAAGCGATTACATCAGGCTCAAAGCTGGTGCGTTGCAAATTGGTGGTTGGGCCTGTCGACGTGGGGGACACGGTATCGCCGCAGCCATAAAGTGTCGCGGTTAATAATGTCGCCAATAACCAGTAGATCACATGTTTAATGAACATATTGCTATTGATGTTTGTTCGGTTTTTCATATTGTTTCTCCCGAAACCTTTAATTTTTTGCATAATGGTTTTCCCGGTAGTTCGGTGCGGCTGTATTCGTTATTCACCCATGCAAAGCACGGCGGTTTTGGCAAACACTTCTTTTAAGTTGTAGTCGCCCATGAATTCAGCGGTGATTTGCTCGATGTCACTACTATGATTTGCAATAGGCTCTTGGAAGCAAACATGACGATAGACTTTTTCCACCTGGCATTGGGCAAAGGCTTCTGAGTTGGCGAATTCTGCACCGACTGATTTCGCGCCTGTGCCTTTGTTGGGAAGTGCCTGACTCCAGCCTAAATTGGCATTGGGTCCCTTGCGCCAGTAGTTTTCCCAGCTGTCATCGCGGGTGATATAGCCGTACTCAAAATTACTGCGGTTAATGTGGTATTTAGGTTGCACAAACACACCTATTGCCGGGTCGCCGCTGTAGACGACCTGGCCATTGCTGCCGTCTTCCTCTTCCACCCATTCGTAATAAGCGAAGGCGCTGGTGAGTGGGTCCATACCCGCGTGACAGCCAATGCACGAATTCAAGAAGATCGAACTATCCCCGCCTGGGCTGCGTGATACATCCTGACGAATACGATCTGGTATCCCTGTTATATCTTTAACGTGTTCAAGATCCCGGCACATGTGGTTCATGAGGGTAAAGCGAAGCATGGCGCGATTGGTGCCTGCTTTGAAAAATGCCTGGCCTGCGGCGCGAGTTGTAATGACCCCTGCAGAGTCGTCAGTTGACGAGCCAGCCATGCCCAAGGAGGCTTGAGTGACGGCCGTTAAATTGCTTGGGTCGCTTAAGTCAATATTATTAGCTTCCAGTGCTTCGTAATGGTCGTTGTTAGTTCTGGCATAGGAAGGGGTGATGGTGCCGACATAGACTTCGTTGCCACTCAATATTTGTCTGAAGTCTTTATCGTCACGAACAATGCCAATGACTGTGGCAGTGTAATCATTGAGTGGTGCAAATGCTGTTTGTGCTTCGTTGGTCCATGGTGTAATAAAGTTTTTTAATGAAACGTTGTAAAAATAAGCGCGACGACTGGAGTTGCTAATGGCATAACGCGCCGCTTGCACAGGGTCAGCCATAAGTGCTTCCATCGCCGCTAAATCTGCGTCCGTTGGCGGCACGCCAATTAATCGATCATGGATGCGCTTCGCTTGTGTTCTTTCGACTGGACCGGCGGTGGTTGTGCTAATGGAGCCAACTAACAGGAGGCTTATAACGGATAATACCGTCGTTATAGTTAATCCTGCTTGTTTTTGCCGTTTGTTGTGGATTTTCATACATTTCATCCTTATATCGCTTGCCTGTTTCTGTCGCTAAAAATAATGTTAATTAACTTGTTGCTTAATAAATTCGGTTTATCGGTGTTGATCCATAATGGGTTGTTTTATAGAGAGTTGCTGGCTGTGAAACGATGCTACGCTGATAGTAGAGATCGTTTGCCAAGAACATAGCTTTAAAACTCTTGTTGGGTTTCAAGACCTGTTTCATAACTTTCATTACAGAGAGTGATGAAACCAAGCGCGAAATTGGCCGTTGCAACTTCATGCGTGGCAATATGAGTCTTGTTAACGAGTACAGGGTTATTGAATGTGCCGATTGAGGTGACATCAGAAATATATTGAAGACCAAGCAGACGCGGTAATCATTTCGTACCGTTGTGAAATCATTATTAAATATCATTTTACGGCTACCTCTTGCTGCTCAATTTTCCCGCTAGCATGCATGTGGCATGATAAACGTTTGCAGGAACCTTAATCTTTTATACATAAAACAAACATTGATGTCACGCATTATCACGTCGAAGGATATTAAGGATTTTTATAATAAAATGCCTAATGATTCCGTTGATGTGTATTAATTGCTGTATTGCTACTTTTCGGTTATTGGTTTCGTGAAATGGTACCTAAATTTAATGCCGAATTTTCACTGATGCTAGTTTGTGACATCACCTGTTTGGCGGCGAAATTTTGGTCTGAGCTTTATTTAAACGTCAGCCAAATTATCGGCGCTTATTTTCAATAACACCAAGCACATATTACATAATACAACTGAGGGCAATTAGATTTAGGCTTGCTGTGACTACTGCCACAACATGTGTGAGCAGGATTGCTCACGGTGGGACTCCGATCCGCCTCAAATATGCCGTCTATAGTATTCGGCCTTTGCATAGCTAATACATATTGTGAGGCAACACTTAATTTACTGCTTTTCTATTTTTTTTATTTACTATAATCAGATTAGCAAAGCTCGCTACACTGATATCGTTACTTTCCATTTTCCCAAATCGTAATACAGACAAGGTTAAATGTCTATGGTAACTGATAGGTTTTGTTAACTGATTCCGTTTTTTGTTGGGATATCTCGTCAAGCGAGGATGCCACTCGAATAAAATTAACGTGATAGAGTACTTGCTCGGTGTGATTAGGCTTGCTTGGTAGCGAAATTTGTTCCGGCGCGTTAGGATTGGCGCGCGAATATTGAATATAGGAGCTTATAGCTACTCCCAGTCCGACAAATATGACTAATATAACGAGTAAATCGGGTTTTCGATGTAATTTCATGTGCTGCATACTACTTACGTATAAAAAACGAGTTTCCTTAGGTTGTTATGCTAACGTAAGTTCGCATTATAAAGCGAATAGGGAGATTTAATCGCCGTTATAAAAAATAATTAATAAAGTATCTTGTTTTGTTATAAAGATTCTATTTTATATTTAAAAAAAGTAAAAGTTAAAATGCTTATTGTTTGATCGCCCTGTGTATGAACAATGAGTTACCTGGTCCGGGGGGTTAATGATGCGAAGAAGGAGTATTGATGGCATATTGGTTAATGAAGTCCGAACCCGATGTTTTTGGTATTGATGATTTGAAGGCATGTGTGAAAAAAACAGAGCCTTGGGATGGTGTGCGAAATTATCAGGCCCGTAACATGATGCGGGACGAGATGAAAAAAGGCGATTTGGTGTTTTTTTATCATTCCAATTGCAAGGTGCCTGGAATTGTCGGCGTTGCTAAAGTTGTGAAGCAGGGGTACCCCGATTTTACGGCTTTTGATCCAGACGCAAAGTATTATGACCCGAAAAGCGATCCGGATAAGCCTCGCTGGTTTATGGTGGATGTACAGTTTGTGCGTAAATTAAAGCGAACCATTTCTCTTGATGAGTTAAAAAAAATTCCTGAGCTTGAGAAAATGCCGCTGGTGAGACGGGGTAATCGTCTTTCAATTATGCCGGTTCAGGTGGATGAGTGGGAGCTGATTATTGGCTTAGAGTAGCTTTTTTTATTGTCTTGCATATCAATTGAGTCGCAGGAAGGCTGGCTAAGGGGCTGTAAAGAAATAACGCGAACATTTTGCTTGTCTTATCCTTGCGTCTTCGTGTTGCGCAAAAGCTTACAGGCAACGAGATTTCCGCACCTTGTCTATATGGAAGTAGCTAAGGGGGTGTGAACCATGGATGGCGGAAGCCTTGAAGATGAAACGATATCCGGCGCAATTCGCCTAGCTTATTTCTTTACAGATCCTAAAGTGCAAATTTAAGAATTTTACAGAGTGGCATTCTATCTATTGAATACACTTAACATTAGCGTAAAAATAATTGATAAGCAGGGTTATCGGTTTCTTCGTCGTAGTGATACCCCAGATTGTTTAAAAAACCTTGAAAAGCTGTTTCATCTCCAGTAGGGGTTTGGATGCCAACCAATACTCGGCCATAGGCAGAGCCGTGGTTTCGGTAATGGAATAAACTGATATTCCAGCGTTCGCCGATATGGTTAAGAAAGCGTAGCAGTGCGCCGGGACGTTCGGGGAATTGGAAACGAAATAGTCGCTCGTTGTCCACTAAACTGGTGCGGCCACCCACCATATATCGAATGTGTGTTTTAGCCATCTCGTTGTTCGTCATGTCCACTACGGAGTAGTTGTGTTGTTTTAGTGTGCTGAATAATAAATCTTTTTCTTTTTGCCCATCGTACAATTGTACGCCGACGAAGACGTGTGCTTCATTGGCATTTGAGTAGCGATAATTAAATTCTGTGATGCCTTTTGTGCTAATTAAATCGCAAAATTGACGGAAACTGCCTGGTTTTTCAGGGATTGTCGCGCATAATAGTGCTTCTCGGTGTTCGCCCAATTCTGCCCGTTCAGCGACGTGCCGGAGTCGGTCAAAGTTGATATTGGCGCCACTTACGATAGCGACAAAATCTTGTCCCGTTATTGCTTTGTTTGCGGTATATTTTTTTGCACCTGCGACAGCCAAAGCGCCAGCGGGTTCGGCGATGACGCGTGTGGCATCAAAGATGTCTTTAATGGCAGCGCAGATTTCATCGGTGTTGACAATGATAACATCGTCAATATGGTGTTCCAGGATCCTAAAGGGTTCCTTACCGATCTGGCGTACGGCAACACCGTCGGCAAAAATGCCCACCTGGTCGAGAATGACTCGCTTGTGGACTTGCATGGCTTCAAACAAACATGGCGATTCATCGGGTTCCACTGCGATTATTTTTATTTCTGGTCGGGTCTGTTTAATAAAAGCGGTAATACCCGCAGCCAGTCCACCGCCGCCGACCGGAACAAATACTGCGTCAATAGGGCCGGTACGTTGTTTTAATATTTCCAGGCCTACGGTGCCTTGACCGGCAATTACGTCGGGGTCGTCATAGGGGGGAATAAATGACAGCTTGCGTTCAGCAACCAGTGTCATTGCATGCTCATAGGCATCATCATAAGTGTTGCCATACAATACCACCTCGGCATTCCAGCTAAGCACAGCATCAACCTTAATTTTGGGGGTGGTTTTTGGCATCACGATGAGTGCTGGTATGCCGATGCGGTTAGCGGCCAGAGCAACGCCTTGCGCATGGTTACCCGCAGAGGCGGTGATAACGCCTAATTGTTGCTCCTTACGGCTCAATGCTGTCATCTTGTTGTAAGCGCCCCGTAGTTTAAAGGAAAAAACAGGTTGCAAATCCTCCCGTTTCAAAAAAATACGGTTTTGCAGGCGTGCCGATAAATTCGGTGCGATTTCCAGTGGTGTCTCTCTTGCTACTGCGTAGACGCGGGAGTTTAAGATTTTTTTGGCGTATTGTTCCAATAGAGCGGGCATGGTTTTAATCCAGATTTCAACTGAGGGTGATGTTTTTATAGCGATATAAGTGTAACTTATTGTTATTTAAGTAAATATTAAATGGCTTGGCAGGTGTTGCAACGCTGTGCTTCATCATTGATTTTCACATCAAAACTCAAGGATAATGGCAAACCGGTAAGTTACACAAATTTGATGGGGAATGCACTATATGACGCAGGATGAAATGAAAAAAGCCGTTGCTGTCGCGGCAATTGATTATGTAGAAGCAGGTATGGTGATTGGTATTGGGACGGGTAGCACAGCAAACTATTTTATTGACGAATTAGCTAAAATTAAACATAAAATTGAATTCGCAGTGGCCAGTTCTGTTGCCAGTGCCGAGCGTTTAAAAAGCCACGGTATCCAGGTGGAAGACCTTAATGCGGTCAACGAAATATCGCTGTACGTTGATGGTGCTGACGAAGCCACTAAATACCTGCATTTAGTTAAGGGCGGTGGTGGTGCGTTAACGCGGGAAAAAATTGTTGCTGCTGTGTCGAAAAAATTTCTGTGTATTGCTGATGGGTCAAAATTAGTGGATATATTGGGTAAATTTCCATTGCCCATCGAAGTGATTCCAATGGCGCGCAGTTATGTTGCTCGTGAACTAGTAAAGCTGGGAGGGCAGCCAGTATATCGTGACGGTTTTATTACTGATAACGGTAACCAGATTTTGGATGTGTTTAATTTGGAAATTATAAATCCAGTGGAAATGGAGGGCACGCTAAACAGCATTGTTGGCGTGGTAACTAACGGGTTGTTTGCAAAACGTCCTGCGGATGTCTTGTTGCTTGGCTCTGAAAGTGGGGTGGCTACGCTCTCCTAAGACGGTGCTTTTATAACGAGCACCAAACACTGGGCGATGAATATGCTTTAGATCGTTATCGGTATTGTGCTTGTGTTGCCATCGTTCTTCCAAAAAACCGGATTAGGGCGTTTGCCGGGAGATGCAGTGTGATTTCCAGGTGGTGTGGTTGCTAAAGAAATAACATCACATAACGTATTATGTGGTGGGCCTAAAAGGATCGCGTATACAAACGATGGCACGAAACCGGTTTTTTCGAAAATTACGAATCATGTTTTTATTGTTTGTGTTGTTTGTTGTGGCGGTGGATGCCTGGCTGACTAAGCAACGGACGACAGACTGGGATAGTCCATTACGCATTGTGGTATACCCCATCAATGCAGATAGCACAGAGATTTCGCGGCAGTATGTTAGTAATTTAACTGTGCATACGTTTGTGCCGGTTGAGCGTTATTTTAGCGAGGAAGCCGCAGAGTATGGGGTGTCGTTAAAAGACCCTGTGACGATCAAGCTCGGTCCTGTTATCTCCAATATTCCACCCAAGCCGCCTGACGACCGTAATATCATAAAAGTGATGTGGTGGAGCTTGAAGTTAAGGTGGTGGGTGTTTCGTGTGGATGACTACGATGGGCCTCCTGTCAATGTGCGTATGTTTCTGCTCTATCATGACCCAGGGAGCACCCAGCGGTTGGCGCATTCTCTTGGGCTGGAGAAGGGCTTGATCGGGGTGGTTAATGCCTTTGCAGATGATCAATACGCGGCTCAGAATAATGTTGTCATTGCCCATGAGTTTCTACATACACTTGGTGCCACTGATAAGTACGATTTAAAAACGGGGCAACCGTTATATCCTGCCGGTTTTGTTGATGTCGAAAAAAAACCATTATACCCTCAGGAATTTGCAGAAATCATGGCTGGGGTTATTCCGGTTTCGCCAACGCAGTCGAAAATGCCTGAAAAATTGATTGACACCCTAATCGGGTATCAATCCGCACTGGAAATTAACTGGGTGAATGAATGAAGTGGGTTGTCCTGTGTGAGTTTAACTTGGCTTAGCTGTGTGCACCAAAAGTAGGCATTGTAGGCGAAGACGGGCTGAAGATGACAGCACCATGGGGGAGGGGAGGTAGAGCCGAGTTTGGAACAAAAGTCGAGATGCAAAATTGAGAAGTTATTGTGTGCTCGTTCCTTATCACCTAAACCTCAAATGCCATGGGCATATGATCGAAAAAAAGTGCAGAGTTCTGCAATTTAAATGCTTTTAATAAAACAAACAAATGAATAAATAATTTATCTATCCCCTGCTAATTAAAATCGGTAGTATTAAACTTTAAGGTATGAACCGGGTTACGTTGATAATTTTTAGGGCATTGCGGAATAAAATAATTCATTGTCTTTATTAAGTTGCCTAATTAGCTAGAGCACATTTTTTTACCACAATTGATGCTGTTGTATCCAAAGGGCTAGGCATAAATCGTTGTAACTAGTTTAATACACTGCATTTAGGTTGTAGTGTTTTCCCTTGAAAATGCAGTTTTCGCCATGGGGTGCTTTTAATAGGGGTCTGTTAATATTTCGTTTTCATCACTGTTGCGCCTGAAAAAACGCCAGTCAAGGCGCGAAGAAAGAGCGGTTTGGTGATTTCTAAATGTAGGGTATAAACAACGGTGCCGGCAGTGAGAAAATGAAGCCTCAACAGATCCGGCCCCAATGAAATTGTATTTATTGCGCTTTGGTGTTCACGATTTAAGAATATACGACCCATCATAACGGTCCAACGGATAATTTTAGGGCTAAAGTTGTCAACAATAAGGGGTTGTCAATAAATAATAGGGCTTACGTTATTATTTCTTCGCGCAGTAATCATAAACTCAGGTATCCTGAGTACAGTAAATCAAAGCAGGTTTAAGGATGATTCTCTAAGAGAATTTTAAAAGGTGCTGAGAGCGTGAGAGGCGACGGTTTTCGTGACATATTGCCAGCAGGTTATACTTTACATTGGTATGAACTAGAGGATGTGCTTGGGCGTGGTGGTTACGGTATTACTTATTTAGCGCTTGATCGTAACCTGCATCGTAAAGTGGCGATAAAAGAATACTTGCCGGTGGATTTTGCCTGCCGCGAGTCGAATGACACAGTGCACCCACTGACAGGTAACCACCAAGAACTTTATGACTGGGGGTTGGAGCGTTTTCTAGTCGAGGCGCGAACATTAGCTAAATTTAATCATACCAGTATTATTCGCGTATTAAGCGTCTTTGAGCAAAACAATACTGCGTACATGGTGATGGAGTATGAAGAGGGCAGCGATTTATCCGTTGTTTATAAGGGAAAAATAGCCAGCACTGAAGTCGAATTGTTGCCAGTTTTTATTCCCATATTAGAAGGTCTGTCATTGGTGCACGATGAAGGGTTTATTCATCGGGATATTAAACCGTCTAATATCTATGTGCGCTGTGATGGTTCGGCAGTACTGCTCGATTTTGGTTCGGCACGCCAAACACTTGGAAGTCGGACTCGAGCGCTGACGAGCTTGGTCACGTCAGGTTATGCTCCCTTTGAGCAGTACAATGAATCGGAGGAAGAACAGGGTGCATGGACCGACATTTACAGCTTAGGCTCTACCCTCTATTTTTGTATCACTGGTGATAAGCCAGCTGACGCGTTGAAGCGCGGTTCCAGTCTAATTAAACAGGGGTATGATATTTATAAACCGGTGAGTGAACTAGCACCACCGGGATTTTCCAGGCATTTTCTTATGGCAATTGACCACGCCTTAATGTTTCATGCTGAGGCGCGACCGCAAACAGCTCTGCAATGGGCAGATATGTTGTCAGGAAATGTTGATATAGCGGCGTTGCCGGTAGCACTATTTACTGCTCCGAATGCGGTGGCGGCATCGTTTGGTGATGAAATAGCAAACCAAGGAAGAGCGCTGGGGGAAGCAACACCGAACCAAGATAATAACATACAAAGCGGATTATCTGCGGGTGATCAGGAGCTAGGGAGCACGCAAGATTCACAACCGGAACAAGATGACAGTACGCGTGTACAGTTGCATAAGCCGCCGGGGCCACAAGCCGTGGTGAGCTTGGACGATACCGCCCAACGTCAGTCGCAGGATAAAACGGCTGCATCACCGCAGCGAAACGATAAACCGTGGTCTTGGTTAGTGGGTAATTTTGTCGATATTCTTGGTGTTACTTTCAATGCGCTAGTCACCAAAAATAAAAAGGTGCTTGTTGCGGGGTTATTGGGGCTACCGTTGTTGGGCGTTATTATCACTGTATTTTATTCCACCGATAGTGTTCCGGTGCCGCCTGCTGAAAACACTAAAAATGTCAATGGCGATAATGTTCAGGAACAGCAATGGATTCCGGTGGAGGAACACTCTCCTGAAGAACTTATTGCAATGGCAGAGCAAGCACTCATTGTTGATTTGCTAACGCAGGCAGAGTTGCATGTAGCAGAGCGCAGATATCTTGAACCCGCAGAAAATAATGCGATTTTCCAATACAATAAAATATTAGCACTGGACCCTGATCACGCAGCAGCTAAGGAGGGGGTGTTGCAGATTGTTGAGCATTACGCCAACCTGGTGGAGGATAACATAGCGGCCGGACAGTGGCAGCAGGCGCAGTTATATTTTACTGGTTTGAAATCAATCGCCGTTAATGCTGAAGTAGTCGAAAAACTACAGACCCGTTTTGAGCAACGCAGGGAGTTAATGTCTAAGCTTAAGCGGCATTTAGCGCTGGCTGATCGTTATATGAGCGAAAGCAAATTAACTCAGCCAACGTCAAAAAATGCATTTGCATTGTATCGCGAGGTGCTTAAGCTTGACCCTGGTAATGCGCAGGCGCAGTTGGGGTTGGAAAAAATCGTACAAATATTGTCGGTTATTTTGAAGAAACAACTGAAAGCAAAACAAATTTCACGAGCGGAGGTAACTTTTGAAAAAATAGCGAAAATTAACGCAGACGCGCCAATCTTAGGTGAAGTGGAATCGCAGCTAAGTAAAATTGCCGCCAAACGAAAAAAAATAGCGAATTTATTGCGTTCTGCGGAGCGTGATTTTATCAGCGGAAAATTGATAAAACCGAAAGGCAATAATGCCTTGGCCAAGTATCGAAACGTGTTAAAGCTTAGTCCTAAAAACAGGCGAGCGAGAGCAGGAGTAGGGCGAGTCTATGACTACTACGTTTCATTGTTTAATCAGCACCTAGACAGGCGAGAGCTTCAAAAAGCAGATAAAATCATTCAAACACTATTAATCATTGGGTATGGAAAAAAAGCAACGGCGAAACTAAGCGCGAAAATTAAAGCAGAAAAATTAGTTATTAAAAATGAGCCAAAAATTATCAATGATTTACTAACAGAATTAAAAACGGGATTAGAAAAACGCGATATCAAAAAAATCGAAAGCATTAGTTATTTCGATAAAAATGAAAAAAAATTTATTAACGAGCTATTTGAAAAATATGCTGAATTTACCGTAAAAGTTTTAAAAAACAGCCACAATACTGAACTACATCAAGTCAATGTTCGCATTGAATTCGAGAATTTGGTGGATCATTGGGATGACAAGATAGAGAAAAGTGATTGGATCAGTGTTGATGTTCAAGTGATTAAAAATAAAAATAAACAAAAACAGTGGCGTGTTTATTGGTAGTGATATGTGCCCAGGGCTAATTGCTCAGCTTACCGATGATTTTCCCGATTACTACGTTAAATATTAAACCTAACACATCAGTTGAATCGTCGCGAGAGCGACGAGAGTGCTCAAAGATAAAAGACTTTTTGGGGTTTTTTGAACGACAAGATATCACCCATACGGTGAGTTTAGCAAACCCCAAAAAGTCTTTTAAATAGGTAACCTTTTGCGCAACGCCGAAGGCACAAGGATAGACAAGCAAAATGTTCACGTTATTTCTTTACAGACCGCTTAATACGTGGGATTAGTCGATTAAGGCTCATCCCATTTTTTTTTCGTTAAGGTTTTTATCTGACGTTTCAGAGCTGTAATGATTTGTTCGGTCTGACTGATTTTTTTCTCAAGCGTCTTTTGGTCGTTCGAGAGTTTCGCTGTTTCTTTTAACAGCTTTTCATTGGGTGTTTGTGTTGAATTATCGTGATCTAATTTGGCTTGTTTTTTATTAAGAGCTTTCGCGAGTTTTTTGAGTTTCTTTTTGTTTTTTACTGTTTCACGTTTAGCTGTTTTCAATTTTGTTTTCAGTCCATGAATATTTTTACCATACTGATAGGCGGGTAAAAACTCCGCTTCCAATGTGATGGGACACACTCCCATATATTCTTTGCCCTTGAGTCCAAACTGATACCCATTTCGCGATTGACAAAACTCCTGAATGCCATCCACATACCCCTTCTTATAGGTAGCTGTATCCACGCCAACACCAAACTTGTTGCATGCTTGTTGATAAAACTCAACGCGCGACTCTTTTTTACCTTTGGCGCCATCCTGGTAACCCGCTACGCGCCAATCGGCATTTAAGCAATCTGTGGCGGTGATGCTGGCGCAACCGTTGATGATTAGTATGACAATGGTTGCGACGATTGAGTAAAGTGGTGTCTTAGCAACGTGCAGGCATAATTTTCCTGTTTGGCAGCGGGGTTTTGTCTGTGTTTGTTCGTTCTGGTTGTGCAAAAGTGAAGACGCCGTAGTTCTATTTTGAACGGCTATGATTAGCGGGCAAGCACCAAAATCAGGTGTATCAGGCGAAGACCGGTTGGAATGTGCAATTTGGGTGTTGTTTCGTGCATTTTCCTTAAGGGGGAGTATCCGTTTCATCGTGAGCCCATATCTGTGTTTACAGTATTTTGTGAGCTTGAATGTAGCATGATAACCACAAAAGGTTAAATTTTGTATGTGCAGCCTTTAACCTAACACATCAGTTGAATCGTCGCGAGAGCGACTAGGGTGCTGAAGGTAAAAGACTTTTTTGGATTTTTTGGACGACAGCGTACGTATCACCCATACGGTGAGTTCAGAAAACCCAAAAAAGTCTTTTAGATTCTGTGCCATAGGCGTTCACAGTAGATTCAACTGATGTGTTAGGTTTAACTTTAAGGTTAAAAGTATGCTTGTGTATTGGCGGGGGTATGTTATTGAGATGAATTGAACAATATGTTATAACATAACGTTTTTTGTCGCTGCTTTATATTGGCAGCGCTCTATGTGTGTGTGCTAATAATAATTGTAATCGCGAGTGGTGGGTGCCGGTATGAGTGTAGAGTCTGTGTTGATTCCTTTTAAAAATCAGCAGCATAATCATGAAAGTTGTATCAAGTCAGCACTTGCTGATGCAGAGGCGGCATGTTCTAAAGCTGGTATGCGTTTAACCAAAATACGGCGTCAGGTGTTTGAGTTGGTATGGAGTAGCCATGCGCCAGTAAAAGCATATGATATTCTGGCGCAATTGCATCAAGAGAATCCTCGCGCTGCTCCGCCTACCGTTTATCGCGCCTTGGATTTTTTGTTGAGCGTGGGGCTTGTGCACCGTATTGAATCGCTGAATGCCTATATTGGTTGTGGTGATCCCAGTCAACCCCATATTGGCCAGTTCTTGATTTGTGAGGCGTGTGGCGCTGTTGCCGAAATGAATGCACAAAAAATTACCCGGCTGTTGCGGAAACAAGCTGAACAGTTGGGTTTTAAAACAGTAAATCAATTAGTGGAAATACGAGGTTTATGCCCGCAATGTACATGAATGGATTTCAATCGTTAATATTTAAAATGTCGAATAACATTACTGGAAGAGGGTGGGTTAATTTATTGTTAATCGTTTTGTGTGTCTCTTTGCTTATTGCCAGCGTACCGCTTAGCGCTGCCATTTCGGAAAAAACAGCGATTGCGGTGAGTATTTCACCACAAAAATATTTTGTTGAACGCATTGGCGGAAAATATGTGGACGTTTTAGTAATGGTCGCACCTGGGCAGAGTCCCGCAACTTATGCTCCAACGCCAAAGCAGATGGTAAAACTGAGTAATGCGCAGATATATTTTGGCATAGGAGTGCCTTTCGAGAAGATTTGGATTCAACGTATTGCTAAGATGAATCCGCAGATGCACATTGTGCAGATGGAGCAGGGGTTAACATTTCGTTCAATGGAAAAACCCATGCAGAAAAGTAAGCAATATATGCGTGACACAGGACAGTACCATCGTCACTATGGCGAGCCCGATCCACATGTTTGGACAAACCCGCGATTGGTCGTGCGCATGGCGGCAAAAATTAAAGCAGCATTGATCGAACATGCGCCAACACACAAACAGGAATTTCAGGAAAACTACCGGCTTTTTGTGCAAGACCTTGGTGATTTGGATGAGTACATTGGTGAATTATGTAAAAATGCTGCTAGCAAACAGTTTATGGTGTTCCATCCTTCCTGGGGATATTTTGCTGATGCTTATGGGCTGCGTCAAATTTCCATTGAGAGTGAAGGTAAGTTGCCAGGCGCAAAATCGTTGAGCAGCTTGGTTGATTTCGCAAAACGAGAAAATATTAAAATTATTTTCGTCCAACAACAGTCTAGACAACGGAATGCAGCCACGATTGCGCAGGCTATTAATGGCGCTGTTGTTCATGTAGACCCATTAGCTGAAAATTACATCGATAATCTCAAACACGTAGCGCATGCTTTTACCGGAATGGCGAAATGACAGGCAATGCGATTATTGCGATAGATGAAGTATCATTTAGTTACAATGGCCCTGCTGTGCTGGATAAGGTGAATTTGTTTGTCCGGCAAGGCGAGTTTTTAGGTTTGGTGGGACCCAACGGTGGCGGCAAAAGCACATTGCTGAAAATTATACTGGGTTTATTGTCACCTGCAAAAGGCGAGATTTTTGTCTTAGGGAAACCACCTAAAAAAGGCCGTGCCGTCATTGGTTATGTACCGCAATATGCCGCGTTCGAAAGAAACTTTCCAATTACTGTCGAAGAAACTGTATTGTTGGGCCGTGTTGGAAAAACCAGAATGCTATGGCGCTATTGTGTCGACGATCACCATTCCGTGAATGTGGCTTTGCAAAAATGTGAAATTAATAATCTCAGACATCGGCGCTTGAATACATTATCGGGAGGTCAGTTTCAACGAGTGTTAATCGCCAGGGCACTGGTTAGCGACCCGGAAATATTGATTCTTGATGAGCCTACCGCCAATATTGATCTGCGTGTGGAAGAAAATATTTTTGACTTATTAAAAAAACTCAATGTACACAGTACTATTATTGTTGTGTCTCATGATATTGGTTTTATTTCGGAATACGTTACTCGTGTTGCTTGCCTTAACCGTACACTGGTGTGTCACGAAACTGCCGCGATTTCCGGTAAGTCCATTGAAGAACTGTATGGCGTCAGCGTCCATATGATTCAGCATGCGCACTAGTGCAGTCTCTATTGACTGAGGAACGCGTACGTTCCTCAGTCGCAGTGATAATACAAAGGACAGCTTGTGGAATTTCTTTCAGCACTTATCTCGCAACCTTTCTTGCAAAATGCGTTACTGGCAGGTTTGCTGGCCAGTATTGGTTGCGGCATCATGGGTACCTATGTGGTTGTTAAACGAATTAATTTTCTAGCAGGTGGTATCGCGCACAGCGTGCTTGGCGGTATGGGGGTCGCGTATTTTTTTGGTAAAAGCCCGATTGCAGGTGCCATTGTCGCGGCCATCATTGCCGCGCTAGTCATTGGTTGGGTTAGTTTGAAGTGGCAGGAAAACGAAGACACCATCATTGCGGCGATCTGGTCAGTTGGCATGGCAATCGGTGTGATTTTTATTGCCAAGACACCCGGTTACAGCGTGGACCTTATGAGCTATTTGTTTGGTAATATTCTGATGGTGTCAGGCAAGGGTGTTTTGCTGATGTTGCTGTTAGATATATTTCTTGTTGCCATTGTGATGTTGTTTTATAAACAATTGCTTGCCGTTTGTTTCGATGAAGAATTTGCCCGGCTTCGCGGTGTTAATGTAACGTTTTTTTATTTGCTGCTTTTGTGCATGGTGGCGTTAACGGTGGTGTTATTGATTCAAGTTGTAGGGATTATTTTGGTGATTGCTCTTTTAACTTTACCCGCAGCAATCGCTTTGCAATATCAGGGTTCGCTGCTGCGAATTATGATAACGGCAGTGTTGTTGGGGGCCATTTTTACCAGTGGTGGCTTGGCGTTATCCTATGAACCGGATTTGCCGGCAGGCGCTACTATTATCCTGATAGCGGGTAGCACTTATTTACTTTCCACGATCGCTAAGGGTTTGCTGAAGCCAAAACCCAGAGTCGATGACATGGGGTGATGCTGAATGCTGGGTGTTTCAGTCATGCCGTCTTTGCGTATTACAATGTTATACAGCATTGGCGGCTTGCACGGTCGTACTGTACACTTCCAGGAGGCTACTGAAAGTAGCATCTATCGTGGAAAATCATTTTGGCTCTGTTATTTCGCTTATTTTTGTTGAAATAGGAATCATTATTTGCCCCGAATAACCGAAAAACCAGGTTCAAAATAGTTTCGCCTCGCGACGATGCCTGTTTCTCGAACAATCTCCTAGAAGGTTGTATCGCTATGCTTAGAGTATTTTGATTGATCAGCGCGCTATTATAAAGAAAAACAATGGAATGGATTATCGTTGTCATGGCTGGCGATGTTAGTTTGTTAAACCCGATAATGCCAGGTGGTAAGTATGTTTATTAACAGATTGTTAGCGCCAAAATGGAAGCACAAAAACCCCCGTGTACGTAAACAAGCTTTATTATCGCTTAATGCCGGTTTAGATGAGTCGCAGAAAATTTTTGTCGACGTGATAAATAACGATGTTGAGATTAATTTGCGCCGTTTTGCGATTAGCAGACTCAACAACATTGATTGTGTTCTGGTGTTACGTAAAGGTGATCTTGAGAATTTGTTGATTGAAGACTTAACAAAACGGCTGTGCGAATTATTGGCGGGCGCTTGTGGTAGCAGTGATCATTCTCTCGATAGCAATTATTATATGGAAAAACTAGATGAAATCGGTGAGATGTGTTTTGTCGATTATGTGGCGCATCACGGCAAAAGCGTTGAGCTACGAAAGTTGGCGCTTGCTAAAATTAAAAATGAATCTGTATTAGCTGAAATTGCGGTAACGGATGATGATGACGCGATACGGAGCGCGGCACTTGATTGCGTGACGTCACCAGCGGCGTTGGAGCGAGTCGTTAAAAATGCGCGGCGCAAAGATAAAAATATCTATTTAATCGCTCAACAAAAGCTAGCGGCATGGCAGCGCCAGAAAGTGGAATTTATTGAGCGGCAAAAAAAGACTCAACGTATAAGTGCTGACATTGTAGAGCTTGTTCGTCTCTGTACGCATAGCCAACAGTGGTTGAAGAATGAATCTAGACTGCTTGATCTTTTTCAATCATGGGATGAGAGCAGAAAGCATCAGCAAAACGATGCTGAATTGAGTGCCAAGGTAGAGCAGGCAAATGTTCAGTTTCAGCAGGGCTTGATCGAACAGAAGAAAAGAGAGGAAATTGAAGTAAGGGAGGAGCAGGCGTTTGCACCAGTTTTTAACAAGATGCAAGAAATTTGCGAATCCATGAGGCATAAAATAGAGGAACTTCGGCAACAAGCAGAGCCTAGCGAGGAGAATATTGCAGATGTCATTCTTTTTGCTAAGCATATGGATACGGAATGGCAGCAACTAAAGCAACAGTATCATAACAAGGGTAATCCTGGGTGTAGTGCTAAGGCGGCGTTTTTGGAATATAGTGCCGAGTATGAGGGGTTGGTCGGCGATTTTTCACTTTGCGTAAAAGATGCGAATACGTTGGGGGAATATATTGCCGAATTAAACAAACTGACTATGTTGGCTGGCGAGTTGTTAAAAAAAACTGAACCCATTGCGGTTAATGAACTTGGTGGGTTACAACAACAATATCAAGCTATTAAAACGCCATGCAAAATGACGCTACCTGGCGGTTTGCAACGTCGATTTGAAGGGTTATTAAAAGAGTTATCCAGCGTACAACAGCAACAAATAAGTCTGCAAAAGACGCGTATTGAGGAAATCACGACATTAACGGCACAATTGGAGGACGCTATTGAGCAAGGGAAAACAAAATATGCTTTAAATTTAGCGAATCGGGGTAAAAAGCTGTTTAAGGCGTTGTCGGCAATGGATTCCCGAACCTTGCAAAAACAAGGTGTAATCAGTTCATTTCAGAAATCCATCCACAGAATGAATGAGCTAACAGATTGGCGGCAATGGTCTAGCCAGCCTGTTAAGAGGCAGTTGTGCGAAGTCATGGAGCAGCTAGCGATGGATATTAAAGCTCAGCAGGAAAACGAAGGCTACGATTATAGTGCTGCTGTGCAGCAAATAAAGCAGGCTCGGCAGGAGTGGCGAGGCATCAGTTCAGGTGCCCCCGATACTGACAAATTGCTCTGGGAGCGTTTCGATCAAGTCTGCAATAATGCGTATGCATTCTGTCAACAATATTTTGATAGGCAAGCGATGGACCGCCAATTGAATTACGAAAAACGCGAGAAAGTTTGTCAAGACCTTGAGCAATATTACCAAAAAATAAGCCAACAGTCGCGTGAAAATATTGATTGGAGAGCACTGGGTAAAATATTGCAGGCAGCGAGGCAGGAGTGGCAGCAATTAGGTGTTGTCAACCGAAGTGAAAAGGATAAAATCAATGGCCGTTTTAAACATATCCTTACGCAAATTGAAGCCATTAGTCGAGACCAAAAACAACATAATAGTGATGAAAAGCAAATAGTGATCAAACGTGCCAAAACGGTACAAGTTTTGTTGAGTGATGGCAAGATATCAGTACAAGAAGCTGTTGAGTCTATTAAAGAATTGCAGGGAAAGTGGAAAAAAATCGGCGCAGCCAGAAAAGACAAGCAGCTTTGGGAGGCATTTCGAGAAATATGCAACCATGTGTTTTCCCTGCGGCAGGCAGAACTTGATATTATTAGGCAAACCCGTCAAGAAGATGACATTAAGCGGGAAACGATCTGTAAGGAATTGGAGTGCTTAGCTCAGTTGAAAGGTGATGCATTAAAGCAGGCGCGATCCGTTATGCTAAGTCTTAAAAACGATTGGCACGCGTTGGCCGGGTTGAAAAAACAACATCCTCAGGAACGTCGCTTTCAACGAGCCTGTGACGCCTACGAAGAGCAAGAAAAAATGAGGGTCAGTGAGGCGCTGATTAACGCTCAACAGATGATTAATCAGAATGCTAAAGCCTGTTGGCAATTGGAAAAAACATTTTTTGAGTGCTTGGAGGGGCGCTGCGAAATGGGCGCTTTGACGGCACTGGTTGATAAAACCCAGCAGCAATGGGGTTCCAGTCATGTACGCAGTCTTGTTGATAAGGCGATATCCACTCGCCTTGATACTGTTATTGGTTGGGTGGAAAAACTCCAACATCAAGATAAGGCGTCGATTATAAATGCAATAAAACTGCAAGAAATTGATGTTATACAAAAAAAAGAATTATTATGTTTGGAAGTTGAAATTTTAGCGAATGTTGATTCCCCACCAGAGATGCAGCAAGCTAGAATGGAATATCAAGTGTCTCAATTAGCAAACAAGATGCGGCAAAAGGAAGACGTGAAGCTTGACGAAGCACTCGAACGTCTGTTAGTGAGTTGGCATCAGGCCGGAATTTTGTCAACGGCGGCAAATGATGTGATCGAAAATCGTTTTTATGCAGCAGTGCGAGTTATTGATAAAAACTATTGATGCATTAAATAGGGCCTGGAAGGTGGTGGAGCACAGGTTCCCAAGTACGACAAGCCGGGTGATCGTATTCAGTAAATGTTTCGCAAAATCCAGCATGGTTAGCAACGAAAAAAGTGTTAAAATGGATAGTTTCAGATATGTCATGCGATGTAATTGTTATCAATTATCATGTAGTATTGTGTTTAATACCAAAAATCACGACACCAAGGAAGCATCTTAATTTACGTTGAATTATTATGTTGCATTGCTCATTGTCAATTATTGACAGGGCAATATCATCCCGCCGATGAAGTTTCACTGAACTTAAATTAACCACTGGTTACCTTACCCTTTATGTTGAAATTAAATTCCCGGCAGCGCGAGGCTGTGCGTTATATCGATGGTCCGCTTTTAGTGTTGGCCGGTGCTGGCAGCGGTAAAACCCGTGTGATTACGCAAAAAATTGCTTATTTAATTGAGCAGTGCAATATTCAAGCGAACAAAATTGCTGCTGTTACTTTCACTAACAAAGCGGCCAAAGAAATGAAAGCCCGCGTTAGCGGCGTATTGGATAAAAAGCAGACCAAAGGTTTAAAAGTATCCACTTTTCACACCTTGGGGCTCAATATACTTCGCAAAGAGGGGTATCACTTAGGGTATAAAAAACAATTATCCATTTATGATGCGCAGGACAGTCAAACCCTGTTGAAACAACTAGCACCTAAAAATATGCTAAAAGAGATAGCAGTGGAAAAGGTCCAGCAACAAATATCGTTGTGGAAAAATGCCCTTGTTACCCCCGATACCGCGCTGACCACTGATCACGAGAATCCGCATGGCCACAGTATCGCAAAAATATATGCCGAATATGCCCGTTATATGAAAGCCTATAATGCACTGGATTTTGATGACCTGATACGATTGCCCGTTAAATTATTTATGGAGAACCGAGAGGTTCTGGATAAATGGCAAAACCGTATTCAATACTTGCTTGTTGATGAATACCAGGACACCAATGCGACACAATATGCCATGGTCAAATTGTTGGTTGGTGCGCGTGGCGCGCTCACCGTTGTGGGGGATGATGATCAGTCCGTTTATGCTTGGCGAGGTGCAAACCCGGAAAATATGGCGCAATTACAAATTGATTTTGCTAACCTTAAATTAATTAAATTGGAACAAAATTATCGTTCTACAACGTGCATATTAAAAGCTGCTAATGGACTCATTGACAATAACCCGCATGTTTTTACCAAAAAACTATGGAGTGATACAGGCTTTGGTGAACTGATTAACGTTGTTGACGCCCGTGATGAAGAGCATGAGGCGGAGCGTGTGGTGAGTAATTTATTAAATCACAAATTTCAGAATCGGACTGAGTGCGGTGATTATGCTATTTTATATCGCGGAAATTTTCAATCGCGATTATTTGAGCGGTGTTTACGGGAGCATCAAATTCCTTATTATTTAACGGGCGGTACTTCATTTTTTTCGTATACAGAAGTCAAAGATATTATGGCGTATTTGCGTTTATTGGCAAACGATGATGATGATCAAGCTTTTTTAAGAGTGATCAATACGCCGCGCCGTGAAATTGGCCCCAGCACCTTGGAAAAACTTGCTATCTATGCAACGCAACGTGATGTTAGTTTGTGCGAGGCGAGCTATGAATTAGGGCTGGAAACGGTGTTACCAGAACGGCAAATTAAGCGTCTGCGCCGGTTTGTGGAGTGGCTGGCCTTGATGTCTGATCGGGCGAAACGTGGCGACATTATGCAGGCCATTCGTGACTTAATTGATGATATTTCCTATAAAACCTGGTTGGAGGATATATGTCGGGATCAGGCAAGCGCTGAACGGAAAATGGAAAATGTTACTGAATTAGTCAGTTGGATAAACCGTCTTGTCGACAAAGCCGACCATGAGAACGAGGTGAGTTTAAGTGAATTAATACAGCAAATGACGGTAATGGATATCTTGGATCGAGAGGATAATACTGATACGCCAAACAGTGTGAATTTAATGACGCTGCACAGTGCAAAAGGCTTGGAGTTTCCGCATGTTTATATTGTTGGAATGGAAGAGAATTTATTGCCTCATTATGTCAGCCTTGAAGAGGATAATATTGAGGAAGAGCGACGGCTTGCTTATGTGGGCATTACGCGGGCACAAAAAACACTGACATTCAGTTGCGCAGCTAAACGTAAACGTGGCGGGGAGATGATCGAGTGTGAACCCAGTCGTTTTTTAGCGGAATTGCCGGAAGATACGATTGTCTGGAACAAACTCCAACATCAGAACCCGGAACAACGCCAGCAGTTGGGGCGTGCGCACTTGAATAATTTACGAGGGTTGTTAGGTGATAGCAGTGATAAAAAACAATTGCCTGTCAACGAAAATTAGCCACATAGAAAGCTGGCAGAGGCAAGATTGGCCCATTCGCCCAAAATTTATACTATAGATTAAACCTAACACATCCGTTGAGTCTACTGTGAGCGCCTATGGCACAGTTATGGACTGCGTAACTGCCTTAAATTCAAGACTCGAAGGGGGCAGAGTTATTGATATTCTTTTACTGAGAATTTATTATTGTGTCAATTAGGTAACAACTAGTGTCGGCCCTAAAACTACTAAAATGGGCCACGATTTCAGCCAAGTAGGGTGCGTACCGCCTAGCTTGCCTGTCTGTCTTTGTCCAATGAATGACGAACCCGTCATGCCCTCCAAAGAACCCACTGCGGTTTTGAATTAATCGGTACCAATGTTTCTCAAATACTCCATTCCGTCTACTTTACTGCGGTGTTTGGAGTGTTTTTTAATAGTTTGCGCACGATAGTCATGTGGCGGCGGCTTACTTCCAGTTTATGGTCTATGCCCCGAATGTTAACGCACCATTGCCCGGGCGATGTTTTTTCCAAGCGGTCAAGATAAATTTTTGCAACCAAGGCGTTACGATGAATGCGAATGAACTGGTCGCCGAATTCTTCCTCCAGGGATTTTAACGATTCGTCAATAATGATTTCCCCTTGTTTGTGTCGCACTGTGACGTACTTTAGGTCTGCTTGAAAAAAGTAAATTTCGTTAATGGGAATCAGGTGGATATTACCGCTTATTTGTGCGCTAATGTGTGAGCGGGTGTGATCGGTTTCTTCATTTTTTCCAAGCTCTACTAATTGGGCGCGATTCACAGTACGGGCCTTTTTAAGGGCCTGTTCTAGGCGGTCTTGGCGTATCGGTTTTAATAAATAGTCGACGGCATTACTGTCAAACGCAGCCAGTGCGTGCTCGCTAAATGCCGTGGTGAAAATGATAGCCGGTGGATGTTGTAAGTGCGATAAATGGTACGCGGCCTCCAAGCCATCCATGCCCGGCATGCGAATATCGAGCAGTATTACGTCCGGCTTCAGTTTTTCACAAAGTAACAAGGTCTCTTTGCCGTCACCCGCTTCAGCCACAACCTGGATATGGCCACTTTCTTCTGCCAGTCGTTTCAGTCTGGAACGTGCTAATGGCTCATCGTCAGCGATTAAAATGTTCATTGTCGTACCCGAGTGTAGGGAAAATGAATGGTTAATTGGTATTGGTTTCCCTGTTGCGTTGTTGTCAGCATGCCTTTATTGCCATACAGGGCGGAAAGCCGTTGCTTAATGTTTTCCTGCGCCATTCTGTTACCTGTTCGCTGTGAAGGGCGGGTGTATTCGGGTACCGGGTTCATGATGGTAATGGTAATCTGGCCATTTTTCAATGTACCATGAATGTGTATTGTGCCTCCCTCAAGTATATGTTCGAGACCATGATAAATCGCATTTTCCAGCAATGGTTGTAGGGTGAGTTGTGGGATTAAGGCGTCGTCTGGTAGGTTGTCGACATGCCATTCCACCCGTAATCGATCGCTCATGCGTAATTTCTCAATGTGCAAATAACGACGCGCCAGTTCCCGTTCATTCTTAATCGGTACCTCATAGCTCGTGTCTGCCAGGGTGCCCCGAAACAGATCGGCAAGATCCTCTATGGCTTCTTCCGCTACGGCTGGCTGGGTTCTGGTGAGGCTTGCAATCGTGTTCAGGCTATTAAACAAGAAGTGTGGCCGAATACGTGATTGCAGTGCCTGGATGCGTGCCTGGGATTTAGCTTCGAGGTTCTGTGCCCACTGGTGCTGAACATAAAAATAGCGCAATACCACGGCGGATACAATGGCACTGATACCTAAATTGCGCAGCAGGAAATCACTATACCAGTCAAGCCTAGCGAGGTCTGTTACGGTTAACCAGCGTATTGTCCAGTAGGTGACTTGGCTCACAATTGTCGTGGTTGAAATAAGAATCAGGTAACTGGCGGTGGCGGCGAATGTGTCATTCGATTTTCGCAGCCATGGCCTAAGAAGGCAAAGTACACCGGCACTAATGAGCGCTACCCACTGAACAAATAAAGAAATCACGCCGAGTTCTTCCCAGCGTGTGCCGCCAGTGTCCATTGGTGCTAACGTCAGCACAATGGCGAGTAATTCAGCAATCAGGATTACGGCAAAGACCATCTGCACATTACAAAAGTCTGGTAGAAAAAAATCGTTAGCCATTGATGCACTTTTGTCTGTGCGAGGGCCTGTGTCGGGGTTTTTGTTCAACTCTTTCATTTTTATAAAGTTTTTGTTGTTTAAGTCGGTGTCCCTTGTTCGCCTGCAATGGAAATACGTTGGCAAAAGTAAGGCAGCACTGTGATTCGTGTCGGCATTTTGTCGCATGGCGAATTCATTGATGCAATGAATAGACGCAGGCCATGCAATATAGTGCCAATATCGACTATACTGCGCCATACCTAAATGTACCTAATGAGTAAGCAATATGAGCAAAAAAGATAAAACCGTCGTAAAGCCCTGGGGTGGGCGCTTCACAGAGCCTACCAATACCTTTGTAGAGGCATTTACCGCATCAGTAACGTTTGATAAACGGCTTTATGCCCATGATATTGCTGGCTCCATTGCCCATGCACGTATGTTGGCCCATGTGGGGGTGCTCACCAGCGAGGAATATGAGGCGATTGTTGAGGGCTTGCAAGCCATTCAGGATGACATCGAAAAAGGTCATTTTGTGTGGGATATCGCTCTGGAAGACGTGCACATGAATATCGAAGCATCGTTGACGCAACGAATCGGTGATACCGGTAAAAAATTACATACTGGCCGTTCGCGTAATGATCAGGTTGCGACGGACATTCGTTTATATGTGCGTGAGGAAATTGATGCCATCAATACACAATTGTTACGTCTGCAAACTAATTTGGTGGATCTGGCAGAACAACAGTTGGATACTATTATGCCGGGGTTCACCCATCTACAAACAGCGCAACCGGTTACTTTTGGTCATCACTTGTTAGCTTGGTTTGAAATGTTAAAGCGGGATAGTGGGCGGCTTGCAGATTGCCGCTCGCGAGTGAATATAATGCCGCTGGGGGCGGCGGCGTTGGCGGGTACGAGTTATCCGATTAACCGAAATTATGTGGCTGAGTTATTGGGGTTTAATGATGTCGCAAAAAATTCTCTTGACGCGGTGAGTGATCGGGATTTTGCGATAGAGTTTGTTGCTGCGTGTTCATTAATTATGACGCACTTATCGCGTTGTTCTGAAGAACTGATTCTTTGGATGTCGGCCCAATTTGATTTTGTTGAGATTGGGGATAGTTTTTGTACGGGGTCCTCGATAATGCCACAAAAGAAAAACCCGGATGTTCCCGAATTGATACGGGGGAAGACGGGGCGTATTAACGGCCATCTGGTGGCGTTGCTTACCCTCATGAAAGGACAGCCACTGGCTTACAATAAAGATAACCAGGAAGACAAAGAGCCCTTGTTTGATACGGTGGATAATGTTAAAGCCAGTTTGCGGGTGTTTGCGGATATGATTCCCACGATTAAAGTGAATGCAGGTAATATGAGAGAAGCGGCATTGCGTGGTTTTTCAACAGCGACTGATCTGGCGGATTACCTCGTCACGAAAGGCATGCCCTTTCGTGATGCACATGAAGTTGTCGGTAAAGCAGTACGACAAGGCATTATTCTCGGTAAGGACCTGGCGGAGATGAGTCTGCCAGAATTGCAACAATTTTCCGGTGTGATCCAGTCGGATGTCCATGAGGTATTGACTCTGGAGGGTTCGATAGCATCGCGGGATCACATTGGCGGCACTGCACCGAATCAAGTGAAAAATGCCATTGAATCTGCCCGGGAGTGGTTGTCAGGTCTTTGATGGTGAATGTTTCTCAAATAAACCCACCCGATTATCGTCCGGGTCGGTGATTTGCGCATAGCAGCCGCCGTAGTTAGGGATATCGGTAATATCCACGACTGTTTTCGCATTTAATATAAGGGCCTGGTCCAGGATTGATGCAATGTTCGCAACTTCAATAAAGGCGTGGCAGGTTTGGCTGGCAATCACCGTGTTGATGCGCAACAGACCCACGCAGGGGCCACCGTGTTGCTCCGGGGTGAATAAGGAATAGTTTTTGCCATGCCGTTGGAAGCGCCAGCCAAATAACCGCTGAAAAAACAGCTCGCTCCGAGCAAGATCGGTGCAGGACCATTCAATATGTGAGACAAAGGGACTTTTCATGATTTTTACTCGCGGCCTAAGGAGTCTGTCCGAGAATAGCAGTCGTTGCGAGAGAACGCCATTTTGAGTCTATTTTTTCGATTGCATCAGGTACCTATTTTTGGCATTCCAGCATGAAAGTTTTTGTTTTGCAATCGCAGGCAAGACACCGTGAACGTTGTTTTCCATGTTCGTTTTTGCCCGCTTTTACAATTTCGGTACTGTACGTCGATACAGTGAAAAACGAGGGAGTCTTGCTCCAATGATCGGTCTGGGTGATGATGAAACTTGAAAAACACATTGAAACGGCATCACTTCACGTCACCTGGTTTGATGCAAAGATGCGCGATCCCGACATCGCTGCGAGTGAACAGGTCGGCCTGACGATGCTTGAACAGGCGATCACGGGCAACGACTTCCTAGTGGTCAAGCGCTTCATAATTGCCGACTTGATCGTCAGCGAAGTGCTCACTAATTTGGTCCATGCTGGGCTGGATTTGCGTCCTTTCCCCGCCATCAATAACCACCTGAAAATGAATCGGTCGCAAGCTTCAGCCAAAAAGGCTTTCGCCGCCGATATCATCCAGCCCTACCTAACCTGACTGCGCGATGACGTCACAATGGAGACGCTTGGCATTGTCCACGCAGGGGCTGGCGTCGCAGCAGCAGTTTGGTGCAGGCTTGTCTGGAACGCGCAGCGCAATCGAGCATCTTGGTTATGTGCAAATTGATACGCTATCGGTGGTCGAACGCGCACATCACCATGTATTGTGGAACCGGGTGCCGGGCTATGACCCAACCTACTTGAACCAGCTGATCAGCGAGCAGCACATCTTTGAGTATTGGTACCATGCTGCTTCGTATCTGCCAATGCGCGACTACCGTTATGCGCT
>JAADGF010000001.1 GCA_013152545.1 Gammaproteobacteria bacterium
AAAACCCAACGTAATCTGCAATGCCGTTGCTTACACTGCTGTTGATAAAGCAGAAAGCGAAGAAGCGCTGGCAATGAAAATCAATGGCGAGTCACCCGGTGTGCTTGCTGAGGAAGCGTTAAAACTTGGTGCGCTACTGGTGCATTACTCGACAGATTATGTCTTTGACGGTAGCAAGAGCAGTCCATATGTAGAAACGGATGAGCCAAATCCAATCAATGTCTATGGTAGCACAAAACTGGCGGGTGAGCTGGCTGTTTCATCGTCGGGCTGTGATTACATGACTTTTCGTACCTCCTGGGTTTATGCGTCACGTGCCAATAATTTCATGCTGACCATGCTGAAACTCGCGCAGGAAAGAGAAACGTTAAGTATTGTGTCAGATCAGATTGGAGCGCCAACAACAGCCAGGTTGATTGCTGGTACAACGGTTTCATGTCTACAGCATGCGTTGAAAGATAGGGTGGCCGGTGTTTTTTCTTCTGATCTGTATCATTTGACAAGCTCTGGTCATACCAGCTGGTATGGTTTTACCGAAGAGATTGTTAATTTAGCAAATGACCGCCTCGCTCTGAAGTTAAGTCTCAAGGAATTAAAAGCAATTCCAACATCTGAATACCCAACACTGGCGACTCGGCCAATGAATTCTCAACTGGCATTGGCCAGGCTGGAAAGTGTTTTTACTGTGAAAATGCCCGACTGGAAAAAAGCACTGCAATTGTGCATAGCAGAGCTGGACAAATAACTCACTAACTTTCCCCAGGTGTCGCTACTAGTATGCATCATTTCGTCAGGTTTATATCAAAGATCTTTTCCCGCACTATACAACTAATCTAAAATAAGGTTTTCAGCAAAACCTTAATACGGTTGAGCCGCGCCGGCTCTGATCTTTTACCTTTGATCGTGCGTCTTTCAGACAACAGCGGAAGATCAATGGTCTATTTTTTATCTTTATTTTCAGCCAGAGTTTTTTCTCGAACCTTCGAAATAAATTCCGCAAAAAATGCAGCAAGCACCGCAAAAAACAAACCGGCAAAGGTTGAAAGAATAGCAATAAGCTTTCTGCCTGATCCTGTGGGTTCAAAAGATCGCATTGGTGGGGAAATGACTTGTGTATTATGTAAACTGGTTAATTGGGCAGTGAGGAGTTTAATAGTGTTATATTGCGCGGTTATCTCGGCTTCATTGTTACTGGAGAGTTTTAGTTTCTGAAGATCATGTTTTATTTGATCAAGCAAAGTTACAAGGCTGTTTTTAATTGAAGTGTAGGTGTCGTCATGGTCAGAAATTACTTTTTGGCTGGCCTTTCGTAAAAAACTTTTCACTAGATCGCCCTGTTTTTCGCTGCCTTTTATTCCTAGAGTAATAATAGTGTTACCTGAAGAAGATGTTTTTATCTTATATTCCCCCCTGTCAGCAGGGTTAGATAGCCGATAATTATAGAGTATTTGTGGGATATAGCTAGAATCCAGCTTGGCAATTAAGTTGGTTGCCGGTTCTAAAGTCTGGAGTTTACCACTGATAATCTGGCTACCAATTTCAAGCACAGAGCTGTATTGATAAGTTTTTGGAGTTAACAGGGCTGTAGTAAACCCTAGTGTAATAAAGATTGCGACTATCAGAGCAATCAATTTCTTTCTGCGAACCAGTATCATTGCTAAATCAACAAGACTAATCCCATCATCTTCGCAAAAGCTGGTTTGTTGGATGTAAATTGGTTTCAACTCATGCCGATCATCATTTTTCATTTGATATTACTTTTATTGTTTAAATAACGGTGCAATTTACCATATTAGAAGGAAAAATAGTCGGCATGAGTGATAATGTACCGTCATTTGTGATGTGTGTATCGGTTAATTTTCTATAGAGTTAATTAATCAGTGTCATCTTAACCAATAGAAAACAGTCACTACTGTATAATAAAGTAGAGTAGTCGATATTGATATGGGTTGCACCTGAGCAAGGCTGCAAAGTTGTGCTCATGATTTTACTGAAAGTGTCTACTGTAATCGGCCTAAGTCGACAAGTCTAATTTCATCATCAGCTGGATTTCTGGTTTCATGGATAAAATTATTTTTGATTTTTATAACTATTTAGCATGGGTGCTTGATGGTGTAGTAAATCATGAGTGCGTTTTAGTTGGTGCGATTTGCCCCGGCCCTTTGTTAACAAAAGTGGTTTCGACATCGTCATCCTAGTATTTTTTAATTAACAAATGAGTCTGAAATAGGCTAAACTACTCATCCGGTTTTAGGGTGTTTAAAAATCAAACTAAATAGCTTTTTTCTGGCGCTTTGCAGTTTGCTAGCGGCCTTATTATCACTTATTTTCATAGTGCATTTATCCAGTATCTCAAAGCTGACCTCTGGCTTGAGATATTGCTCTGCATTGGTGAGTGATTTTAGTTTGTTGTAGGGTGTCATCATGTCTTCGTAGCGATAAATTTTACGTTGCCTACCTTTGCTGTCCGTTGTCGTTTTTGGAAAAAAACATGGTCGGTGATAATTGATATAGGAGTTCAAATACTTCCGGTTGGAAGCGTTTAAATTAGTCGCCCATCGTTGCGGTCTATGCTCTTAGCCAAATATTTTTCTGGCCACAGAAGCGTTTTTACTTTCCTCTAAGCCATTATCGTTAGAGCGCCTTGAGCGTGCTTGGTGAATTCAATAAAGAGCTTCTGAAGCAATTCAGCGACGCGACGATTAATATATTCAGAACTGTTATCACTATAAACCGAGTATGGTAAATGGGAATGAAGTGAGCATTTGTTTGAGTACTGGCATCAAATATTGTTTACTGGTTTTTTCGGCTGAGCAGATGATTTTAAACTGCGTAACTTTGTCAACCGCATTGATATGATAGGCGCCTTTAACCTTATCAAGACCACCTTGATGCGCCGTATCAATGCGAATGTGGCCGGCTTTTCCTTCAGGAAAGGGTTTTCGTCTTTCACCAATAGCCACCTGACGAGCTTGCGTTTTTGTGAAAGTGCGTCGCTGTTTTTTTATAGCGCTCGGAGTCTCTCAGATTGTATAGGTGGGAAATGGATAACCGTTTATATTTATCGTCATCAAAGACATTTAAAGGCTCGCTCACAAATCTTCTTTACTGCCTGGTCGCACGGCGTGTTATGTGGTCCATCCGTTTTGGCCAGCAGTGCAATATCCTGGTTGCTGTACTTTGTTGCAAAGCCATTACTGCGACAGGGAGCCCAGCTGATTTTACTGGTTTTTGTGTATTTTTTAATCGGCCTGGTCAGTTGTTGACGTGAGTAACCGGTCATCATTATCATGTCATCGAATGATGATGCCTTTGTTTTTTTTAGGCGGGCTCATATAGCCAAGTTTAATCAGCGTTTTATGGACGAAATCGTAGCGTTGCGTTTTGCTGCCTAAAACAGCAAAAGCGGTGAGTTGATTGCCTGCTAGAAACGCGTCAAGCGCCTTGATCGCCTTTAAGTTCGTTGTTGTCATAATCGTCCTCATTTGAGGATTATGAGCAATTTGGACTATTTCAGACTCATTTTATATTGGACAAGGCTATCCTTTGACTATATAAGGCAACCCCTATAGACTTCTTGCTAAGGCTTTTGGCTCCAATACTTCTTGTTAGTTCGTAGTTTTTATTTCTGTTTCGTCACATGAAGTGCCGTGCATCGACCACCATCTTCGTGATGCGTCTTGGTGTGGAAATTATTGCAGGGCTTAAGATGCTGTTCGTATAAACTAATGGTTGATTGGCTTTGTACCCATGCGTTACAAACGCAGGGTCAAAATATTCGAAAAGACCAAACAAAAACAAGTGGGTATGCCTATCAAGCGCACATCTATCATATGATAGAAGATCTGTTAATTCAGAGAGCGGATTATCTTACGAAAAAGGAGCCAATCTATAGAAATTTCCGTGCAGGAGATGTACTACATTCACAGGCGGATATTAGTAGGGCGCAGCAATTATTGCACTATCAACCAAGCCATAAAATTGCAGAGGGGCTTGATGAGGCTATAGATTGGTACGTTAATGCGTTAGGTGGTTGATAGTTTTTTTCGCTTGCCCTGTTTGGGTTCAAATGATGCTGTTCTTTAGTTTGATTCCAAATTTCACTATTTTGACTGAATAAAAATGTCTAAAAAGCAACTAAATTTTACCAGTAGCAATCGTCTGGCCCGCAATGTGGTATGGAACCTTCTGGGCGTAGGCACCCCGCTTCTTGTAGCTATAGTTGCCATCCCGATACTGATTGATGGTTTGGGGGTGGCGCGTTTTGGTGTGCTGACGCTCGCATGGATGGTTGTCGGTTATTTTAGTTTGTTTGACCTTGGGCTTGGACGGGCGCTTACTAAACTGGTGGCAGAAAAGTTGGGCAACGGGCACGATGATGAAATCCCTTCGATCTTCTGGACGGCAATGTTATTGATGGCAGCACTTGGGGTGCTGGGTGCAGTTGTCGTTGCAGCGCTTTCCCCGTGGTTGGTGGGCAGCGTATTGGAGATACCCTCGGAATTACAATCTGAAACTTTAACTGCTTTCTATCTGCTGGCCGCTTCCATCCCCATTGTTATAAGTGCCACCGGGCTGCGAGGCGTTATCGAGGCGCACCAGCGCTTCGGTCTGGTCAATGCAGTACGCATGCCCCTCGGGGTGTTTACATTCATCGGTCCGGTGGTGGTGTTGCCTTTTTCTAATAGCCTGGTTCCTGTGGTAGCGGTACTGGTTGTTGCCAGGTTGGTTTCATGGTGTGCGTATGCGGTTTTATGTTTGAAGGTTGACCCTGCTCTTAGGCATCGAGTTGGCATACATAGAGCGATGGTAAGGCCATTAATTAGTTTCGGTGGCTGGATGACAATAACAAACATTGTTGGTCCACTGATGGTTTATATGGATCGTTTCCTCATCGGCGCGGCCGTTACCATGACGGCCGTGGCCTACTATGCAACGCCCTATGAAGTTGTTACCAAGCTTTGGATTATCCCCGGGGCGCTCATGGGTGTCATGTTTCCTGCATTTGCCGCTGCCATCGTACAAGATCGAACCCGTGCTGCTCGCCTGTTCCAGAGAGCTGTTAATTACATTTTTCTCTCACTTTTCCCTGTGGTTCTTATTGTTGTCACATTTGCCCATGAGGGTTTGACCTTGTGGCTCGGCGATGAGTTTGCCAATAACAGCAGCCTGGTGTTGCAATTACTAGCTGTAGGTGTGTTTATCAACAGTCATGCGCATGTGCCTTCTGGTCTGGTGCAAGGTGCCGGTCGACCTGATCTTACCGCTAAGTTACATTTGATTGAGTTACCTTTTTATCTGCTGATCTTATGGTGGCTGATTGGTGATTACGGTATCATTGGCGCGGCCATAGCATGGGTATTGCGAGTTGCAGTCGATACGGTGATTCTTTTTGTCATGGCACACAGACTATTGCCGACAGTGTCGCCGTTTACGCGACGTCCGGTGCTTATTGCTGGTATGGCATTGTTTGTGTTGGGTCTGGGTGCCATGGTTCCAGGTCTTGTTATGAAGGGAGTGTATCTGCTGCTGGTGTTGCTTATCTTTGCGGCAGTTTCCTGGTTTATCCTTCTTGCTACAGACGAGAGGAATATGATCCGCAGCCGTTTAAAGATAATACCTATTCTCAGTTAGTAAGGTCCAATATATATGTCTATCGCAGAAGATCAAATTCGTACCCGCCCAAACCCAGACTGCCATGTTTGTGGTGCCCAAGGTGAGCCGCTTTATCAGCGCTTGCGCGACCGGCTGTTCGGTGTGCCCGGAGAGTGGAATCTAAAAAAATGTCCGAATCCACAATGCGGTCTTGTATGGCTGGATCCAATGCCCATCGAAGAAGATATAGGTAAGGCATATCTTACCTATTTCACCCATCCAACTAATGAACAACAAAATATAGCGTATGGAAAATGGGGTATATTCTTAAGGCAATTATTCAAATATTTAAAGCATGGTTTCTTGGCTACAAGGTATGATTATAAAAACGGAGTAAGTATTGTCCAACGAATTTTGAGTTATGGGGTATATGCTTATCCATCGCTTGCTACCGCAATCCGCAGGGGTGTCCGTTATGTGGAATATATGCCTCAGGGTAAGTTGCTAGATGTAGGGTGTGGTGATGGGAGCTATATTCGATATATGCAGGAGCTTGGTTGGGACGTTAAAGGTATTGATTTTGATCCTGAGGCATTAAGCAATGCTCGGGCTAAAGGGTTATTTGTACAGCTTGGTGACTTGGCGCAGCAGCAATTCCCAGAGAATACTTTTGATGTTATCACAGTCAATCATGTTATTGAACATGTGCCAGAGCCATTGGGCTTACTGCAAGAATCACAACGCATATTGAAGCCAGGTGGAATGCTCATGATTGCTACCCCCAATATAGCAAGTTTGGGACACCAGTTTTTTGAGTCAGGTTGGGTTCATCTGGATCCTCCACGCCACCTTCATATATTTACATCCTCCTCCCTTGTTACTGTGGTTAAAAAAGTAGGCTTGCAGATTATTGAGTGCCGCACCTTAGCAAGATCATCCAGCGAACTGTTAGTCAGTAGATCCATTCGTAAGACTGGGCTTGCTGATTTGGGTGGACGGCATTCGCTTATGCTACGCGTTTGGGCAAATGGGATGGAAGTTTTTGAAAAATTGTTTATTCTGCTGAAAAAAAATTCGGGACAGGAAATTTTATTGATTGCTACGAAAGAGAATGGATATGAAAAGACCTAAAGTTTCAGTGGTTCTGTGTACCTATAACGGTGAAAAATATATCACACAACAAATTGAAAGCATCCTAAACCAGTCCATACCGCCTGATGAATTGATTATTTCTGATGACTGCTCATCGGATTGCACAGTTGATATCGTGAATGATCTTGCAAATGCTTATCCGGCTACAATTCGTTTTATTCAGTGCAAGAAAAATATTGGCTTTATTAAAAACTTTGAAAAGACTATTAGTCTGGCAGAAGGTGAGGTCATTTTTCTAAGTGATCATGATGATGTTTGGTTTGAACATAAAATTGAGTATATGCTACAGCCTTTTATAGATCACAAAGATATTGGTTTAGTTTATTCCGATGCTGTAATCACTAATTCGGAGCTAGAGTCTATTGGGCATACATTGTTCGGTAGGCGCAATAGCATGAAACTGGATAAAATGCGCACGGCCCCTATGTTGATAAAAGATGTTGGAATCAATGGTTGCACTATGGCATTCAGGTCAGTTCTGAAAGAGCTTGTCTTTCCGATTGGGGAAGGGTGGGGGCACGAACATTGGATTGCCTTTATTGCGTATGCAATTATGGCCGTTATGCCCGTGGATAAACCATTGATGTATTACCGGCGACATGGAATCAGTGCTGGAAATGATCCATTGCTGGAAGGTGGCAGGATAAGGGTTTGGAAGACTGGTATAACAGAAGCATCGCTGAACGAGTATGAGAGGGATTTTTGTCGTTGGGAAGTGATGTTTCGGCGTCTACATGAAATTAAGCTAAAACGGTCTGTTGCATGGATTAATTATACTAATCTAGATGCTTACTTAAGTGAATGTGGTCGACGTACAGAGCTCGCTCGATTGAGAAAGAAGATGAAGGAGAAGGGGCGCCGTAATCGCTTACCCGATGTTTTTCGCATATTTTTTGCTGGATATTACTACCAATATTTACACGGGGTGAAAAGTCTTGCGAAGGACTTGTTGATTCGATGAATAGAAAAATGGTTGCTTCGCCACTCATTTCAATATTTCTTCCATCTCTTCGTGGAGGGGGGGTCGAACGTATGAGAATCAATCTTGCCCAACATTTTGTGAAGCGTGGCTATAAAGTAGATATCGTTCTGGTTAAACGTGAAGGCCCGTATCTGAGAGGGCTGCCAGAAAATGTCAATGTAGTGGATTTAAAGGCAAGGCAAGTTCTCACAAGTTTACCGGCACTAGCTCGCTACCTGCGTAGTGCACAACCTACCGTTTTGCTTTCAGCTATGGATCATTCCAATATTGTAGCACTTTGGGCCAAAAGGCTTGCCAGGGTGCAAGTGCGCGTTGTAGTAAGTGTTCATACAACTCTTTCTATGGAAATTAAGCATTCAAATACTCGCAGTTGGCTGATTCCCTATCTCGCGAGATGGTGTTACGGCTGGGCAGATGGTGTTGTTGCTGTGTCTCGGGGAGCAGCGGATGATTTGAGTAATACTATTGGCCTGCCCCGCGAAAAAATTCGAGCGATTTACAATCCCGTGGTTGTGCCAGAGCTTTTTGAATTAGCTAAGGAACAGGTGAATTCCCCGTGGTTTAATGTCGATGACCTAGCGGTCGTGCTCAGTGTCGGTAGGTTGAATGCTGCTAAAGACTACCCCACGCTACTCCGTGCTTTTTCTTTAGTGATAAAAGAGCGTCCAGTTCGACTGGTTATTCTGGGTGAGGGTGAGGAGCGGGCCGGACTTGAAGTGATGGTGCGGGACTTGGGTATGGAGGATGTTGTGAGTTTGCCTGGCTTTACAAAAAACCCCTATGCCTATATGTCCAAAGCAGCAGTGCTCGTGCTGTCGTCTGCCTGGGAGGGATTTGGTAATGTTCTGGTGGAGGCAATGGCGGTGGGTACACCTGTGGTTGCTACTGATTGCCCGAATGGTCCGGCGGAAATATTAGAAAATGGAAAATATGGTCGATTGGTACCGGTCGGTGATGCAGAGGCAATGGCGGAAGGGATTTTGGCCACGCTTGACGGTACGACGGATTCAGAGGCGTTGCAATACAGAGCAAAAGAATTTTCTTATGATGACATTGCTGACCAATATCTGGAGGTTTTGCATGGTGGCGAATGAAGCCAGATTAACCGGATCTGCATTGAGCGGGATAATTATCTTATTGTTCTGTATGTCAATAATTCTTGGTTTTGGGTTAGGCATTTTTGCTGCTGCTACGACCTTGGGTGTGGCATGGCTTGTGTTGTGTATTTATCGACCATTGCTGGCATTTTCAATTTTGTTTCTGGTATTTGTCTTGGCCTATGCGCGTCTTGGACTTCCACTGGTTTCGGTGGAGGGTCCAGGTAACCGAGGTGTTATTGCACTGGGGGATTTAATGTGGCTAGGTTTCACACTGACATGGGTTTCTAAAAGTTTTATGCACGGTACAACAATACGGTTGCGCACAGCTTATCCTGTGGAGATTTGGTTTATGCTACCGTTCATTTTGATGTCTACATTTTTGCCGATTGTTGGTGTGTTGGCTGGTGACTGGCCTTATAGTTATGCAATTCCGGGCCTGCGAACATTGCAATGGTGCAGTTTTGCGATAATGGTTTATTTTCTCGCGCAGAGATATAGTACGCATGTGGTGGTAAAGCGGGTTATTGGAGTGGTGTTGTTAGTTGCTATAGTTCATATGGCTTATGGTTTAGTACAACTCGGTTATTCCCTTGGACTGCTTGATCGGGTCTGGATAATATTAGATGATGTTTTTACCATGTTGCATAAGCAATCATGGTTTTATTATCCACGCCTAACAGGCCTTTATGTAAATCCGAATTCTTACGGTATGTCTTCGGCCATGGTATTTTTGCTTGTGCTGGCGATATATTTGGCACGTGCTGATGTCGGACGGCGTGCTTTATTGGGCATGGGGTTAGCCGCTGCCTTGTTTGGTCTGCTATTAACTGCATCTCGCTCAGCATATTTAGGCATAACAGTAGCTTTTCTTATTTGGATGATTATTGGGCTAAGTTCGAAGCGACTGGCTGTACGTGGGTTGGTGCAGTCAGTGAAGTTATTTTTTGCAGCTGCGCTAGGTCTTGTTGTGCTATGGCCAGTACTCCCAGAAGTACTTAGAGGTCGTCTTATGCGTTTTCTGGAAGTGTTTACCGGTGGTGGGGCGGCGATGGATAGAAATGCGCAAGCCAGAGTGGAGGAGTGGCAATGGTTGTGGGAGCTTTACGTGTCAGACTATCCACTAGGAACATGGGTGCCAGCAAGTTATGCAACGGGCTCGGGCGTGGATAGTTTTTATGTCCTAACAGTCATACAGGGAACACCTATATTTACTTTGTGCTGGTTGATTTTTCTCGGTGCATCCGTCAGTTTGGGCTGGGGTGCCTGGCGTCGGGCAGAAAGTCGGCAGAATGCTGCTATTGGGCTGGCATTGGCTGGTTTCGTAGGCGTAATGGCGGGTGGCGGTTTGGCATTGTCAGCTATGCTGGAGCCTCAGCTTGCAGTGTTGCTTTGGGTGCTAATCGGTGTCAGCCTGGCAGTTGTGGACGAAAGAGGACGGTGTTGGGGTAAAGAATTTTACTATACCACTTGTTATCAAGAAAAAGCGCATGACTCTTTATTCATGGATGAAAAGCTTACTTGAAAATTATTCATATTATCACCGGGCTTGACACCGGTGGGGCTGAAAGAGCGCTCTATAATCTCTTGTATGGTGGGCTAGCAGATCATTTTAATTGCCACATCATTTCTTTGAGTGGCGAAGGAACCATGGGTCCGTTGATTCGTGAGTTAGGAGTGCCAGTCACAACGTTGGGCATGCGTGGCGGCCGACTATCGTTGTCCGGGTTAGTAAAATTGCGCCGGGTAGTTAGAGAGTTTCAGCCTGATTTAATCCAGGGCTGGATGTATCATGGCAACTTAGGGGTAAATCTGGCACGGGCATTGGCACCCGGATGTCCATCTCTGGTCTGGAATATCCGTCACTCTCTATATGATTTAGGTAATGAAAAGCTCATGACACAAAAAGTGATCCGTTTAAACAAGTTTTTTTCTACTTCACCTGACGCTCTGCTTTATAACAGTCAGCTTTCACGAAAACAGCATGAGTCTTTTGGCTTTTCTTCCTTGAATGGACGGGTTATCCCAAACGGGATTGATGTGCAGAAATTCTGTTTTTCCGACGAAGCTCGTAAGCGCGTACGCTTAGAGCTGAGTATTCCGGTAGATACTCAGGTTGTAGGCCATGTAGCGCGGTTGCATCCCATGAAGGATCACCCTGCGTTTCTGCGTGTTGCAGTGAAGCTCGCTTTAAAGTATCCAACACTGCATTTTCTACTTAGTGGCCTTGGTGTTTCATTTGAGAGCGAGATTTTAGAACAGTTGGTGCCTGCGCAGGTGCGCGATAGGTTTCATCTTCTCGATGAGCGAGACGATGTATCCGAACTAATGAGTGCGATGGATATTTTTTGTCTTAGCAGCGCCTGGGGAGAGGGTTTTCCAAATGTAATAGGTGAGGCGATGGCTGCCGGCGTGCCTTGTGTGGCGACCGATGTGGGTGATAGCGCTATCGTTATTGGAGATGTCGGTGTGGCTGTTCCGCTTCGGGATGAGGAGGCACTTGCCGCTGGGATTGAGAGCCTTTTATCGATGCCTCGGGAGGAGCGTCGCGCCCTGAGCGTGAGAGTACGAGAGCGGATTGAAACGAGCTACACCTTGACAGTAATTGTAGAGCAATACGTTGCATTGTATGAGACATTGATGATTGGAAAGAGAGTGCGCTGATTATGTGCGGGATAGTAGGTTATTGGGATAAAAGAGGAGCAGATGCATCAATTGTCGAGCAAATGGCTGTTCAGATTAGGCATCGTGGTCCGGACGATGCTGGCGTTTGGTTGAATGAAGAGGGAGACTTGGCCTTGGCGCATAGACGTCTTTCCATTTTAGATCTAACACCCGCAGGCCATCAACCAATGATTTCACCCTGCGGGCGGTTTACATTGATCTACAACGGTGAAATTTATAACCACCAAAGTTTGCGTGCTGATCTGGAAAATGAGGGCGGGCATTTTGACTGGCGTGGACATTCAGATACTGAGACTCTGCTGGCGGCTTTGCGTCATTGGGGTGTGGAAAAGACGCTTCAACGTCTGAATGGTATGTTCGCTTTTGCGCTGTGGGACAGTACTGAGCGCAGACTGTTTTTGGCGCGTGATCGTATGGGTGAAAAACCGCTCTATTACGGTAACAATGGAGGCTGTTTTTTATTCGGTTCAGAGCTAAAGAGTTTTAAGGCGCATCCTCACTGGCAGGCGGCGGTAGATCGTAATGTCTTAGCGCTTTATATGCGTCATAACTATGTACCTGCACCCTGGAGCATCTATCAGGGTATTAACAAGTTATCTCCTGCCCATTTTGTGGTGGTTCGTGAAGGCGGGCAGCAGATTTCTGAACCTCAATGTTATTGGAATTTGGCAGAGATTACAGAACAGGGTTCAGCGATGAGAGCCAAAGGCCACACTGAGATGTTGGTTGATGAACTAGATACACTGCTGCGTGATGCGGTGCATAGCCGCATGGCAGCAGATGTTCCACTGGGGGCTTTTTTATCGGGAGGCTTTGATTCAACCATTGTGGCGGCACTGATGCAGGCTCAATCTATTCAGCCCATTAAAACTTTTACCATTGGTTTTCATGAGCAGGGCTATAATGAGGCTGTGCATGCTAAGGCAGTTGCTAAACACTTGGGCACAGATCACACTGAACTCTACGTAACACCCGAAGAGGCTATAGCTGTTATCCCTCGTTTACCTACGATTTGGGATGAGCCTTTTTCCGATTCTTCACAGATTCCAACTTTGCTTGTAAGTGAGTTGGCGCGTAAGCATGTGACTGTGAGTCTTTCTGGAGATGGAGGGGATGAGCTTTTTTGTGGTTATGGTCGTTACAAACAAGGGAGGCAGATTTGGCAGGTTTTACGTTTATTGCCAGTTCCATTACGCCAGTCGGTAGCATTTTTGATGAAAATTTTCCCAGGGGCTCCATTAGAATATCTATTTCGTTTGCTGCCAAAACGCTTTCAGATTCCACATCTAGCTGACCGCTTGCCAAAACTGGCGGAAGTCGTAAAGGTAAAATCAGGTGAAGCTTATTATCATCGCCAAATGTCACATTGGAAAGAGCCTGATCGGTTGGTGCTTGGCGCAATAGAGCCACAAACTATTTTTAATAGATCAGAGCAGCATCCTAAGTTGGCGGACTTTCGCGAGCAGATGATGTATCTCGATAGTATGACATATCTACCTGATGATAATTTAGCTAAAGTGGATAGAGCCAGTATGGCGGTGAGTCTGGAAGCGCGGGTGCCGTTATTAGACCATCGGGTGGTTGAATTTTCCTGGAAAGTGCCAATGTCACTCAAATATCGGGATGGTAAAGGTAAGTGGCTACTTCGTGAGGTGCTTTATCGTTATGTACCTCGTGAACTTATGGAGAGACCAAAAATGGGTTTTGGAGTGCCGATTGAACATTGGCTGCGTGGCCCGTTGCGAGAGTGGGGTGAGGAACTTCTTGATGAGAAGCGGCTTAAAGAAGAAGGCTTTTTTGATCCGGTACCAATTCGGAAGATGTGGCATGAGCATGTCAGCGGTAAGCGTAGATGGCATTATTATTTGTGGGATGTGCTGATGTTTCAGGCTTGGTTGGAAATGCAGAAAAGTGGGTAATATGAAAGTTTTAATTCCATGGTGGCTTAAAATCATTGCGAAGATTGTTTTGTCACGTGTGCCTGTTGATTACAGCTTTTGGCAAAATCTTGGTCTCTTTCGACATGGGTATATGGATGATTCGGACTATGTAGTAAAGGTTTTTAATATGCATGTTTTCAGAGCTGGTTTAGAAGGAAAACTACAGGGCAAGACAATCCTTGAATTGGGGCCGGGTGATAGCGTTGCTACGGTCATTGTTGCTGCTTGTTTTGGTGCCAAGTCAATTCTGATCGACGCAGGCCCTTTTGCTAAGAGTGGTTTAGATGATTATCATAAACTTGTAGTTTACCTTGAACAAAATGGATTGAATCCGCCAGATATTTTAGCCTCAGCCACACTTGATGATATCCTTGCTGTCTGTAATGCACAGTATTTAACAGGAGGCTTGGAAAGCTTTGCATCAATTCAAGACAATACGGTGGACTTTATCTTTTCGCAAGCCGTTCTGGAGCATGTGCGTAAAAGTGAATTTTTTGATACCGTGAGTGAGTGTTCTCGAGTTCTTTCTTCTGATGGTATTGCTTCACATCGCGTAGACTTGAAGGATCATTTAGGCGGTGGTGCAAATAATTTGAGAATTTCTTCAAAACATTGGGAGGCTGACTGGATGAGTTCTTCTGGTTTCTATACAAATAGAATTCGATTTAAAGAAATGCTTACGATATTTAAAAAGGCTGGTTTTAATGTCGATGTTTCATGTAAGGATGAATGGAAAGATGCACCAATTGCCAGAAAGAGTTTGGCAAAGGAGTTTAGAGGAATAGATGATGACGACTTACTTGTGTCAGGGTTTGATGTTCTTCTGAAACCTGTTGATAGCTTCAAAATTGAAACATAAGAAAAAACTTCTCTTTTTTGTCACTGAAGATTGGTACTTCTGTTCTCATAGGCTCCCTTTGGCTTTGGCAGCAAGGGAGGCCGGTTATGAGGTATCTGTGGTAACACGAGTCCAGTTACATGGTGATGTGATTAGAGCGGCGGGTTTGAATTTAATTTCATTGGAATTGTCTCGCCGTAGTATGAACCCTTTTAGTGAGCTGAGAGTCATCGTTCGTTTGGCTTCAATATATCGATCAGAGCGTCCCGATATAGTTCATCATGTTGCCTTAAAGCCCGTTCTATACGGATCAATTGCTTCTCGTTTAGCTGGTGTTTCTCACATTGTTAACGCCATGGCCGGTTTAGGCATCATCTTTAGCTCCAAAACTATTAAAGCAAGAATTGCTCGGCCATTCTTTTTGATGTTTTTTAAACTTCTACTTAATAGTAGTGGGAGTCGTGTCATCTTGCAAAATGCTGATGATGCTGAACTATTGAACAATAGCGGTGTTTTAAGTAAAAAACGTATTTCCCTAATTCGAGGTTCGGGGGTCGATACACTCGAGTATATAGCTAAAGATGAACCCGTCGGCGAACCTGCTGTTATTCTTGCATCCAGATTGTTATGGGATAAAGGTGTGGGTGAATTTGTTGATGCAGCACGTTTATTAAAAAAGAAAGGTGTGTTGGCG
>JAADGF010000034.1 GCA_013152545.1 Gammaproteobacteria bacterium
GACAAGATAATGAACCGCCTTGGTACGTGATCCGTATGCCGGGTGGTGTGGGAGGAGGGATGTCGTGAGGCATCCCCCTATCCCGATTAATGTTAACCACAAATCTGAGGAAGACTGGACACCCTTGCTGGCAGCGGCGTATGCTGGGGTCGCCAACGTGGTTTGTGCGCTTCTGGACGCAGGGGCTGATATTAATTGGCGATGTGAGTGCAGAGATTATTACAACGGGGGTTATACGGCGTTATTAGCCGCTATGCGGGAGGGACACGTTGAGATTGCAGAAATCCTGCTCACGCAGGGTGCCGATGTAAATGCCAAAACTAATGACGACACAACGGCTTTGCATTATGTGAGCAAATGTGACCGTGGTTATGCGATTGCAAAAATTTTGATTGCCAAGGGTGCGGATGTAAATGCACAAGATGACTCGAACAGAACGCCGTTAGACTGGGCCGCATATAAAGATGATAACGCGGATCTGGTTGAGCTTCTATTGCAAGCCGGTGCCCAGGTGGGGCATAAAAATAAGCGCGGCCATACCGCGTTAATGATCGCCGCAGCTTGGCATAATGTTAATATTGTTTAGCATTTGCTAAACGCGGGGGCACGGGTAGGTGACGTAGATTTTTATAGAAATTCGGCGCTGGAGTTTGCTCAATTTAGGGCAGACCCGGCGGCTACTAAGGAAAAATTAGTCGCATCTTCTGCTACCCGGCGATATGATAATAAAACCACTAAATTATTGACGGCTGCTTTATTGCAGCAAGCGGTATCGCAGGCGTTGCCCGTTCGTGAGTCTTGATTCGGTTATGGCAAGGGGGTTGGCAGGTATACCTAAATCTCAATCGTTATGGGTATATACATTAAACACAGGATGATCAGATGTGCTATCGAATAAAAAATCGCGACGAACATTTTAAACATGATGCGTGGCCGAAACGCATTTTGTCATTGGATGGTGGTGGCCTGAAAGGTATTCTGACAATTGCTATTTTGCAGCGGATTGAAGACATGCTTCGCGCAAGGCATGGTAATAACCCTGCCTTTCGTTTGTGTCATTATTTTGATTTGATCGCGGGGACGTCCACCGGTTCCATCATTGCATCGGCTTTGACACTGGGCTGGCGCGTTGAACAGGTACGACAGCAGTACATGGACTTTGGTGAGCGTATTTTTGAGAAAAGCCTGCTGCGGCAGGGTTTTCTGCGTGCCAGATATGATGAGAAAAAATTCAGCACAGAATTAAAAAAAGCCTATGGCGAACATGTCACCTTAGGCGGTGATGAACTGCAAACCGGTCTGCTTGTTATGACCAAGCGCCTGGATACTGGTAGCCCTTGGCCGATTAGCAATAACCCTAATGGCAAATATTTCGAATCCCAGGCTGGCGGTGTCATTGGTAATGGAAAGTATCCGCTCTGGCAGGTAGTGAGGGCCTCTGCTGCTGCGCCGTCCTTTTTTGATCCGGAATCCATCCGTATTGTTGATGACGCCGGTAACAAAGCGTTGGAGGGGCTTTTTGTTGATGGCAGCATGAGTCCGTTTAACAATCCTGCATTGCAGGCGGTTATGTATGCCACGCTGCAAGGTTACCAAGTCGCCTGGCCCACTGGCGTTGACAAGCTTTTGCTGGTTTCGGTTGGTGCTGGGGCTGCTGACCCGAGTGTTAAAAAAGCCAATATTACCGCAGTACATAGTGTTAATGCACTGTTGTCGTTAATGGATGATTGTTCGGCGTTACAGGAGACACTGCTGCAATGGATGTCCAGCAGTCCCACTGCCCGGCAAATTGATCTCGAATTAGGTGATCTTCAGCATGACCTCATTGCCAATACGCCACTGTTCAGCTATTTGCGCTACAATGTGGATCTTACAGCGGAGAGTGTCCGTGGGCTGGACCCCACGCTACAGGATTTAAAGTCTATCGAATCACTGAGCGACATTGATGCGCCCGAGAATATGACTGTGTTGCATGAGCTTGGCAGGCTGGCAGCTGAGCGTGATATTAGCGATGATCACTTTTCATCAATTTTTGACTTGGTGCTCCAGTGAGAACACCAAAGCGTTTAATCAATCCCCGACTTTTAACACATGCGGTGAATCAGTGTTATTGCCCGCGTTTATACAAGGCGTTATAACCATGCGGCATCGGTATAAAAAAAGGCCGGATCATTTTGTGACAGCTGTTCAGTTAAATTTGGAGATGGATGGCTTCGCTTATAAAAAGTGGGGCGCTAAACAACAGTGCAGGCAGGGTGATTGGTTGGTTTATAACGAGGGTGATACTTACACCGTCAATCGTGAAATTTTCGCTAAGACCTATCAGCAGAAAAGTCCTGGTGTTTATGTCAAGATTACCCCTGTGTGGGCAGAGCTAACAACTCGTTCAGGCAGTATCGTTACGACAGAGGGAAAATCAAACTATCAAGTAGGCGATTATTTGGTTTGCAATTGTGACGATAGCAGCGATATTTATCCTGTCAGCAGCGCTCGATTTGAATCCATGTATGAACTTGATGAATAACCCCTGCAAACTTAACAAACGCTTTATTACCCACCCATAAGGCGAGGCCGCGCTGTTTTTGAGTTTACTCTGCGTATCAATGTATTTCGCGTCGTTCCTACATCCAACTGAGTTTTTGGGAATGCTGTAAAAATTAGCCCACATTTCTGATTTGTCACTCACTTATCGCTTTACGCTAATAACAGTATTATTTGTTTTTTTCTGTTTTTTCTGAAAAAACAATTAAATTTACTGCGAATGCCTCATGTCCGAAAAAGCCTCGTGTTTTAGCATTTTAGTCACTTATATGGTTCAACTGGTTAATTTAAATTTCAAGTGTAATGACTTAGCTTAATGCTAACTAACTATATTATTACGGTTCAAATTGCGATTGGTTTACTTGCGAAAAAGGAAAAAAGATGAAGTTTCTAACCATTAAGTATGTCTTCCAGCCGAGTTTTCCAAGCTAGTTTTTTTTGTTTTTTAAAGTCTTCATTCTGTGATGTTGGGTATGCAGTAATATTCGATGAATTGAACGTGTTGCTAGTTGGATTGTAAATTTTTCACATTAAATACTATTAATTGTTAACAGATTTGTTGATTATCAATTGAGATACTACTTAATGCTGGCAATAGCAATGTAATAATTCAATGGGGATTTTTGAGGCAAGAAGTTGAGATTATCTCAACTTCTTGATTTGGTCAAGTAGCTTGTAAGCAATCGGCAATGTGCTTCAATTCGATTGTGAATTAAACAACAAATACATGATGATGTTGCATTTAGGCGTTGCTTGGCAGTTGAGGTAACAACATCGATTTATGAGTACCGGCTTAGTAGTCATATCTAAATATATAATAATATGAGTGGCATTAGTGCTGTGAAAAATCAAAAATTGAGTTTCAAAACAATAACTGAGGAAGTGCCTGGCTCCTCATTGTTGGCGAGTTTAATGGCGTTGCTAGCAGATAAAAAAAATGGCTCTGTCAACGACACGGCTCGTCGTAAGGCATGGTTGCTGGAATGCACGCCACTGCATGTGCTTGTGATTGCGGGAGTGTTTGTTGTAGCCGCTTTTGCCGTCAACCTTTACGTTGTTAGCCAACAACCTTTTCTCGGGGTTGTTTTATCAGAAAGCGCGGCCTCAGATCACCTTATCGTTACTAACGTAAAAAACCCACAGAATAATATGCTTAAAATAGGTGATTTTGTCGCGGCATTTGTGAGCGATGAACGTATGGTAGTGCTTAATCGCGATGCGCTGCTTAGAAGTCCCGCTGATGCGGCATCAACGTTTTCGGAATACAATCGCTTGTTGTCAGAGCAGGAGAGGCTCTATGATATTTATACATCACCCCGGTTAAGTGTGCAACTGGTGGATGGAAGCGTTGTGCCATTAACGCCAGCTGCTGATACCCCATTATCCAGCCTGTCACTACGTTATTGGCTTGTAAACTTATTTGGTGCGTTAGCTTTTATTGTTGGTGTTGGGGTGTGGAGTTTTCGCCGTGGCGAACCGGCTATTCGGCTTTTGGCGTTGTTAGGTTTGGGTTACTGGTTATCTGCATTTTTTGGTAGCATGTATCTGTTTCGTGAACTGGTTATGCCCGTTGCTTGGTTGCGTATAGCGGATGTCGGTAACAGTGTTGGTAGCATGCTTCTGGCCTGTTCAGTATTAAGCTTGCTTTGGTACTACCCGAAACAGCTCGGTATACCGAGGATGGCGTTATGGATTTATGTGGGGATGAGTGTTGTGCTTATTAATGAAGTCTTGCAAATAATTGACTGGCCTCTACACACTTTTAATTTACAATATATGGTTGTGTTTTTCCTGGGTATAGGGTTTGCGGTTGTGCAATGGCAGCAAAGCGAAAAGAACCCCGTAGCCCGTGCCGCATTATTGTGGTTTTTGCTATCAATATTGATAAGCACAGGTGTCATTGTGATGCTTTATTTTTTGCCGTTTATCTTCGGGAGCACTCCTCTGATTACACCTGCGGTCACCTACTATTTGCTATTGGTGTTTTATCTCGGTGTTGTGCTGAGTGTGGTGCGTGTTCAATTGTTTAAGCTGGAGGAATGGTGCATTAAGGCGTGGGTTTGTTATGGTGTCGGTGTTTTTGTGTTATTTGTAGATGTTGTGTTGGTTTATGCGCTTAACTTACGCTTTCTTGAAGGATTAAGCCTTGCTGTATTGTGTTTGGTCTGGCTTTATTTTCCAATAAGGAAATGGTGTTGGGGTCGCATTATTGTGCCGCCCCAAGAGCGGTTGGAGTATTATTTGCCGCAGTTTATCGCATCATTTTATTCGACAACATCAGTTGAACACTTTGATGCGAAATGGCGTGATTTTTTGGTGACACTGTTTACGCCGCTTAGTGTCCGGTGTATGCAGGCTGTTAGTGATAAGCCGCATCTGGCCGATAACGCTTTTATGTTAAGGGTGCCCGCGATCACACAAAACGAAACGCTGTTGTTGATTGGGCGAAATCAAAGTACCCGTCTGTTTTCGATAGAAGATACGAAAATGGTGGATTCCTTGTTGGCTATTGCACGTCAAGTGGCAGCAATGCGGCAGGCGCATGAGCATGGAGTGAGCGAGGAGCGGGAGCGCATCAAACGGGATTTGCACGACGATGTAGGGGCAAAACTGTTAACCCTGATACATCGTGCGCCGACGCCTTCTGATGGGGAGATTGCAAGATCAGCGTTGTGTTCATTGCGTGACACGATTTATAGTTTGGGGGAGCAGCGGGTTTTTTCAATTGATGAGGCGTTGGCTGATATTCGTGTTGAAACTGATGAACGACTGGAATCTGCGGGTATTGATCTGGAATGGATTCAATCTTTGGATAATACCCCCGGTATATTGAGTCACCTTCAGTCGATTAACTTGGTACGTATCATGCGCGAAGTTGTTTCCAATATTCTTGTTCATGCGTATGCTCGACGTGTTGTTGTTCGTGTCGGTATTGGGCAAGCCAGTCTCGAAATTGCAGTAACCGATGATGGTATGTCTACCGATACTTCTCGATGGGTTTTAGGGGTGGGAACACAAAATATCACGCGCCGGGTTAATGCATTAGGTGGTAATGCTCGATGGTATCGTAAGGAGCCTGGTTTAGCTGGTGTAAGTGGTGTTACGTTTGAAATGATTTTTCCAATTAAGCAGGAGTAAAATAAATGAAAACAGCGCTATTAGTCGAAGATCATGAAATTACTCGAGTCTGGCTGCGAGATTTGCTGGGCGATGCATTTCCTCGTATTAATGTCCGCGAAGCGATAAATTGTAAGCAGGCAAGAGAGGCGATTAAGACGCATAGTTTTGATCTGGCATTGCTTGATATTAATCTACCTGATGGTAGCGGGGTTTCGCTGGTTGGTGAAATTACCAAGCAATCACCTGAAACTTATTGCGTGATGAATACGATAATGGACGATGATAAATGTTTGTTTTCGTCATTACAGGCTGGTGCGAAAGGGTACTTACTTAAGGAGCAACCTCGGGAAAAATTAATTAAACATTTGCACGGTGCGTTGAATAATGAGCCCCCGCTTTCCCCTGCAATTGCACGGCGAGTGTTGCGTTTTTTTCACAAAAAACCGGTAACTCAGCCGACGTCGAACTTGTCAAGTCGAGAGGAGGAGGTGTTAACGTTTATTGCCAAAGGATTAAATCGTACCGACATTTCTCGGTTGTTAGGTATTACCAGTAACACCGCGGCGGGGCATGTTAAAAACATATATGTAAAATTGAATGTTTCATCGCGTGCTGAGGCTACACTGCAGGCGGCTCGGCTTGGTTTGGTGAGGGCCTGAGTGGCGAGCTGGTGCCGGGTTTTTTTTGTGAAACGGTTGTTCCACTTTATTGGAATTTACCTATTTAATTGTATGACTATACAGCAGAAATCAGCATTGATTCGTGTAGGCTAAAAGCCAGAACGGTGAAGTCCAGGTAACCATTTGTTTCTTGCTGCTTCATTCTGTTTTCTGTTTCCAATAAAAAATTTGCAGGTGTACAGAATGCACCAACACCGTTACCGCGAGGCCCCGTTATTGATCGAAGCGTCTCCTGCTCAGGTTTGATTGCCAGGAGGAGTGCGCGGTGCGCAGTTTCAGGGCTGCTGTTGGTGTCGCCGTAAACTTGCCCTAATTTAATTTCAAGGTTTTTAAGTGTGTGCTCCAGTATATTGCAGTTTGTATTGTGGAGTTGGTTTTCCTCTAGTGCTAGAAGAATAGCAGGGGTTATTGTGTGAAGTGCCCAGGCTTGTATTTTAGCGGCATGTGCTTCGCCCATGTCGATGATAAGCTCTGTGCGGTTGAATTGTCGGGCAAGAAAATTTTCCACGATATTGAAAACGGTTTGAGGTTGAATTGCTAAATATTTTTTTCCAAAAGGTGCTGTTTTGCAAGGGTTGACAGGATGAATGTTCGCTGAAGGCTCGTCGTGAATCGGTAGCAGGTTTGCTGTTGCCAGCGTTAGTGTTACAAGCTTTACTTTGCTGTTTTTATTATAGCTTAAAAAGGCTTTGGTAGTGATTTCGCGATGGATAATGCCTGGGTTCACACCAAGGGATTTAATGGTCGATTTGTTGAGTGGGAACTGAGTTCCAATATTCAAGGCTAAGTAAGCCAGTTCGGCGCAGTAGACGAGATGTTCTTTTTGGTTAAGTGCTTTGGTAGCTTCAGTATCGCCTGCAATAGCACGCAGCGCGAGGCTGGCGAAATAGCGGATTGCTTCAGGTGTAGTGGCACCGAGTGGGTCACTGCCATTATAGCTGTGCTCAGGAAATACGGTGACCGTGTTCAGGATCGCAAGCCACGTACGGATATTGTCAATATACGCTTTTACCTTGTGCGTTGGCATATTATTGGGGAACTCTGGTTTAACCCATGTTGTGGGGTACTCACAGGGTCCAAATAGGCCAATTTCATTGAGGTTGGTTTCAGGGTAGTCCTGCGGATTATTCAAGGTGATGACGCCTGGAGTTATCGTGCCGTTAGGCATTGTGGCCTCGATTCCAACCGCAATGGTGATGTGTGTGGCCTGAAATTTAATGATTTCCACCATGTTTTTAATGCTGTTGGAACTTATCTCGGTGTTTTTCCCTGGGCACGGTTGATGGTGTTTGATACCAATTGCGATCTCGTTGGGTCTGATGATGCGCGTAAGGTCAGGTTGGTATATACCCTTCGCATCATTATAAGCAACTAGGCGTGCAGCTATCCCGTTTTCTGATAAATTTAAGCAATGTGTTTTGGATTCTACCACCTCTCCTGCCAGTCGCCCCAGTGCTGGATCGTTCGGTAAAATGAAGCGTTGGGTGTACAGGTCGGAGAGGGACTTATGCGCCATCCCTTTCCAAATTTTATTTGCCACATCATAGTTTACATCAGTCCATTTTGACTGTACTTGCGTCTTCATAGAAACCTCTAAAATTAAGTTGCTGACCAATTTTTCTGCAATATAAAAGGCTTCGTCATTGGTCGCTTCCGGGTGATGTTATTTTTAGCTGCGTTAACGGTTTTTCCTGAAGAGAGTATACAGGAAGGATGTATTGAATATTCAACCCCTCAAGTGAGTCCCCCTGTTTGCGGGATTTTTTAATTTTCTTTGGTCAGGTATTCTGCTTAATCGTTATATAAGTGTTTAACTCTGTGGATCTCCTGAGTAACCATAATTGGAAGTCAAAGGTTGTTGAAGGAGTTTTAAATATCAATTGCAAGTGAGGGAGTAAATTTTTATGAGCAACTCGGAATATCGCACATATGATGGTAGCAATAATAATCTTGATAATGTTGATTGGGGTAAGGCAAATACACCATTGCTAAGAATAACAACGCCAAATTATGCAGATGAAAGTTCTTCTCTTGCGATTCGAGGGCCACGGAACCCCAATCCGCGAGATATTAGTAACCAAATATGTCAGCAAAGAAGATCGAGCCCTAATCCGAATCAATTGTCCGATTTTATGTGGGCTTGGGGGCAGTTTCTCGATCACGAAATTGATTTGACGGAGCACCTTGAGGATGAAACTGCGGATATAATAACTCCCCGTAACGACCCTCATCTTAAAGGTGCGACGATACCGTTTAGTCGTTCGCTGTTTGACCCTAGTACTGGGACGGGTGCGAACAATCCGCGGCAACAAATTAATCAAATTTCCGCTTATATTGATGCGAGCAATGTGTACGGTTCCAGTGTGGAGCGGGCAAATGCACTTAGGGCCTTTGATGGTACCGGCCGGTTAAAAACCAGTGCTGCCGATGTTGGTGAGTTACTTCCTTATAATGTCAACGGATTGGAGAATGCGGCTCAGCCAAATATGCAAGCCTCGGAACTTTATGTGGCGGGGGATATTCGTGCTAATGAAAATGCAGTGTTAGCATGTATGCACACTTTGTTTGTGCGAGAGCATAACCGGTTATGCCTGGATATTGTAACTTGCCAGCCAGAAATGATTGGTAACGATGAGGCTGTTTTTCAACGGGCACGCACAATTGTGAGTGGCCTCATGCAATCTATTACCTACAACGAGTTTTTGCCAGCATTAATGGGTTTTAATGCGCTTTCGCCCTATACGGGTTATAAGCCTAATGTTAACGCCTCCGTTGCGAATGTTTTCTCTACAGCCGCATATCGCCTAGGCCATAGCATGTTGTCAAGCGCCATTCGCCTGGGTACCGAAGGACGAAGTCTTGCATTGAGAGACACATTTTTCAAGCCTTTTCTGGTCAACCTATATGGTATCGAGCCTTTCTTGAGTGGTTTGTCAGTTCAAGTGATGCAAGATATTGATGCTCAAATTATAGATGACGTGCGTAGCTTTCTGTTTGGTCCGCCTAATCCTGAACGTCAGCAATTATTGGATCTTCCTGCACTTAATATTCAACGAGGTCGGGATCATGGGCTGCCAGGTTACAATCAATGCCGAGAAGATTATAATTTAGTTCGGTTTTGTGATTTTTCGGATGTCACAAAAAATGAAAGGCTGCAACGGAGATTAAAAAATCTATACAAAGATGTGGATCACATCGATCCGTGGATTGGTGGTCTTGTGGAGGACCATATGAAGGGTGGTAATATCGGTGAGTTTATATTTACGGTTCTTAAAGATCAATTTGAGAGGTTACGTGATGGTGATCGTTTTTGGTATCAAAATGATCCCGCTCTTTCTCGAGAACGTCAAATCGAAATAGAGAACACGCGCCTGGCTGACGTTGTTCGGCGTAATACTACTATCAGGGATATCTCAGACAACGTGTTTGTAGTGAGTTAGTTTATCTGTATTGATCACTGTCCGGCCCTTTTGTTTATGTTTGGTAACGTTGCTTGTTTATCAGGTCATAAACCGGGCAGGATAGTGCTTTCAATGCAAGAACAATAGGTGGCACGAAATGAAGAATGAATTTACTAATAGCAGTGATGGTTATGTTGGGGTGATTTTTTTTAAGGTTTTTCTTTGTTTGCTAAAGTGTAATCAATTATTAATCTATACAATATGCCGTAAATTTCATGTCTTTGCCAAGTTGTTTTTTAGTATGGCAATTTTTTATCCTGTGGCTGGTTCTGCGCATGTGAAGTGGTTTGCCGATCCCAGTAAAGAAATTGTTGTGTCGGATGATAATTGGTTTATTTATTCAATAGTGTGGGCAGTTATTGCTGCAAGTATTGTAATGGTTGGCGTTTTTTTGGAAAAAAAACTGACTAAAACGTTGGCAGCTCGAAGTTTAGTCAACAGTACGCATCATTTTTCTGAAAAATTTGAGTATAGTGCTGCATCCATATTCAGTATTCTTATTGGTGTATATTTCTTAACAGCGGCGTACCATGGTTTTTTGTTTTCCCTTAATTTAGATGACGTAGGTCAATGGCATTCCGTTTTAATTGGCATTGAAGCGTTTGTTGGTTTTAGTTTTTTATTTGGTATCGGTGTTCGGCAGTCGTCATTGGTATTTTTGATGCTTTGGGTATTTTCGTTGTTTTATGTGGGTGCGTTAAATACGTTGGAGAATCTGGGGTTGCTCGGTATCGCAATATTTGTTTTGATCTACGGCAGGAGATATTTTCGGTATACACGAGAAGATATAGCACTACACGACTTGAATGTATTAGCTCGGCGATACGCTATCCCAGTATTGCGTGTGGCGATAGGTGTCAATTTAATATTGTTGGGTTTTTCAGAAAAAATTCTTCGACCTGATCTAGGGCTTTCTTTTCTAGAAGAGCACCCCTGGAATTTTATGAAAAACTATGGTCTAGAATGGTATTCTGATTATCTTTTTGTGTTTTCGGCCGGAGCCGTTGAAATTATTTTAGGGTTAGTACTTACATTGGGTATATTGACAAGAGTGTGTGCCGGTGTGATTGCCATTATTTTTCTGATACCACCTTTTTTTATGGGAGTGTCAGAGTTGGTGGGGCATATGCCACATTTGTCAATTATTGTGATTCTTATACTGTTCGGGTCTGGTGATGTACTAACACTACGGAGCACCTCGGCAACTCAGCGTATGGACGGTACAATTCCTCAGTACAATCGTATTAAATTCACGAATGTGTCTGTGTCAAAATTACCGATTAGCATTGTACAAAGCCGTAATAAATTGAGTCGGGGTAACATCAATATTGCAGGAAAGCGTCGTAGAACCAGCAACAGAGCATCGGTGAATAAATCTCGGATACCTTATCTTTCACCAGTGCTTTCGGGTAAAAACACCAATCGATCAAAGGTGTTAAGGCCACACCGGTTGTATTTGCCTGTTTATCATGATCGGGGAAAGAAAAATGAGGGGTGATACTTTTAACAACCCTGTCGTCAGGGATGGCTATATTATTGAAAGGTTTAAGAGTTTTTCGGTGTGATGAGGTTGCTTTTGTTGGCGTAGCGTCTGCTTTGGGCTCGCGCCAACATTATTTTCATTTGTTGCTTTTTTCTTGCGTTCAATTGAGCTTGAGATGTCTATTTTTTTGCATTCAAGGAACGTGCACGTTCCTTAGGCAGTGAAATAACGAGGACTTTGTTGAAATTATTTTGGTGTTACCCTTCAGCGTGATTACTTCACGCTACGTATTATTAATGTGTTGGTTGAACGTTGATCATATTCGTGTGGCATACCTGTACTAAAGTAGCAGGTGGAGTTATCTTCACATTGTTGTAAACTTTTTTTAAACAATCAGTGCTACTATCGGTGGTCCATTATTATTAAACATATTTAATTGAACCTTACCAAGGAAAGGAGCTTTTTATGCGATACATGAATCGATGTTCATTTGCTGCAATCATCGGCTGTTTGATTTTTCCGTTGTCGATTACGGTGCAGGCGGAAACGGAAACCCGCGCAGACCTATCTGCTTTTGATAACTTGGGGGGCTACGATCGTAGTCGCGCTAAAGAAGAGTTAAGTGGAGGAACTTTTAAATTCAAACAACGTGAACTGCTGGAATTGGAGTCGGTCGACAAAGTCAGTATTGAGCGCTTAGCGAATACCTATGCTAAGACTGACCCTGTTTTTCGTAAATACCGGTATTTTCCTATTTTACCGGGAGGGGTGGATCATCTTGCTGCGGGAACCGGTACTCGCAATGCGGGTTATGGTACTATTCGCCTTAGAGGGGTCGTGCCGGGTGCTGTTCCGGTAAGTGCGTTTTTATACTGGGGAGGTATTGAAGCATCGCCAGCCCCAACTCAGGCAGTAAGTTTTCAAGGTAAAAAAGTGCTTGGGCTGAGCCTTGGCAATGCGGCGCAACCGTGTTGGAATCCAGCAGGAACATTTGTTGCCTACCGGGCTAACGTATTGCCGTTATTATTGGCCGGTATCAATGGTGATTATAGCATCGCAAAACTGCCGAGTGCGATTACTAATGGACAAAACCCCTGGGGTAGCGGTCAGAACACTCGATTACCGCTATCTGAAGGTGCCAGTCTAGTGGTGTTGTATTCACATGCGAGTATCCCTAATGATTCTTTTGTGGAGATTCATCACCCGATGCAGATGTTTGCTGGCAATGCCACATTCTCCCATTTTTTAACTCGTACGGTGTTGAATAACACGGCACTTAAACACACGCGGTTGGGTGCGGACGGCCAGGCAGGCGCTGGGGTAAACCATATACCATTCCTGTCGGACGAGCGTAGCTTTATTGGTGGTTTCCCGGGACTTCTCACCCAGATTAAGGGTGATGGTGTTATTGTCCCCTATGGTAACAGGGATTCAGATTGGAACGGTTACGACGGCGAACCGCTGAATCAACTTTGGGATACGCATACGCAGTCAGTGCCTGGCAGTATTCCTAATGGTTTTGCCAGTTATCAGGTATCTTACCGAGCTAATGGTGATTGCATTGTCCCGGTGGCGCATGTATTGACGGCACGTTAAAACCGGTCTATGCTCGTTGTTTTTTGCAGCCCTTGGACGTATTGTTCAGGGGCTGTTATGTTTTATGTGTGTTATTTTATACTGCGGGCGAGCTGTCTTGGAGAGGCGCCTGTTGATTATCAATAGGAATCTCAGTGAATAATCATCACGGTTATCCTTGCCTTTGGTGGTGGCCCACTAAGAATTACGATTGGCCACCACGCCAGTCGTTCTATTTACAGGTAGTTTCGCTTACAAATAGGGTTGTCGCCTTTATTTGAAATAAGCTGAAAAATCTTCACGATAAACCGAGTGGTATAATCATTGGCGAGCCAGCCAAATAAATGCCTTGCTACGTTCGTCCGCCGTAGTTGAATACTGTAATTATTCCCCTCCCCCTTGTTATAATCGAAGAAAAGTCAATACGTTACCAAGTTGTAATTGTCAATCGGCAGTTTTCGTTATCTGGAAACGGTAGTAAAATGTTCAAGTGTCAACAAGCCTAGCCAAGGGTTTATCGCTTCAAGTTTAATTAGGATACTATACTGATCTCAACATGATAATGTAGATGATATACTCATAGCGTTTGAAATTTAGGTGTAAATATGACGTGCGGTTATATCTAAATCTCAATCGTTATGGGTGTAGTTGGAGCGATATAAAATATTGCAGGAAAATCAATTATGGTTAGCTATTATGGGGGTAGAAAATGATTATCGGAACACCGCTTGCTGCAAACAGTAAAAAAGTGATGTTACTCGGTAGTGGTGAGCTGGGTAAAGAGTTTGTGATTGCTCTACAGCGTTTGGGAATGGAGGTGGTGGCGGTGGATCGTTATCCTGGTGCACCGGGCTATGCGGTTGCGCATCGTGCGCACACTATTAATATGTTAGATGGAAAGGCGCTGCGAGCACTTATTAACGAAGAAATGCCGCATATTATTGTTCCGGAAATTGAAGCCATTGCAACTGATACACTGGCGGAGATCGAGTCCGAAGGACTTGTTGAAATTATTCCAACAGCAAAGGCGGTGCAGTACACTTTGAATAGGGAAGGTATACGGCGCCTGGCAGCGGAGACCCTGGAACTGCGTACGTCACGCTATGCCTTTGCTGATAATTTAAAGCAACTACAGGTGACGATTGACAGTGACGTGGGTTACCCTTGCATAGTAAAACCGGTTATGTCCTCTTCAGGTAAAGGCCAGTCATTAGTTGAAGTATCCGGGGATATTGAAAAGGCATGGCATTATGCGATGAATGCTGGCAGGGTCAAGGGTGGGCGGGTGATCGCCGAAGAGAAAATTGATTTCGATTTCGAAATTACCTTACTGACAATTCGTGCCTGCAATAAAAATGGTGTAGTAGTGACTTATTTTTGTGACCCCGTAGGTCATATTCAAACGGCAGGTGATTACGTGGAAAGCTGGCAACCGCAGCCAATGTCAGGCAAGGCACTACGGCATGCTCAGCAAATGGCAAAAAAAGTCACGGATAGCCTCGGTGGTCGTGGCTTGTTTGGTGTTGAGTTGTTTGTTAAGGGTGACGACGTCTGGTTTAACGAAGTTAGTCCGCGCCCTCACGATACCGGCATGGTTACTATGGTTAGCCAATATCAAAGTGAGTTTGCATTGCATGCCCGTGCCATACTTGGGTTTCCGGTAGATACGCGGCTGCGGACACCGGGCGCGAGTGCTGTTATTTATGGTGGTTTTAATGGTGCGCCCATTGCATATGATGGTGTTGCTGAGGCGTTGCAAGATCCACAGGTGGAAATCAGGCTGTTTGGTAAGCCGGAGGCCTATGTCAAGCGACGTATGGGGGTGGCGCTGGCATTTGGTCATGATACGACTAATGCCCGTGAACGAGCCAATCGAGCCGCCAATTGTGTTAAATGCCGTAAAGCGATTTTTTCTGATTAATGGTGCTTGATTTGTAGTGGCTTGGCGAATATGTTCTATTATTTCAGTAGGTTATTTCTGTTTTTCTGGGCGCAATTGATTTAAATTTAACCTGTAATGGCACAAGGTCTTTGTCCGCTGGTGGTTAAATTACCTACCAAATGGTCTTGTGATATCTGTCTTGAAGCAATATTCTGTTAACTAAATCGATTGTCAAAATAGATTATCATGACTGATAAGAAGATAAGTAAATCTCATCATAGCGATATCGGTGCTTTTTTGAAACATGTTGCGCAAACACCTCTGGTAAAAACCAGCGGTAAGCGCGGACGTCTTGTTTTTGCAATGGATGCAACAGCCAGCCGAGCGGCCAGTTGGGATCAGGCTTGTCAAATCCAAGGGGAGATGTTTCAGCAAACGGCGTCTTTGGGTGGTTTAGAAATCCAGTTATGTTTTTATCGGGGATTTGCCGAATTTCATGCATCGCCGTGGTATACCGGTTCGGCTGATTTGCTGAAATGCATGTCGGCTGTGCGTTGTCTCGGCGGGCATACGCAGATTGTACGCCTGATTCGCCATACTATAGTAGAAACTAAACGTCAAAAAGTGGATGCTTTGGTGTTTGTAGGGGACTGTATGGAGGAAAGTGTGGATGATTTATGCCAATTAGGTGGTGAGTTGTCTTTGCTTGGTGTACCGATGTTTTTATTCCACGAAGGAGGGGAGTCCACTGCTGCTATGGCATTTCGTCAATTGGCCCAAATAACCAACGGTGCTTATTCTCCATTTGACGCGAACAGTGCTCAACAGCTAAAAGAGTTGCTGAGCGCCGTAGCTGTCTATGCGGCCGGTGGTCGTAAGGCATTGGACAATTTCAATAAACGCAAGGGCCGCGCTGTATTGAAGCTAACCCGCCAGCGTCAACGTTAGCAAAACGAATAAGGCTTGGGTTTCAATTTTGCGTACTATTGTATTATTGTTTGCCGTTGTATTACTTGTGCTTATAACTCGTATGCTGCTGCGCAGTTCTTCCACTAGCCTGAAACAGTTCGGGCAATGGGTGTTGGTTGCTGCTGGTGTTGGTTTGTTTTTGTTGTTGCTGGTTACGGGGCGCTTACATTGGGTGTTTGCATTTATTGCTGCAATTGTGCCTTTTTTGTATCGTTTATTACCTTTATTGCGATATGCTCCTTTTTTGCATAATATCTACAAGCGATTTCAAACGACAAAACAAAACAATAGGGGGCCGTCAGTCAGTCAGACTTCCACGGTTCAGTCGCGGTTTTTGCGCATGGTGTTAAATCTTGACAGTGGTGATATGGATGGCGAGGTGTTGGAAGGGCAATTCGAAGGCAGTCAGTTAAGTTCATTGATGCTTGATAAATTATTGATTTTGCTGACCGAGTGTCGTGTGGACCAGGAATCTACCGCATTGTTAATCGCTTATTTGGATCGGCAGCATGAAAATTGGCGTGAACAGATTGACGCAGAAGAGGTTGGTGGCGAGTCATATGATGATGCCAGTGCTACTGGTCGCGGGGATATGACCATCAATGAAGCCTATGACATATTAGGTTTGACACCGCAGGCCAGCGAGCAAGATATTGTTGCAGCACATCGGCGATTAATGCAAAAAATGCACCCTGATCGTGGTGGTTCCACTTATCTTGCGGCAAAAATTAATCTGGCAAAGGAGTTATTGTTAAATAGCTAGTGCCCTGGTTTATCGATTCTATAGGGCGTCGAGCAACCGTGAGCAGGTGCCTATATTGTATTCTGGCGCATACACTAAAGATGTGGCAGGGTCGATGAAGCAATTATTACAATCAGCAAGGGATAGCAAATGCAGCAACATCAACAAGTAGCGCTACCTTTTGAATTCCAGGAATACACTATCCGCGAAAGTAAACGGGCAAAAAAATTACAATTGTCTGTGTCACCTATCGGGAAAGTTGAAGTTATTGTGCCGGCCGGCATGGATCACAGGCAAATACCTGTTTTTGTTGCGAGGCATCGTACCTGGATCAAACAGTCACTGAGACGTATTCATCAACAGCGAAGCTCAGTGTTGGATGCTGTTTTACCGCAACAAATTGTGTTTTCGGCTACCCAGCAGCAGTGGCAGGTAAGTTATCTGATGGGGAGCGATAATCACATGAACGAGTTAGCGGGTTCGAATGTAACAGGCGTAAATGCAGGTGAGGCGATAAATCCTGGTTTAGATGATTGCTATTTATTGCAACTGTCGATAAAAAATGAACATTACGCACTTTCCATGTTGAGTGATTGGTTAACGGAAAAAGCCAGACAAATACTGACACCCTGGATGCAAGACCTTAGCAGAGAAACAGGGTTAGCTTTTAATTCTGTCGCAGTCCGTGCCCAAAAAACCCGCTGGGGTAGCTGTTCTTCCAAAAAATCGATTAACCTTAATCGTGCTTTATTGTTTCTGGAGCCGGAGCTTGTACGGTATGTACTGGTACATGAATTATGTCATACCCGACACCTGAATCATTCGGCGCTTTACTGGGCCTTGGTTGAGTATTATGAGCCAAATTACAAAACATTGGATACGGCACTGAATAAAGCTACCTACCTAATACCTCGCTGGGCGTACCCTCAATAACGTAAATTGCCGAACCGTGGGCATTAAGGAACGTGCACGTTCCTAAGTATATGTGCTTGGCGGAGCATTTATTGTAAAAAGCGCGATATGGAACGGCGATGCTGTAATGATTACGTCTGGTTTGCGTCTGCTATAGCAATCGATCAGTATAATAGGTTCGTCGTGTTTAGAATATGCTGATGCAGTGTAATGCTGGAGGGGCGGGTGTTTAGTCATCTTGTTTATAATTTTTGTTTATAAATTAAGTAAGTGCTTTTTAGGCAAAGGTGGCAGGTTTGTTAACGGTAACATCAATTAAGGTAAAAATATGTCAAAACCCGTAATTTCCAAAATAATTTTGTTACTGATCGTGTCTTCGTTAGTGGCAGCCTATTTTATTTTTGATGTGGGGCAGTTTTTGACGCTGGAATATTTAAAGTCTCGGCAGCACGAGTTTGTTGTTTTTTACTCAGAAAATCAATGGCTTACAATCGGTGTTTATTTAGGTGTTTACATTGTTGTTACTGCGCTTTCGTTGCCTGGCGCTGCGATCATGACGTTGGCGGGTGGCGCTGTGTTTGGCGTGGTGACAGGCACGGTGATTGTTTCTTTTGCGAGCACTATAGGCGCAACGTTAGCATTTTTAGCGTCACGATTTCTATTAAAAAATTACGTGCAAAATAAATTTCACGATAAGCTTGTCTCTGTTAATGAAGGTATTGAAAAGGATGGTGCCTTTTATTTATTTACATTGAGACTAATACCTATTTTTCCATTTTTTGTTATTAACCTGGTTATGGGGTTAACCCCTCTTCGTACTTTGCAATTCTTTTTAGTCAGTCAATTGGGTATGCTGCCAGGTACCATTGTCTATGTAAATGCGGGATCTCAAATTGCAGGCATTGATTCGCTAGGCGGTATCCTGTCACCCGGATTATTAGCCTCTTTTATATTGCTGGGGATTTTTCCCATCGTGGCGAAAAAGACGGTGGATTTGTTGAAGTCACGTAAATATCTTAAAAATTATATGAAACCTGCACGCTTTGATTACAACATGGTCGTTATTGGGGGGGGGTCAGCAGGATTGGTGTCCGCTTATATTGCGTCAGCGGTTAAAGCCAAGGTTGCGTTAATAGAAAAGCATAAAATGGGAGGAGACTGCTTAAATACCGGTTGTGTACCCAGTAAAGCCTTAATACGTTCGGCAAAAATGCTAAATTATGCCCGGCGCGCCAAGGATTTTGGGTTTAAAAGTACGACTGTTGATTTTGAATTTTCCGATGTGATGGAACGCATACAGCGGGTCATCAAGAAGGTTGAACCCCATGATTCCATTGAACGTTATACCCAGCTTGGTGTCGAGTGTGTTACTGGTGAGGCAAAAATAATCACGCCTTACGAAGTGCGTGTTAATGGTCGTTCTCTCATTACTAAAAACATCGTTATAGCCACGGGTGCCCGCCCGTTTGTTCCTCGGATCGAAGGTTTGGATAAAATACGTTACCTGACGTCCGATACTATCTGGGGAATACGGCAGCAACCAAAGCGCCTCATCGTATTGGGGGGTGGGCCTATCGGTAGTGAATTGGCTCAGTGTTTTCAGCGTTTGGGCTCGCAAGTGTTTATTGTCGAGCGAAATGCGCGAATTCTAAATCGTGAAGATCCAGAAATTTCTGATCTGGTAATGAAGAGTTTCATGAAAGACGGTATCAGAGTGTTGGCCGGCTATGACGCTAAGCGGGTTATCATTAAGGACGACAAAAAATTTCTTGTATGTCAGCATGATGATAAGCTTGTCTCTGTGCCATTTGACGAAATACTGGTAGCGTTAGGGCGGAAACCGAATGTGGAAGGCTTTGGTGCGGAAGACCTCCATATCCACACTACCTCGCGTGGCACCATTGAGACCGATGAATTTTTAAGAACTAACTACCCAAACATCTATGCTTGCGGTGATGTGGCAGGGCCATACCAGTTTACGCATACCGCTTCGCATCAGGCTTGGTATGTGGCGGTTAACGCACTGTTTAAACCGTTTAAAAAATTCAGGGTTAACTATTCAGTTATTCCTTGGGCAACGTATACTGACCCGGAAGTGGCGCGCGTTGGTTTGAATGAAATGGAAGCCAAAGCGCAAAAAACCCCCTATGAAGTAACGACTTATGGTCTTGATGATCTTGATCGTGCCATTGCCGATGAAGAGGATCATGGTGTTGTCAAGGTTTTAACAGTCCCTGGTAAAGACAAAATTTTAGGGGTCACTATTGTAGGTAGTCATGCTGGCGATTTAATTGCTGAGTTTGTAAGCGCTATGACGCATGGTTTGGGCCTGGAGAAAATATTAGGTACTATTCACATTTACCCAACCCTCACCGAGGCGAATAAATATGTTGCGGGTAATTGGAAAAAAGCACATAAACCGGAACGGGTGTTAGGTTGGTTACAACGTTTTCATCAATGGAGAAGACTTCGTGGTACAAAACAATCAGCGTCGCATGGCTAAGCTTGGTTTTATAATGTTTGCTTATAAAAAAAATATCACTGCTTTTGTGGTGCTTTTGATATTGTCCGCTGCGTATGCGGCAGATTCTGCGGCGGCGTTTGATCATAGTCATCGTCTTTGGGAAAAGGTGCTCAGCACTAACGTTGTTGATGCCGGTCCGGCCAGTCGTGTGCAATATCAGGTGATTAAACAAACGCCGGGAGAGTTGCTGCAATATTTATCCGCTGTTTCTTCAGTGACTTCCATGCAGTTTAAGCAATGGAATAATGCGCAAAAACTTGCTTTTTTAATTAACGCCTACAATGCTTTTACAATAAAACTGGTTATTGATCATTATCCTGTAAAATCCATTAAGGATATTGGTAGTTGGTTTAGTTCCCCCTGGAAAAAGAAATTTTTTACGTTACTCGGTCAAGAAATTAGTCTGGATCATCTGGAGCATGAAATGATTCGTGGCGACAGAGGTTTTGCCGAGCCACGCATACATTTTGCGCTTGTATGTGCCTCCATCGGGTGTCCCAAGCTTCAAGTCAGAGCATTTACCGAGCAGCGTTTAGAGGATATGCTAGAGGAAGGTACAACGGTATTTTTAAACGATACTTCGCGTAACCGTGTTTCAGTCACTGACCAGGAATTACAGCTCTCAAAAATATTTGACTGGTATGCCGACGACTTTGTAAAGCAGGCTGGTACTGTTGAAAAATTTGTAGCGAGATATTTAATACTGGATGAAAATACAAAGCGACTCATCAATGCGGGAAATCTGGATAAAACATATCTCGATTACGATTGGTCCTTGAATGACTCAAAAACCCCCTGATGAGTACACCCTTCTGGCAATCAAAGTCACTGAGCGAAATGAGCGTGAAGGAGTGGGAGTTGTTATGCGATCATTGTGGGCGTTGTTGTTTGCAAAAATTAGAAGATGAAGATACTGGGGAAATACATTATACCAATGTAGTCTGCGATTTGTTACGTCAAGAGGATTGCCGTTGCACGGACTACCAAAATCGTGCTTCGCTGGTGCCAGATTGTGTGGTGTTGACGCCGGAAATTCTTGATACTTTACATTGGATGCCCTCTACTTGTGCTTACCGGTTGTTGTGGGAGGGAAAACCATTGCCCGAATGGCATCCGCTTGTCACGGGCGAGGAACAAACGGTGCATTTTGCCGGTATTTCAATTCGTGGCCGAGTATATCGCCATAGCGAAATCAAAGGTGAAGAATTGCAGCACTATTTGGTGGATTGGCCGCAATAAATATTGCTTAGGAATGGGCGTGTAATAACGTCCCTGTCTCCGTTCCCGGCTCGACCGCCTCCCTACCCATGAGGTTTCATTTTTAGCCCGTCTTTACCCATTTTTTCGTCATAAAATTGCGACACAAAACAACGATTGCTGCGGTTTTTATTAATTAAAATCAACGCCAGTGGACGCTATTCCTCCTAGCTTGTCCTGGAGTGCTAATTTAATCTATCGTGCATGCATTGAAGCGAATGTATCCAATCAGTTGTATTTATTTAAGAGTACGGCCAATGTATAGGTTCGCTTGTTACGAATATCCCGGTCATCAGTGTTGCTCTTCACTGGATTAATATGCGGTAAAAATTATTTTGTAGAGACTTCATTTTTTTAATGATAGCGTCTACTCTTAATGTAATTTGTTATGTTGTTGCTATATACCTAACTCTCAATCGGTATATCTAATGAGCAATAATAAATTATTTAACGGGTTTTCTTCAAATAGGGGGTGTCTGGGAATAGTAATCGTCAGTAAGAGAAGGCTGATTGCATCAATTTTTACGATTATTTAAGGTGCATCATGGCTTATAAAACGTAAATAATGCTGAAAACGAGCTAATCAAATTTGATCGCAGTCGTTTAGTCAATTCTCGGCGAGTCTCCTCTAATTGCACTATGCTCGATTCTCGTAATGTAAAGATATTACGGGCCTTTAGCGAAGATAATTGAAAGTGATTTTTATAATAATAACGTTGAATCTAGTAGGTATTTTGCTGCTTAAATAAAACAAGAGAGCGTATTACACTCACCATCGAAATCTGTACCAACATAGCATGGTGCACGGTAAATCAGCGATAAACAATGAACAATACCGCTTGTTTTAAGTGGTGTTGGTGGTATGGCGCTGTTTTCACGTTGTGCTTAAGTATGTTAGGTCGGCTGTGGCTTGTGTTCTTTGGTGCTGTTATGAAAGTGTATTAGTATAAATAAAATAGGTGGGTCTGTTATGGTTGCACTTGCAAAGCACTTGGTGTCTGGTCACAAAATTTCTTTACAGCAACGGGAACACTTTAAAGCGACTCGTGACTCCTGGACTGGATTGTTAAACCAGATAACGTTTGATGAGCGTGTTGAGCAGGAAATCAAATTAAGTGCGCGTTATGGTAAAAAATTCGCCTTGCTTGTAGTGGATTTGAATCATTTCGGTGGTAACTTCAGTGATTCATGCTCAAAATTAGAGAATAAAAATACGCTAATCGAATTTTCAGTACGCCTTAAGTCGTGTGTCCGTTGCACGGATGTTCTGGCACGTAACGACAATGATTTTTTTCTAATCTTACTGCCAGATATCCAATCCCACCGGCATGTTGTTAACGTTGTAGACAATATTTACAACAGCCTTTCTACGCCGATAGTCATTAAAAATAAAGAATATTTTTTGCACCCTGCTATTGGTATAGGAATATACCCGACGGATAGCGAGCGTGGAGAGGGGTTGATCCAGTGCGCGTTTGAAGCAAAAGGTGGTTTTTCAGAAAAACCTTCTTCGCGTCATTACCGATTTTATGCAGATAAAGTCAATGACAGCGTGGAATTACAGTTGCTTAACGAAAAAACGATCCGTAAGGTTATTGAGCAAGGCGAATATGATGTTTTTTTTGAGCCAATTAGTCGGATGGGTACGCAGGAAGTAGCCTTTTATGATGCTGTTACTACTTGGCGAAGCAGCTTACTTGTTGATGATTGCCAAGGTGAAATTATTAGCACGATTGATAAAATGGCACTTTCCCCATTATTTAATGAAATGATGCTGGTAAAAATTTGTCGCCAGTTAAGGCAGTGGCAAAATCAACCATTGTTAGCGTTCACGCCAGTGTTAATGCAGGTGACTCCATCGCAGTTTGAGAATACTCGCCTGGCTTGTCAATTACATCAAGTGGCTGACAATGAAGCAGTTGAAACTAGGCATATTGGTGTGATAATCAAAGAAAGCACGATTCTATATGATGTGGGAAAAGCCATTAGACAAATTAGACGGCTCAAAAAAGAAGGTTTTTTAATTATGATTGACGAATTCAGTCAGGGTTTTTCTTATATTGGTTTGCTTAAAAAAGAGTTGGTGGACTTGATTCGAATTGCCCCCTTGTTGGTTGAGCAGGTCGACGTACATATTGAGTGCTTAAGCGTTATTGAAGGAATTGTGCGTGTTGCTGCCAATTTACAAATTGAGACGATTATACCGAATATTGATAGTTGTTATCAGTATAAAACCTTTCTAAATATTCATGGTAATTATTGGCAAGGTGAATTCACGCAAGCCTCAATAGGGTGCGAGGATTTCGCAGCAATGTGAGACTTCGGGAGATATGCCTAACGCGTTTGAGTATCGAATATTAATGCAGTTAACTTATGGAGTGCTGGTTTTTTTGAGAATTTTCATTGCGGCGTTAATTGTTTGCAGGCGATAATTATCACCCCCCCGGTCAGGGTGGTGTCGCATGGCTAAGCGCCGATGTTGCATTTTTATTGCAGCATAATCCACTGGGTCTTGTAATTCTAAGACATTTAGTGCTGCTTGACGCCGTTCGTTATTTTCCAATTTTAACCAAATGTTTTGTAATAATGTTGCTACATCTTGTTCGTTGGTTTTTTTTAGATTGTCCAGGTTTAAGTAGTAAGCGCGTAATGGGTCGTGTTCTGTCATTGAGGCACTGCTGGTTGGTTTGTAGGGTAGTAATACGATGTTGACAGGACAGATCTCCAACGTGCCGGTTTTTTCCTGCCATAGCTTGTCTCGTAAATGGTAGAGCGCGTTGAATAGAATGAAGTGCGTTTGAAATAATGACAGATGATTCCATAGACGGATATTTTGAAACTGTAGATAACCACTGGATTTAATGTGTTGAATAAGTTGGTATTCACTTAAGCCCTGAGAGTGCTTGAGGAGAGCGTCCATAATCAGATCGAAAAGTGATGCTTGCTGCGTGGTATTGCTATGATTGTCGCTAGTTTCCATGGTGTAACTTTATTCATTATCTGCATTGCTAGGTAAAATTAAGGGTAACAACTCAGCTTGGTTTGTTTATGTCTATTACTTCGTTAAAAACTTCGTTAAAAGCCTGTGTCAGACGTGATCATTGACAGCGGTAAACGCCAAGCATTCTTTCTTTGTTCTCGAACAATTCAAAAGTAATCTGAGCCGTTACTGAACATATTAAATAATAAAGCTGAGCCATTGCAATTAACGTTGAGTGGAAGAAAAACAACAGAGGACTTACTACCCTCTGTTGTTTTCTAGAGCATCATGCTAATTTATTTTTTAATTTCAAGAAGTTCTATATCAAATACTAAGGTTTCGTGAGGGCCAATGTTTGCGCCGGCACCACGTGCGCCATAGGCCAGGTCAGACGGAATAAACACCTGCCATTTTGAGCCGGTTGGCATCAGGGGTAAGATTTCCTGCCAGCCTTTAATCACTTGGTTGACGGCAAACGTGGCGGGTTGTCCGCGACTATAAGAGCTGTCAAACTCGTTGCCATCGATTAAGGTGCCTTTGTAGTGGGCAACGATGGTATCGGTAGGTTTGGGTTTGTCGCCCTTACCGGCGGTGATGATTTTATACTGCATACCACTCGGGAGTTCTATAATACCTTTGTTTTTCTTGTTTTTAGCGAGGTAATCCTGCCCGGCTTTTTTGGCGCTTTCGCCTTTGGCGTCTCTGGCTGCTTGCTGTTTTTTCTGGGTTTCCAGCATGGCACTTTGCATATCTTCCATTGAAACTTTTAATTCTGTATCACTTAATACGTCTTTAATTGCCTGGCTGAGTGCATCGACGCTAATTTCGGCTCCTTCACGCTTTAAACTAGAACCGATCTGCATGCCAATGGCATAACTATATTTTTCTTTGTTGCTTTTATAGTCGCTTGCTACCGAATAACTTCCAGTAAACGCCAATATTAGGGTGAAACAAGCGGCAAGCGTTGCTGTACGAACATTGATTTTCACATTGATTTCCTTTTTTGGTTTAATAAATTATTTAAGAGGTATTTTAATGTTAGGGGAGGGGTGACGTTTTTTCGTTCATTTTCATCAAGTTTTTCAAAGCATAGTCTAAATAGCAGGTCATTCGCCAGGCTAGGTTAACAGGAAAAAATAGCTGTCTGCTCCATTCATCTCTAATTCAGCGGCTTTATTGTTGTTTTGTCATTATTTTATAGAAAATAATCTGCAATTATGACATCTATTGTGGACTAAAGTTGTAACCTGGTTGGGTGCGGCCAATTGCAATACACAATACTAACGTGAGGTATCTTGGTGGTGGTGATGCATATGTTGTCAATATCAGCGATTAATGATTCTAAATATTGTTTTGATAATATCCATTAGAATAACGTATCACATTCCATATATAGGCAAGCAATTCCTCACTTTAATTCAGAATTTTTTCATAGGGTCAATATATAAATTGGGGATATCCAGCAAAAAAGTCATTTTGGTTAGATTTCCCGATCAAATTCATTAAATATGGTCGATATTCGCTTCATTTGATCCAAAAATCAGGCCCAATATGGTTGCCCCCGCGACTGCTACTATTCGTCCCTAGGCGGAACATTCGTTGGGAAGATAGAGAATGTTTGCTGCGTCAAGGCTATTGTAGCCCAGACAAGTTAAATGGATTGGATTTTCACACCGAATTTAGTGTAAATTTGAATAATCCTTAAACTCTAGCATTAAATCTACGAGAAAGGCTGTTTGCCTGCTTGAGCGTTTGCAATGTGAACTGTGTTGTTCTGCTTTAGTAACGATGGTTTTTCTATGTTTCCAACGAAAATGTTTCCAACGAAATAAAAATTCAATAGCGTTAAGGTCGTTATGTTTACTACTATTACTCGACAATTAGGAACCTGTCTGCTTCTCACGCTGTTAATACTGATACTTGGTGCTTGCAGTAAAAGCAATAATAACGGTAATACCCTGCTGGGGACGATTCTTGTGTTTGATGGTTCATCTGTCGATAGCGATGTAAATGATCCTCGTGCGCCTTATCAATCGAATGATTCGCCGCTTAGTGCGCAGCCGCTTTCTAATCCCTCTTCATTAGGAGGGTACGTGAATCAACCGGCAACAGGACCGGATGGCCGTTCGTTTATAAGCGGCGACGTTAACGATTATTTCTCTATAACGTTGTTGCAGGGGCAGGTGATTTCCTTGCAAATCAGTGATGCAGGTAGTAACAACTCAGTTAACCTGGATTTGTTTTTATTGGCTGAAGATGGGCGTGAACTTGGGGTATCTGCTACCGATGAAGCGACCGAGTCAATTACGGTAAATGCTACTGGAAAGTACCTTATACAGGTAACGGCAGTGTCAGGGGCTTCGGTTTATAATTTATCCATCGGTTTGGATGCTTCCATTGCCAGTGCAGCTAATGCCAGTATTGTGGCCAGTGAAGCTTATTCAGCCTATCCGGATCTCAATGCGGACGCCGATTTTGTGCCAGGTGAAATCATTGTTCAGTTCAACGCAAGCGAGGAGCAGGGGACGCGACAAAAAAGTACGCAAGCCACGACAGGGGTAAGTCTTAGCGCTAGAATTGATGCATTGGGCTTGGAGTATTTGTCAGGTGTTTCGGGGCGGAATGTATTACTGGCTATCCCTGAAGGTCAGGCGGCGTTTCGTGCACTGGGAATTCGCATGACTCATTCTGCGTTCGATGCACGGCAAAAGAAGATAAATACGCTGAATGTGATCAGTGCATTGCGTCAACGTGACGATGTGGTGTTTGCCAGCCCCAACTATATACGTTATGCCAGCCAGCTACCCAATGATGCTGAGTATGGTAAGCAGTGGCATTATCCGATTATTAATTTGCCACAAGCCTGGGATATTACAACGGGGAACAGTAGTGTCATCGTTGGCGTGATTGATACTGGGGTATTGTTGAATCATCCTGATATTAATAATCAAATCGTTGGCGGTTATGATTTTATCGTGAATCGAGGGCCGGACAATGAACGTGATGCAACACCTGGTATTGACGATGATGCTAACGATCCCGGTGATGGTATTTTCAGTGCCAGTAGTTTTCATGGTACCCATGTGGCGGGTATCGTTGCGGCGGAAACCAATAACGACACGGCGGTGGCCGGGGTTGCATGGAGTGTTAAAATCATGCCGTTACGGGTGCTAGGGCCCTTTGGTGGTTCAGATTATGATATTGGCCAGGCTGTTTTGTATGCCGCAGGATTGCCGAATGATTCTGGGACGGTGCCCGCTCAGCGTGCTGATGTTATCAACTTGAGCCTAGGGGGACCCATTGATGTTAATGATATTCCAGGTTTAAGCGGTCCATTCAAACAGGCCCGCGACGCCGGCGTGATCATTATCGCCGCTGCGGGTAATGACGGTAAGAGTACGCTGTATTATCCGGCATCGCTAGACGGGGTTGTTTCGGTGAGCGCTACTGATATTAGTAAAGAGCTTGCCAGTTATTCCAATTTTGGTGCTACTGTGGATGTGTCTGCCCCGGGGGGTGATTTTGGGGACATTAATGGTGATGGGTTTTTCGATGGTGTTTTTAGTTTGTCAGCTGACGACAGTGTTAGCCCGTTGGTATATGGCACTACGCTTGCCGCAGGTACTTCCATGGCAGCACCCCATGTTGCTGGCGTGGTTGCTTTGATGAAGTCCGTTTTTCCTGCGATGACGCCAGATGACTTTGATGCCTTGCTGGCAAGTGGCGTAATTACCCAGGATCTGGGTGAGCCTGGGCGCGACAATTTTTATGGACATGGCATGATCGACGCGCTAAAAGCTGTGGAAGTTGCTGGCGGTGATATCCCGGTTATCCCCGATGTTGCCGTTGCTTTCCCAAGTTCCCTTAATTTTTCCTTATTTCGTTCCACAATGGCATTTAATCTGACCAATGGTGGCAATGTTGGTAATTTGCTCATTCAAAATATTGTCAACGATTCCAGTGGATGGTTAACCGTTAAGCGCATTGATTCGCTTACCGATGAGGGGACTAATCTAGGTTTTTATGAAGCAATTATCGATCGTGCAAAATTACCCAGCGGTGTGCGTACGCTCACTGCTAATATTCGCGTTATTCACCGTATTGATGAGGTTGAAAAGACCTTAACCATTCCGGTCATTGCTCAGTCCTCTTCCGAGCGTTTTGGCAACAATGCGGGTTTTCATTATGTATTGCTAATCGCTTCAAATGCTACGGCCAATGGTGATGGTACGGTTCAAGCGGAAAGGTCTGTGGCTGTTGCAGTGAATGAGGGTAGGTACAATTTTACCATGACGGATATTGCAACTGGCCGCTATTCAGTGGTGGCTGGCACCGACCTGGACAACGATGGTGTTATTTGTGATGTTGGAGAGGCCTGTGGCAGATACCCGACCCGGGATAAGCCGTCGGTTATCGAGCTTGGTGGTGCAAGTGACAACGAAAGCAAAACAATTGAAGCTGCGGCTAACACTGCGATTCAATTTGAAACTGGGTTTAGTTTGCGCTTGGGAGCGAGTCAAGCGGGAGCAAATGATCTAATATACAGACGGATAAGGGATTAGAATGATGCGTGACGTTGTGAGGGTTTGTGCTTTACACTTAAATCTCAAACGCTATGGGTAAGGTGGCAAGATAGTGAACCTAACATATCCGTTGCTGTGAACGTCTAATGACGTTTCTTAAGTTATTTCAGAATATGACGAATTTGCCTAAAGCAGTTACTCTTGGTGTTATATGGAATAACCTGAAAAACACGTTGGCTTCCGCTCTTTCGCCGCTTTCGCTACGACTCAGCGAATATGATAGGTTGAGCGGGTATCGTATCTTTAATTCACTTTGGGAACTGAAACATTATGCGAAAAGATAAGGATGTCCGTAAACCAGGTAACGTCATGATTAGGATAAGCGCGGCATGTTTTGGCTTGGCGCTGCTTACGGCTTGTCAAGCCGCTCAAAACAATGAACAGGTTGAAAAAACCCAAATTCAATCCACGCTTTTGGAAAATACTATGGCTGTGATGCCTGAAAAAATTTTAAGTAATAACACCTGTGCCTCTGGTGCAAAAAACCGTTGGGCAGTCAATGCGGCGGAATATGCCCAGTTGTTTGCGCAATTGAGGGGGGGGATGTTGTCCTCACCAGCGCCACAGCCACCTTTAGTGGATTTCTCGCGTTATGGCGTATTGTTAATCGCTATGGGGCAGCAGCGCACCGGAGGGTATGGGATAACGTTATCGGCTCAGCCCTTGGTGAGCCAAGGTGATGTGGCGATATTGCAGATCGAATGGCAGGAACCCTCGCCAGATATGATGGTAATACAAATGCTTTCCAGCCCGTGTTTGCTGGTTAAGGTTCCCCGTGGTTCTTATAGTCGTATTCAAGTGGTGGATCAGCGTAACCAGATAAGAGCTGAGGTAACGACCCGTTAAATCGTTAAGGTGCACTGAAAATGTTGGTATGCGTCATATGTGCTAGGTTTTGAGTGTTTGGGTTTATTGTTCGTGCTAACAATTATTCCGTAGGTTAGATATCGCTTTTGAGGTATTCAACGGATAAATTTTAGGCTAAGGAAGGAGCGTGCACGTAATAACCTCCGGCTTTGCATCCAGGCTTCGCCCGTTCTTCAGTCACAAAAGCTTGAAATAGAACGACTATTCTTGCACTTTTGTTCAATCAGTACGAACGAATACGCACTAAATCCGAGCGCTAAACCGGGACGTTATTACGTGCTTACAGATGTTGCGCCCAATCATATGTCGGGTCACCAATCACAATAAAATGCGGGTTTAGTAATGAATCTTTGGTGTTGTAGCGCATCGGCTGCATCGTCAGGTCCAGCAGCAGTCCACCAGCTTGTTCCACGATGCATTGTGCGGCCGCCGTATCCCATTCTGAGGTAGGTCCGAGGCGAGGGTAAATATCCACTTCGCCTTCGGCCACCAAGCATGATTTTAATGAACTGCCCAGACTAAGAATGTTGTATTCACCTATTTTTTCCAGAAACTCTTCCAGGGAGGCACCGCGATGGGAGCGGCTGCCCGCGACGATGGTTTTATCTTTGGATTTTTTGCGAGTTTTCAGGGTTGTGAGAGTTTTGTCTGCACTTAGCTTGAATGCACCCAAATTTTTTCCGGCGTAATAACAAGTATGGGTAACCGGGGTATAAATTACGCCAAGCACTGGTTTGTGTTGATTTATTAAGGCAATATTTACTGTAAATTCACCGTTTCGATTAACAAATTCTCGGGTACCGTCCAATGGGTCCACTAGCCAGTAAGTTTCCCAGTTGGCGCGTTCGTGATAGGGGATTTTGCCGGATTCCTCCGATAAAACGGGGAATGCAGGGCAGAGTTGTCTTAAGCCGTGCATAATTACGTCATGGGCAAGCATATCGGCCTTAGTAACAGGCGTGTCATCTTCCTTGGTGGCAACAGTAAATTCTGTGCTGTAAACAGCCATGATTTTTTCACTGGCTTCTACCGCAATGGCAATAACGTGTTTAACCAGATTATTCACATCGTAATTCATTGCATAACACCTGTTTTGAAAAATCGGTCTTTTAACAAAAAAAGCGCCGCAATACTGCGTGCTTCGGTAAACTCCTTATTTTGTAATAAATCGTTCAGTTTGTTAATGTCCCAGGGGATGACTTCAATGGGTTCCGGTTCGTCACCGTCAAGCCGGTGCTCGTAAAGATCGGTCGCAAAGACAATGTGTGTTTGATGATTGTTGTAACCTGGTGATACAGTCACTGTTTTTATAGGTTCGATATGGTTAGCAGCATACCCGATTTCTTCCATTATTTCACGGTTTGCCGATTCGGTAATGGATTCATTGTTTTCTATTCGTCCTTTCGGAAACGCAATTTCATAACGCTGAATACCGCCACAGTACTCGCGAATTAATAGCACAGTAGTATCATTTAGTTGTGGTACGATGAGTACTGCGCCGCCGGGCGGGCTGACGATACGCTCATATTCAACTTCACAGCCATTTTCAAAGCGTAGATGCATACGCTCAATAGTAAATATTTTAGTGCGCGCAATTGTTTTTGTGCTGAGAATTTTTGGTTTTTTGGGCATACTTGTTATATTTAATAATGTTGTTGGCAGAGTATTTATGGATGTTAACGTGATTGCATGCGATGGTCACTAGAAATTAAAAATACATTGTTAAAACCTATAATACTTACTATCAGCAGAAAAACAGGGGAATTGTTGATGAAGTATTGTACAAAAGCGTAAAAACTGCTAAAAAACACTAAAAAAACAGGTGCGAAATAGTTTTACTTACTGTAAATTTCGGCTATTTTATTAGTGCATGTTTATTATCGACAGTTAACGGAGGAATCTAATGGCGATAAAGAAAAAGGCTAAAAAGAAGGCTGCAAGTGCAGCGTCAGGGGCAAGCGCATCCGCCATCAAAGATAAATACACTAAGACGCAAATTCTCAATGAAATTGCCGAAAATACTGAGCTCTCCAAAAAACAGGTCGGCGCAGTATTGGATGAGTTAACTGTATTGATCGAACGCCACATTAAAAAACGTGGTTGTGGTGAATTTACGCTGCCAGGTTTGTTGAAAATCAAGACAGTGAAAAAACCGGCGCGTAAAGCCCGGAAAAATGTTCCAAATCCGTTTAAACCTGGTGAACTAATGGATGTTGCGGCAAAACCAGCGAGTACTCGGGTGAAAGTATTGCCTCTACAACGTGTAAAAAACATGGTTATCACATAAAAAGTGGTTATTCTATAACGCATGTTACCCCATCAGGTAGGTCGAAAAAGGGTGGTTTTTATCACCCTTTTTTGTACGCTATCATTTCGTTTCCGTCTGCCAGAATAGTTTGTTAGCAATGTCCCGGAAAAACAATCAGGCCAATCCAAAACCGATGTATCAGCAACGTATCACACATATTGCTGGGTTATAACCTTAAATTAATCCGTTGAACTTTGCTGCGAACGCTGATAGCACAGAATCTAAGCGATTTTGCAACGACGCTGCTTACCGTTGATTTGCCCAATTACTGTGTAAAAAATTGTGTTAAAAGCGGCATCAACAGCGCTCATTTACAGTGGTAAACGCCGCGCTTTTTCCTTGTTTCCGAACAAACCAAAAGTAATCTAAGCCGTTACTGAGCCTTTAAATAATCAGATTGAGTAATGACACGGTTTCTTAGAATATTTTATTTTCAGCACCACATTAAAAATTTTGGTGATAATGTATTGCGTTGCTATACCGCGCGGTTAACCGTTTCAAAATGCCCTCTAATGGGGCATGTTGAATTGGTAAAGATGCTCAGCAGGTTCAGCGGCAGCGTTTAGGTGATGATGGTAGTGGGGATAAATCTTCCAGCGGCCAGCGGGCTTTTGCGTTCATGCTTAATGTTTGCGATTGCCCTGCTTGCAAACGAAGGTAGCCAGCATAGGCAATCATTGCGCCGTTATCAGTACAAAACTCCTGTCTTGGGTAATAAACTTCACCGCCTCGTTGAGTCATAAGTTGTGCTAGTTTTTGTTGCAGTTTATGATTAGCACTCACGCCTCCCGCGATCACCAGTCGCGTTAACTGGGTTTGTTGTAAGGCTCGTTTGCATTTAATGGTCAATGTGTCTACAACCGCATCTTCAAACGCGTAGGCGATGTCGGCGCGCGTTTGAGAGTTGTTTTCGTGGGAAGCGAGCGTGTTGACAGCAAAGGTTTTTAAACCGCTAAAGCTGAAATCCAGTCCTGGGCGGTTGGTCATGGGTCTGGGGAACTTAAATCGGTCTGGTTGGCCCAGTAGCGCTAATTGGGCCAATGCTGGTCCCCCAGGGTACCCCAAGCCTAATAGCTTGGCTGTTTTGTCAAACGCTTCGCCAGCCGCATCGTCAACGCTTTCGCCAAGGATCTTATAGCGGCCAATTTCATGCACTTCCACTAACAGTGTGTGACCGCCAGATACTAGTAATGCAATAAAGGGCAGGCAGGGGGCGTTTTCCTCCAGCATTGGCGCTAATAAATGGCCTTCCATGTGGTGTACCGCAATTGCGGGAACTTGCCATGACCAGGCGAGGCTGCGTGCTATACTGGTGCCTACGAGTAATGCGCCGATTAATCCCGGTCCTGCGGTGTAGGCTACACCGTCAATTTCTGAGCCTTTAAGGCTGGCTTCATCCAATACCTGGGTTATTAAGGGTAAACATTGACGAATGTGGTCACGGGATGCCAATTCTGGCACAACACCGCCATATTCGGCATGAAGGGTAGCTTGGCTATGAATAGCATGGGCCAGCAGGCCCTTTTTGCTGTCAAAGATGGCAACCCCCGTTTCATCGCACGATGTTTCAATGCCTAATACACGCATTTAGTACCTCTAAAGTGAATTTACCTTGGCGCCGATTTTGCTTTCTTGCGACGTAACTATTAGAATACGCGGTCACGTCATCGGGTCAATTCCAGATTCTTCTTGTAATTTGAGAGATGTGTTGATATGGGATCTTAGCAGATTTAGCTGTCTATCTTAATGAATGACCTAAATTTATAGAGATAAGTGGTCAGCTAAGCGAAGTTTATCATTGTTTGTTTATAACGTATTTGTGAGGAAATTAAAGTTTATGCCAGCCGTTCGAGTGAGAGAAAATGAACCATTTGATATTGCATTACGCCGTTTTAAGCGTTCTTGTGAGAAAGCCGGAATTTTAACCGAAATTCGCCGCCGTGAATTTTATGAAAAACCCACGCAAGTTCGCAAACGCAAACTAGCGGCTGCGGTGAAACGCCATTTAAAGAAAATTTCACGTGAACTGTCCCGTCATCGACGCATGTACTAAATTTATCTGTCGCGGGAATTTAGTCGTATTAGCATTGATCGTGTATTTGCCAGGTATGGTGTTGACTCTGTGTTTTTTTACGTGACAGGTGGCGGTGATGATGACAGCATGTTCCCGCTATTACTTTTCCTGCGTTAATCGGATTAAAGCCGCAAATTATGTCTCAGAGTGACCTTAAACAACAGATTAGCGATGATATGAAAACCGCTATGCGTGCTAAAGATAAAGCGCGTCTCGGTGTCATCCGGTTGGCGTTGGCTGCTATAAAACAGCGCGAAGTGGATGAGAGAATCCAGCTGGATGACGCGCAAGTACTTGCTGTATTAGATAAAATGATTAAGCAGCGGCGTGATTCCATTGGTCAGTTCGATCAAGCAGGAAGACAGGACCTTGTTGACAAAGAACGTTTTGAATTGGGTGTTATTCAACATTATTTGCCCACTGCGCTGAGCGAAGCGGAGTTGGATGCCTTAATTCAGGAAGCTGTTAAGGCAATTGGCGCCTGTTCCATGAAAGATATGGGTAAAGTAATGGCAAAACTTAAGCCCAACGTACAAGGGCGTGCTGATATGGGGCAGGTGAGCCAAAAAATAAAGGCTGCAATTGGCGTCTGATGCAGCCACCGGGCAAAGCAATCAAGTGAATTAATTTGAGTTAAAAGTACTGTATCGTGTCACTGGTTATACTATTTAGCGATATTTTGTTTAACCCCGTTTAATTTTAAAGTCTGCTACTTTTCTTTAGCTAATGATTTAGACGATGATTTATCAGGAAATCGCCCTAATCAATTCTGTAGCGATCCTTTAGGAAGATGTATTGAGTGATTCGATTTAAAGGACTGACGCTTATTTACGTGTCAGTCATCATATCATTGGCCTTATGTCAGGACGGATTCCAACACAATTCATTGACGAGTTATTAACGCGTGTTGATATCGTTGAGATTATTGACTCACGGATACCCTTAAAAAAGGCTGGCCGGGAGTACAAGGCCTGCTGCCCATTTCATGATGAAAAAACCCCTTCTTTTACGGTAAGTCACACCAAGCAGTTTTACCATTGTTTTGGTTGTGGGGCGCATGGTTCCGCCGTTGGCTTTTTAATGGAATATGAACACTTGGCATTTATTGACGCGATTGAGGAATTGGCGTCCAGTGCAGGTGTGACTGTGCCACGGGAAGCAAGGAGCGAACAGGCACAACAATTTGCCGGTTTATACGATATTCTAAAGCAAGCAGGTCATTTTTATACGAGCCAGCTAAAACAACATCAAAATACAGAGCAGGCGGTACAATATCTAAACAAAAGAGGGGTGAGCGAGGAAGTTGCGACTAAGTTTGGTATTGGTTATGCGCCACCGGGTTGGGAGAATTTGTTATTACACTTCGAGTCCAAGCAGATTGCCCAACAAGCATTGCTGGATGCTGGGCTGCTGATTAAGCGGGATGGCGGTGGACATTATGACCGATTTCGAAATCGTATCGTGTTTCCTATCCGGGATCGTCGGGGGCGTATCATTGGTTTTGGTGGTCGTGCTTTGGGGGATGATACGCCCAAATATTTAAACTCACCGGAGACCGCCGTATTTCATAAGGGCAGGGAGTTATACGGTTTATTTGAAGCCGCAAAGTCAGTTCGGGATTTGCAGCAAATCATCATTGTTGAAGGTTATATGGATGTGGTTTCATTATCGCAATTCGGTATTTGTAATGTGGTTGCCACGCTGGGTACGGCAACGACAGCCGAACATGTTGAGAAACTTTTTCGTGTAACACCCGAGTTAGTGTTTTGCTTTGATGGCGATCGTGCTGGGCGCCAAGCGGCGTGGCGTGGGTTGGAAACCGTACTGCCTTTAATGCGTGATGGACGTCAGATTAAGTTTATGTTTCTGCCCGAAGGTGAAGATCCCGACACGATAGTGAGGTTCGAAGGTCGGCAGGGGTTCGATAAACGCTTGAAAGATGGGCTTCCATTTTCTAACTTTTTTTATAAGACATTGTCGAATAATATCGAATTAACAAGTCCTGATGGACGGTCATTATTGTTCGAGCGCGCCAAACCGCTGTTATTGAAGCTCCCCGAGAGCGTGTTCCGGCACATGATGGTTGACGAATTAGCTGAAATTTGTCAAATGAATGCCGAGAAATTGTCTACACTTATTTTTTCAACAAAAGTTATATCAAAACAAGAACCCACGACTAGTCGCAAATTGGTGCGAGTGCAGCAGAAAGGCGAGCCGCCGTCTTTGGTGCGTCGGGCGATACGCTTATTGCTGGAATCGCCTGGTTTGGCCAAGTCTGTTGATGTGAGCCAAATCAAAGGGCTTAATTTGCCAGGAGTTTTGTTGTTGATCGAACTTGTTGAGCTAGTTAAAACTCATCATCAAATTAGTTGTGGGGCCATCATAGAGCATTGGCGAGGCACACCTCACGGGAAACATCTTGCGAAACTGGCTCAATTACCTTTAAATTTGCCCGATGAAGGGGTTGAAGTGGAGTTTTTAGATTCTATACAATGTCTTTTCCGTGAACGGCAAGCTCAGCGATTGGATGAGTTATTTCAAAAGTCTGAGTTGGGGGTGTTGGATGCAGAGGATAAACGTGAATTGCGTGAGTTAAACGCGGCTTTACCTCGCTAAAGCATAACAAAACATGCTAACAAAATGCGTCGTAACCATTAGGGAGTATATTGAGAGGGCGATTGCCGCGAATAGTTCGCGAAAGTAGCGTCACCTACTGTATACTACGCTGCTATTTTTTCAACCGTATGTACCGAATACTTTACATGTGAAACTATGAATGTAGAACAAAAGTCCCAGCTCAAGTTATTGATTAAAAAAGGTAAGGAACAAGGTTATCTTACCTATCGCGAGGTAAATGACCATTTGCCCAATGATATTGTTGATCCTGCACAAATCGAAGATATCGTGGGAATGATCAACGATATGGGGATCGTGGTCCACGAAACCGCGCCCGATATGGATTCAATGGTGCTTGCCGATAGCGATAACAGTGTAGAGACGGATGAAGTAGCGGCAGAAGAAGCCGCCGCCGCGCTAGCAAGCGTTGATAGCGAATTTGGGCGCACCACAGATCCTGTTCGTATGTATATGCGTGAAATGGGCACCGTGGAACTGTTAACGCGCGAAGGTGAAATCGAAATTGCCAAACGTATTGAAGATGGTGTTAATCAGGTTTTCACTGCGTTAACGCATTACCCGGGCACCATACAGACCATGTTGAATGCGTATGAGCGCATTGAAAAGGATCAGTTGCGTCTCGCCGATGTAATATTTGGGTTTCGTGATGAAGAGACGGATGACATGATTGCGTCGCCCAACGTTATTGCGCCGAATCCCGGTGATAAAAACAGTGATAGCAGTGATACGCTTGGTGGTAGCGACAGTAACGACGACACTGAGACCACCGCAGAAGATACTGGCCCCAATCCAGAGGAAGCTAAAAAACGTTTGGATGAAATCAGGGCGTTGCGTGAACGTTATAACGAGCGGGTTGCTAGCCATGGCAGGGATGAAAAAAGCAAGAAAATATACGAGCAACTTGCTGAGATTTTTTGTGAATTTAAATTGGTACCGAAATTTGCAGAAGCGCTGGTGAAAAACTTGCGAGACCTGATTAATCGTGTCCGAGAGCATGAGCGAATGATCATGAATATTTGCGTTGCGAAAGCCGATATGCCACGCAAAGATTTTATTACCTCTTTTCCAGATAACGAAACGGACCTTAACTGGTTGCAGCGTCAAATCGATTCTGGTGAGCAATATGCTGACGCATTGAAACAATATGTCGGGGATATTGGTCGGGCGCAGAACAGATTGGTGCAAATTCAGGATGAGAGCGGTATCACTATTGGCGAGTTAAAAGAAATTAACCGCAGAATGTCGATTGGTGAGGCTAAGGCACGCCGTGCAAAAAAAGAAATGGTGGAAGCAAATTTGCGCTTAGTTATCTCAATTGCTAAAAAATATACCAATCGAGGCCTTCAGTTCCTTGATTTAATCCAGGAAGGTAACATTGGTTTGATGAAAGCCGTCGACAAATTCGAATACCGTCGTGGTTATAAATTTTCCACCTATGCGACTTGGTGGATTCGTCAGGCTATTACCCGCTCTATAGCTGATCAGGCTCGGACAATACGCATTCCGGTGCACATGATCGAGACCATCAACAAGCTTAACCGTATTTCCCGGCAAATGCTGCAAGAGATGGGGCGTGAGCCTTCTCCTGACGAATTAGCTGAACGTATGGAAATGCCGGAAGATAAAGTGCGCAAAGTACTGAAAATAGCCAAAGAACCCATTTCCATGGAAACGCCTATCGGTGACGATGAGGATTCTCGTTTGGGGGACTTTATCGAAGATCAGAATATATTGTCGCCTGTTAACTCTGCCACTTTCGAGGGGTTGCGTGAAGCAACTCTGGAGGTTCTGGACAGCTTAACGGCACGAGAGGCAAAAGTATTGCGCATGCGTTTTGGTATCGACATGAATACCGATCACACTTTGGAAGAAGTCGGTAAGCAATTCGATGTTACTCGTGAGCGTATTCGTCAAATCGAAGCCAAGGCATTGCGTAAACTTCGCCATCCCAGCCGATCCGATCCATTGCGAAGTTTTATCGATACTGAAACCAGTGGTTCGTAACTTCCGGCTAGATTCACGAACCGCCATATTGTTTCGGTGCAATGTGGCGTTTTTGTTGGGGGTTGACTGACAGACATTACTTTATCGGGTTTTTACACAAGTTAAGTACAGCCTTCCGCTTTTGCCGTCTCCAGTCAAACCATAATGCTTGTCGTTCCTCTCTCTTTTTTTATAAAACACGGGTTTGGCGCTTCGCCCGTTAGGGCGGGCGCTTCTTAAAAATGATACTCTGCGGTAACACATCTGCATTATTATCAGTTCAATTGCAGTGCTCTCGGTGCAGTTGAATTGGTGTGTTAGGCTTAATGCGCGCGCGTATTAAATAGAATTGGCATGCACGTTCCTTAATTTGGTTTGGCGGGCTGTAAGCGATTAATTAGTGCTAAATTGCCTTGGGACGTGGCCAGGTCTGCGGCACTATTACCGAGTTTATCTCTTAGTTCGATTTGAGCGCCTTTCTTTTTTAGTGCATCGATTAATGTCGTGCGATTAAAGAGTGCAGCATACATTAACGGGGTTTGTCCCGCGTTATTTTGATGATTAGGGTCGCAGGACTGCGACATTAATTTTTTTGCAATGCTTAATTCTGTTCTGAAAATAGCGGCCATGAGTGCAGTGTTACCGCGGTTGTCTTTGGCGCAGGCATTTGCGCCGTGGTCGAGTAAATAGTCCACCATGATAGATTGGCCATGGTAGGTGGCAATCATTATGGGGGTGTAGCCTTTCACATTCGCATGGTTTGGGGAAACACCTGCTGCGATGAATGCCTGCATAAGTTTAACGTCTCCAAGCCGCGCTGCGGCAAAATAATATTGCTGAAGTTCGGTGTCCGGTGTTGGCTTGGTATGCGCGTAAACAAATGTTAGGCAGACGAAATAAAGTGTTGTAGCGTAGAGAATGAAATTTCGCATTTGGCGTCTCCCAATGTTAAGGGCCAAGCGGTAAAACCGCTTGGCCGTTTTCGTTTAATTTATGATCCCTGTTTGGCCAGGCTTTGTACGCGATCAAGATCACCGTTAACAGCGCTGGTTATTTGTTGTCCGAAAGATTTATCAGCACGGTAAAAATAACTTAGCATCCGATGTTTGACTTGGTCATTTTTAACTTTGCCCAAATCCGCAGCAAGATTACGCACTAAGTTGCGTTGTTGTTGTTCCGAAAAACTACGAAACAGTGCTCCAGCTTGTGCAAAATTCATTGGTTTGCTGATAGCAAGTTGTTGAGTGGTGCCTTTGAGTTTTACGCGGCTGTATTTGTATTCCGGTGCTTCAGATACTGGTGCCGTTACACTGGGTTGGTAGTCCACGTCGGACATGGTATTTCCCATGTTTAATTGACCATCCTTGTTGTAGTTAAGGACGGAGACCCGTGGGCGGTTTATGGGTAATGATTGGTGGTTGGCACCTAAGCGATGAAGCTGGGTATCTGCATAAGAAAACACGCGGCCTTGCAATAGGCGATCTTCAGACGGTTCAATGCCTGGGATGGTGTTGGAAGGGGCAAATGCGGCTTGTTCAGTTGCCTGAAAAAAATTATTGGGGACTTTATTTAAGGTCATGGTACCGGCTTTGACCTCTTTGACACCGAGCCACATTTTGGTCGCATCCAATGCATTGTAATCAAAATCACTTAGTTGAGAGGGCGTCAGGGTTTTTACATATAAATCCCATTGCGGATGTTGGCCGTTGTTGATGGCGTTATAAAGATCGTTGGTGAGATGATTGAAGTCTTTGCCTTGTACTTCTGTTGCTTGGTCAAGGTCGAGGTTTTCGACGCCCTGTTTAGATTTCCAGTGAAATTTCACATAGGTAATCTGCCCCATTTTATTAATCCACTTGTAGGCATGGACGCCCCAGCCATCCATTTTACGGTAACTTGCGGGTGTGCCGTAATCAGAATACACCCAGGTTAGCATATGCGTTGCGCCCGGTTCATGGGAAAAAAAGTCGAAGAAGCGGTTAGGGTCCTGCGTATTCGTAATGGGTGATGGTTTTAGTGAGTGGACCATGTCAGGGAACTTGATTGCATCACGAATGAAAAATACGGGTAGATTATTGCCTACCAAATCCCAGTTGCCCTGGTCGGTGTAAAATTTGGTGGCAAAGCCCCTGGGGTCGCGTAATGTTTCCGGTGATCCTTTGGAATGAATGACAGTGGAAAAACGTACAAACACGGGAGTCTCTTTGCTTTTGGTGCTGAATGGTGCAGCAATCGTTAAGTCACTAAAATCCCGATAGGCTTTAAAGACCCCATGAGCGCCAGTGCCTCGTGCATGCACTACCCGCTCAGGGATACGTTCGCGGGCAAACCGTTGTAGTTTCTGGATAAGGTGAACATCTTCAAGTAGCACGCTACCATTGCTGCCTGCTGTTCTGGAATTTTGGTTATCCCCTACGGGCGCACCATTGTCGCGAGTTAACACACTGGCATGACTTGATACGGCAATGCTTATTCCAAGTGTGGCAAGGATGCTGAAACGGATTATATTCATTTTCTTCTCCTGTAATGTGGTTGGAGAAGCTAATATATTTAGGTCGTGTTGATAGGTAAATGAAATAATATCAATAGAGTCGATAGTTAAAAATGATGGATCAAGCAGTGCTATTAGCAGGTCGCATGAACCTTTGTTTGCTTAAAAGTTAGAAAATACAATAAGTTATATTGGCTTTTGTTGATTGCAATGCAGTGTTTGCTCTTCAATCTAAATTCATCAGTTGATACTGCAAAATAACATCAAATCCATGACGCACTTGAACCTAGAATGCTCAGCTGAGCGCTTATGTAAATTACACTAACTCCTTTAGATTCTGTGTTCTAGGCGTTCGCAGTAGATTCAACTGATGTGTTAGGTTAAACCTAAAATCCTCAGTTGACCGCTCCATTTTGATGCTAAATTTTTGATATAAATAGTATTGTGATTATCAGGGGGCGTCTGAATTCAATTGTTTGATATTGGCTATGCGGAGTGAGTGAGTGTCACATTCGTTGCGGGTTTGATATTGTTATAGGCGGTTTTAACGTTATCTTCTTTGGGAGGGTAGCCCAACTGTGTAATGCTTTGAGATGCTACTTGCAGGCCAATTTCTGGAGCGACGCTTTCCTCCAGAATGGTTTGATAATAATTTTCAAGGCCGGTTATAGCGTCTGCGAGTAGGTCCAGGCTTATTGTGCTGACGGTGTTGTTTTTCTCTATCAATTCCCGGGCAATATAATCGCCGATGGCTCTGGATAAACTCATTTGTGTCTTGTGGCGCAGCATATGTGCTGCGCCAGCGATGTGGTCGAGGCGCTGGGGGATATTGTCGAGTAATTCAGTATCGGCGGGATTCAGTGAAAAGGAATTAATATTGTCTTTAATGCCATGTATTTCCTTAATGATTTCTTTCGCAACCAGCTTAAGCAGTTTTTCGTATTCTGCGGGAGGAAGATTGCCGCTATTATGGCTTGCATCCAGGGTGGAACTCAGGCTGGAAAGGGAAGACTCGACTTGTAAAAGTGTTGATGCAATGTGCATAAAGTCTTCGTCATCAAGGGTTTCATTGAGATCAATTTTCGGCTTTAAAAAGTGTTTTTGCTCGTCAATTAACTCTTTTGGCGTGCTCATTCCCAGCATTCCCAGTGCATTGGCGACGGTGTTAAAGTGTTGCAAGATGGCGCTTAAACCGGACGTAGATCCGGCTTGGGCATGCATTGCTATATCTAAGGCATCTTTGATGGTCGCTAATTCTTCTTTTACCTGTGCTGAAACACTTTCGATAAGATTAGCGTTAAAACCATACAAATTCTCTCTTGCTTTTTCCACCATGCTGTCATCAGGGTAGTCAAGTCCAAAGGCCTTTTTAATTTCAATAACTTGTTCGTTTTTTGTGCTTGATTGTGCAATGTAATAAAGTAGATTTTTAATAATTTTATCGGGTGGGTCTTCGGTGAGCATTTGTTCGCCGAACTCAATGACACGTTGTATTTGCCGATCGACACGGCCCAATAAAATTTTAACGGCGATGCTGGATTCCAGGCCCTGTTCGTAAAGTGACTCGATAACCCCCAAGGCAATCCACCACAATTGTTTTGCCTTGGCGGTTGCGCTGGCTATTTGGAGGTTATCAACGACTAAAATGAGTTTTTCGAGGTTTTCGGTCACCTGTTCTTCTTTAATAACACCGAGTAGGCCGGATAAATAACCAGGCCGCAATTTTTTCGCGACGGTTTCTATGTCACCTTTGATAATACAGGGGCTTTCCGTTTGTTGTGGCGCGGTAATCATGAGGTCGGGGGAAAAAAACTCGCCTTCCGTCAGGAGTTCTTTATCCTGAATGGCGCGTATATCGTTGAGCAGGGGTAATAAAACTAATGGTATATCCGGTTGACCAAAATACAAGCTTTCTAAATAACCTGGTAGTTGTAACATACCTGTAGCCAATACTTCGGCAGCGTCCTTTTTTTGCATGACGTTATTGTTGATGAGTGCTCGGGCGAGTTGCTCAAGCTCCAGTGTTAATAATAAGGCGCCTTGAATGCCGATGATCTCCACTGCGCCTTTAACACGATGTAATGGTTCTATACAACATTGAATGGGGGATACGTCATCTGTGTTTCGAGCAAATTCATCTGGCGCGTGGGATACGCTTTTTAAGGTTTCATCCACACCTTGTTTAATCCACGCCAGTGTTTTGCGATCGACTGCGGTGTTATTGAGCACGTGCTTTCCCGTCGACCGGTGTTTTATGTATTTTGATGTTCATTGTTCTGTTGGTTAATGCCAAACAATAAGTCCTCTGGTATTCAAGTTCGTTGTGTTGGGGCGCGTGACATAACACAAATGCCGAAATTGAGTTTGTATTAAGGATGTTTCTTGATTTTAAATTTAACACATCAGTTGAATTTACTCGAATTGCCCCTGTGTCGTCTGAAGTAGCTACTTTTGGTGTTTTACCGCTTATGTCCAGAATGCCTGTTACTCAAAGGCCATGTTAACAAGCGGTTGTCTAAAAATAGTCTTGCCAGTGTTATCCTCGCTTTTGCGGTGATTCAACGGACGTCTTCGGAGCATATATTGTTGTATATCGCACTTCTATAATACTGTAAATAGCATTGCTCCAAGTATTATATTACCAAGGTGTTGTGGTTTTAATTATTATCGACCGCAGTGCGAGATTAATTGATGGGGAATAGGTTAGCTTGTTGATAAAATAAGGAAAAAATAATTTTTGAGCACATTTGCGGCGTAGATGTAACATTTAATCGGCTCAAACCCTGTTAATGCAATAATGAGGAGTCAACAGCTTGTATTTTGCTTAAAAACCCCATGATTGATGAGGGATAATCACATTATTGTTGAGTTCATTTGTTACCTAAAAACTAACATATGTGTTGAATTCACTGTCAACGTTAATGGCGCAGAATCTAAAGGGTTTTTTGAAAGATGTTATTTTGCCTGAAGCACTGGTTGTTGACACCGTATGGGGTAAATGTTGCCCTAATAAATAGCCGAAAGGTTTTTTGTCTTCAGTGTCGTTAGTGCTTACACGACAATTCAATGGATGTGTTAGAGGTTAATAGGGTGTATTCGATTTTTTAGGTTAAATCACCTATATCGACAATGGGGCGTTGATTAGAGTCGCTTATTGAGACCTGCGTATAACATCAGTGAGTTGTACGAATTGGGCGTGTGGTTCACAACATGGTAGAGTGGTGTTGTACTTAGCTGTAGATAAACCTGATTACATTTGTTGTGGATTGAAATTCAGACGTAATGCTGAATCGATTTTTCACATTTTAGATACGATAAGCATCCATTTCGAGTTCAGAAACCTGCTTGCCAAGAATAACGATTCTGCCTTGGTAACGTTGTGAGCCATCGGAGGTAAACTCAAAGAAAAATAATCGGCAGAGTTCCAGTTTACCTAAATGGTTGCGTCGAACCCAGATTTTTTTCTTTTCTACTGTGTCGTCAAGAAATTGTGTATTAGCGCGATCGCAGGCATCTTTACCGGCTTTGCGGGCAATTTCTTTGCAGAGCATCGTGTCCCACCAATACCATGTGATGGTTACCAATAAAAATATTAACGCTAAGTCCAGCATTCGATTAAGTGTATTTGCTGTTCGTCAGTCGATTCAATTGATGTGTCAGGTTAAAGGTGATCATTGTCGGTATTCATTACTGAGCTTGTATGTTGTTACCTTATTCGATATCTTTTTCATCTGTGCCAGGGGTATCGCTATCTTCGAGGACGGCTTTGTTTCTGCCAAAGGTTAATTCACTGCTTGAATAGCTGGTGCCAAAGTTTTTTACTAATTGAGACACTTGTTGGAGCGCGGCTAAAAACGATTTTTCATGCAGTGAAGACATCGGATGGATAAAGGCAGCATAAACTACACCGTTTGATGTGGCGTATCTGGCATCTAAGGTTAAATGGAAGTTGGCTGCCAATAAGGTTTTGAGCTGTTTTTCCGTTAAATCGGCTTCATTGGCCACAGGCGATATAATGCGCATTCTGTCGTGTTTGGTGTCGGATATGCAGGCCATACGTACATTTTTATATTCAAACTGTATGTTTGAGCCGTGGCTCGTTATATTTTTACTGGTGAGGTGAATCAATGTTGTCATTTTATCTTGTGTCATGGGCGTAAACCGGTTTAGTAGTGCGCTACTATCCAAGGAGGCAATTGACTGGGTAGGCAGTATCGCAAGGGAGCTAAGCAGTAACACTGCAAAATTAATGAAGTAACGCTTTTCTGAGAGTAATTTATTATGATTCATTTTTGCCGTCACTGTTAGCGGTAGTTGTTGTGTATAGGTCGTCTTGAGTCTTTGTCTGTAGTCTAGCACACCGTTAAAATAACCTTGAGTGTTCTAGGCTCTGTTGACATTTCAGCGTAACCCTATTCAGGGTGGCTGAAAAACGAATAAAATACATATCATTCTTTGCCCATTTTTCAAATAGCGGGAAAACCCGACGGAACGGCTTAAGTTTACCGATAAAACCTTCAACCAAGCTGCGCTCTTTGTCAATGTGTTTATCATATTCACGCGCTTCCTTACATTGGCGGAATAACAGCAATAATCCCTTGAGCCTTTAGTTGATCGATGAGTTTGTCCGCATCATAAGCCTTATCCATCAGTGCGTAGGTTGCTTTCAGCCCATCAATATAAAACGTAAGCCTGAGTAATATCGGCTGCCTGTCCAACGGTTAAGATGAAATCCAAGGGGTTTCCCAACGCATCAACCATGACTGAATTTTTGTGCTAAATCCACCCTTTGAACGCCCTAAAGCTTGGTCTTGAACGATGTCTAAATGACCTTGAGGTGCACCAGCCGCACAAGCATGGGCACGAACAATCGTGCTATCTATCATGATACTTTCCATGTCAGGATGATTCGAAAAATGGCGATGCATTTTAGCCTAACTAACTAGTGTTACGTCACGCTTGATATGTTAAATAACAATTTCAAGTTGGCTGCAAAGACGATTACCGATATCTATAAGGCACGGTGGGATGTCGAGCTATTCTTTAAGTGGATCAAGCAGAACCTGAAAATTAAGACATTTATTGGTACTAGCAAGAATGCTGTCATGACCCAGATATGGGTCGCGATGTGTGTTTATATGCTCCTGGCATTTATCAAATTCCACTCTAAAATAACTAAAAGCATTCAGCAAATACTTCGCATATTGCAGCTCAACCTTTTTGAAAAGAGAGACTTGATGGCCTTGCTACGAGGTGATCCTATATATCATAAAAAATTCGATCCAAATCAGATGGTTTTGCTGTGAGGTTAACG
>JAADGF010000098.1 GCA_013152545.1 Gammaproteobacteria bacterium
GATCAATCCTAAAGGGCGAGTCCTTGAGAAAAAAAACCGCCTAATGTTGACACACTGTGAACACTTGAGGTAAAAACCAATAACCTGCTGGAAGGAGGGGTGCCGGTGTTCACGCTTCGCAAAATTCAGTGTTCATAGTGGCAGTAATGCACACCCAGCAGTTGGCTACTGAGCAAACGGCGTTGGATGCAAGGTATCAGGAGAAAACCACCTTGCTAAAAACTGAACAACAAAAACAGATGACGGATCAACCTCGTGAGACGCTTGCAAATAGCCTGAAGGAACTCCAACAGATGCTTGGTGGCATCCAGTAAAAGCTAACAGATAATAATGATCTGAGGTGCAAACAACAAGAGCGGGCAAAAGCCATTGACGCGCAAAAACGTGAATGTTCGCGCTGGGATACGCTGCATGAGTTGATCGGTTCAGCCGATGGCAAGAAATACCGCAACTTCGCCCAGGGTTTGACCTTTGAAATGATGATAGGCAATGCCAACCGGCAATAGGCCTCTCGTGCTATACTCCTCGCAAGCAGAATGGCCTAATATGTTCGTAGGTATTGCTTTAATACTCCAGTTGAGCGTGTATTTTAGGCATAACTCATTGAAAAGTCAGATTTTTACTGGAAACAGCGATGATGCTGAAAGTGAGCTATTATCAACCGTGGTGCAATATAGACACCCCGGATAATGTGGTGAGTTTGAATGCGTTAGCTCAATCCAATTGATATGTTAGGATTGTTTAAGTGATACGGACTGCATATATATGAAGCGGCATAAAATTGACTCTAACAATTTAAGTAGTTTGCAATGACGAAAAATAACGATTTGATCGAAATAATTGAGGTGTTGCAAAATTCCCAGAACAATATAAAAGTGTATTTGGTGGTGCCGATGGGCGTTTTGATGATCTTGTATTTTTTTAGTTATGCGACTCTCATTGATCATGGCATGTACGGTCTGTTGATTTTTGAGGTTGTCAGCAGCTTACTGTTTATTTTCGCTATTATAAAAATTAATCAATTGTCATTTGGGATCATTAAGTTCCGGTTTAAGAATAGACCACCTTATAGTGATGTATTGTCATCTGTTGATTATATTGAATTTTCTAAAAAACCGGAAGAAATTTTCAAGCAAATCGAACGGCAACGTCAGCAGTCTTTAGTCCTCTAGAGAGAAATTTGATAAGATAAATAAGAGCAGTGAGTGGTGCTATCGTGGCTTAATCATTAATATTTTGCAGCCAATATTTTATATCGAGTACTTAACGACTGTTTGTTACTATATATAGATTTGAGAATTAAATCATGAAGCAAGACAAAATTTATGCAGGGCTTAATAATGATACGTACGGAGGGCTGACGCCTACCGGGAATATTATTAGAGATGCTTGGTTATTCGATATATTACCGCAGGATCAAACCTGTGACGGTTGGGCGCTTGGCCGCATCCAGGAAGTATATGACAAAGTCTATGCTGCATGGGAACCCTATGGCCATATGGTTAGCCTCTTGCCTGATGAACTAAAGTCCCGTCACAGTGAAATTTATGATACCGCTGTCAAGCGGGCCCGGGAACTGGGGTGGGACCCAGATTTGCTTGATGAGTAATAATCCTAAATTAATCAGTTGAATTTCCTGCGCTCTCGCTATGATTCAACGAATTAATTGTAGGGCAATGAGAGCATAAACGCAGGAATTTAACAGACCACTTAACGATTTCCAGTATCGTCTCTATGTCTGGCGACTGAGTTTGGTGATAGGGAGTTGAGTCGACCTATGCCTAACCTAAATCGTTATGGGTATATATAAATAACAACCATAAAAATCTGGAGCTTTATTCTAATACTTCGTGAACTAATTATACTCTGTTAAAGACTGTGTTTTGGTCCGTTGTTTCATATTCCCTTAATCCTAAATTAATCAGTTGAATCTATTGCGAATGCCGATGGCACCGCATCTAAAAAACAATATGACCCGCTAAAGACCGTATGTCGCAGAAACCAACAGCACCTCGCATACAAATCCTATCGACACATCTGGCTAACCAAATCGCAGCAGGCGAGGTTGTTGAGAGACCGTCTTCGCTCATCAAGGAGTTACTGGAAAACAGTCTTGATGCAGGAGCCTCTAGCATCGTTATTGAGTTGGAGAAGGGTGGGGTGAGTTTAATTCGTGTGCGTGACAATGGTTGGGGTATGCATAAAGAAGATATCGCAGTGGCGCTGCAACGTCATGCCACTAGCAAAATTAAATCTTTTCAGGATTTACAAAATGTTGCAAGCCTGGGATTTCGAGGGGAAGCATTACCCAGTATTGCGTCGGTATCCCGCATGGAGATTCGTTCATGTATCGGCTCGTCAGATCAAGGCTGGCGTATTGTCAGTGATGGAAAAGACCAAGTAAGTGAGCCGGAACCCGTGGCACACCCTCAGGGTACTACCATTGAAGTGCGAGACCTGTTTTTTAATACCCCAGGGCGGCGTAAATTTTTAAAAACGGAAAAAACCGAATTCAACCATATTGAGACAACGGTTAAGCGCATTGCGTTAAGTCGGTTCGACGTTAGTTTCTCTCTATCTCATAATCAACGCATGGTGAAAAATCTTGCTACTGCGCTGACTGCGGAACAAAAGTTGAAGCGCATTGGCCAGATTTGCGGGAAAGAGTTTCTCGAAAACGCATTGCATGTGGATTTTTCAGCGTCCAACCTTCGGTTATGGGGCTGGGTGGCGCAGCCGATATTTTCACGCAGTCAGGCGGATATGCAACATTTTTATGTCAATGGTCGTTGTATAAAAGATAAACTGGTTACACATGCTATTCGCCAAGCCTTTAAAGATGTGCTCTACCATGGCCGGCATCCGGCTTATGTGTTGTATCTGGATGTGGACCCTTCTTTCGTCGACGTCAATGTGCATCCCACTAAACACGAAGTCCGTTTTCGCGAAGGTCGTTCGGTGCATGATTTTATTTTTCGTGTCTTGCACGAAGCGTTGGCTGAGGTGCGGCCGGGGCAAGGCGCTGTTAATGGCGACCGTAGCGCATCTTATGTGCCGGATCTTGGCATTAATGACCGTCAGGCTACAAGCCAAGCACAATCAAGACTTGCTTCTACATCAAACACGTTGCGATATAATCAGCAACCGTTGGGCCTTAATGTCAAGGAGCATTTGCAGCACTACGGTGCTTTATATGGCCATTCAACAGAACATGCTAATTCCCTCCCTATTGCTGATCGCTTAACATCCACTTCTGAGTTAGTGACAGAAACACGAAACCAGACGTCGGCATCAGAAAATGCAGAGGATATTCCGCCGCTAGGGTTTGCGGTTGCGCAACTCCACGGTATATTTATACTGGCGGAGAATCAGCAAGGTTTGGTGATTGTCGATATGCATGCGGCGCATGAGCGAATCACGTATGAGCATTTAAAAGCAGCACGCCAACAGGACGCGATTCGTTCTCAGCCATTGCTGGTACCGATGAGTATTTTTGTGAGTGAAAGTGAAGTTAAATTAGCAGAACAGTCGGAAACAGTCTTTAACGAATTGGGGTTTGTTGTGGAATCCATAGGGAAGGATTCTCTCGTGATTCGTCAAATACCCGCTCTGTTACGTGATGCTGATGTGGAAACTTTGGTGCGGGATGTGCTTGCTGATCTTGCTGAGCATGGTAGTAGTTCTCGTGTGCTGGAACAGGTTAATGATGTTTTATCAACCATGGCTTGCCATGGTTCAGTCAGGGCAAACCGTAAATTAACGCTGCCAGAGATGAATGCGTTACTGCGGGATATGGAACGCACTGAACGCAGTGGTCAATGTAATCATGGTCGACCCACGTGGGTGCAGCTTGATAAAGGGCAATTGGATAAACTATTTTTGCGTGGGCGATAAATTTTTACCATGTCAAGTAGCGGCAACGCTCATACCGAATCTGAAATGCTTTTTATTTTCTAAACCAACTCTTACCGCTCTTTGTGTTGCAATTCAATTGATGTGTTAAGGTTAATATAGTTGAGTCTAACCAGCCAGTAAAGTTACTATTTATGCGTAGTTCTATTCGATCAGAAGCTATTGCGTCATCGAGTTTGAATGACGACGAGTGTGACCCTCCCTCTGTTTTTACATGGCGGTATATTTTTACGGTTGCCCTGCGCAGTAAACGTGAGCTAGTACAGGCCCATGTTATCGCGATTTTTGCGGTTATCGTGAGTGTTCCAATTCCTTTGCTGATGCCATTGCTTGTCGATGAAGTGCTCCTGAACCAACCTGGTAAGGTTGTTGAAATCAGCACTGTTTTATTTCCGCAAAGCTGGCAGGGGCCAACGTTGTTGGTGGCGGCTGTCTTGTTGGTTACGTTGGTATTGCGTTTTCTTATGTTGGCGTTAGGTGTGTGGCAACTTCGAAAGTTTGCTTTAATTGCCAAGCAAGTAACCTACAAAATACGCCAAGCTTTATTGTTGCGTTTACAGTACGTTTCGATGTCTGCTTTTGAGACCATGGGTAGTGGCAGTATCGCTTCTCATTTAATTACCGATGTCAATGCTATTGATAGCTTTATAGGGGAATCCATTAGCAAGGCTATCGTTGCTGTTCTCAGTATTGTGGGGATCGCTGGTGTGCTGTTGTGGATGCACTGGCAATTGGCATTGTTTATATTGCTAATGAATCCCGTGGTTATTTCTTTCACGGTTTTACTTGCAAAGCGGGTAAAGCACTTGAAGAAAAACGAAAATGTTGCTGTTGAAGTTTTTCAACATGCATTAACAGAAACGCTAGATGCGATTCAGCAGATAAGAGCGAGTAACCGCGAAAATTACTATATAAAAGATGTTGCTGCCAAGGCGGCGGCCATTAAAGTCCATTCGGCAAGATACGCCTGGAAAAGTGATGCCGCTAATCGTTTTTCATTTGGAGTGTTTTTGTTTGGATTTGATACCTTTCGTGCAATTACGATGTTGATGGTGGTGTTTTCTGATTTGACGGTAGGGCAAATGATCGCAGTATTCGGGTATTTATGGTTCATGATGGCGCCTGTTCAGGAAATTCTTAACATGCAATATGTATTGTATGCTGCAAAGGCGGCATTGGTAAGAATTAATGCATTAATGGTGTTGCCGCAGGAGCCACGATATCCGCACATCAAGAACCCATTCAAAGGCAAGCAGACTGTATCGGTTGTTGTTGAGGATGTTTCTTTTACTTATAACTTGGTCAGTGATTCACTGGATAAACCGGATGTCAACGATAACGTGTTGAATCACGTTAATCTGAAAATTGCTGCTGGTGAAAAAATCGCCTTGGTTGGTGCCAGTGGCGGCGGCAAGTCTACTTTAGTGCAGGTTATGTTAGGGCTTTATCCACCTCAAGCTGGTCAGTTGTATTTTGATGGCGTGCCAGTAACGGAAATAGGGCTTGATGTGGTTAGGGAAAATGTCGCTACTGTTTTACAACATCCTGCATTGTTTAACGATACTGTTCGAATGAATTTGACATTGGGGCAGGATATATCCGATCAAAACTTATATGACGCGTTGAGTGTGGCGCAATTGGCCGATAGCGTTAAGGCAATGCCACAACAATTGAGTACAGTCATCGGGCGCCAAGGGGTTCGTTTGTCCGGTGGTCAGCGTCAGCGGCTTGCCATCGCGCGGATGGTATTGCTGGATCCCAAGGTAGTTATCTTGGATGAAGCAACCTCTGCGCTGGACACTGAAACAGAAGAAAAAGTACATCATGCATTAAATGAGTTCCTAAAAGACCGTACCACGATTATAATTGCGCATCGCCTCAGTGCGGTGAAACAGGCTGATAGGGTGTATGTGTTTGAGAATGGTCATATTATCGAAGAGGGCGGGCATGACGAACTCATTAAAAACGGTGGTTTATATCATCGGTTATATGGTAGGCGCCAGCAAATATAGTGCATTCTGTTTGTCAACACCGTGAACTGTACATACACCGGGTTGCCCATCTAAAACTATGGAAAATTGCATGACTGAAAAATTAGAACAAGAACCCATTTTACATGTCACTGTCGGAGATTGCGCTGTCACGTTATTAGGCACTGCGCATATATCGAAAGCCAGCGCGGATAAAGTTAAGGAACTGCTGCTTACCGGGGGGTATGATTCAGTAGCCGTCGAGCTGTGTTATAGTCGACATCGTGCCATTATTGATCCTGGCGCTTTGGCAAAAATGGACCTGATTCAGGTGATAAAAGAACGTAAGGCGACCATGGTTGCGGCAAGTTTGGCGTTGGGTGCATTTCAGCAACGTATGGCTGAAAAACTGAATATTAAGCCTGGTGCTGAAATGCGTGTAGCAATTGATCTGGCCGAACAGAGAAAAATCCCCTTGCTGCTGATTGACCGCGAAATAGGCACGACGTTTAAAAGAGTCTATCGCAGTGTGAGTTGGTGGCAGCGAATGAACCTTGTCGCCGGGTTAATGGCGTCAGTTGTATCACGTCATGAAGTTAGTGAAGCGGAAATCGAAAAACTAAAAGAAGGTGATGTCCTTGAATCGACATTTACCCAATTTGCTGAAGAGGCAAAAGAGCTTTACACACCACTGGTTAACGAGCGGGATAAGTTTATGGCGGCTCGAATTAAGCAGGAAGCCGCCAAGGGAAAGTATCATAAATTGCTTGTCGTTGTTGGCGCTGGCCATCTAAATGGTATTTGTCAGTATTTATTGCATTGGAGCCCAGAGGTTTTAGATGGCAGTAATATTCCGCAAAATGCTACCGCCGGTGGCTTTCCGAATCAAAAAAACACTGAGCATGCGCAACTGCAAACAGAGGAGCAAACTCAACCCGCATCGATTAATGTTGTCAATGATCCCGATCCGACGGCGGTTATTAGCAAGCTTAATTATATTCCACCCGCGAGAGTTTGGCCCAAAGCTATTCCCTGGGCTATCGTATTATTGGTTTTTGCAGGTTTCGGGCTGGGTTTTTCAAGGAGTCCCGATTTGGGATGGCAATTGGTTGGTGATTGGGTATTGATTAATGGCACGTTGGCAGCAATCGGAGCGTTGATCGCATTAGCGCATCCGATCACGATTATTGGTGCCTTTATTGCTGCTCCGATTACGTCACTCAACCCTACTATCGGTGCAGGGATGGTAACGGCTGCGATAGAAACATTTGTTCGGCGCCCCAAGGTCGAGGACTTTAGTCGACTACGCAGTGATGCCACGCACATGAAAGGATGGTGGAAGAATCGAGTTACGCGTGTGTTGCTGGTATTTATTTTCTGTACCTTAGGTTCAGCCGCCGGCACTTATTTGGCTGGTTTTACAATTTTTGAACGGTTAACGTCATAACCCTTGGAATGAAGTTGTTGGGCGTATCAATAGAGTGAATGGGGTTTTATTCGTCAATTATTTTTAGGAATGTGTACGTAATAACGTCCCTATTTTACATCTTGGTCTGTGTTCCAGGCTCGCTCCTATTTCTCCATCCATCACGTCATCTTCTGTCCGTCTTCGCCTGCGGCAGCTGTTTTTTTAGTACCCACATTTTTTTCTTGTTTTCGAGCAAAGTAAAGGCGAATAAATGAATGGTTTTGAGTGGTCACGATTCGCTTTTGTCAACTTTGTCAGGCGCCTAGAAAATGCGGGCAATGCTATCGCATTTTAACCATTAAAATGCAAAGATACTTAGCGCTGCTCTGCTATACCGCAGTTTGCGAAATCAATTAGTATTCACGGGGCTAGTTGAGATTCACCCCTTCTTCATAAATCGTTATTTTCATCCTTTCAGCGATATGTTTCATTGAGTAGGGCCTATTAATGTAGTGTTGTACGAAAATTGATCTTATTAGAAGTTTTTTTGTAGTTTCTTTTTAAGGTGCCAAAAACATTTGACGACAACATTTTTGGGAGTATAATCCCAAATAAATGTTTGGGAATTATTTCCCAAAGAGATTATATGAGTACTGACAAATCACAAAACGCGTTATTTGTTGCCGTTTTTAAGTTAATTCGGCCGCTAGTGCGAGCATTATTACGCAATGGAGTGCCATATGGTGCATTCGCTGACATTGCAAAACGAGCTTATGTCGATATAGCCATGACTGAATTTGAAGTGCCAGGGAAAAAACCGACTATTTCGCGTGCTGCGACTATTACAGGGTTGTCGCGTAAAGAAATCAGTCGTCTCATGACAATTGATGGCGGTGATGATAGAGACATGGTGGCAAAGTATAACCGTGCGGCACGGGTGGTCTACGGTTGGGTTCATGATATCCGTTACGCGGATGAAAATGGTCAAGCGGCAGTACTACCGTTCGAAGGTGAGAGTGTGTCTTTTAGTGCTTTGGTCAAAGCTTATAGTGGTGATGTGCCGCCACGAGCAATTTTAGATGAGCTGGCACAAGTGGGTGTTGTGGAATATGTTAATGATGATGGTATTCGCTTACTCGCTCGTGCATACATTCCGAAATCCGGTGAAGCTGAAAAGCTATCATTGCTGGGAAGAGATGTTGCAGGCTTAATTGCAACAATGGATAAAAATATCCATAACCTGGGGGAAAAACCTTTTTTTCAGCGCAAGGTTTTTTACGATAATCTGCCTCTGGAAGTAATACCAGAGTTACAGGCAATACTCGAAGAGCGTGGTCAGAACCTTCTTGAATACCTGGATCAATGGATGGCGGAGCATGACCGTGATGTGAACCCTAAACTTGATGGTACAGGTCGAAAGGCAGCAGGTATTGGGCTTTACTATTTTGAAGAAAATATTGAAAATTATTTTGAAAAAAATGTCGAAAAAGAACAAAAAAGTGCCGGGGGTAATTCGAAATGAAACAGCGAATGGTTCATCGAATAACGGTATTATTAATGTTTATTTCATTACTGATGTCTGGTTGCAGCAGCGATAGTGGTGGTGAAACTGGTACTGGTATTACTGCTGAAATAACCGTTGTTGGGCCTATTACGGGTTTTGGCAGTATTTATGTCAATGACATTCGGTTCGATACTGATGACGCTAATATTTTGTTTGATGAGGCAGAGGCCACAGAAGATAAATTAGCTGTTGGAATGATTGTAACCGTTAAAGGTACTGTTAATATTGATGATCAGACAATTGGCTCGGCTATCAATATTATTGCGGAGACTGAAGTAAAAGGGTTGGTCTCTAGTAACACATCGAACCAGAATGGCACGCATACATTGGTAGTAATGGGTAGTGTCGTCAATGTTGCCGCCGATACGTCATATGTGTCAGAAGTGGATGACATGACCCTAGACGACATAAATTCCCAAACCGTGGTGGAGGTGAGTGGCTATTCAGATAATGCAGGCAACATCCGCGCTACGTTCCTAAGAGTGGTACGTAATGACGGCGATGCTGGTGAAATCAAAGTCAAGGGTGTTATCACAAATTTAGATTTGTCGGGTAATCAATTCAAGGTAGCTGACTTAACGGTTATTATTGATGATGATACAGAGTTTTCAGGCGTAAAAAAACAAGACTTGCGGGATGGATTATTTGTGGAAGTGGAAGGCGAAAGTTTTTCGCTCTCGAATAATGATGATGGACAGAAAATAATTGCCTCTGAAATTGAACTGGAAAGCATTGATGAAGAGGAAGGGGAGGAGGTCAAGGTAAAAGGGGATGTACTCAATGTAGATAACCTTGGTGATGGGGTGGACGGGGAGTTTGATTTTTCAATGGGGCGCCTAATTCGTGTTAATGACAAGACACGTTATGAAGATGGCAATAAAAGTAATATTGTTGTTGGCGCCATATTGAAAATTAAGGGTGAGATTGCCGAAGATGGTGCAACGATAGCGGAAGAGATTGAGTTCCAGGAACAGGATGAGGCGGATGACGATGATTAAGGTATGTTTGTCTTTTTCCTTTTCCTTACTTAGCACCTTAGTACTGCTAATTGAGTGATTGGCTCAGTACAAAAAATAAAATCAAGAAGGGGTTTTGGCAAGGTGAGTAAGGATATCGTTATTGGTTTTTGGTTCAGCTGTCAAGCTGATGTAGGTAGGGGGTTGTGCTAAATCTGATTTGCCGGTGGTATGTCAGGAGAATCAGGTGCAGCAAAAACAAGGGAGAAAAACGAGCGTTAACTGCAATGATCGGTAGGATGATACCGTGAGTGATAATGTGTAATTATAAAAACACTTAATATTGTGGTTGATGCTACCTAAGGTCAGTGTCCTGTCGCTGTTGTGATAAGTGCAGTGATAAAGTGAACTTTGAGGTTGTTTGTTGTTTAGCGACCGCAATTTTGTGTGGATGATCTGATGATTAGTTTGGGCGTTTAATAATCCTGAAATGGAGTGGTTTAAAATGAAGATATGTAAAAAAGAGTTACCATTAGTAGCATTGATTTCTGCACTCGGTTTGACCGCTTGTGGTTCGGATACCACGAATGAGTCCTTAGAGGCAGCGAATCGTACGGTAGGTGTTGTACAAGCAGTCAACAGCAACGGCACAAGCGTGAGTAGCTTGAAAGTCAGTGGTATTACGTTTGATGTAAGTAATGTCAGTGGCGTGGAAGGTGATGAAATCGACCAGCTCAATCAATTGGAGTTGGGTATGGTGGTATCTGTTTCCGGGCCAGTGAATGAGAGCAACGATACGGGCGTCGCAGATGAGGTTAGCTACGACGCGAAAATAGAAGGAACGGTTGATAGCGTGTTCAATAATGGTGAACTGGGCGTGATGGGGCAGACCATTGTTGTAACAGATACAACCGTATTTAAAACAGACGTTGACGGCATTACGCTTGACACCATACCTTTGGGGGCTGTGGTGGAAGTAAGTGGTTTTATGAACGATCAGGGTAATATCGTCGCGACACGTATTGAAGTTGAATACGAGCAAATGAGCGTGGATAAAGAGTTGGAAGTCGAGGGTTTTGTTTCGAATCTAACCATGTTTACTGAGACCGAAGGCACCTTTGATATTGGTGGTTATACTGTGATTGTCGATAACTATACAATGTACGATGATGTGCCAAACAACGTGCTTACTGACGGCATGTTTGTTGAGGTGAAGCTGCGGATGAATGAGGAGAATACCATTGTTGCCGTAAAAATCGAAGCAGAATACAACGATGATATGGATGGTTTCGATGACGATAGCAGCGACATCAAACTTGTTGGAACGGTTACCAGTGATGGCGTGGTGGACGGTAAATTTGAGCTTGATGGTTTAAGTATTATATTGGGCGACAATGTTGAATACGACGATGGCCGCATGGAAGATATCGTTAAGGGCGCAGTACTTGAGATTGAAGCTTATCTGAATGCCGATGAAATGCTGGTCGCTACCGAGGTTGAGTTTGAAGAAGAGCATGAAGAAGAGTATGAAGATGATATCAAGCTTAAGGGAACGGTAACAAGTGATGGTGTGGTAGACGGTAGATTTGAGCTTGATGGCAAGTACATCCTGTTAGGTGAGAATGTTGAATACGACTACGGTAATATGGATGATATCGTTAGTGGTGTGATGCTTGAAGTTGAAGCTTATTTGAATGCCGACGAAATGCTGGTTGCTACTGAAATTGAGTTTAAAAACGTAGATGAAGTCAAACTGGTAGGGAAAGTCACCAGTGAGGGTGTGATCGACGGTAAGTTTGAGCTTGATGGCGAAACCATTATGTTGGGCGATTACGTTGAATATGATGATGGCTACATGGAAGATATTGTTTTTGGTGCCATGCTTGAAGTTGAGGCTTATCTGAATACCGATCAAATGTTAATTGCCTCCGAAATTGAGTTTATTGAGATTGGCGATGAGTTCGATATGTACGGCATGGTGACCAGCGAAGGCGTGGTTGACGGTAAGTTCGAGCTTGATGGCAAGTCCATCATGTTGGATGAAAACGTTAAATACAAATACGGCGACATGAGCCGTATTGTTAATGGTGCGAAGCTTGAAGTTGAAGTTTATCTAAATGCCGATTATATGCTGGTGGCTACTGAAATTGAGTTTGAGAAAAAAGATGAAGTCAAACTCGTGGGAAAGGTGACCAGTGAAGGTGTGATTGACGGTAAGTTTGAGCTTGATGGTGAAACCATTATGTTGGGCGATTACGTTGAATATGATGATGGCTACATGGAAGATATTGTTTTTGGTGCCATGCTTGAAGTTGAAGCGTATCTGAATGCTGATCAAATCTTAGTGGCTTTTGAGATCGACTTTATTGAAGTTGGTGATAAGTTTGACATGTACGGCATGGTGACCAGCGAAGGCGTGGTAGACGGTAAATTTGAGCTTGATGGCAAGTCCATTATGTTGGATGAAAACGTTGAATATAAGTATGGCGACATGAATGATATTGTTAATGGCGCCAAGCTTGACGTCGAAGTTTATCTAAATGCCGATTATATGCTAGTTGCCGTTGAAGTTAAGTTTGAGAAGCCAATTCCTGGTACTGATGTAACACCAGCGCCAGTGATGTAGTGTTTTGCATTAATACGACGAGGAGTCAATAACAACAAAAACGGGAAAATGTACAGTCTTTTCTCCCTTTGGCGGCCGCCTTGGTCGCCTTTTTTTTGCCTGCAATTTTTGTCACAAACAGCTTACAGTACTGAGGTTAGTGATACTTAAGGTTAGTGGTGCTAAGGTAAGGGTTGTAAAGAAATAAGTTGAACATTTTCCTTGTCTATCCTTGCGTCTTCGGTGTTGCGGATAAAGTTGCAGACAATGAGTATGCGCCTTGAAAGAAGTATTCTTGGGGTGCGCATTTCCGCGCCTTGCCTATATGGAAGTAGCTAAGGGGGGCGTGGCCATGGATAGTGGAATCCTTGCAGACAAACGATATCCGGCGCAATCTGTCCAACTTATTTCTTTACAGACTCTTAGCGGTAATAAGGTTAACAGTGCTAGGGGAAGGGGTAAAGTATTTGCTGGGTAGGGCTATAATTCAGTATTATTGTCCTTTTTATAATTTAGAGTGCGAAACCATTAATGTCAGTACGTTTTAAATATACCGAGGCGCCCAACGCTAATCGCAGTGATTTGGCAAATTTTCGCGCTTTGTTGCCCTACTTATGGGAATATCGTGGACGGGTTTTGCTGGCACTGTTTTGCTTAATCTTGGCGAAAGTGGCAAATGTGGGGGTTCCCGTTATTCTTAAGTCCATTGTGGACAGTTTGGATGTTAAGGTAGGAGAAGTATTAATTTTTCCAGTGGCTATGTTGTTGATTTACGGCGCGTTGCGTTTGTCCAGTTCATTTTTTAACGAATTGAGAGACGTTCTGTTTACCCGGGTTCGTTATCGTGCTATGCGGCGTTTGACGATACGTACCTTAACACATTTGCACGAATTATCATTACGCTATCATTTGGAACGAAAGACTGGGGCAATTAGTTCTGATCTACAGCGTGGTGCGGCGAGTTTAAGTTCACTGTTAAACTATTTTACTTTCAGTATTATTCCCGTCACCGTTGAGTTTTCTTTGGTCACCGTAGTGCTTATCAGCCAATACGATTTTATTTTTACAGTAATTATTTTTTGTAGCATTGCTGTGTATATTGCATTTACCTTCAAGGTCATGAACTGGCGTATGCATCACCGCATTGAAATGAATCGCTTAGAATCCAAGGCAAACTATGAAGCTGTGGATAGTTTGATTAATTACGAAACCGTTAAATATTTCAATAATGAAGCGATGGAGTCTCAGCGTTGCAATGATACTTTGAGCCAATGGGAAGATAATGCGGTGTTAAGTCAAACTTCTATGTCTGTACTGAATTTCGGGCAAGGTGCAATCATCGCGGTTAGCGTTACCATTATTATGTTTTTTGCGGCAAATGAGGTGGCGGCGGCAAAAATGACATTAGGTGATTTGGTGTTAGTGAATGCGATATTATTGCAATTATTTATACCATTGGGTTTTTTAGGTGTGGTATATCGGCAAATTCGGTATTCATTAGCAGATATGCAACAACTTGTTACCTTGCTCAATGAAAAGCCAGAAATTACCGATAAAGAAGATGCGATTCCACTCACGGTAACGCGGGGTGAAGTAAGGTTTGAGCATGTCGGTTTTGGTTATCACGATGATCGGCAAATTTTATTCGATGTGAGTTTTGTAATTAAACCTGGAGAGAAAATTGCTGTGGTGGGAGCCAGTGGAGCGGGTAAATCAACCTTGGCTCGGCTTCTGTTTCGTTTTTATGATGTCGGTTCAGGCTGTGTGATGATTGATGGTCAGGATTTGCGCCAGATGACACAACAAAGTGTGCGTGAAGCGATTGGGATTGTACCTCAAGACACTGTATTGTTTAATGATACTATTTATTACAATTTGGCTTATGCCAGCAAAAGTGCAACACGGAAAGACGTTATTCGCGCGGCTAAAATGGCGCATATCCATGACTTTATTGAGTCGTTGCCTGATCAATACGATACTGTGGTAGGGGAGCGTGGATTAAAATTATCCGGTGGTGAAAAACAACGGGTTGCCATTGCCCGGACGATACTTAAATCACCTAAAATTCTTATTTTTGATGAAGCGACATCCGCGTTAGATAGTAAAAACGAGCAGGCAATATTGGAAGATTTAAAGATGGCCTCAATGGATCATACCACGTTGGTAATCGCTCACCGCTTGTCCACTATTGTGGATGCAGATCAAATACTAGTACTTGATAAGGGTCGAATTGTGGAAATGGGCCAACACGGGCAGTTGCTTAACAAACAGGGGTGCTATGCACAGATGTGGGCGTTACAACAAAAACAGCAGATGAAAGACGAGGTATAAACCGATAGCGTTTGAGGTTTCGGCTTTTAGTCTGAAGTTCGAATAAGAATTTCGCTCATTGACGCTCTAAGCCCCAGATATTCATGAGTTTTTGTGCGATTCCTGGCGTTTTCAGGCTCAAA
>JAADGF010000048.1 GCA_013152545.1 Gammaproteobacteria bacterium
AGAATCGGACCTTTTGCTTGTTCCTCAAGCGTAGCGGCGCGCCCATCCCAAAATTGTGAGCTTAGGAAGGCGGCGTTCCATATGGTGGGTGCAGAACGTTCTCCTTTTTGTCCACCGATACCCGTTGAGACTGCGGCGCTATCGGTGCCGTTACCAGAAACATCGTGGCAAGTATTACAGGATATTGTTCCGTCAAGTGACAGGCGGGGATCAAAAAAAAGTTGTTTCCCTAAGTTTATTTTGGCGACAGAGCTTGGGTTGTCTGATGGCTCTGGCGCAGTAAGTGGTAGTGGTTCGAAGGCTGCTAGTGCGTGAGTGCTTACTATCAATAATAGGACAGCGGTAGCGGTACTGTTAAGACTCATATCTTTTGTCATTGAGTTTTCCAGATGATTTAGTACGGGCGGCGTCTATTGTAAGTGCAACCCTCCGTAACGATATGGCAAAAAATGAGCCATCTTTTTGGTCGCGATTAATTTCTTTTTAATTCAATAGGATAAGTGTTTTGTGCGGATGCACGGTGAATTACCGTACGCACAGGACATCACGATATATAGTGTTTATACGAAATATGGTGACTGAATGCGAGTGGTTATGCTTTTTATTTGGTTTTTGCACGATATTTCGTTAGGCTTAAAGTGATAGACAGGCATTACAGTGCTTTATTAAAGTAAAAGTGAAGATCGTGATGAGCAATGAGCCAAAAGAAATCGCCAAAAGTTTTTATTGGAGAGCGGGTCATGATATGCGTGTTATCGAGTTTGCAGGACAGAAATGGCCATTTCCCTATGATGGTGCATCAATACTGGGGCAGCGGCTGCAAAATCTTGGCGCCTCCGAATTAATTGAGCGCTGTCAAAAAGCATTAGCTGGTGATGTCCAGATGTTTGAGCAAGGTATCGCCAGCAACATATTTCTTTTTACGATGACGCCCGTGAATGATAAGAGTGAGAGCGTCATTGGTGTGGACGTTATTGCGGTTAATATCAGTCATTATAAAAAATCCGAAGCTGACATAAAGGCGCTTAAGCACCATGCGGAATCGATTCTGAACGCCGCTGGCGAAGGGATTTACGGGCTTAATCTCGATGGTAAGGCAACCTTTGTTAATCCAGCCGCAGAACGCATGACAGGCTGGAGTGCCGCAGAAATGATTGGCCACTCAATTCACTATCTTCATCATCATAGTCACGAAGATGGAACACCCTACCCCCAGGAGGAGTGCCCAATTTATGCGGCAATAAAAGATGGTGTAATTCGTCATATTGAAGGCGAGGTGTTTTGGCGTAAAGATGGCACCTGTTTTCCGGTGGAATACACCAGCACTCCCATCTATGAGAATGGAAAATTAGCGGGAGCCGTTGCGGTTTTTAAAGATATCACTGCGCAAAAAAAGGCTAAAAAAGATCTTCTCGAAGCATTTCAAGAGGTGGCGAAATTAAAGGAGCAGCTTGAAGAGCAAAACAATTACTTGCAGGAAGAAATTCGAGAAGAGCTGGCTTTTGGTGAGGTTGTCGGCACCTCATTGCCCGTTCGATTAATGTTGGAAAAAATTGAACATGTCGCACCGACGGATGCGAGTGTTCTAGTATTAGGTGAAAGCGGGACAGGTAAAGAATTGATTGCACATGCGGTACATGAAAACAGCTCACGGCGTGAGCGCCCACTGGTAAAAGTGAATTGTGGGACGCTGTCATCAAGTCTAGTAGAGAGCGAGCTTTTTGGTCATGAAAAAGGAGCCTTTACCGGTGCGCATGATCGTCGCAGAGGACGTTTTGAACTTGCTGATGGCGGCACTTTGTTTCTTGATGAGGTTGGTGAATTGCCGTTAGATACGCAAGTAAAACTCTTGCGTGTGTTGCAAGAGCAAGAATTCGAGCGCCTCGGCGGTGAAAAACTGATCCGTGTCAATGTCAGGATTATCGCTGCGACGAATCGTGATTTAGCTCAATTAGTGGAAGAAGGCAGTTTCCGAAAAGATCTCTATTATCGCTTAAATGTATTCCCGATAGAAGCGCCTGCGTTACGTGAGCGCCACGAAGATGTGGCATTGTTAGCGAAACATTTCCTCAGTTGTGCAGCGCGAAAATTTGGCAAGACGCTTACTGGGTTTTCAGGTAATGGCTTGGCAATGCTAGAAGCATATAACTGGCCAGGAAATATCCGTGAGTTGAAAAATGTTATTGAGCGTGCCGCAATATTGGCGACAATGCCCAGTGTCGATGTGATAAGTCTCATCCCAAAGAAGCTAGAAGTAGCAGGGGCTGATTCTCAGCAGTTACTGACACTGGCAGAAGTAGAGCGTGCGCACATTGAGCGTATTTTAATGCATACCCGCGGTATTATTTCTGGCACAAGAGGTGCCGCAGCAGTACTATCTATGCACCCTAATACTTTACGATCACGTATGATAAAGCTTGGCATCAATATAATGAATGTGATAGCTGTCAAACATTAATCGTTTCCTATTTTATATTTATTTGTGCATTTCCATTAAGAATAATTTTACCGACAAATAGTATTGTAGCAATTTTTGGCACCTCCTTCCTTATATGTCGAGGGGGCGTTCTCAATTAGCTTCGCAATGTGTATCTTTGTGGACTTCTGGGTGCCAGCAATGAAACGAACCGTTCTGCGGAGTAACCGGCGAAAGACAATCGTCGTTTTATGGAAGGGGTACTGTGGATAGCCCGAACGGCTTCACCCTGGCGAGACTTACCGGCGTACTTTGGCCATTGGCGCCGAGTGTCTATGCGTTATAACTGGTCACATAAGGAAGTCTGGAGGCGGGTTGAGATGCTTTATGAAGCGAATGGTCTGCTGTATGCTGTAAATAGTGGGCATACTGGGTGAATATTCCTGGCTCCGTAAGGAGGCTGACGTCTAGCCGGTGTCTTGTCACGAGAACATTGATAGAATCAATTTTGCAAATGACGGCGTTGAGGCTGGTGTGTCCTTTTGATGAAAATTGTGCTGACTGTCCTTTAGTATCTCGAAGAAAACCATCGGTTTGCGGTGTTCCACAGTGGATGAGTTAATAGGGGCTTGAGCCGTGTGATGGGTATATTATGCACGGTTCTGAAATAATTTAGTCAAAAAAACCCATTTGAAATACAAACAAGCCAATTGCGCTTAACAATGCAATAAAAAAAATAATAACAACAACGATAACAGCAAGCACAGGTTTGTAACTCATGATATTAATGATCTAAGTGGATAGATTGCTTACATTGGGGACAATAAGTCCAGGACGGGATACTATCCTTGGGCTCCAGGTTAATCACCACCTGCTGCTCACAGCAGGGACAACGACCACTGGCATGGTTGGTAGCTTGTTTTACCCGATATGTCATGATAGCAGCAATGGGGCCAGCGATGAAAAAGCCCGGCACTAGTACCCAATGAGCAAAAATGATTGGTATTGACCCCAACGACAATAACCAAAACAGGCCTAAACGCATCATTGCACGTTTTAACCGCTCCTTTTCGTTATATATCGAGATATACAGCTCTGCTTCGGTGTTTTTTTCACCACCATTGTGATAAAAATGGATGGCATCTATTCTAACTGCAGGCATAGTGCACACTTATCATAACATACCCATACAGACCAAACCTGAACGCTATATTCCCATTGTTTCAAAGGGTGAATGTAACACTTACTAAGCACTCAACAGAGGAATTTAAGTTTAATTAAATACCGCATTATTATTGCACTCAGAGATACCGTCGATATACTGTACTGCGTCGACATACATTGAGAATAATAATGAAATACCGATTTTGACATCGTGGCGACGCAAAAATCAAGCCCAAACCAATTTTCAGTTAACGGTTTCAAGCTATTAATTTCAAGCAATGAGGCTTATCAATAATACCCAAGGACATTTAAGCCTTGGTTACTCAAACACAATTAAACATACGTTACAGGTTACTCCATGAAAATACTGCTTAAAATCCTTGCGGTACTGATCGCTATTCCTGTTTTATTGTTTCTTGTAGCAGCGGTCATCCTTGCAACAATTGATTTAAACGATTACCGAGATAATATATCCGCTGCAACCACAAAAGCAACAGGGCGACAACTAACGGTGACAGGCGAGTTAAGCAAGTCATTTTTCCCTTGGCTAGGCGTAAAAGTGGGGGCGATCTCCCTTGGTAATGCTAAAGGGTTTAAGGAGTCCAGCTTTGTTAGTGTGGAAAAAATCGAGATAAAAGTCGACACCCTGTCCTTGTTAAGGTTAAAACCGGTGATCGACAAAATCATCCTCAACGGATTAAACGTTTCATTAACACGTAACTCAGAAGGGCTTGGTAATTGGGAAGACCTGACCGCGCAAAAAACGACAATAACTGAAAAACCAACCACCACGACGGCATCCGGCTCAAAGGACGATACAGCTTCCATAGACGTATCCGCTACGCAGGCGCTGCAAACATTGTCGGTGGCCGGCATTGAAATACAAAATGCCAGACTCACATGGGACGATCAACAATCGAAATCCCGATATGAACTGAAAAACCTCAACGTAACCCTCAGCGAAATTGCCGTTAATAAACCCATTAAACTGCACGTTGCATTTGACGTATCCAGCTCAGCTCCGAAACTGCAAAGTCACATTGAAATCAACAGCGAACGCATTGAATGGGATATCGAAAAACAACAATATCAATTACTGCCACTGACATTGTCAGTCGAAGTGCAAGGTGACCCTATCCCTGGCGAATCCATCTCCGCGCAATTGAGCACAGAAATCACGGCAGATATCGCTCAACAACAACTTTTTGTTAAGCAATTCACCTTACAAACCTTGGGACTCGACCTTAAAGGACAACTGCAAGCCAATCAGTTCCTGGAGACACCACAGTATGCCGCTGATTTTACGCTCGCCACATTCAACCTTCGTGAATTATTAAAAAAATTGGAAATAACCCTACCACCCATGAACGATGACAAAGCCATGTCATCACTGGCGTTGGATTTTGAGTTTAAAGGTGACACAAATAATCTGGAACTACAGACGCTTAATATCAAGCTAGACGATACCACTATCACCGCACAAAGCACAATATCACAGTTTAACCAACCAGCAATACAATTTACTCTTAAGGTGGACAACATTAACGTAGACCGTTATTTGCCACCAATCGCTGAACCTGCGACAGCAACAACAGCGCCAGAACCGAGCACCGTGAGTGAAACACCCCCCGAACCCTTGCCGATACCATCAGAATTTCTACGGACGTTAAATGTTGATGGCGAGCTCACTGTTCAACAGCTTACGGTATCGAAATTACAAAGCGACAATATTAACATCCGCCTCAAAGCCAAGCACGGTATCGTCGATATTAATCCACTTAACCTTAACTTATCCGGTGGCAGCATTAAAGGTAACGCTCAACTGAATGTCGCAAGTGATACACCAACAATCACCCTGCAACAACAAATTGATGGCGTTAACGCCGCCCCATTATTAAAGGCCTTTGCGGGCGACGATTATGTCAGCGGTATCCTTAACTTAAAAACGAACGTGACAACCGCTGGTTTATTTATTAACGATTTAAAACAAAACCTCAATGGCACCACTCAATTCCGCTTTACAGATGGAGCCGTTAAAGGTCTGAATTTAGCTCAGATTTTTCGTGAAATTAAAGCAAAACTCAAAGGCGAGAAATACACTCCCAGCGACACACCAAAACAAACTGATTTCACAGAACTAAGCGGTAGCGCCACCATTACCAATGGCATCGTCATTAACAACGACTTGGCGTCTAAATCACCATTACTGCGCGTGAAGGGCGAGGGCAGGGTTGAATTACCCGGTGACAAAATGGACTATCTCGTTACGGCCTATATTGTAGGTACATCGAAAGGACAGGAAGGCAAAGAACTGAACGAATTAAAAGGCCTGGCGATACCTGTGCGCATTAAGGGCCCGTTTGATAAACTGGACATTGCGATTGATTACGATCCCATTTGGAAATCCTATAAGAATAAATACAAGCAGCAACTTAAATCCAGCTTAAAAGAAAGCAAACAAGCAAAAAAACAAGCCTTGCAACAACAAAAAGATAAAAAAATAACGGAAGAAAAGCAACGAATTAAAGAAAAAACCGACGAGCTGAAAGAAAAATTGCGCGACAAATTTAACTTTTAAACGTTATTGCTATTCATGAAACCACATCAATTCAGTCAGCGCGTGCTTCAATGGTACCAACAACATGGCCGAAAAAATTTACCCTGGCAACAACCACGCACCCCCTACCGGGTATGGATTTCAGAAATCATGCTACAACAAACCCAGGTTGCCACGGTCATTCCTTATTACCAAACGTTTATGGCTCGCTTCCCCAACGTGACAGTGTTAGCACAGGCCAACATTGACGAGGTCATGCATCATTGGTCAGGTTTAGGTTATTATGCTCGCGCCCGGAATCTGTATAAAAGTGCTCAACAGATTACAGCTCAATACGGCGGTCGTTTTCCCGACACCCTGGATGATGTCATGGCCCTGCCGGGCATTGGGCGGTCCACTGCTGGCGCTATACTATCCCTATCAGGCGGTCAACGACACGCTATCCTGGATGGTAATGTTAAGCGGGTTCTAGCTCGTTATTTTATGGTGGAAGGCTGGACAGGCAGTACTGCAACAGCGCAAAAATTATGGCAACAGGCAGAGATGCTGACACCACAAGAACAGGTCACCGACTACAATCAAGCCATGATGGACCTCGGTGCGGGTATTTGTAGCCGCACCAAACCCGCCTGTTTGGCCTGTCCAATTCGCACAGGTTGTAAAGCATTTGCACAACAATGCCAGGACCAGTACCCACAAGCAAAAAAGAAAAAGCCCCTGCCGGTCAAACAAACCACGATGCTACTGCTCGTCAATACACAGCAAGAAGTATTGCTGGAACGTAGGCCACCCAGTGGCATCTGGGGGGGCTTGTTGGGATTCCCTGAACTGGCGCCAACACAATGCGCAGAAAACTGGTGCAACAAACAACTCGGGGTAAAAGTAACCCAACAGCAAACCTGGACAGTACTACGCCATACCTTTAGTCACTTTCATTTAGAAATTACCCCCGTGGTACTCAAAATCAAGCGTAACACGCACCGAATCATGGAAGATGACCGTTGGATTTGGTATAAAGGCGATAACAAGTTGCAAGTTGGGCTTGCAACACCCGTAAAGCACCTACTAACCCGGTTAGCGCAACATTTGCAACAATAGTATTTGTTAAAGAAACTCACCGGCTTCACTAGGCCTGAGAAGAAGGCCTATGAAGCGGGTCTGTAAAGAAATAACGAAAACACTGGCGCAATAGCGCTCTAATATAGAGGTAATAACATGACTAAAATGGTGCACTGTGTAAAGCTGGGTATAGAAGCTGAAGGCATGGACCGTGCCCCCTATCCAGGTGATTTAGGTCAGCAAATACTCAACAATATATGCAAACAAGCCTGGCAACAGTGGGTTTCATATCAAACCATGCTGATCAACGAAAACCGTTTATCCGTCATTGACCCTAAACACCGTCGCTTTCTTGAAGTAGAAATGAAGAAATTTTTGTTTGACGGTAGCGAACAAATGCCGGAAGGCTATACACCACCCAAGGTGGAAAATTAGTCGCCTCTGGTTTCGTATTTTTTCAGCACAATACCCTCGTCACCACAGCAACTGGCGACACATTTTTTAGTTTGGTACAACAAGTCCGGATCGGCATTTAAAATTTGATCCACTGGTAAATTTTCTGTGGCACAATCACAACCTTTGTCACCATAAACATACACATGATTCAACCCAACTTTTTTAGCGCACTCATGGGCTTGCCATAAAAGTTCATTGGGTGTTTCAGGAATATGCGCAAGCTGATACGCCGGAAAAAATTTGGTGATATGCCATGGGCTATTTTCGCCCAAATTATCGTAAATCCACTGCGCTATTTGCTGCAGCTCGCCAAAATCATCATTCTTGCCCGGAATAATATTAGTACGCACCTCCACATGAATACCAAGCTGTTGCGCCCGCTTAATGCAGGATAACACTTGCTCAACCCCGCCCACTGGACATATATCTTTGTAAAATTCGTTACTCAAGCTTTTAATATCCGAACAGAGTACATCGACATAGGGCGCCATTAATTCCAGTGCATCATCTGTCACAAAACTATTGGAAACATAAACCGTGTATAAATCGGCCTCATGAGCTAACTTCGACACATCGAGCACATACTCCAACCACACCGCAGGTTCTGAGTATGTAAAAGCAATACCCTCGACACCATGACGCTGTGCCGCTTCGATTAATTGTTGTGGTGATGCATAAGCCGCCGTGCATAACCCCTGCGCAAGATCATCCAACGCTGAAACACCCCAGGAAATATCCAGGTTATGGCATCCTTTGCAACGAAAATTACAGCCATAACTACCGACGGATAACACTTTTGACCCCGGACGATAATGGCGCACTGGCTTGTCATCAATAATACCGACATCCAACGCACTAATAATGCCATACGAAAGGTTATAAAGCGTGCCGTGACGATTGACATGGGCCTGACAAAAACCCCGTTGGCCATGCACAATTTTGCAACGCCACAAACACAAATGACACTGCGTAGCGCCATTGCCGAGTTTGGTTTGCAGGCGTGTTTCAACTAATTGATATGCTAATTTTTTTTGAGTCATGTGTATTTAATAGCCATTCTTGGTTGTTATTGGCACCCACGGCTTTAAAATCGATTATATGGCGCTACGCAAGCGCTTAAATGCCATTGCACAACAAAAACACCAAACCCTGCCCAAGCAATACCCAATGTAAATTTTGTGAATTTAATGTACAAGATTACCATGACTAACCTCAATACGTTGTGATTTTCTGTGATTAGCCGAGAAATTGAGAGTTTTTTGCTAAACAAACGCCCATGCACTTGACTCTGCTCCCGGCAACCGCTTTAATACGCGTTCCGCATTTTCAGCACAATGCCCAGGTAGCTCAGTCGGTAGAGCAGAGGACTGAAAATCCTCGTGTCGGCAGTTCGATTCTGTCCCTGGGCACCATTGTTTTCAACAAGTTACCCGTTTTCGTTTTTTAGCCACGCGGTACACTTTCGGTACTATTGTGATCCAGTGCAATACAACCCACTGGATACCGAAGCCGGAGGAGTACACTCCCTTGAACCACACACCCTACCCAATCCCCATGCACATCTTAGAAACCAAACACTTCAACCAAGCCCGTTAAAACAAGTACGAGCAACCTTTTTTTAGCATCGCGGCAGAGGGAAATAAAGAGGTCGGATTTGTTGTATCATCCTTTATTGGGTCACAGCGATAAATACATTCTCGAATGAATGAGGAGAAACCGCGAAAAAGATTCGCTGAATACCGGCTTTTGGCGACTATACAGTGACACAAAATTGCGCCACAATAGACTTGTTCCAATTGTAGGGTAGCACATCGGCTAAGGGATTATTAACACGATATTAGTGCGTGATTGGAAGATTCAGGATTTTATTGCTAAGTAAGAATATCAAGAGAAAATGATTTTGTTTATACATACCGTTTATATTTTTAGTGCGCGTTTTATATTATCTCTTTGCATTATATCGTTGTTATTAGCCTGTGGTGGTGGCGGCAACGGCAGTGATGGTAATGCAGTCACCACACCTTGCACAACCAACAATGCCTCGGACCCAGATACCGATGGTGATGGATTGTCGGATTGTTTCGAGGTTTCAATCGGCACATCACCCGCTGATCAAGATAGTGATGGCGATAACCTGACCGATTTCAACGAGGTCGTGACCAAGGCGTTTGACCCAACCATCAGCAACTTTCAGTTCAACCCGCGTATCGCCGACGTGCCTCGCATCAGTGTGCAATTGCAAAATGTGCCCGACTTCGAGATAAGTTTTACCGATTCTCAGTCCACCTCCCAAACCCGCTCACATACCAGCGGCACCCGCACCACAACGACCTTGACCAATTCTTTCACTTATGAACAAAGTGTCGGTGAAGAGGTGTCTTCCAGTCTGAGTTCGACCGGGGGGAGCAGCGGTTTTAACGTCACCAGCAATGTCACCTACAGTCAAAATCAGCAGGAAACCATGAGCTGGAACAAGACCCAATCACGGGAAAACAGCACTTTTCAGGAAAACACAGAAAGCGAAACCTCCGAACAGGGCGTGACCAATACCGGCGGCGTACTTTCAGTATTGTTGCGTGTACAGAATCAGGGATTCCAAACCATCACGTTACAGAACCTGACGGTCACTGCAAAACAGGTAGACCCAAACAACCCGGGAGAGCAGCAATTGATTTCTGGTATGGATTACGACACCTCCTTCGGCGCGTTCCCTCAGTTCGATATCGAAGGAAACAAAGAGTCTAGCGATCTGCCCTTCACGACGGACCTGACATTGGGTAAAATATACGCTTTACTGCGTGATTCCAAGAATTTAACCATCCAGCCGACCACCTGGAATATCCTGGATCCGGAGGGCCGTTCTTACACCCATAACCTAACCAACGTCAATGCCCGTTCGGCACAGGTCATTATCGACTACGACAGAGCCAACGGCCGCGCTATCGAGAATCATTACGTGGCCACCGTGACCGACTTTCAGCAAAACCGTATTAGCGCGGCCACGGCACTGAGCGAAATCATCCGTGCTGATTATACCGAAGGCGTCAGCTCATCGACCTACAGTGGCACCCACAATGGCCTGTTGTCGGTGCGGGATGTCAACAACGATGATGCGGTTTCCGGTCGTTGGGTCATGATCCATAATTTCCTGGACACCGATGGCATTACTCGCAAAAGCATTACCTATGACAGCACCAAAGGTAGCTACAGCCTCGCTGATATCCAGATCGCCAAGGGCGAAGTGCTGCACTTCATGTACTACCAGGACCAGGATGGCGACGGACTGGGTTCCCGTGAAGAATTTCTGCACGGTACGCTACCCAACAACGCCGATTCCGACGGTGATCAAATGAGTGATTTCGAAGAAATCAAAATAGGCTGGGTGGTGCCTGTCACGCAAGATCTGACGCGTACGGTATTCTCGGACCCGTTAGAGAACGATGTCGATAACGATGGTTTGCTCGATGGCCTGGAACGCGACCGCGGCACCAACCCAAATAAACGCGACACCGATAATGACGGGATACTGGACTCCTCAGACGGTAATCTGAGCGTCGCTGACATGCAGGAAGTGGCGTTCTTACCGTTGAGTGAATCGCAAATTTTCGATAATGCGCTGAATGCCGGCCTGAGTGCCACTGGCGTTTTCAGTCACACCACGGATCGCTTCGGCAATGCCAACGCGGCAATGAATATTACGGCCGATGCGGACGAGCTAATCGTCGCCGACATCTTTGCCAGCGCCCCGGATAACGGTGCGACGCTGGTATTATGGATCAAAGTTGACCCCAACCTGCCGACTAACGGCTGGAGTCTCTATGAGCACAAAGAACCGGTTAACAATTTAGCCAGGCAGTTCTTCTGGATTTATCCCTCCGGTTTTACTGTATTCGGCGATGGTAGTGATCGTCATTCTGTATTCACGAACCAAAATGAACTATTCACTACGCTACCATTTGCCGATTGGCACATGCTGGCAATGGTCGGCGAAGAAGATGCGGTTAACGACGGCATGAAAACCTTCAAGGTTTATTATAATGGTCAGCTGTACGCGAACGTTAGCCATCCAACCACGCTGGTTGATTTTGCCCTTGACGCCTGGATTTTCGCAGGTGCGTCAAGCTATAACGTGGGCCTTGATCAATATCGTGGTGCCATTGATGACATCCGCTTTTTCAAACGCTCGCTTGACGAGGAGGAAATCAACCTTTTGTTTGATGCACAACAACCCTGATTGGGTCGAATCTGTAATTGCCAAGGAACGCGGTAATCATAAATGTGACTTAAAAACCAATAAATCGCTTTAATAATAGAACGGAAAGCGGGGGATGATTCAAACCCCGCCATCCCCCCCCCTCAATTAATCCGACTCGATCGAGTCAGAGGAAGCCATAAGTAGGTGAACACAATTATTTTAACATTTTCTTGTCTATTTTCCGGTCTTCTGCGTTGCTGCTACAATCACATAGCTCACTATGCTCATCTTCGCAGCGTCTTGATGGCCATAAAATATCCTGCGATTGTTTGTTAAAATAATTATGCTTACCTACCTAAACCTCCGTCTGCTCACAGAACCTTTATTTACCCATAAGTTATGTACTGAAAGAAGCTCTTTACCGTTCGCTTCGGTACAATGTGTAGCAAATCACTTTCCCCCCTCATCAAGCTGATAAGCCTTGCCAAGCGGTGAAGACTAAAGCAAAATTGACGACTAGAAAAGCTGGCGGATTTCAAATATTTGGCGCCTGAAATGGCTTTGCATCATATCTCTGGCATTGCCTGAGCCAATACCCGCCCATAAACACGTTGGGTATATATTAACGCATTACCATGGCACCTAAACTAACAATCCCATTGGAACGACTTAATCTCAATCGGTTTTTTGAGGGCGAAGGACCGTTCGATTCACCATTAACGTTAACACAGCGCCGTATTTTTATACTCCCCACTCGTCAGGGTTTATTTTTCGGGCTGTTATTAGTCGTTATGCTGCTAGGTGCCATTAATTACGATAACAGCATGAGCTACCTATTAACATTTTTATTGGCCAGTTTAATTGTGGTATCCATATTACATACCTTTCGCAATTTATTACACTTAAGAATATCCGTTGCTGTAATTGCCCCCGTTTTCAGTGGAGAAAACGTCACTGTGCCGATCATTCTCGACAACACGGGCTATCCCTCTCGTTTTGCCATTCGACTAGAGTTGCCCAAACAAGCCCCTCGATCCTGTGATGTGGCTAACAATAACTGGACAAATATTGATTTATCTTTCCCAACAAAATCACGCGGCAAGCAATCTTTACCGCGCATAACAATCAGCACCGTATTCCCCCTGGGGCTATTTCGCGCTTGGTCGCCGATACGATTTTCAAATAACGTTATGGTCTATCCAGCACCGTTGGGGGAAACTCGGCTACCGTATCATTCTCAGCAATACCAACAACGCCTTGACGGTGGCAGCCAAAAAGGAGCTGATGACTTTACCGGGTTCCGTAACTACCATTCTGGCGACTCCTTACGCCATATTAATTGGAAAGCGTATGCAAGGCAGCAGGAATTACACACCAAGCAATTCGGTAGCAACAATAACCTGGAGTTGTGGCTGGATTGGCGAACCCTGCCAGAAACCAATACCGAAACAAAATTAAGCCAACTCTGTAAGTGGGTTATCGAAGCGGACAAAACTGACGTCGATTATGGTTTATGGTTGCCCAATACGGTCATCAAGCCAGGGGATGATGCTGCGCATAAACAACACTGCCTGGAAGCGTTGGCATTGTTCGCAAACACCTCACAGTAAGGCCCCCCAGTGATAAACCTCGGCAAGCAACTACGGCAAGCAAACCCCTCAAACCTCTGGTTGTTATCCGGTTTACTACTGATGCTTTTGCCTCATCTGTTATACCAGCCCATTCTTCTTATGATTTGCACATTTTTATTGTTGTGCTGGCGTTTTTTACATGAGCTTAAGCTGGTACAACTACCTTCTCGATGGTTACGTACGCTACTCGCCATCGGCGCATTTATGGGCATTGCCTTTATTTATCATACTATTTTCGGACGCAATGCTGGCGTCGCATTGTTAATCATTATGCTGTGCTTAAAGTTACTGGAAATGCGCACCTCCCGCGACTTCACCGTGGTGATTTTTCTCGGTTATTTTGTCATCATTACCGGGTTTTTATTCAACCAATCCATTTTCATCGGTTTTTACATGATGGCGGTGGTATTCTTGCTCACAACCGCATTGATTGCTCACAACCGTGCAAACACTCAAAGCGATGCCCAATCGAAAAGCGCACGATTAGCCTTAACGATGTTGATACAGGGAATACCGTTAGCGATATTACTATTTTTTCTGTTCCCGCGAGTACCCGGCGCATTATGGGGACCACCTGAAAATGCCTTCGAAGCCAGTACTGGGTTATCGGACAGCATGTCGCCGGGACAAATTACCGATTTGGCATTTGATAATTCAGTGGCTTTCCGGGTCACATTTAATAGCGACATGCCAGAACCCGGCAAACTCTATTGGCGCGGCCCCGTCTTCACTCACTATGATGGCTTAACATGGCAGGAATTACGCAATACCACTCAACGTTATTTCAGTGGGGGACAGACCGCAGAAACCGTTGCATTACCGCAAGTCAACGAAACAAGTCAGGTTAATTACACGGTAACACTGGAAGCCAGCAATAAACACTGGTTATTGGCATTGGACCTACCAATAAAATTACCGGAACAAAGTTACTTGACCAGCAACTACGAATTACTGGCCGCTCAAACGGTAAAAGCTGTAAAACGCTACCAAGTTACCTCCTATACCGACTATAGCTTAAGTGCCCATACCCCCCCCAGTGCTCGCGACTACCTCCAGTTACCCGCGACAACCGCACCAAAAGCGCGCCAATTCGTCGCCGAATTACAGGCAACAATTGCGGATACTGAACCGTATGATGCAACATTAGTGAAGCGGATATTAAACCATTTTCGCACCCAACCGTTTTATTACACCCGCACACCACCCGTCATGCTTAACCAACCAGTGGATCAATTTTTATTTGAGGCCCAACGTGGTTTTTGTGAGCATTACGCATCAGCGTTTGTGGTATTAATGCGTGCGGCCGGCATACCAGCGCGTATCGTCACCGGATACCTGGGTGGCGAATTTAACACGATAGGCAATTATTTTATTGTCAGACAATCCGATGCTCATGCCTGGGCAGAAGTTTGGCTAGCAGGGCAAGGATGGATACGGGTTGATCCCACAGCGATTATACCCCCTGACCGCATTGAGCAAACATCACTGCGGGATCGTTTGCTACGCGCCCATTCCGGCACAGGTTTCGATATCGGATGGCTGGCGACATCGTGGAAGAATTTAAAATATAGCTGGGATAGTGTAAACCACTTGTGGAACCAATGGATTGTTGGCTACAACGCCAGTCAACAACTTTCTTTTTTAGCGTTGCTGGGCCTTGACGCACTTTCCTGGAACGGACTAGCCGTTACTTTATTTGGCAGTATTGCGCTGCTACTGATTTTCATCGGGTATTATATGGCACGCCAAACCACGGTTAAGGCCAGCCCCACCCGCTTACTGTATGAGCGATACTGCCGAAAATTAGTAAAAATTGGATTGACTCGCACACCATCGGAGTCTGCCCAACAGTTTGCCCACCGTGTTATCCAGGCCCGACAGGATCTGGCGCCACAAGTAAATCAAATCACTCAACTTTATAACCACTTACGGTATGCGAAAACACCACCGCATTCCGCCATGAACAATTTAAAACGTCAAATAAAACATTTTAAGCCTTAAATCTAAACTCATTAATTTAAGTTTAACTAACATTTGTTTGTTGCCAAGAAGTTCCCCCTGATTGCTATTTTTCCGGCAAAAACAATTCAAGCAGGTCGTTGAGGTATTGTTTACCTCTGTCTGTTGGTCTTATAGCGCTTAATGACCAATCAATTAATTGTTTTTGTTCTGCCAGTTTTAACGATTTTTCAATATGAATCATGGGCACGCCAGCCCGCTCGGTAAAAAGTGAAGTTTGGAACCCCTGGGTCAATCGTAACGCGTTCATCATAAACTCAATCCCCATCTCTTGCGGTGACAACGCCTGCTCTGTAATGACCACATCACCCTCCACCGCCTTTTCCATGTATGCCACAGGATGCTTTTGTTTCGCGAAACGAAATACCTTTTGTTGCTGCATATCGGTTATTTTACTGTGAGCCCCTGCACCAATCCCCAAATAGTCACCAAACTCCCAATAGTTACGATTATGAACACATTCATGCTTGGTTTTAGCATAAGCGGAAACTTCATATTGTTGAAAACCGTGTTCGGCTAACAATTGCTGCGAGTGTAATTGAATTTGCCCTATTAGATCATCTTGCGGCAATATCGGCGGATAGCGATGAAAATAGGTATTGGGCTCGATGGTCAGTTGATAATAAGAAATATGCCGGGGCGATAAAGCAACAGCAAGATTAATATCATTCAGCGCCTGCTCTTGCGTCTGCGAAACCAAGCCAAACATTAAATCAATATTAATGTTATCAAACCCTGCCTGATGCGCCATTTCAATCGCCTTAATAGCATCCCCACGGCAGTGCACCCGCCCCAGTTGTTGCAACTGTTCGTTATTAAAGCTTTGCACACCAATCGACAGACGATTAATGCCCGCCTCACGGAAACCAAAAAACCGGGTATAATCCACCGTACCTGGATTCGCCTCCAGAGTAATTTCCGCATTCGCACTAATCATCAAACGTGCGCGCAATGCTGACAATAGTTGGTCGATGGATTCCGATGAAAATAAGCTCGGCGTACCTCCCCCAATAAAAACACTTTGAATGCGACGACCCCAGATTCGGTGCAGATCATGCTCCAAATCCTGCATTAAGGCGCTGATATATTGCGATGCAGGAACCTCCTGTTGTATGGCATGAGAATTAAAATCGCAATAAGGGCACTTACGTACACACCAGGGAATATGAACATACAATGAAAGCGGGGGAAGTAACTTAAAATCCAGCATATTAGCCTTTTCTACAAATAATAATGACAAGCATCCATTAAATCTAAAAAAACCAGTTGGAACAACAATTTTCTTTTTATGCACAGTGTGACATTTTCACACCATATTACTTTGAGTTCACCTGAGTATTTGCAGTATGATAGGTTAATTATTAGGGTCACGACAATAACAAATAGAAATCCACCTGCCCCTAAGGTGAAGCTATTCGAAAACAAGAAGCTGCTTAGAAACAGTCAAAAAAAGTAGCAATAAAGAATTATCAACAAAGGCATAATTAGTCTGGCGTTAACGTTGACGTACCCTATTGTAATACACAGCCACCGATTTTAAAATCTAATGACATCTACAAGGAGATATACATAATGAAAAAGTCGATCACTATAACAGGTACAGCCGCTCTGCTGTTATTCTCAACCATCGGAAACAGCATAGCGAGTGAAATTGCCAGCGATATAAGAGTATCAAAGCCTGACAGTCAAGGCACAGGGCTGTATCTTGGTGCAAAAGCAGGAATCGCCAACTATGATGAAGCAGACGACTCCGATGGTGCTTTTGATTTATTCGTGGGATTTAATTTGAATGAAGTGCTGTCTATCGAAGCAGGCTGGACTGACTTAGGTGAAGCGTCCAACAGTGGAAGCTCGGTTGAAGTAACAGCACTGCATGTGGATATTGTTGGCAACATGGGCTTACGCAGCGATCTTAGTCTGTTTGGTAAAATCGGTCTGGCTAGATGGGACTTTGACCATAACACCAACGCAACAACAGAGAACGACTCAGGAGTGGATTTATCATTTGGCGTTGGTTTCGACTACAACATCAGTGGCCGTTCTGCCGTACGATTTGCTTTGGATTTTTACGCGATCGATGCAGAAATCAATAATATTGATGTTGACGAAGACATTATGGTGTTCTCAGTTGGCGCTAAATTTGGCATGTAACCTTAATGTTATTATTCAATGATCGTTGACTTTATAATATATATCTACAAAAAAAGCGGACAAAACGTCCGCTTTTTTATAATAAACACGAACAATACTAAAAACCAAACATCGATTTTTTCTTAGTCTTGCGAATTTCCTTTTCGTCTGACCATTCAACAACACCGGTCTCAAGGTGCATGACTTTCAACGTAAATTTATAGTATACATCCTTGACACCGCCACCACGCTTCACAATACTGGATAAGTTACCATACATCATATACTCGGCACCGATTTGACGCCCCATATTCACCGCCGTAGACTCATTGACCATACCGCTATCCGATTGGAAATCCATTTGTTTTTTGACAGACTCCACTTTCGTCATATCAACAAAACGGAATTTACCGGAACGTAACACCTTATTTGATATAGTATCTGTTACGGATTCGGTATCAATATGCTCCGACGTTTTATTCTTAATAGTATCCACAAACATAACGGGGCGGCGTTGATTGGTTACTTCAACGATGGGCGGGAACGTTAACAATGAATCCACCATCTTTCCGGCTATTTGCTGTAAATCAGTCGACCCAAATTCGGTTGTGGTGGTCTCAACCGCCGTCGCATCGCCATATTGAACATTACTACCGCCGAAGCAACCAACCAAAGAAAGACTCACCACACTGGAAACAACAATAGTGCGAATTTTTCTACCGCTTAATGATGAATTACTGTAACTGATAAACCTAGCTGATTTCATTATAACTCCCTCACGTTTATTTTATAAGTTGTTACCGAAGCATTTGGAGCCACTGCTTTCATTTGCACCGTAGACTTGCCATTTAGCGTAGTGGGCGTCCAAGGCTCACCACCCTGTTCTATTTCAAAATTATCGTCACCATACCATGAAAAACGGTATTGTATCTGCTTGTCTGTACTGGTTAGGTTTTTTAAAATAACACTCACTTCCAGTAAACCACCAGTAATACGCGTATTCATATCAGTAATAATAATTTTATTCGCCAATGGCTCATTGTGTATAACAAGATGTTTGGCATATTTCGGGTCACCACTGGGTTTGCCGGTAGCCTCCATTCCAGACGTTGCACAACCTGACATTAAAATCACCAGTACCGCTGGCAGCAAGCTCGCTGTGGCTGTCCATTTTTTCATATTAACCTCCAATTAATTATCATTTAGTTTAGCTTTTTGAGCTTATAATCAAGGTGTCGATAAAACACGATATGGAAACACACATCATACGCGGAGTGCCGAAGCAATTTAAAGCCGTTTTCGACACCCCTCTCTCCCATCACCTCAGCAATATTTTGCAAAAACCCTCATAAAGTCACGGCATTGGTATGTAAGGTGGTATCGGTAGCAATAATTCTAACAATGGTTCTCTTCCCCGCTTCCACTTTAACTGACATCGTACCGGAAGCCGTGCCGTTACTTAAGAGTAAATCATGTTCGCCCACAGGCAAATATCCACGGAAAATCTGCGCATCATTAGGCAATGTCAGCCAGCTGCGCTGATCGGCATTTTCGCTGACAATATTCAACAACCCTATCGCTAATTGAGCGAAACCACTGGTTTTATCAACCATTTGTTTTTTTGACGTGACCCGTAATACCTGCCGAATCAGCATACCAGGAAGACGCTCCTTTAACGCTTTTGCAGCAAGGGCCTGTACGTATACAATGGGTCTGGTTTCCCCCAACACCGCACCGCCATTAAAACTCAAGTTAAGAGGCGATGTATTTTGCCAGATAGCATCATAAATGGGAAAAGCAGCCGTGTGTACATTATTTTGTCCCGCGTAAAAAGGCACCTTGACTTGTTGTTTCACTGGCGCAAAACCATGCTCAAAAAACACGATAATTTCGCCTTCTTCTCCCTTGGGATGCTGAGGCTTGAAGGTAAATTTTGCTTTAAACTGCTCATAATCCTCCCGCATTCCCAACTCTTTTGACAACCGTAATACATCCTGTTGCAAAAAAACATTATCAGGAAAAATTTCCAGGGCCTTTTTGTAATCAATATACGCATCATTAAAACTACCCAGCACCTCATACAGAACCCCCGACGCGTAAAAAGTATAAGCGTTTTGAAAAGAATTCTTCACCCGGCCGGCAGCGGTATCCAGAGCAGAAAACGAATCCATAAATTGACTGTTATTTTGGCTTTGCTTTTCCTCTGCCTCAGCAATTTCATCTTCATGCCTTATGAAAGCCAGTTTTTGCTGTTCATTGGCACGCCGAACTTCCACCAACGCGGCATTAATATCATTACTAAACAAATAGTTCATCGCCTGAAAATGATGCACAAACACCCTTTCATAGTCTTCTCCGCTATACGGTATGGCATTGTCATTGGTTAACAATGCAGTTCCCTGGCTCGCCGTTTCCGAAAGGCTAACACTAGCCTTGTCTTCGTTTACATCCATGGCTGCAATAACCTCTTTAAAGTCCTCAATACTGGCTTGGTTGTCCCCAGCCATTTGAGAGGCTCTGCCACGCTCCATCAAGTATAATATTTTATCTTTACTGCTACGGTGTTTTTCAAGACTATCCTGAACAACCTTATACTGCTTGTTAATAAGTTGTTGTTTCAATGGCAGTATTTGAGATGGGTACGACGAAAAAATGGACGTGGTCGCACAGCCGGATAATAAAAATAAACTGACAACAGCAAACCATTGAATCGCTCCCTTTGCTCTTTTGATGATGATCATTCGTAATCCCCTAACTTTCAACAGAAACACCAGCCACCAATATTTGGATGCAATCACCAACTTGGTCGCTAAAAGAAAACGCTTATTATTTATGAAATTATTTTAAATGAATCCGCTAAAACAACGCCACATCGACGCAACAACTAAACCCAGTATTCACCCATACCACGGTTTTTTGCGCTCTCAAGCTCCAGGTGCAGTATACAACTGCTTTGAGCATCGATTGTTGGAGTATGCATAACTGATGTTTTTATTATAAATGCCTTGTTTACTAGATGCCGCTTAACAAGCAGACGCTTTTCCTCCTACCAATTGACCGGTTTGTCGCTGGACCCTGGCGTTAGCTCTCTGGACTGCAATTTTGAATCGGGATCAGCTTCACTTAACCTTACAATAGCCCCTTTTTTGATTCGTTTAGCGCCCGTAATAATGTTGGCCTTTGAAAATTTTTGCTGAATTTCACTCACCTGAACTGTACCAACCTCTTTCTCAGTACTGCCCAATGATTCCCCTGTATCAGGATCGATCAAACTCTCGCCCTGCACCAGCACCGACAATGTGCTTCCAACCTGAAACTCAGCACCGTCACCACGGTTTAAGTACACTTCACCACCCGCTATTTTAATAATTTTCAAAGGAAAGACACCGCCTACAATACCATTAACAATGCGCTGCACGGTTTTATCTTGTAACGATATTAAAAAATCATCTGGTGTTACTTCATTTTTGCGGTTCCGATCTTCGTGCTCGACCGTAAACTTATCAGCCGAAACAATTTTGCCACCACGGCTATCGACAATCCGAACGTTTACCACCATTTTTCCCTCATACTGGGGCTGAACACGGCTAGTGTAAGGGATTTTTTTTCTTTCCAGCTTCGCCTTTACTTGTTCAATTTTTCCCATCACAAAATAGTCAGCGCCAATAAGCTTGCCCATTTTTACGGCACTTTCCGGTGACAAGTAACCCGACTCACTGAAATCCTGCTCTTTAAGCAAATCGGCCATACGATCCCTTTCGACCACATTGAATTTATTCGTTTTAACCAGATAAGTCAGTAAATCCGAGGATAACAATTTTGTCGTATCCTCAAAATTTTTCACCACGACAAAACCATTACCGAAACTGACCTGCTCCTTCGTAATATTGAAATCTAACACTGCAATTGTCGGCCGCGCTGCTATACTTTGCGCAGAAAAAACAATAAAAAACAAAAAGATAACACTGTAATTAATTTTTTTCATAACAACATTCCTGTATGGGGCTGCAATACGCAGGTGATAGTCGCGTTATACAAAACAGTTCAAACACCTGAGCCTGAGACATTCAGGCAATTCGAACTCCTGATTGACAACCAACGGCCCCATCCTGCAAACGGAATGAACAGACCAAGCCATGGTGTCCATTGCTAAATAATATTTTCAACAATACATAGCGAATCTTGTATCAAAAACGCATTTAAATCAAAGTAAATATTACCATATCAATCGCGTCGATAATGCGCTATGAACCCACGCTGCGTTAGTGCCTCACGTCCAGGCTCGCCAGAAAATTCATACCCCCCATATAAGGCATTGACAATTAGACAACGTCTAACCTGAAATAATACGGGCGATAAATCCCGGGATATGTCACACGCATCTGCATTGTCGATTACCAACAGTACTGCATCGTTATTATTTGCGACACTCAATCAAACAGCATTACCCCCCCTGAGAATGAACCACCAACCGCATAAGATCATAAGCGTAAAATATAAGATTAACAATCCACGATCGACGCATAAGTTGATCGCATTATTGCATCGCTCATCACTGGGTGAAAAACGTCCTAAACTGGTATCGCCCGATCTATACCCATGGCGCTAGAATTTTAGGTATTAAGAATTAAGGAAAACACTTGTGGACGAGCATATTTAGCCAAGTTAACACCTAGATCTCAAACGCCCCGCAGGTATATAACCAGTTTTCATTATGTCTGCGATCTATCCGCTCTTGCCGTCCGTAAGGAATATCAACATCACAGTATGGCTAGAAAACTACAGGCACTAACACAAAGAACCGTTTAGTAGGCGTCAAATGCAAGCTCATCCTTCAATTGCGGCCTCAGCGTCGAATGCGTATTATGAACCTAACACATCAGTCAAATCGTCGTTCTCGCGACGATTTGACTGATGTGTTAGATTGAAGATATTGATTTAAAAATAACACCTGACATTAAGTACTTGGGCCTAAACAACGCATTAACCACAAAAACGGATCACCTGCGTAATGAACCAACGCCACGTTAAACTGAAGGGAGCCTGTAATTTCAGGGATATCGGAGGATACACCCTCGACAGTGGAAGAAACATTAAAACAGGAATGATTTTTCGCTCTGACCGCCTCTCAAAGCTGACAACATCGGACCTGAGATGTTTTGAGGCACTTGAAATAAAGTGCATTATCGACCTCAGAGATGAACAAGAGCGCAACACAGACCCGAGCCGTCTGCCAAAAACAAATACACCAACAGTCAATGTATTAAGCCTACACAACAATCGAACGGATATTAAAAACTTAAAAATAAAAATGCTGACCGGAAAACTAGGCGAAATGGACTTTCGAGAATTTCTTTTATCAGAATACAGACACTACATAAACCAACATGACAATGAACTTAAAAAAAATATTTAAATTACTCTTAAACCCAAACCACTATCCCGTATTAATTCACTGCAATGGCGGGAAAGATAGAACCGGAACGGTTACCGCCTTGATCCATTACGCACTTGGCTTGCCAAAAAAAATCATTTTTGAAGATTACATGCTATCCCGAAAAAATTTAGATAGCCTGATCAAAAAGACACTCTTCATAATCAAGTTGCGTTCATTCTTCAGGGCTAACATACCCCAGCTAAAACCATTGTTCGAAACGCATCCAAAATATTTACAAGAAGCGATCAATACCATGGAGAATGGCTACGGCTCGGTAGACGCCTATCTTGATCATTTAGAGATGCATGAGCAACGCAGAAGACAACTCGGCAATATTTTATGCAGCAGTTCTTAAACCTAAAATCATCAATTAAACAGCATAGAGAGTAGATTTTCATTAAGACTGGCGAGACGCGATGAGGCGTAATAGCGAGCGGTTACAACAATCCGTAATGACGACTTTACTGGTGCAGCACATTAACTAGCGGCTAACCGCCACATTGATATCCTTATCTGGTGGCGCCAGACACTGCGCATAAAAATCATAATACTCGATCGCCTCAAGTATTCCACGCGCATACTCACCCTCGGAAAAAAACACTCGCTCCACATCACTTAAATCAGATAATTCCTTGCGGTGAGGGTTAGCAACTACCACACTTAAGGTATTTCCACGCATCATATCCTCATCCCCTGCCGTGCCACCCGCAACGAGAATACGCTCTAGTGGAATCCCCCATTGTTGTGCAAAATAGCGCAAGGCAAAACCTTTTGATGCGCGCGCCGGGAGGATATCCAGAAATTGTCCATACGATATAAATACGTTAACATTTTCTTCGTTCTGACGAATCAAGCGGTTAATTTCCTCTAGCCCAGGCGCCTTATTCGCATCAATATAATAACTCACCTTATAACGTAATTGCTCACTTTTGGGTTGCCGCTCAAGACCCGGCACATCGGCAAGAATCCGATGCACAGCCTTTGGGTTCCACTGATGATCAATGTGGTCAGCCCAAGCAATATCCGCCGTCAGTTGCGGTGCATAATAAAGCTCTGTACCCATACCAACAATAAGTACATCCGGCATCGGAATACCAAACCGTTTTAGCACTTTCAACGTAGACTCCAACCCCCGGCCAGTCGCTATACCAAAACCGGCATCGCCCCGACGATCACGAATCACATTAAGCAACGCCTTCAAAGACTCTATGTCACCTAACATGGCTTGATCCAACTCCACCACAATAGCCCGGTCGTGATATAATAATGGCCGACGGGGTAACGGACCTTTTTTTGGCCGTTGCACGCCTTGTAAAATAGGTGTTATGTTTTGAATATAACTTTCCGCATGGGCCACCCAAGAATAGTGAGCTTGCACCCCAGCTATTCCATTGTTACGAAATTTTTTCCAATTACGTGGCTCACTCAGCATTTTAAGCAGTGCGGTAATAATCGACGTTTTATCCAATGGATCAATAAGCACACCATTTTTACAGTTACCAATAATATCCCGCGGCCCTCCATCTTCAGTAGCCACAATAGGCAAACCACTGGCCGCCGCTTCGATCAAGGTAAGACCGAAAGGCTCGGTTAAGGCTGGGTTTACAAATACGCCTTTGGAGGCAGCAGCAATACGGTAAATCACCGACACCTCATCGGCCCGATGTTGCTTGGGGTAAGCAACCTTGCCATACAAATCATAACAATCAATCAAAACAAGCATTTCGTTCAATACTGACTGCGAACCTGCATCCATATCCCGAAGGTCGTCACGGTTGCCAGCAATGATCACCAAGTTTGCGATGCGCTGTAATTCTGCCGACTCACCAAAGGCCTGAATTAATGTCGCTATATTTTTACGCTCATCCGGCCTGGATAAAGCCAATATCATTGGTTTACTCTGGTCATTCAAAAACCGGCCAATTTGCGTAAAAATAGGTGCTTTTTCGTCTTTTTTGGATGGCGGATGAAAACACTCAAGATCCGTACCGGGAGGAATCACTGCCATCAATTCCGGGCGATAATAATCGTACAGACCATATTGCTCCTCTATCTCATTGGAGGTGCTGGCAATAACAAGTTCAGCTGCCGCAAGTGTTTCCTCTTCCGCTTCGACACGGCGGGAAATAGTATAGGTCGCCTCAATTTGCTCCCTCTTTAACCCAGTCGCCAACAAACGGCGTCTTTTAACACGACCTAAAGAATGCCCTGTGTGTATCAATGGCACCCCGAGCATATTCGCCAGACGCACGCCAACATAACCCGCATCGGCATAATGGCTATGAATGATATTTGGCGTAAGACCAAGGTTTTTAAGATAGACCAAAGCGTCATCAGCAAACCCATCAAGATGATCCCACAATGCTTCTTTACGAATGTATTGTTCCGGTCCTGCTGGCAATCGAATAATACGTGCATTTTTGCACAGCTTTTCTTCCGCCCGCGAATAATCTACGCTAACAGTCGCATCGTTTACCCTACGCGTCAGCAAATCCACGCGCCCCACCCTCGGGTGACAGGCAAGTGCATGGGCAAGTTCCACCACGTATTTAATCTGCCCTCCGGTATCAGCATCTCGCCCCAACTCTAAGTCACTACGACGAATTAAGCCGTGAATACTAATCAATAACAGATACAGGCCACCATCATGTTTTTTCATCGATTGGACATCCCCTTAACGTAACATATAAATTAAGTCGCAACGAGGGCAACTAAAGTACTAAAACGTCTCATATGTTTAATGCATTTAGGTGTTCGCAGTCGGTTCAACTGATGTAGTTAGGTTTAATCGTCAGATAATTGGCTTAACCCCATCCACGCCAAGGTATCCGGCAAATAATGGGCCAATCCCTCCAATACCCCAGCACAATAGTTACCATTCATGCCATAAAAATTACCACTTGCGACATAAAGCCGGTCATTGACACCAAGACTCGACAACACCTGCCGAGCCTCTGCTATCACATCAGCACAAGCGTTTTTTACCAACACCGATTGCAACCGACCACTGCTTACAAGCGGAAGATCATTGCCACTGTCACCAGCAAACACACTATTTTCAACATCCAAACCCATGCGAGCCATTAAAAACTCAACCGCATGAAGCTTAGTAGCAGTCGCTGGCAACACATCCAGCAACCCGACGCGGGTCACTTCATCCACACTCCAAACCAGACTGCATCGCACCCCTAATGAATAAAGCCTTGCTTGCATTTCTGCGACCAAGGCCGTGTTATCAATGTCCATCGCAGTGTAATAACTCAGTTTAAAAGCACTCTGTTTTTCTGGCTCTTGCAAACGTAACCGGTCAAAATTCCGAAACAAAGCCGCAATGTCATTATTACTTGCACCGTCCCAGTCTAATGCAATATTGTCGCGCCATTCGATTAAAGGACGCCAATGATGGTCATCTATGTCATAAATAGTAGCACCGACATCGCCAACAGCAAATCGAGGGATAGGAAGAGAATATTCCCTAATAGCTTGCTTAAGTAATCGCTCGTCTCTACCACTAACGTAGACAAGCTTCATTTTGGAATGAGCAACCAAGGTCCTTAACGCGGGCCGAGAACGGTGCGATTCAGGTTGTGCACCATTGGGCAATATTGTGCGATCAAGATCGCTAAAAAGACCAAACGGGGTCAGGTCTTGCATTGCCACATCAACATTCCTGTGATTTAACTGCACGGCTTACTGTGGAATAGTGTACCTGAAAATAATCTGCAATTTTCCCTTGAGAATAATGACCGGAAAGATAAGCCTCTACCATGGCCCGTTTTGAATCTCGATAACGTTTTTTATAATAACTTAACGGCTTGGCATTGATGGCACGTTGTACCCGTGGAATTTCATTTAATGGGCTATCCGTTGTTATTTTTTTATGTATTGCGGATACGAATTTCTCACCACCTAAAAACACCTGATGCTTTAACGCTGACCAGGGACTACGCTGCTCTTCGTCATTAAGAACAAAGAGGCGGTATGCTTGTTGTGCTGCCTTGAGGTGTGTGCCAAATTGGCTCAAAACCCATTCTGTTGTCAACCACGGTGGTGCTACTATCTCACCCACCGTGGCACGATAGCTGCTCCAAATCCATTGCCGTGGAAACGGCACCATGTTAGCACGCACCGGGTTCAATACAATGTAGCGGCTTAGCTGTAAAAGATAACTGTCTTTCTCTACATGAATCGCTTTATAACGCCCTTGAAATACATGACCAACCCGTTGGTGGCATTGATTGAAACGCTGCGTATACAAACCATTCAACTGGCGCATTCCCTTTGAGAGATTGGCATCCGGTGTCTCTATCATTAAATGATAGTGATTAGTCATCAAACAATAGCTATGGCAACACCAATTATACCGTGTGCATACATGATTAAGCGTCCGTAAAAACAGTCGGTAATCGTTATCTTCCTCGTAGATATTTTCCAGGCGATCACCGCGTGAAGTGATATGATAAAGCGCACCGGGATATTCAATTCGGAGTGGTCTAGCCATTTCAAACAAAGTCTAGAACAAAATTCGAAATAAGGCAATGCAAGACTTGACCCTAACTTCTAACGTTTACTTTATCACTTTCCAACTTCCATCCTGTTGACGACACGCAGTACTGTATACTTGTTGTGTTCTACCTCCAATGAGCGCATCAATTGTGAATTCACGGCATGGACCGGACGTTTTTTCATAAGTCTGTATGGGCGTTACGGTGTAACGATTACCGGTGTCAGGATTGCGCCAAGAAGAAGAAGCTTTGGTTTTATTGTATTCAAGAACTTCAGATGTTTTCAAACGGTCTTGCGCATCCATATACTTACCGATAGTTGACCCAACTTGTGCACCAACGACTGCTCCTAACCAAACGGCTAACAAGCGTCCAGTACCTTTACCGATATTCGATCCAACAGCCGCGCCCACTACAGCACCCGTTAGTGCACCAGCTTCTTCTCTGGTTGTCGCGCAACTGCTCAACAATATTGTTATAACTAATAAACTAATGGCGGGGGTGATTTTTTTCATCATTGATATTTACTCTTCAGATAATAACGTCGAAAAAATTGAACAAATTCACGTTAACATAAAATTTGAATAATTAACATTTAGCTGCATTTGGCTTTTCATGCAGCGTTAAGTATCTTTACTGCTGTTAGCTGATGGGTAATGAATAAATAATCAGTTATATACCCATAGCGATTGAGACCTAACTGCACGCCCTATTAACCCCATGGCGACGTTAAAATGCTTTCAATAGATGTGACTATTCCGCGCCATTTTGCCTGGCCATGAAATCAATATGACACACATTTAGACCTAAACCCCAAACACTATGAGTATATAATTTTATGCTGGTACTATTCATCGATTATAAAGCACAAACACCTGTTTGCAGTGATGGGTGTCAACAACACGCTCTGAGTAAAAATTATAGCTCTAAATATTAAATGTCTGTAAAGAAGTATTGGGAGCCAGTTTAAGCACATAAAATAACCGCATAGCACGATTCAACTGACATTTGAGAGAGGCGTTATATTCAGTATGGCAAATACATCCAACGCAATTAGAATTTCGACGTTATTACGCACCCAATTGTAGATCGATCAAGCTACACCTGAATATTAAATTTTTTTCGATCTTTTTGCGCCTTTATAAACAAATCAATACCGGGAAAAAATATCAGTAGCAAGACTCGGCCATAATCACTGTTTCTGATAAAATACGTTCGCTTTGTTAGCAACATTCATAACCTGCATACCTTTTATTTCATACTCTCAAATATTTAAAAAAATTAAATGGAACCTTTTTTTGACATTGAACGTTCTTTAAACGTGTATTTACGGAAATTTGTTCGCGGCAGGGGTTTTGATATTAACTTTTTAAATAGCAAACAATATTAATATCAATCGGTTATATGGTACTCAATGATTTAAAGAGACTGTCGTCGCATTCAAGCACAAACCGTAAGCTAATATTATATTCAATGAGGGAAATAGTATGTTGTTGAGAAAAAAAGCAGCTTTTATGACATGGCACAAATGGCTGGGATTGATCATTTTATTATTAATAGTACCCGCCTGTTCGGACAATAATTCCGACCCCATAAATTTGGACCCTGCGTCGGAAAAACAAATACAACGTGTTCCGTTAGCCTCACTGCAACTGCAACAGGTTAACGATTGCGATGAATTAAAAAATTATATATCCACGTCATTAATCAAACGCTATACGTCAATCCCACGTTACAGTTATTACAGTTGTTCTTCAAGTGATGGCATACCGGAACCGACCTTTCCCCGCATTGGTGACGAAGCCAGCTTATCCGGTGACACGTCCAGTGACGCCCCAAACACACCCGACGATGTTTCTGATACGAACAACCAAGTGGCAGGGGTCAACGAAGGCGATATCGTGAAAACAGACTTGCAAGGCAACATGTACATTCTAAGTGGCCGCCACTTTATTGTTGCCAACGGATTTCCCCCTCACGACTTAAGCACACTGGCTAAAATCGATTTAGGCGCACACGGCTTAAATCTCTTCCTCGACAAAGAAAATCAACGGGTGACTATATTAGCCCGGAATGATGACCCGTTTTACATTACCAACACACCCTCAACAACGGATGAAAGTCTTGCTGAGATTTATCCAAAACCTGGCTATGATTACACCACCGCCATTTTTTATGATGTTTCCACCCCAAATGAGCCTAAAGTCATTGATCAAATTCAAATGCGCGGTTATTTTCGAGAAGGACGTCGGATTGAAAATCGGCTGCACTTGGTGTCCAGCTATTATTTACAGACTACTGCACTGGAGACAGACCCAGAATTTATCGACTTGCAGCAAAAATTCATCAATGCAGTAGACACCGTTAAATGCGACACACCCAATGGCGGTGTCGAAAATAATCCCAATGTAATACAAGCGCAAAAAAATCTCAGCGCAAAAATTAAAAATAGTATTAATGCCATTGATCCCGCAAAGTACTTGCCGGATGCCAATCGCATCACTGGCGGTACCTCCAAGCCCATCCCGTATCTCGCTTGCAATGACATTCGACATCCTGAAGTAAACATGAACCTTGGATTACAGATTATAACCAGCATAGATACTGATGGGACTAATCTGGCCGCCACTGGCATTATTAACAACAGCCATATTGTCTATGCCAGCAAAAACAATCTCTATCTCGCTGAAAACAGTCAGAATTGGTGGTGGATACTCGCCAACAATGAATGGCCAACGTCCCAGTCGGCCATCTATAAATTTGCCATTTCAAAGAATGCCCCAAATTATGTGGCCACAGGCCGTGTAGACGGCTACATTAACAATCAATTTAGCTTGAGTGAGCACGAACATGACGGCAAACACGTATTGCGCGTTGCGACTACGCAAGATGATTTTTTACGCATCGACGACGGCGGCATCCCTAACTGGCAACGCGTGCAAACAAATCATTTGTCCGTGCTGGACGACGATGGCACTGGCCAACTCAATATTGTAGGAGAAGTCCGTAATTTTGCACCCAATGAGAATATTCGCAGCGCGCGCTTTATGGGTAATCGTGGTTTTGTCGTTACATTTCGTAACGTTGACCCTTTATTTACCTTTGACCTGAGCAACCCGACGTCCCCTACACTGCTGGGTGAACTCACCATCCCTGGCTTCAGTACCTACATGCACCCATATGATGAAAACCATCTTATTACTATTGGTCGAGCCGGTGGTGAAGGTGGCATCGGTGTCGGAAATGGTATGCAGTTGCAATTGGTGGATGTTAGCGACATGAGCGAACCAACGGTAATCCACAAATTCACACCCGCTGCGCCCCAAAACTGGTCGTGGAGTACCGCCGAGTATGACCACAAAGCATTTACTTTTTACAAACCGGCCAATTTATTAGCCATCCCTCTGCAAATTTCACCCAACTATTCCAGACAATATTTTAGCGGCGTTGTGGCTTACGAAATCACATTAGCATCCGGCTTTAAAGAGTTAGGCAGAGTAGATCATTCTGATTTGGCTTTTGATTATTATTGCCAGAATGATTCACCATTGGTTTACCCTTATACAGAGGATTGCAATACTGGATGGTACTTTCAATGGGCGGCACCACGGCGCTCAGTGGTAATGACTGATGCTGAAAACGTTTATCTGTATACAGTCTCAGACATGGGATTAAAAGCGTCTTCCACCAACGATTTATCAACCACACTGGGAAGCATCGTTTTCCCGCCACAACCCTACCCTTGGTGGTATTACGGTTACGGTGGTAGCGTTACAGATCAGACCACCGACACCATGCGTGGAGCAAGTGCCAACTGAAATACTAACGTAGAGAGATCGTGCTTTGAAAGAGCACGGTTTCTTTAAAACCAAACGATGCCCCAACTTAAAGTTGGGGCATCGTTTGCATTAACCGCTGTTTTTTCGCAAGCGTTATGCCATGCCTTACTTTTAATGCTATTGTAGCAGTATCGCCTGTATACCATCGTGGTTACCTAAATCGAATAATGCCATCAATGGATTTCGAACAATTCCTGAAAAATCACCTCAATGAGATGTTTTCCTTTGCTTATCGTTTATGTGGCAACCGCGAAGCAGCAGAAGACCTGGTTCAGGATTTATTTATAAATCTCAGCCAAAAAGACATCGACACCGCGCTCATCAGAAACCCACGAGCCTGGCTGGCCACAATACTATATCGTATGTTTATCAATCAATGGCGTCAGGAAAAACGCTCACCAGTGATCCCAGGCGACGATGCAAACAATTATACACCTAATCACTCAATTGAAAATGCCGTCTCAAGTGACCTTGGACCTGAAGAGCACGCCCAAGCAACCCAGGAACAACACCGAATTGCAGCGGCATTAAATAAATTAAACCATATCCATAAGCACGTACTGATTATGCATGATATGCAAGACTACACGCTGGTTGAAATTGAGCAAATTAGCGGTGTTCCCATTGGCACACTAAAATCGAGATTACACAGGGCACGGGAAAATCTACAAAAAACACTACAAAAATTGGAACCCATTTTGCCTGTTATACGTACTTATACCAGGAGCAAAGCGAAATGACATTAAAATCATTCTTCACCTGCAAAGATACTCACGAGCAGTTAGACGCCTATTTGGACAGCGATTTAACAGCCACTGAATCCTGCGGCATTAAACAGCACCTGCAACACTGTAACACCTGCAATGCTTTGTTTACACAACGCCAGCAGTTAGTCCATGCAATGAATACGATGCCTGACATATCGACACCAACGTATTTATCACGGCGCATTCTTGAAACCAGAGCAGCAAAACAACGTCAAAAAGTCATCTGGTTTTCCGCTGGTATCGCCAGCACATTGGCTGCCAGCATTTTAGTCTTTGTCGTCACGCTGATACTCAAACCAGTAGACTCATCAATACAAACAATGAACGCTGTTGTCGCCAGCTTACATGAAATCCAAAACATCAACGTTGTCGTACATTCTGACCGGGTACTGGAAAATGTTAGATTCTCGGTGGTTATGCCAAGCAACATTCAGTTAAAAGGTTATTCAGGTTTGCACGAATTAGCCTGGAATGGCAAACTCACAAAAGGCGATAATTTGTTATCGTTACCGGTGATTGCCCGTGATGCCACGCCAGGCATACTGGTGATGCGAGTACAACACCAGGGAGCTGAAAAAGAGTATCGTATCAATGTCGATATTGACCGTCGTGGGCATTTATCCTAAATAATGCTTCATCTCGATTTTGAAACCGTTGTGGCGCTCTGGACTGTTGCAGTGTCTGGATGCGATAATGTCTTAAGGGAACAATGAATCGATTTATTTTACAATTTGCTGCCATATTTTGTTTATACTTAGCGCTGAGTCCGCTTGTGTTGGCACAGGCGTCATCGAATAACCTGGACAATATTACCATTCGTGTTATAGGTCTTGATGAAGTACCCACGTCTTCAATGCAAATAATTGAGTTACCTGAACCCGACCTTGGCGAAATGAACGATATTAACGAAGAAGTCGCAAACAATCCCGGTATAAACGATGGCATGGATACAATTACTGACGGGCCAGAATTAAACACCGGCGCCCCAGACGAAAACACATCTGTTCCACAATAAAACAACGTCAAAAAACAACCACTCCTAAGTGAATCGTTACAACAAAAACATCATCTCAGGGTTAACGCTACATGTAATATTTCGGCTCTTAATGACAGGATTGCTTATATACTCAAGCACTGGCCTAGCAGCTCAGACTCAACAAGCCGAATGGCTGTTTAATCAAGGTATCAACGCTTTTAACGAGCAAGATTATCAAGCCGCACTGGGCTATTTTCAACAAGCACAACAACTCGGCCTGACCAACAAACGATTACCCTATAACCTGGGAGTAACGCTTTACAAGCTCAGCGATTATGGCGCAGCCTATGATGCCCTTAAAGGTGCGACTAGCGACAACGATCTCGCTGCAATTGCTTATTTTAATATGGGGTTGGCTGCCCTTAAAATGGCCAAAACTGACTTAGCTAACGATAATTTTCAGCAATCATATTCCCATGCAAACAACAACGAACAGCGCCAATTGGCGCAACGAATGCTCGAGAAACTGAGCGGATCAAACAACAGCACATCCCGCCACACACCAACAGTCAGTTTAAGCGGCGGGCTGGGCTATAACGACAATGTCACATTAAATGCCACAGACGACGACTTAGTCCGCAAATCCGAACAAGGCGATTCGTATTATACACTGTACACCAAACTCAATCAGCCATTCTCTGCATCATTATTCTCTGATGTTACTTTATACACCTTGCAATATATTAATTTGAATGACTATAACTATACCGCACTCGACGCTGACATAAACTATAAAATACCAATTGCAGCAGCATATCTCACCATTAGCGCCAAAGCACAGTCACTGTTTCTCGACAACAACCTGTTTCAAAATTTACAACTGGCTCAGCTAGACGTAAACTACAATATAAGCTCAGTATCCACTGTGGCGGCACGCTACCAATTCAGCAATATCGACGCCACGGCAAGCCCTTATGATCACTTAGCCGGAAATAGACAACGGCTGCGTGTTTTTGGTAAATATTTTCACCGTAAAGACACCATGCAATGGTTTTACGAATACGAAACCAATAACCGGGAAGGTAACCGTATTGACAACACAAGGGACAAACGCTTTTCCCCACGTCGAAACAAACTGGGGTTTAAATACAATCGGCGTTTAAACCCAGCATTCAATTTTCAGGGAGGATGGCAATACCGGCGTAGCGATTTTTCTGATATCAATCAAACGACTCGAAAAGACACTCGTACTCATGCAAATTTACGATTAATCTATCGCCTAAGCAAACAACTATGGATATACGCCGACTACCGTTATTTAGACAATAAATCCAACAACGCGGACTACAATTACCAAAGCAACAGGATATCGCTTAATCTTTATTGGAATTAGGCTCTATAGAGCAATAAGCTGGACAGATTGCGCCGGATATCGTTTCATCTTCAAGGTTTCCGCCATCCATGGCTCACGCCCCTTACCGACTTCCATATAGGCAAGGCGCAAATGGGCGCACCCCAAAAGGAGACGTCTTTCAGGGCGCATACTCATTGCATGTAAGCTTTTGCGCAACACCGAAGACACAAGGATAAACAAGCTAAATGTTCAACTTATTTCTTTACAGACCCTTAACACGGTAAACCTAAATTATTCGGTTGATAACAGCCTCGAAACAATCCATCACACCCTCACAATCAAATGATTATTTATTGCACATGAACATACAACTCAACGGTAAACTCAAAAACATTGACCCTCATTTGACTGCGGCTCAACTCCTAGCCTCCCTGGATCTCACTGGCCAACGCATTGCCATGGAAGTGAATCAGGAAATCGTACCGCGAAGTCAGCACGATACCCATCTCTTTAACGAAAATGATAAAGTGGAAATCGTACGCGCCATTGGTGGCGGATAAAACGCTATTAACGCAACAACAAAGCAAATAAAATTGCATTTGGATCCACTGCCTTAAAACTGCAATTTGAGGTATAATCGCGCATCTTGATGCACTTAAAGGTTCTTTAACGAGCTACCTTCATTGAAAATCCAGCGATTCAGGAATCCAAATGCTAAACTCTGATCCTACACCTACTGTGGATGACACCCTATTCATCGGGGGTCAACATTATCAATCCCGCTTATTGGTTGGAACCGGTAAATATAAAGACCTTTATCAAGCCAAACAGGCCATTGATGCCAGTGGCGCGGAAATCATCACCATGGCGGTACGCCGGACCAATATCGGCCAGCATCAAAACGAAGCCAACTTACTGGAGATTTTATCCCCAAAGGACTACACCTACTTGCCCAATACGGCGGGCTGTTACAGTGCAGAGGAAGCCATTCGTACCTGTCGCTTAGCCCGTGAATTATTGGATGGCCATAACCTGGTAAAATTGGAAGTGCTCGGTGACGAAAAAACCCTGTTTCCTGATGTTGTTCAGACACTTAAAGCCGCTGAAACGCTCATTCGCGATGGCTTTCAAGTCATGGTCTATACCAATGATGATCCTGTTGTCGCCAAACACCTGGAAGAAATTGGTTGTGTGGCAGTAATGCCACTCGCCGCCCCCATTGGCTCTGGCCTGGGGATACGCAACCCATACAATATTGCAACAATCGTCGAAAATGCGAGCGTTCCGGTTTTAGTGGATGCTGGCGTTGGCACTGCATCAGATGCTGCCGTTGCCATGGAACTAGGCTGTGACGGCTTGCTAATGCAAACCGCCATTGCAGGCGCACAAAACCCGGTACTGATGGCCAGTGCCATGAAAAAAGCCGTTGAAGCCGGTCGTGAAGCTTTTGTTGCCGGTAGAATACCTCGCAAACGTTATGCCAGCGCCTCTTCCCCCATTGACGGTACATTTTTTTAGATCGAACGGGCTACATAATGTTGTCTCATGGGCAGTAACTCCTCCAGCCACGAAACAAACACCAGGCGGCAGTTTAATCGAAAGATTCGCAGCTTTGTGCGCCGCGAAAGCCGCATGAGTAAACGCCAACGGCATGCCTATGAGACCTTAATGCCAACCTTCGGCATTGATGCTACCGGCCCTGTTATAAATCTGGACTCATTATTTGGCCGCACTGGCATAACCGTACTGGAAATTGGTTTTGGCATGGGTGATAGCCTGGTCCAGATGGCCCGCGACCAACCTGATGTAAACTACGTGGGCATTGAGATACACCGACCTGGCATAGGCAGTGTGCTGGCGAATATTAATGAGCACACGATTCATAATATTCGATTGTTCTGCGCAGATGCCGTTGACGTATTACCGAACAGAATCCCCCTGCAATCATTGGACAGAATCCAAGTGTTTTTCCCTGATCCCTGGCAGAAACAACGTCATCACAAGCGACGCCTTATTCAAGCCCCCTTTGTGCAGCTGTTAGCCGACAGACTCAAACCACAAGGCATATTGCACATTGCGACAGATTGGCAACACTATGCCGACCATATCGACGCCACCATTTCAGCCTCACCTGCATTTTGCACAGCGGGCGATCACATCAAATCAGCCAGGCCCAGCACCAAATTTGAGAATAGGGGCTTACGTTTAGGGCACGACGTGCGGGATTTATTGTTTCAGAAAATGTAAAAAAAAGGGGTGTCTCCACCCCTTTTTTTGTAGAATTAAGCCAAGCACCTATCGCTACGTACCTAACATCGACCACACGGACTTCAAGTTCAAGGTATCCTCTACTTGTAGCGCTTAACCATATCCTGCAATGCGATTGGCTTGATCTTGGATGCATGGCCAGAACAACCAAAGGCTTCATAACGCGCTTTACAAATATCTTTCATGGCAGCGGTCGATGCCTTGAGGAATTTGCGCGGATCAAAGTTACTTTTATTCTCTGATAAAAATTTGCGTACCGCGCCAGTGGATGCCATACGTAAATCAGTATCGATATTCACTTTACGCACGCCATGTTTAATTCCTTCTTGAATTTCCGCAACAGGCACACCATAAGTCTCGCCCATATCACCACCATATTCATTGATAACCTTTAACCAATCCTGAGGAACCGATGATGAACCGTGCATTACTAAGTGCGTATTAGGTATTACCGCATGAATTTCTTTAATGCGTGCGATCGCCAGAATATCGCCGGTGGGCGGACGGGTAAATTTATAGGCGCCATGACTGGTGCCAATTGCAATAGCCAGTGCATCCACACCGGTTTTTGTCACAAAATCCTTCGCTTCTTCAGGATTGGTGAGCAATTGATCATGAGACAACTTACCTTCCGCACCGGACCCATCTTCCTCAGCCGCCATGCCGGTTTCCAAAGAACCCAGACAGCCTAGCTCTCCCTCAACAGAAACACCACCTGCATGTGCCATTTTCACTACCTCGGTGGTAGTGGCCACATTGTAATCATAACTGGACGGCGTTTTCATATCGGCCATTAATGAACCATCCATCATTACTGAGCTAAATCCTGATTGGATGGATCGCAGGCATACTGCCGGCTCTGAACCATGATCCTGGTGCATCACGATTGGAATATGAGGATATTGTTCCACTGCTGCTGATATCAAGTGACGTAAAAAAGGCTCGCCCGCATAAGATCGTGCACCAGCGGAACCTTGCATAATAACAGGGCTGTCACATTCATCAGCAGCCTGCATGATGGCATGGACCTGCTCCATATTGTTAACATTAAACGCAGGCATACCGAACTCATGTTCTGCTGCATAATCTAATAATTGGCGTAAAGATATTAGTGCCATGGTTGCTCTCCCCTGTCTTTCATGGTTACGTCCTGCGCAACAAAATTAAAAAAATTAAAATAAAAACTAAATTAAAAAAACCAACAATGTTTCTGTAGACAGATATCGATCGATGGACGACATTTCCAAAATATTTTGTAAATTGTCTCTCTCATCAAAGAATATGTCTATTCGATAACTAGAACCTGCAAAAAAATAACGTGTAACATTTTGCTTGTCTATCCTTCCGTTTTCAGCGTTGCGGAAAAGATTACAAACAACGACAACGAGTATGCGCCCTGGAAGAAGTGCCCTTAGGGTGCGCCCTAAGTTTCTGGGTCCACTTCGCTCCCAACACGAATTATTTTCATGGCATTAGTGCCACCCATAATACCCATTAAATCCCCTTTAGTAATGATAACCAAATCACCGTCTCTGACAACACCCCGCCGCTTAAGCTCATCAACAGCTTCTTTGTTAACGGTTGCATGATCCTTTTTAGTGATATCAAAACTAAGGGGATAAACACCTCGATAAAGGGTCACTTTTCTGCGGGTTTTCACATGACGTGTCAGAGCATAAATAGGTATCCCCGAACTAATGCGCGACATCCACAACGGTGTCGATCCGGATTCGGTTAATGCCGCAATGACCTTAACACCTAAATGGTTTGCCGTGTACATTGCGGCCATGGCAACAGCCTCATCAACCCGGTCAAACTCGGTATTGATTCTATGATCGGAGGTTGTCGCCACTGGTTGTTTTTCGGCTTCGCGACAAATACGGTCCATTGCCGCGATGGCTTTATCAGGAAAATCCCCAGCCGCTGTTTCCGCAGACAACATGACGGCATCAGTGCCATCGAAAACGGAATTAGCCACATCAAACACCTCAGCTCGCGTCGGTATTTGACTGTGTATCATGGAATCCATCATTTGAGTGGCAGTAATAACAATGCGGTTCATCTCCCGCGCCAGCGAGATAATGCGTTTTTGCACTGGCGGCAAAGCAGCATCGCCAATCTCAACGCCTAAATCACCACGCGCGATCATAACAGCATCGGAGGCGGCAATAATATCTTCAAGCGCCTCTAATGCTTCGGTCCGTTCAATTTTTGCGATAATACCACTGAATCCGCCCGCCTGATTCAACAACTCCCGAGCCTCATTAACATCTTCAGCCCTGCGGGGAAAAGAAACTGCCAGATAATCAGCTTGTATATCAGCAGCAACTTTTATATCTTCTCTGTCTTTGTCAGTAAGAGCCGGTGCAGAAAGACCACCACCTTGGCGATTAATACCTTTGCGATCGGAAAGTACGCCGCCAGTCTTAACTCGGCAAATAATTTCAGTGCCGCTCACATTTTCAACCCAAAATTCTAATTTGCCGTCATCTAGTAATAAAGTATTACCTCGCTCAACGTCATTGGGTAGGTTTTTATAAGCAACCCCGACCCGCTCTTTATTCCCGGCATTTGACGCCAGCGCCGCATCAAGAATAAAAGTATCACCTTCACGCAAGGTGATGCTGCCCTCTTTAAATTGCTCAATACGAATTTTAGGCCCCTGCAAATCCGCCAATACACCCACCTGACGGCCATGCGCCCGCGCACGGTTACGCACACGCTCGGCTCGCTCGCGATGCTCATCATGCGTGCCGTGCGAAAAGTTCAAGCGCACCACATCGACACCCGCTTCGATAAGTTTATCGAGCACTTTTGGGTCATCTGTGGCCGGACCCAATGTTGCAACAATTTTAGTTCTTCTTAACAAGTAGTTACTCCAGCTTTTGCAATTTTTTGCAATAAATAATTATTCTGCTACGAGTGGGTCACATTCCATTCCCCACCAACAGGGGGTGGTGCTGGCCTTCAGTGCAATCTTACAGTGCATCCTTAGTGCTTCGCGTTTCCAGCTGCTCTTTCCTCAAGAATAGCAACCGCTGGTAATTTTTTTCCTTCAAGAAATTCCAGAAAAGCACCACCACCAGTCGATATATACGATATTTTATCAGCAATGTTATATTTATCCACCGCCGCCAGGGTGTCCCCCCCACCTGCAATAGAAAATGCCGGGCTTTCAGCAATGGCCATCGCTAACGCCTTAGTACCGGCACCAAATTGATCAAACTCGAAAACACCCACAGGCCCGTTCCAAACAATAGTGCCAGCATGCTTCAAAATTTCCGCAAAGTGTTGCGCAGTCTTAGGGCCAATATCAAAGATCATATCGTCATCCAACACCTCAGAAACATCTTTGAGCGTCGCTTCTGCCGACTCGGAAAACGCTTTGGCACAAACCACGTCAACCGGTATCGGAATATCACCACCGCCAGACTTCGCCTGCGCAGTCAGCTTTTTAGCGTCACTCACCAACTCTTTTTCATACAATGATTTACCCACATTATGCCCTGTCGCCGCAATAAAGGTATTGGCAATACCTCCACCCACTATAAGCTGATCAACAACTTTCGATAACGTTGCCAGCACCGTTAACTTAGTCGAGACTTTGGAGCCGCCAACAATAGCCACCATGGGCCGCGCCGGATTACCAAGCGCCTTTGACAACGCCTCAAGCTCACCCGCTAGCAATGGCCCTGCACACGCAGTCTTGGCATATTTGGCTACACCATGGGTAGATGCCTGTGCCCGATGCGCAGTACCGAACGCATCCATAACATATACATCACACAACGCTGCCATTTGTTTTGATAAGGCATCATCGTTTTTCTTTTCGCCTTTATTGAAGCGCACGTTTTCGCACATGACCACTTCACCATTCGCAACCTCTACGCCATCAAGCCAGTTTTTTTCCAAGCGTACTGATACACCTAACAAACCAGACAAATGTTCAGCCACTGGCGCCAAGGAATACGCTTCCTCGCACACGCCTTCTTCGGGACGCCCCAGATGTGACATTAGCATTACTTTGGCGCCCGCTTTTATCGCTAATTCAACAGTGGGCAGGGAAGCACGTATACGTGCATCGCTAGTGACTTTACCGTCTTTTACAGGTACATTAAGATCTTCACGGATCAACACACGCTTGCCCGCCAAATCAAGGTCTGCCATTTTAATTACTGACATGCATCACTCCTGAAAAAAAAATTGGCTAAAGAGCACTTTAGCGAATTTCTTTCACTTACAAACAAACACTGAGTTGCAAGCGCAAGCAACCCTTGAGGTCACTTGCGCTCTGCACCTTATTATGCGCTATTTAGCCTTCATTAATGCAATGGTGGTATCCAACATACGGTTGGAAAAACCCCATTCGTTATCATACCATGACAATACTTTAACCAGAGTTCCACCGTTAACCTTTGTTAACGTAGCATCAAAGTTTGATGTCGTGGTGGTATGATTAAAGTCCACCGACACCAACGGCGCGTCGTTATACCCCAAAATGCCTTTTAGCTCGCCATCTGCGGCATCACGCATGATACTGTTGATTTCATCCACGGACGTTTTACGCGCGGCGACAAACGTTAAATCCACTACAGAGACGTTAATAGTGGGTACGCGAATCGCAAAACCATCCAATTTCCCGTCAAGTTCCGGCATAACCAACCCTACCGCCGCTGCCGCCCCTGTTTTGGTGGGAATCATGGACATGGTGGCGGAACGCGCACGACGCAAATCCGCATGATAAACGTCGGTAAGTACCTGGTCATTAGTATACGAATGCACGGTTGTCATTAAACCATTAACCAAGCCAATTTTATCATGTAAAGGCTTCACCAATGGTGCCAAACAGTTGGTGGTACACGAAGCATTGGAAATAACGGTATCACTGGCTTTCAGCACACTGTCATTCACACCAAACACGATAGTGGCATCCACGTCTTTTCCGCCGGGTGCTGATATCACCACTTTTTTAGCGCCACCCACCAAATGGGCGGATGCTTTTTCTTTGCTGGCAAAAAAACCAGTGCACTCATGCACCACGTCAACCCCCAACTCACCCCAAGGCAATTTGGTGGGATCACGTTCGGCCAAAACACGAATTTTATCACCATTGACGATCATGTATTCACCGTCGACTGATACCTGACCTGGAAACTTACCATGGGCCGTATCATATTGTGTCAGGTGAGCATTGGTAGCCGCATCGCCCAGATCATTGATGGCGACAATCTGAATTTCGTCCGTACGATTTTCTTCGTACAACGCACGTAACACGTTGCGGCCAATGCGGCCGTAACCATTAATTGCAACTTTAATTGCCATTGTCATACTCTCCGATAGTTATTTACAAACTGTTAGCAACTTCGTAGTAGCTGTGAATCAAGTAATATCCGGCCGATATACGGTTGTACCGTAGTACGCCTATAACCGTAAACGCCTGATGGTCGTTACAATTATTGTTATAATCGTTACTATAAAAGTTCTTCCACAATTTTAACAACGTTTTTCGTTGTAAACCCAAAGTATTCCATTAATTGCTTGTACGGCGCGGACTCACCAAAGCGATCAATGCCAATCACTTTACCATCCAGTCCAACATATTTACGCCAACAATCGCTAACACCCATTTCAATCGCAACACGGGCACGTACCGCAGAAGGTAACACCGATTCACGGTATGCTTCGTCCTGTGAGTCGAAAACATTGGTGGCAGGCATGGATACAACACGCACTTTTTTGCCTTTAGCTTCCATCTCTGCCGCTGCGTCCATTGCTAACCCGACTTCCGAACCCGTTGCAATGAGAATCACCTCTGGCGTACCGCTACTGTCTTTTAGGACGTAACCGCCTCGGCTTATGGCCTTAACCTGCTCCGGTGTGCGGTTTTGGAAGGGCAAATTCTGACGAGTGAAGATGACACAACTGGGACCATCACGGCGCTCAATAGCAGCCTTCCAGGCAACAGCAGACTCGACGGTATCACAAGGACGCCACACTGACATGTTAGGTATTAAACGCAAGGTCGCGGTCTGCTCAACTGCCTGGTGTGTAGGACCATCTTCCCCTAAGCCAATGGAATCATGCGTGTAAACAAAAATACTGCGGATCTTCATTAACGCTGCCATACGTAAAGCATTGCGCGCATACTCTGAAAACATTAAAAACGTGCCACCGTAAGGAATAAAACCACCATGCAGCGCCATACCATTCATCATCGCGGACATACCAAATTCGCGCACACCATAAGATATGTAGTTACCATCGGCCACAGTATTGGAAATGGTCTTGGAGCCTGACCAATCAGTATTATTGGAACCGGTCAAATCAGCAGAACCACCCAGAAGCTCGGGTAATAAGGGACCAAAACCATTTAACGCAGCCTGTGATGCCTTGCGGCTCGCCTTGGTCTCCGCTTTTTCTACGGTACTGTTGATAAAAGCCGTGGCTTGCTGCTCCCAATTGGCAGGCAGATCGCCTACCGTGCGACGCTCAAATTCCGCCGCCAGATCAGGGAAAGCTGCTTTGTATGCAGCAAATTTTTCGGTCCATTTGGCTTCGACTTCGACACCTTTTGCTTTGGCATCCCAGCCTTGGTATACGTTATCCGGTATTTCAAAAGGCGCATGGTTCCAGCCTAGGTTTTTGCGGGTGGCGGCTATTTCATCCTCGCCTAACGCTGCGCCATGACAATCATGACTACCGCACAGATTGGGCGCACCATAACCGATCACGGTCTTGCAACATATCATTGTGGGTTTGTCATTTACTGAGCGGGCTTCGTGTATTGCTTTGCTGATCGCCTCCCCATCATGACCATCGACATCACGAATCACATGCCAGCCGTAAGCATCAAAACGCTTTGGTGTGTCGTCAGTAAACCAACCTTCTACATGACCATCAATGGAAATTCCGTTATCATCCCAAAACGCAATTAGCTTACCTAACCCCAAGGTTCCCGCCAGCGAGCAGGCTTCGTGAGAAATACCTTCCATCAAGCAGCCATCACCTAAAAAAGCATAGGTATAGTGGTCAACGATATGGTGGCCATCACGGTTAAACTGCGCTGCGAGGGTTTTTTCGGCGATCGCCATACCCACCGCATTCGTGATGCCCTGCCCTAATGGACCCGTCGTAGTTTCAACACCCGGCGCATAACCGTATTCAGGATGACCTGGCGTTTTTGAATGCAATTGACGGAAATTCTTAAGCTCTTCCATTGGCAAATCGTAGCCTGTCAAATGCAGCAGGGAATAGATCAACATCGACCCATGCCCATTGGACAACACAAAACGATCACGATCAGTCCACTTGGGGTTTTTCGGATTGTGCTTCAAGTGATCGTTCCACAGCACTTCGGCAATGTCCGCCATGCCCATGGGTGCACCGGGATGCCCGGAATTGGCCTTCTGAACAGCATCCATACTTAATGCACGGATGGCATTAGCTAGCTCTCTACGAGATGTCATTGATTTCTCCTCACCTAAAATGCTCAAAAAAGACAATAAAACTTGCTGCCGACGGCTTTTCGTTCTGCTTGTTGCGCCAGCAGGCGGGTTCTTCTTTAGCGTCTAACGCTACTCATTGGATTGTGGCCATGTGATTCCCGTCCACTGGCTATCGTGTCGGGAAACCGGCCGTAACAAGTTTGTCGTACAATTAATGCACGATTAATATAAATTAATATAAGCCCAGCGTAGCGCACTAAACATTGATACGCTTTATTTTTTATTCCACGCGTTTAAAAATGCCGCTCTGTAAAGAGGAAAAACCCTCACAAACACAAAGTGTTACCGGTGTTTTCGTCGCTTTCTTTAAAATAAGCGTTTTCTTTAAATTGCAATCCTTTTTGACGAAAATCTTTTTTTAATGAAAACCTTTCTTGTAATAAAAACCTTTGTAATGAAAACATTGGGGAATTTCGATGCCACACTGTATGTAGCCGTGAAACCGTGTATTGTCCCTCATCCCACCGAAATGGGCAATAGCAATACACAAAGTGACACCTACGCTTTATTAATCAATATCTTAACTAACAATCGCCACAATAAATTGATTTAACCGTTTCAATCTTTCCATTTAATGGAACACCCCATGCTGGGAGTTTGCTCGACAGGCCCACTCCCCGTCGTTGCCACCTGCACCATTGCGTCGAACAGATCGCGGCGCACATCATCTGGCGCCGCTTGCTTCCGGCTTTCATCCAGGCGACCTCGATACTGCAATTGAAGGTCAGCGTTATAACCAAAAAAATCAGGTGTACACACGGCACCATAAGCCTTAGCAACAGCTTGTGACTCATCCCATAAATAGGGGAAACTAAATTGACGTTGCTCAGCAATAATTTTCATATTATCAAAAGAGTCTTCTTCATATAAAGACACATCGTTGGACATAATAGCAACACTGTTAATACCATAATCGCGCAATTCATTGGTATCACGCACAATTCGATCAAACACCGCTTTGACATAAGGACAATGGTTGCAAATAAACATTATCAGTAGACCTTTTTCACCGGTGCAACCCTGCAATGACCATGTTTTACCATCGACGCCTGGCAGGGAAAACGCAATTGCATCTTTCCCAAAATCACAAACCGGGGTTTCCAAACTAACCATTGTTATCTCTCCTTTTACTCATTAAAATTCTGATGCTGAACAATAACGCATTTCGTTGACCGTAACGATTATTTTTTATGCAACCGTTTAGTGCCTGATTAATGGTTGAGCATCAGCCCTAAAATGACTAAAAAAACACCCTCACAACAACGCTCAATCGACAACAAGCCCTAATCACTTTTACGAATTGACCAAGATGCGCATAGTTTATACTCATCGCGGCCATACAGAACAACTTAATGCTCAATCTATAAAAATCAATTAAGCCCAAACATAGAACTTAAAGCATTGATTTTATTAATATAACAAAAAATCCAGAATCACTTGTTGGTAATAAACGGCTTTTTCGTATCGCCAGATGAAATCAAGAACTTGCACCAGCATCGTAACCCAGCTGATTTTTCTAGATTTAACCTATAACACGAAATGTATCTCAATCATGCGACAACAAATCACATCCTGGTATCCCATATTATTTTTAAGCTTATGTTGCACCGTCACCGCAACTCAGGCACAACCCGCCCCTAACAGTAAACAACACATTAATGACCAAACAACGATCTCACACGAAACACCGCTTTCCAAAACACCCCTTGACGAACGCCTAATAAGCGAACAACAAACACAATGGAATAAATTTGTTATTACGCCCCACAAACCCAACTACGTGCTGCCAATTGCCTATGACAGCAAGCGCAACGAACAAATAGAATCAGATGACAATCTTGAAATAAAATTCCAATTCAGCCTGCGTGTACCGCTGGTGCAAGGCCTTTTGGGGGAAAATAGCTTTATCTCCCTAGGGTATACTCAGGTCTCTTATTGGCAAGCCTACAACAGTGATGCCTCAGCAGCATTTCGGGAAACCAACTTTGAACCCGAGCTGATGTTAACCTTTTTCAACAATACTCGCATCATGAATCTTACAAACCGGTTAATCACTGTTGGAGTGGTACATCAATCAAATGGTCAATCATCGTTGACCTCGCGCAGTTGGAATCGTATTTATGTCAATTTTATACTTGAAAAACAGAACTTATATCTCAGCATTAAGCCCTGGTATCGCTTCCCAGAGGATAAAAAACAGAACCCCCTCGACTCAGCAGGCGACGACAACCCAAATATTGAAAAATATCTTGGTTACGGAGAACTAAGCGGCATATACAAATTTCGTAAACAGACTTACGGCTTCATGCTGCGAAACAATTTACGTACCAGTGACAGCAAAGGCGCCATCCAATTTGACTGGACCTTCCCGTTACATGGACGATTAAATGGTTATATACAATACTTTAACGGCTATGGTGAAAGCCTGATTGATTACAATCGATACACCAATCGGCTTGCGGTGGGTATTATGTTCACCAATTGGTTATAACACAATCTCGCTATTAACCAGATTTAACCCCGACCATTTCACTGGCTAATTCCACTAACCAAACTGACTGACCACAAGGAAACTGCAACATGAAATCCAAACTATACCATTACCGTAGTATTGTTCGTTTCGTTTATGACGGTGACACCTGCACATTGGATATTGACCTGGGACTAGGCACCTGGGCTCATAACGAAAAAATTCGACTGGCGCGCATCAACGCACCTGAAATAAGAGGAAAAGAGCGTCCTTTAGGCTTGGAATCCAGGGATTTTTTACGTAACCTCATTGCCGAAAAAGAAATAATATTAGAAACAATTAAAGATAAAAAAGGCAAATATGGACGTTACATTGGTGAAATTTGGCTAATCAACACAAAAGACGAATGGTTGAACGTCAGTGACATAATGGTGCAACAAGGTCATGCAAGATATCAATCTTATTAGCAACCCTATCAAGCTCGGTGTACCCATCAAAGCGGCCATCGGAATTGGGCTGAGTCGTAAAGGCTATTACCGATTATCGAAAACCAAGGCAACGCAGATGGGCATGACCAATCAATGGTTAAAGTCAAAAGGCCTGATCTCTATTAAAGAACTTTGGGTTGCATTTCACTACAAATGAGAGTGTTCTAACCGAACCGCCGTATGCGGGCCCGCATGTACGGTGGTGTGGGGAGGGCTGGAGCAAAACCGGCCCTTACCCGATTAGGTTTGTACTTTTAATTAATTAACCGAAATATCGCGAAACGAAACCTTTTCATTCCAAAAAAGAAGTCTAAGCATATCTACCTTCTCCAAAGAATTAGGAACAGATTTAAATTTTACTATGGAGTTCACGCTTAAATCACCAGGAATAGTAACGCCCGAGAACAAGCTATAACCACTCGATTTTCCAATTTGAAAATGTGAATGTTGGTATTGATCGCCATCTATCATTACAAAAGCATTACCACCATTCATCATTTTTATTACTCTGTCTTTTCCTGGGCTGAATATTTTAAACTTAATGTACAAATCGCTTCCCTCCATCTTGGCTTCTCTTATTTTAAAATCAAGGCCATTCCAGGTTGTCGAAAGATTAGTAGCTCTCGATTTTTTAGAAGACCTAACTGGCGAAGATGCACCTTTCGTACTGGATGATGTAAGTACGAATCGGTCAAGGAACAATGGAGTAAGCAGAGTAACACAATCTCTGTAGGTTTTATTATCAGTAATTTGATGTTCTCTAAGAACTCGTTGAACACCTTCCCACTCCTCTTTAGTGAATTTTGCTTCTCCAGACAACCCGGCATTAGCTAGCTTTAATTTCAACTTAGCCTCCCCTTCACCCTTGATATCTAGCAACCAGTATTTGCTTTTATTGTTCGGAGAATGGCATACATTACTAACGCTTAAAACAATTTCTGCCATGACAGATCTTTGATCAGAAGCAGTTGCGATGGCTGAAAAAACCACCAACAAACTTGTTATTAAACAACCAAAATATTTCATATATAATCTCCCTGTGATTTTAAAACCTAACGATAAGCTTAACTTGTGGCGCGTCTTTTTGCGCCATCAAAGTTTAAGCGCTTGTTAGCTCAGACTTGAGCTTATTGTTTATTATTGCTTCTTTTAACATTGGTTGTGCTCGATGTTTTACGCCAAGATGCACTTTAATATGGCGCGCTAACGTTAAGGTTGAGAGGCGCCGCGTTTTTTTGCGGCGTCCTTCTCGAACCGCTTGTTAGCGTTTTTTTGGTGAGACACATACTCATCAAGCAACTG
>JAADGF010000097.1 GCA_013152545.1 Gammaproteobacteria bacterium
CTTGTCAAAATGATTGTTAACACCCCCGAGTGAGGACGAAGCAACTTGTGAACGGTCTTGGTGTGTTCAGGTATCTTTGGCTTATGTCACTGGTGTTTTTTGCGCCGCAGGTGATTGCAAAAGATAGTATTAATTTACGACTTACATCGGGTATTGTGTCGATTGATACTGACTACGATTTTGCTGGTCAGGATGAAGAAGGACAAAATTGGCTATTGCAGATCATGCAATATATTCCTGAAGGCCCTTTTCCACATGCATGGGGGCTTGAAATAGGCAATTTTACCGTGTTGAGTACAGACGAAGGTGACTTGAGCTACGATACGGTTTCTTTGTTCGTGGAAGCAACACCAGTGAAGTCGATTGAATGGCTTCGTAGCAGCATTGGAACATCCGGCTATATTGGCGATGGATTGAGCGAAAACAAAGTGTTTGGGGTGCGTGTGGGTGTTGGGGCAGAAGTGCCTTTAAATAACCGCTTTAGGTTGGTGGGCTATATTCGCAGAGATTCCATATTCGACCAGGAAACAACCACCATTTTCAGTGTTCAACTGGGGGTGCAAGCGCGTCTTCGATAGCAAGTCAGTCTGGGCCGTTTTGTTAGGAAAGGTATGATTTACCGCTTACCAAGTTTTTTGCTTCTCATTGAATGACTTGCAACACTCGCAATTAAAAGAATGCTGAGGACAGGCTCTTTTTTGCGTGAGTGCATGTGCTTGGTTTATTCTTTTGCAGCGGTAAATAATCTGACTAACTCCAGTTGATTATTATTTGAAGCCGACCTGAATTTTGTTTTTAATAAATTTTGCGCTTTTTCTGTATTGCCTGATTGGTGTTCAACAACAACTTCTGCTGCCGCTGTATGAAAATTAGCATGTGCTTTTCGGGCTGTTTCGTATTCAGGCAATTTTGAGTATTTTGTTTTACCTGGGCCATAAATCCACTGACCGAATGTGCAAAGATGATCATTTGCTGTGTTCTTAACATCAATTGGTTCACTGCTAGCACCGGATAATTCATTTTCAAGTTTCTCTTTCCATGCACTATGTGCATCAAGAACTTCTTTAAGATTTAAACCTGATAGGTTTTCGTCCTCTGGGCCTACAACCAATTTTTCATTATTGTTACCCGATAGTTTTTTATGTAACCAGTTTTTTAACATATTACTCTCCTCATGTTACTAATAATTATTATCACTGCTCAAATTACCGTTAATTTGTCCAATGATTGCGCTAGGCATACTCTGTAAAGCCTAAACACGGTATTGTTTTGCTTTTTCTCGAATTATCATGGATTGTGTGGCCATTTTTGAAGGACAGACTGTATGTATGGCTTTACCAAAGTAAGGTGCATGTTGCAAGCAATATACCGATCCTCTTTCATAGTTGATTCTACCAATATAACTGATTCTATCAATGTTTTTGTAACATGGCACCTGTTTACGCAGGCCTTTCCCTCGGTGATGTCTTCAACAGGGTGTGGGGGCTTGTCGCTAATTTTATCGACATTCAATGTTGATTCTTAAACTTTATTTTTTAAATGAATGGCTTAGATTTAATTGATAAGCGTTGGTGTGAAACTCCCCCATTGATATTATGGCGGAGGAAGAACTCTATTTGCATTTCGTATTTTCAGATGTTAAATTCTGTGCACCGATGCAGTGCCCGTTACGGGCTGGGTGGTGTCGCCATCCAATGGGAATCAGGTGCGTATTTACGCAATGCCTGGGCTGTCCCCGCAACTGTAAGTGGCAAGTTCCGCTTCACCACGTCACTGGCGTAAATCGCTGGGAAGACGAAGCGAGCGTCTGAGCCATGAGCCAGGAGACCTGCTGCATCGTGCGTCGCTATTCGCCAGCCGGGGTATGCTTGTGAATCGGAAACCTTATTCCGTCAGCTTCGCTTGCCTGTGCTCGCGTTCAGTAAAGCTGCTCGTTGTGCCAGGTGTTTATGTGTTGCTTGGCGGAGGGCGGCTCAACTCCCTTTTTATGCGCTCTCCAGTTTGGCAGATAACGCCCATTCTTTGGTGAATGGTTCGTATCTGCTCTGTAGCAATGTCCTATCAATGGAACCGCTTGTGCGGTGACTGAATAATGCAGAGAGATGTCACAAAACATGAAACAATCATCTATCTTATTGATAGCCTGTTTACCTTTGGCATTACCCTTAACACTTCACGCCGCCGATGTGGTTGAGCTTGACACCATTTCTGTCATCGCCAGTCGTACCCCCGTGTCACTGAATGCTACGGGCAGTGCTGTTACTGTTATCACCGAGCAAAATTTGCGTGACAGTCAGCAGCCGTACGTTGCTGACGTACTGCGCGCAGTGCCCGGAGTGGCGGTTAGCCAATCAGGTGGTAGTGGCAAGGTTACTGAGGTTAGAATGCGGGGTAGTGAGGCTGACCATGTCTTGGTGATTATTGACGGTATTGAGGTTAACCCAGGCAATGGTGGCAGTGTTAACTTTGCTCACTTTCTTACCGCAGACGTTGAGCGCATTGAGGTTCTGCGTGGCGCACAAAGTGTACTGTGGGGGGCTGATGCAATGGGTGGGGTTATTGCCATTACTACCCGTCGTGGGCGTCGTGGTGATCATCGTGTTAACATGATGTTGCAAGAGGGATCGTTTAATTCGTCGCAGTACTCCGTTACTGTCGATGGTGGTGGTGACGCGACGAGCTATGCATTGAATCTGAGCCGCGTGAGTACGGATGGTTTCTCCGCCGCTGATGACAATAGGTTTACCTACACCTTACCAGACGGCAGTAAAGTGACACAGGGTGGTTCAGGGGTCGAAGATGATGGTTACAATAATCGTACTATCGGCGCGACCCTTCGACATCAGTTTAGCCGCGAGTTCTCCGTTGATGCGGCGCTACGGCAAATTAATTATGCCGTGGATACGGATGATTTTTTGGGTGGTGTCGGGGTGGTTGATGACGTTGCTTCCGGTACTTCCAGCAAAGGTTTATATGCTCAATCTACATTGCATTATTCACCGTTTGGTGAGCAGCTGCAACACCGTTTGAAAATCACCAACAGCGATCTTGATGACACATTTACCAGTACTTTTGGCACCTCAACAGCACGAGCGAAGAAACGCCAATACAGCTATCAATTGGACTACTACTTTCCGCAAGCGAGCGATAGCAATAGCAGCCACAGTGTCACTGTGGCTTTCGAACGTGAAGAAAACTCCAACGATTCGTCCTTCTCCGGTTTACATAAAAATCGCTCCAACAGTGCCATTGCCGAGTACCGTTTTGATTTCGATGAACGTTTATCCACCGCCATTGCTTACCGTCATGACAATAACAAAATTTTTAAAAATGCCAGCATTGGCCATGCCAGCCTTTCCTATGAAATCAATTCGGTGCTGCGTTTTCACAGCAGTGTCGGTACTGGCATTAAGAACCCTACGCTTGGTGAGTTGTTTGGTTTCAGCACTAGTTTTCCAGGCAATAGCGCATTGCGGCCGGAAAAAAGTAATAGCCTGGATGCGGGTGTTCAATGGCAGATAAGCAATATACAAACATTTGATGCCACTGTGTTTGAACTGCGTATTGAGGATCAAATTATTGGCGCCGGCAACACATCCATCAATGTCGGCGGTAAAACAAAGGCAACCGGGGTAGAGCTGGCTTACCGGGGTAAGTTTGGCGATCATTGGTCGCTGGCGGCCAATTTGACATTTCAACATCATGAGGATGCTGATAGCAACGATCTTGTGCGCCGTGCAGATAACATCGCCAGCGTTAACACCACTCACAGTAGCATTGCCGGAAAATTGAGAGTCAGCCTCAGCATTAACTATAACGGCAGTCAAACTGATAACTACTTTGATCCCTTGTTTAACCGTTTACCGGTCAAGGTCGGTGCTTACACCGTTGTCAATTTGGCTACCAGCTATCAGCTTAGTGACGCAATTGCATTGACAGGGCGTGTCGATAACCTGTTCGACGAAACCTACCAGGAGGTGATCGGTTATGGTACGTCGCAACGGGCCTACTATGTAGGGCTGCGTATCGACATGCAGCGTTGATCTTTCAAATTATTGACAGAGGAATAGCGCGAACTTTATGCCATTGCTATGCAATATCCCGATAATAAAAATGACGAAGTGAATGCTGATGTGGTTGTGTATCAAACGTAATTGGATGGTTTGGGCGTGATGGCAGCGTTTAATCGGGTGAAAATGCGATGAAGGTACCGCTTGTCATTGTCGTGCTGATAAGTCTGTTCAGTCAGTTAGCCAATGCCGGTCCGCAACGTATCGCTTCAGTTAATCTATGCACTGACCAGTACCTGTTGTTATTGGCCGACCCTGATACTATTGCTACGGTTACCTGGTTGTCACAAAAGCCCAAAAGTTCGTATTACTATGAACGTGCCCTGAGCATTCCGCTGAATCATGGCGAGGCAGAAGAAATTATCGCTTACGCACCGGATCTGGTGCTGGCGGGTTTTTACACTGCAGGTACCACCACTCGTTTGTTGCAACAGCTGGGCTACCGTGTTGAGTTGTTTGATCATCCGCGTAGCATTGCACAGGTACGGGAACAATTACGTCGCATGGGGGAGTTACTTGGCCGTCGTGCAAGGGCGGAAGGTGTGGTCAGTGCGATGGATGAGCGCTTGGCGGGTGTCGCTGTCCAGCCCGCAGCTGATGCTCCAACGCTAATGCAGTATGCACCGGGGGGGTACACGGTGGGGCGTGATAGCCTGGTTGGCGATATTATCTTTCATGCTGGTTGGCGCAATCAGGCCGCTGATGCGGGTGTTACGGGGCTTGGGATTGTCGATCTGGAAACCTTATTGTTGATTGCGCCGTTGGCACTGATTGATTCACCGCTGGCCCCGGATGCCTATTCGTTTGCCGAACAGATGCTTCGACATCCTGTATTGAAAAAAAGCACCCGACCAAAATTCACCGTGACAGTTGAGCGTAAATTATGGATTTGTGGTGGACCGATGGTGGTTGATGCGCTGATTACGCTGCGCAAAGCCAGGGAGTCGATTGAAAAAGAGTTGTCACACAGCGTTATCGAACGGGGTATGGTAACGCATGAATAGCGATCGTGTTTTCTTATTATTGTGGATGCTTGGTGCTTTGATCGTCGCACTGTTCTTTGTTTCATTGACCATCGGGCGTCATAGTTTTTCGTTATGGCAAACCGTGCAAGCGCTGTTGGCTCACGAGCAGAGTGTTTACACCCTGATTTTGGTTGAATTGCGCTTGCCGCGTTCGCTGGTGGCTATTGTCACCGGGGCGACGCTGGGTTTGTGTGGTGCAGCCATGCAGGGACTGCTGCGTAATCCTCTCGCCAGCCCTGGGATTCTCGGCAGTAGCAGTGGTGCGGCTCTGTTTGCCGTGATCGTGCTCTACTTCGGCTTCCATAGCATTTCACCCTGGTTGTTGCCCATTGCGGGCATGGTCGGTGCGCTCTTGGCGATTGTTCTGGTCTATGCAATGACTGGCAACGACAGTACCATCACCACGATTATTCTCGCTGGTGTGGCAATTAACGCCATCGCGGCGGCCTGTATCTCTCTGGCAATCAACTTGGCACCCAGCCCCTATGCTGTGCGTGAAATTGCGTTGTGGACGTTGGGTGATCTCAGTAAGGTAAGTTTGCCAAATTTGTGGCTGATGCTGCCTACGACGCTGATCGGTTGGGCCATGTTGGCAGGTTGTGGTCAAGGTTTGAATGCCCTTTCGCTTGGCGAACAGACGGCATCCTCAATGGGTATCAATGTTTCGCGATTGCGTTGGCGCATTTTCCTGGCCACGGCATTGGCAGTGGGTGCGGCGGTGGCCACGGTGGGTGCGGTTGGTTTTATCGGTCTGGTGATACCTCATCTACTGCGCCCGTTGGTGGGTTACGAACCTCGACGTCTGTTATTCGCCAGCGCTCTGGGTGGTGCGGTAATGTTATTGCTGGCGGATATCGCGGTGCGTCTGCTACCCACTCAAAACCCTTTGCAGGTGGGTGTATTGACGGCGCTTGTGGGTGCGCCCTTTTTCCTCTATTTGATCGTTAAATCGCGTAAGGTGTTGCCGTGATATTGCTTGAAGCTCGATCCGTTTCGTTAAACTTGAGTGGCATTCAATGCCTTAATCGGGTCGATTTGCCATTGATGGCCGGTGAGTTGATCGGTCTTATTGGTCCCAATGGTGCTGGCAAATCGAGCTTGCTTAAAGTTATGGCGGGTTTGCAAAAAACTGCTCACGGTATGGTGCTGTTGCAGGGCCGGAATATTTTAAACCATGCCAGTCGTGAGCGTGGCAAAATTCTCGGTTACCTGGAGCAGAATGGTGATATCCACTGGCCACTTCAGGTCAAGCGCTTGGTTGAGTTAGGCCGTATCCCCCATATGCCCGGTTGGGTCAGTCCCGGCGAGCAGGATCAGTGCCGGATCGAAACAGCGTTGAAACAGACCAATACCTGGCATTTGAAAGAACGCACTGCGACGACTCTGTCTGGTGGGGAAAAATGCCGCGTATTGTTGGCGCGAGTGCTGGCGGGTGAGCCTAAAATTTTGCTTGCTGATGAACCCATTGCAGCATTGGATCCCGCCCATCAACTCATGGTGATGAACAGTCTTCGGCAATTTGTGGATGCGGGGGGCGCTGCCATTATTGCGCTTCATGATCTCAGTATGGCTGCCCGCTACTGTGATCAATTAGCATTGCTGCAAGATGGGACGCTCGTCACCAAGGGGGCGCCTAATGAGGTGATTACTGACGCGCGGTTGGCATCGGTATACGGCATTAAAGCGAGCTTGAGTCATGATGCTAATGGTAGCTTGAGCGTCGTTCCCTATGCACTGACCTTTGACGTGGCACGCTAAGCCCGTGGAGCACTGTTCTGCGTGGAAAATTACCGCGAGTATCGTTATCTCTGTGGGCTTGCATGGCTTGTTGTTGACTCGCTTGGACCTGAGTCTTGAGGATCAAACACTCTCAATGATTGAAAAACGGCAATTAATTGAGATAAGCCTTGTTGCGAGTTTATCGCAACATTTAGCTGCGCAGGCGAATACTGAGCCACTGCATGTGACTGAACCGGTTGCAAAGGCAAGGGAAGTTGCCCGTCGATTGTCACCGAAAACCCTGCTGGCATCCGAAAAACCAATAGAGCGCATTAAGGCAAAGGAGCCAATACCGAAAGCGCTAATATTGGAGGCGCTGAAGGACGCCACGAAGATCAACGTGTATCAAAGTAAAGTCGATCCGGTACATGGTTCAAATGCTGATTATCGTGCAGCGGTTGCTGTACCCTCCCCAATAAAAAACAGCCGCGTTGGCCCTGTTAATCCGTCTGAAATATTAGCGCAAGACACAGAACCGCTACGGTCCCCGGTGACCGCATTAACTGTCGTCCACAAAGCGAGCGCACTCTCGGTAGAGGCGAAAAGTGCTGAGCATGTCGAGAAAAATTACCTGGCCAGTTTACGCGCTGCCATTAGTGATTATAAATACTATCCCATACGGGCGCGACGCATGGGAAAGCAGGGTAATGTATGGGTGGCCTTTTTTATCTACCGCGATGGGCGTATTGATCAAGTCACTATCCGGGAAAGTTCAGGGGAGCCGCTATTAGATCGTGCGGCCAGGCAGTCGGTGCTCAAGCTGGGTCGTTACCAATCCTTTCCGGCTAGTCTTGATGCCGATTTTCTTTCTGTTACTGTAACGATGAGCTATACGACACATCAATGATCAAAGACGAAGCTACTTGTCATTCGTGTTTGATTTAGGAGGGTGGTGGGTCATTGTTTGTGTTAATCTCCAAACGGTATAATTATTCGCTAAATTGCTGATTAAAATCCCGCTATCAGCGCTTTCGAGTTGACAGAACTTGGTTGATTTTAAGACCGATTATTGTGTGTGCTCCTGCTGTTTGTCGCATGAATGTTGACGTTGACGTTTGCGTGGTGTTTTGGGTAGTATTGGCGACGCCCTATTTTTTAGGAGGATGGGGGGCAGTATAATTTTGCACTGTTATGGATATTTTTGATGAGTGTGTATTAGTTAAATTTGCTGTTTATCAATTGTTTATTTATATTGCATGGTTGGCAATAAGTTAAAATGTAAGGCCAAGACACACCACAAGAAGAGTCAACAGCTGCTTTAATGATTGTTGTTGTGCCAAAATAGGGCACTTAGGGAGCCTGTCCAAGAATAGAAAGCCTGCTGCGAAAACGCCATTTTGGCTCATTTTTACGATCACTACGTTAAATAGGCTCAATATTCGCCTCAAATGCCAAAAGTAGGTGCCTGATGTAATCGAAAAAATGCACTCAACATGGCGTTCCCTCGTGATGGCGGCTATTCTCGGACAGACTCCTAGGGTTCCGTCTGATAATGCAGATGACTGGTCCGAGAGTGGCCGTGGAAGGTTACACGGCGGATAAAAGCTCTGGAGACGATCAACATGTGCGGTTTGTTGAATCTCCTTGTGTTTTTATTCGCCCGTTAACCCATAGAGAGGTCGTTATGTTCGGTACCAAAAAGCGCTTTGCTGTTGCTTTTCTCTTATGTTCCTTCTGTTTTCCCTTATCCCATGCCCATGTAAGTGCTGCTGAAAAAGAAAAATTCCGTATCGCATGGACAATTTACGTTGGGTGGATGCCATGGGACTATGCTGATCAGGCCGGTATTGTTAAGAAATGGGCTGATAAATACGGTATCGAAATCGATGTTGTACAGGTCAATGACTACATTGAGTCCATTAATCAATACACAGCGGGTGCTTTTGATGGCTGTGTTATGACGAATATGGACGCGTTGACGATACCGGCTGCCAGTGGTGTTGACTCTACCGCGCTCATTGTTGGTGATTTCTCAGACGGTAACGACGCTGTTATTCTAAGAGACAAAAAACGCCTGAACGATATCAAGGGACAACAGGTTAATTTGGTCGAACTTTCAGTGTCTCACTACCTATTGGCCCGAGCATTAGAGTCAGTGGGTATGAGTGAAAAAGATATCACTGTAGTGAACACCTCGGATGCGGACCTGGTTTCTGTTTTTGCCGCTGGTGATGTGACGTCTACGGTTACGTGGAATCCGCTGTTGTCGGAAATAGACGCCATGCCTTCCACTTACAATGTGTTTGATTCCTCCCGCATTCCCGGTGAAATTATTGATTTGATGGTTATCAATACTAAAACCCTTACGGCAAACCCCAAACTGGGCAAAGCATTAACTGGTGCTTGGTACGAAATCATGTCCATAATGAGTAAAGATGACAAGAGGAGTAAAGAAGCCCGGTCTTTTATGGCAACAGCCTCGGGGACAGATTTAAACGGTTATGATGCGCAGTTAAACACCACGCGAATGTTTTATGCAGCAAAAGACGCGATTGAATTTACTCGAAGTAAAAATTTACCTGAAACCATGAAAAGCGTTGCAAATTTTTCTTTTGAGCATGGCTTATTGGGTGATGGTGCTGCTGATTGGCGTTTCATTGGCATGGCGTTTCCCAGTGGTAAAATTATGGGTGACAAAGCTAACATCAAACTGCGATTTGACGATAGCTTCATGCAATTAGCGGTAGAGGGTAAGCTTTAATGCCTTGCTGAAACGGCGATTCAGGAGGGCAATTAATTTCTATGAAGCGTTTAATGAATCTTCGTCCGACGAAACCGTTTCGTATTGGTTTGGGTATTTTGCCATTTATTATTATTTTGGTGATTTACCTAGCGGCATCCAACGTTCGCTTAGCAGAAAATTCCCGCGATAAACTGCTGCCTTCGTTCGATAGCTTTGTCAGTGCCATACAACGCATGGCTTTTGAACCCAGCAAACGCACTGGCGAGATCTTATTGTGGGCTGATACTTTTGCCAGTCTTGAGCGGCTTGCATTGGGTGTCGGAATCAGTGCATTAATTGGTTTGACGTTGGGAATTATTAATGGCCTGATTCCACTTGCCAGTGCACCGCTCTCGCCGTTGGTGCGTACCCTCTCGTTAATTCCACCCATGGCGATATTGCCTATTTTGTTTATTATGTTTGGATTGGGTGAGGCTTCTAAAGTAGCGTTGATTGTTATTGGTATCGCACCCTTTATTGTGCGCGATTTGCAACAACGTGTTGCAGAAATACCCAGTGAGTTGTTAATCAAAGCACAAACCTTGGGCGCCTCCACATGGTTAGTTATTGTGCGCGTGGTGTTACCTCAGTTAATCCCCCGCTTAATTGACGCGGTTCGTTTATCATTAGGCGCTGCGTGGTTGTTTCTAATCGCTGCTGAAGCCATCGCGGCAACGGAAGGTTTAGGTTACCGTATATTTCTTGTCCGGCGCTATCTTGCCATGGATGTTATTCTTCCCTATGTGGCATGGGTTACATTTTTAGCTTATGTGATGGATGCATCATTACGCCGGTTGTCGAAAAAAATCTTTCCTTGGTATCACGGTAATGGTGTTCAGGCTGAAGGTTAATGAGCTTTATTCACGTCGACAATGTATGGAAAGAATATACTGAAAACGTCGTATTGGAACACCTGACATTACGGGTTAAAAAGGGCGAGTTTGTTACTATTGTCGGTGCCTCTGGTTGTGGTAAAACCACTTTTTTAAAAATGTTGCTTGGTGAAGTGAGCCCATCCCGTGGGAAAATCCTGCTGGATGGTAAACCACTGGCTGTTGAGCCCGGGCCAGATCGGGGTATTGTTTTTCAACGTTATTCAGTGTTTCCTCATTTGAAGGTGTTGGGTAATGTCATGCTTGGTCTTGAACTACAGCAATCCCGTGTACTTGGTCGGTTATTCGGTGATAAGCGCCGCTTGGCGCAACAGCTGGCCTGCGAGATGTTGGAGGCTGTTGGTTTAAGTCATGTTCTGGATAAATACCCAAGTGAATTGTCCGGCGGTATGCAACAGCGTCTGGCGCTTGCTCAATCACTGATAAAACAACCGCTCATCCTTTTGTTGGATGAGCCTTTTGGCGCACTTGATCCTGGGATGCGTGCCGATATGCATCAGCTGATTTTAACATTGTGGCGAAATATGGGGCTGACGGTGTTTATGGTTAGTCATGACTTAAAAGAGAGTTTTTATCTCGGTACGCGTTTACTGGTTTTTGATAAAGTGCGCCATGATCCGCAAAATATGAATGCCTTTGGTGCACGTGTCACTTATGACATTCCGCTGGGTAGTGTCGATAACTCGTTATGCCAAGAAATTGAAAAATATAGCAGTCCAAAACAGATCGTTGCCAATCTTGAGTGAGGAGTACTGATGACGAGAGAACTGAACGCACGGCGTATCGTTTATACAGACCGACTATCCATTGCTAGCTCATGGTCCTTTGTGGTGCGTCGTGGTTATACCTTGCGTATTATTGATAGTAAAGGTGGTGCCAATTGCGGTTTGCTCGCCTATAATAATGATGACAGATTGGAGCGCTATAACATGGCTGATACCCTTAAAGCCCAGCATACCGCTTTGCTCACTAAAGGCCATGTGCTCTATTCAGACATGGGGCGTATTCTTTTTTCTATCACCGAAGATAGCTGTGGTTGGCACGATACGCTTGGCGGTACCAGTGATGCAAGTTCGGTTAAAGAAGCTTATGGCGAAAACCCCTATCAAGAGAATTTAAACTCGTTTTATCGCAATGGCCGAGAGCTTTTTCTCATTGAGTTGGGTAAGTATGGCTTGGGTAAACGGGATATCGTTGCCAACGTCAATTTGTTCAGCAAAGTAACGGTGAATCATAATGGCGCTATGTTGTTCGAAAGCGATAACAGCAAAGCTGGTAATTTTGTTGATTTACGTGCAGAAATGAATGTTTTAGTAGTGCTCAATAACTGCCAACACCCACTTGACCCTGATCCGAGGTATCGTCCGGGTCATATCGAGATGTTGTTATGGAAATCCGATCCGGTGACGGAGGCGGATTTTTGTCGAAATCACTGTGCCGAAAATCAAAGGGGCTTTTTCAATACCGAAAATTATTTCTATCAGTCCGTGGTGTAAGGAGATTAACAATGACTGCATTGACCGTAAGCAAACTCGAATCGGCAGATGCTCTTTACAGTGAACTCGTGCCTGCGGGAAAAGCCTGGATACATATGGTAAAGAAAGGGCAAACATTACGCATACTGGATGTCGAGGGTAACCAGGCGGTAGATACGCTCTTTTATAATGCAAATGACCTGAGTGAACGTTACAGTGCCACGGATACGGTCCGCGCTCAAGGAAACATTTATCTTACCACGGGTTCCCAGTTAATCTCCTCGGAGGGTAATGCGATGTTAACGATTGTTGCTGATACTTGTGGTCGTCACGATACTTTGGGGGGAGCCTGCTCGGCGGAATCGAATATGGTACGTTACGCTATTGAAAAACGGTCGATGCATAATTGCCGCGATAGCTATCTTCTTGCCATCGCGGCGTCCGGTTTTGATTTGAATAAACGGGATTTAACCAGTAACATCAATTTTTTTATGAATGTTCCGGTAACACCAGAAGGTAAGTTAAGTTTCGAAGATGGTATCTCTGATCCAGGCAAGTACGTGGAATTAAAAGCGGAAATGGATGTCATTGTGCTTGTGTCCAATTGTCCGCAACTTAATAATCCATGTAATGGCTATAATCCAACGCCAGTATTGATGATGATTTGGATGTAACGGTTCATGAAATTGCGGGGGGATGGTCGCCAGAAAAATCAACCTAGGCGGGACGGCCCGCACTAATGATGGATCGAAGGTGTTATGTTTAAAAAAGTGTTAATTGCCAATCGCGGTGCTATTGCCTGTCGTATTATACGAACATTAAAGGCGATGAATGTTGGTGCGGTTAGCGTCTACTCAACGGCGGATGCAGGTTCTTTACATGTTGCACTTGCCGATGAAGCCATCTGCATCGGTGAGGGGCCTGCGAGTGAATCTTACCTTTTAGTCGATAAAATCATTGCGGCGGCAATAAACAGCGGTGCGCAAGCAATTCATCCTGGTTACGGTTTTTTGAGCGAAAATGCAGAATTTGCACGGCGATGCGAAAGCCGTGGTATTGTTTTTATTGGCCCTGATGCACACCAAATTGAGGCGTTTGGGTTAAAACATACGGCAAGACAACTGGCCAAGGATAATAATGTACCCTTGCTGCCTGGTACCGGTTTGTTATCCGATGTTAGCAGTGCAGTTGAAGCTGCTACTGGCATGGGTTATCCGGTAATGCTGAAAAGTACTGCGGGCGGTGGTGGCATTGGGATGCAGCTATGTCGTCATGGCAAAGAACTGCAAGATGCCTTTAGCCGTGTTGCTCGTTTGGCAAAAAAAAATTTCGCCAACGCTGGATTGTATTTGGAAAAATTTGTTGAACATGCCCGCCATATTGAAGTGCAAATTTTTGGCGATGGGAAGGGAGGGGTCATTGCCTTGGGAGAGCGTGATTGCTCGCTACAGCGGCGTCATCAAAAAGTCGTTGAAGAGACGCCGGCACCACATTTACGGCAAGAGACACGCCGATATTTACTCGATGTGGCAGAGCAGTTGGGCAAAGCCATTCAGTACCGAAACGTAGGGACGGTGGAGTTTATCTACGATGTTGATACCGGGAATTTTTATTTTCTTGAGGTCAATACCCGCTTACAGGTTGAGCATGGCGTTACCGAAGTGGTTACCGGTATTGATTTGGTCGAGTGGATGGTTAGACAAAGCGCAGGTGAACTGGAGGAATTAGAGACTCTGCGTCCTGCAATGCAAGGACATGCTATACAGGTTCGTCTCTATGCCGAAGATCCCGGTAAACAATTTCAGCCCTCTACCGGGTTGATTACGCATGCGCATTTTAGTAATAATATTCGTGTCGATACTTGGGTAGAGGCGGGCGTTGAGGTTTCCCCTTTTTACGATCCAATGTTGGCGAAATTTATCGCTAGTGCTGATACCCGGCAGCAAGCCATCGACAAACTGCACAATGCATTAGATGAAATGCTCCTTGCGGGTGTGGAGAATAATGGTCTTTATCTCAAGAAAATTCTGCAGGACGATGTTTTTAGACGCGGTCAGGTGACAACAAAATATCTTAATGATTTTGCTTATCACGTTAATACTGTTGATGTGCTAAAGGCGGGTACCCAAACTACAATTCAGGATTATCCGGCAAGAGAAGGTTATTGGCATGTGGGTATTCCGCCATCAGGCCCTATGGATGACTATGCTTTTCGCTGGGGTAATCGATTATTGGGTAATGATGAGTCTGCTGCAGGTCTGGAGTTTACTGTTACCGGACCGACTCTTAAATTCAATGCCGCCACCACTATTGTGATGACGGGCGCGATGATGACTGCAGAATTAAACGGTCAAGCCGTCACCTTTTGGAAAACCTTGGACGTGACCGCTGGCGCCATATTGAAATTAGGTGCTATTGAAGATACGGGTGTGCGTAGTTATCTTTGCGTACAGAATGGCTTTGATGTACCGAAGTATCTAGGCAGTAAGTCCACCTTTACCCTTGGCCAGTTTGGTGGCCATGGGGGGCGAACGTTGCAAATGGGTGATGTTTTGCATTTTCCGGTATCTTCAGCGGCTGTTATTCCCGCGCAATTACCGCTGCAAAACATTCCTCGCTATGACCATCATTGGCAAATTCATGTTATTTATGGCCCTCATGGTGCACCTGATTTTTTTACACCTGACGATATCGATACATTTTTTACCACCGATTGGGAGGTGCACTATAATTCGTCACGCACCGGGGTACGTTTGATCGGGCCTAAACCCGAATGGGCTCGATCGGACGGTGGTGAGGCCGGTTTGCATCCCTCTAATATTCATGACAATGCCTATGCCATTGGCACAGTGGATTTTACCGGGGATATGCCGGTTATTCTTGGACCCGATGGACCCAGTTTGGGCGGTTTTGTTTGTCCTGCCACCATTATCACTGCGGAACGATGGAAGATGGGACAGCTAAGGCCTGGCGATACTGTGCGCTTTATAGCGGTCAGCCAGGACGAGGCTAATGAGCAGGAAAGGACAAAAATAAGGTGTCTCGAATCTTTTGCCTCACCGCCTGTTACCGCTCCCATTGCGGTTGTGAGGCAAACATCTCAGGGGCATCCAGTTATAAGGGAACTGAGTGCAAAGCACCATCCTGTCGGTGTTTGTTATCGCCCATCGGGGGATAAATACCTATTAGTTGAGTACGGTCCTCTGGTATTGGATATTAAATTACGTTTTCGTGTTCATGCCCTGATGTTAACGTTACAAGCGAAACGTGTCGAGGGCATACGGGAACTGACTCCCGGCATCCGTTCGCTTCAAATTCATTATGATAGCCTTAGCTTGTCCCTATCCTATCTTTTGGATATGTTAGTCGCATTAGAAAATGAACTGGGCGATATTGATGCGTTACAAGTGCCTGCGCGCATCGTGCATCTACCACTTTCATGGGACGATAGCCAGACCCGTTTGGCCATTGATAAGTATGTCCAATCTGTGCGTAAAGACGCACCGTGGTGCCCGAGCAACATTGAATTTATTCGTCGTATTAATGGTCTAGATAGCATTGATGAGGTGAAACAGATTGTTTTTGAGGCCAGCTATTTGGTTATGGGGTTGGGTGATGTGTATTTAGGTGCGCCAGTAGCAACCCCCCTGGATCCACGCCATCGCTTGGTGACAACAAAATACAACCCGGCACGGACCTGGACGCCTGAGAATGCCGTAGGTATCGGCGGTGCGTATTTGTGTGTCTACGGCATGGAAGGCCCAGGTGGTTATCAGTTTGTTGGTCGTACTGTGCAGATGTGGAATCGGTGGAAAAAAACCCGTGATTTTAGCCAGCCTTGGTTGTTACGTTTTTTTGATCAGATACGCTTTTACCCCGTAAGCGAAGCGGCGTTGTTGCAGATGCGAGAGGATTTTCCGCGCGGTAAAATTCAACTGCACGTGGAGGAAACGACTTTCAAGCTTAGCGAATACCTTAAGTTTCTTGATATCCATCGAGATGATATTAATGCCTTCCAATCGAAACAACAACGGGCCTTTTATGAAGAGCGTGAACGCTGGAAAGCATTGGGTGTAGCCGATTTTAATCACGAAGTGGAGTGCATGAATGACACCGAAAATGGACTGGTGGCAGGGGAGTATCATGAAATTATCACTAGCCATGTGCACGGCAGTGTGTGGAAACTTCATGTATCTGAGGGAGATGTTGTCGAAGTGGGTCAGTCAATTTTAGTGCTTGAATCCATGAAAATGGAAATTACCATTCACGCAGAGCAATGCGGCATAGTGAGTCATTTGTTATGTCAATTGGGTAACCAAGTTAAACCGGGACAGCATCTTGTGGTGCTCGATACCAACACAAAGCAATAACAATCCCGATTGATTTCGTTGCAAACTCTACATGAATAAACAGAAGACTCCTATGACAAATAACATTAATCTCGCTATCTTTGCTCTACAAAAAGCCTATGTTGACAGTACGCTTACACCGGGAGAGGTGGTGGATTATATCCACGATCGGTGTAATCAATACAAAGATAACTCTATTTGGATACGCTTATTAAGCAGGGATGAATTGCAACCTTATCTTGATAAGCTTAATGATACAGACATGGCCGCTTTACCTTTGTTTGGCATTCCTTTTGCTATTAAAGACAATATTGATCTAGTTGATGTTGCCACGACAGCGGCATGTGCCGAGTACAGTTATTTGCCCCGGAAATCCGCCTTTGTCGTGCAACAACTTATTAATGCTGGTGCGATTCCGATAGGAAAAACAAATCTTGATCAGTTTGCCACGGGCTTGGTGGGAACACGTTCACCCTTTGGTGTGGTGAGTAATGCTTTTAATCCTACGTATATATCTGGCGGTTCCAGTTCAGGTTCTTCCGTTGCTGTGGCGTTGGGCTTAGTGAGCTTTGCTTTAGGGACTGATACGGCGGGATCTGGTCGAGTTCCGGCTGCATTTAACAATCTCATTGGTTTTAAACCCAGTCGTGGGTTGTGGAGCAATAGTGGTGTGGTGCCCGCCTGTCGTACCTTGGACTGTGTTACTGTGTTGGCTTTAAACCCTGATGATGCGGCCGTGGTGCATAATGTCGCGGCCAAGTTTGATGTCAATGATGCTTATGCCCGGCCGCGGCAGATGCTGACGCAGGTGAAACAAGTGTTTCGCTTTGGTGTGCCTCAGGCCGGTCAGCTGAAATTTTTCGGTAACAACGAAACGAAAAACCTGTTCACGAAGAGTGTGAATCGTCTAATAGCGATGGGAGGCGAAGCCGTTACCATTGATTTTAATCCCTTCATTGAAGCTGCAAAATTGCTATATGAGGGCCCGTGGGTAGCGGAGAGATACGTTGCTATTGAAGACTTTGTTCAGGAATACATAACAGCTCTCTACCCAGTTACTCGAGCTATCATCGAGCCTGCCAGTAAGATAACAGCAGTTGCGGTATTTAAGTCGCTCTATCGACTACAGGCCTATAAACGTATTGCCGATCAAGTTTTAGCGAGTGTGGATTTTATTGTGACGCCCACTACCGGTACGATTTATACCATTGAAGAGGTAAACAATGAACCCATCAAACTCAATGCTAACCTGGGTTATTACACAAATTTTATGAATTTATTGGATTATTCCGCCATTGCACTGCCTTCGGGTATACAAGAAAGCGGGCTTCCTGCGGGCATTACCTTTTTCGCTCAGGCTTTTGAGGATGACGCGTTGCTTGCCTATGCCAAACGTTATTGTCAAAAATTACAGCAATGTATGGGAGCCACTGAGTTTTTATGGTATCCCACTGAAACAGTTTCCAACGAGGGGGTGGATACGGTGAAGGTCGCTGTTTGTGGTGCTCACCTTTCAGAATTACCACTTAATTACCAGCTTACTGAGCGTAATGCCCGCCTTGTCCAGGCTACTCAAACCATACCAGCTTATCGTCTTTATGTTCTACAGGACGGTAAACGGCCTGGTCTGTTGAGAGATGATAGCGATGGTGTTGCAATTGACGTGGAAGTATGGGAAATGTCAACGAAAAATTTCGGCAGTTTTGTAGCGCAAATCCCTGAGCCTTTGGGGATTGGCAGTGTGGAATTAAGGGATAAAAGTAGGGTGAAGGGGTTTATCTGCGAATTTCACGTTATTGCTGAATCAAAGGAAATAAGCCGTTTTGGGGGTTGGAAGGCTTATATTGCTCAGCGATAAAAATAGACTTGGTTGGTGCTAATGCATCCGTTAAGGGCGTCGACATGAGAATCAGTCTACAGCATAATTGAAGCATAGTGGTTTATGTGAGCTTTTGATCTCTCTGTTCGATAAAATACATGTAAAACAGATGTGTTAAGGAGTGTGCACGTTGCTAAGCAACTCAGCTGATCAAGCCAGCGATGCTGGAAGAGTGCGTATATTGTATAGTGATCGATGAATATTAATAGTGCTAACGAATAAAGTGAGTTAAGAGAGCCAATTAGGAGAGGAATAACATGTCGCTTGGACCCGTAATGATAGACCTAGAAGGGCTGGAGATTAGTTCAGTGGAGCGGGAAATGTTACAGCATCCGTTGGTGGGTGGCGTTATATTGTTTACACGAAATTACGACTCACCCGAGCAAATTACTGAACTTATTGAAGCCATACATAGAATCCGTACACCGCATTTATTGGTGGCAGTGGATCACGAGGGTGGGCGCGTTCAGCGTTTTCGTGAAGGCTTTACACGGCTCCCACCTGTAGGGAAATTAGCGTTACGTTATCAACAGGATAAAAAGGTGGCTAAAAAGCTGGCAGAGACTCTGGGTTGGTTAATGGCTGTCGAGTTACGTTCTGTGGGGGTGGATTTTAGCTTTGCCCCGGTACTTGATGTGGATAGAGGTATTAGTGACATCATTGGTGATCGCTCGTTTGGCAATGATTCTGAGACGGTGTCGAGCCTGGCTGTAGCCTACATACGCGGTATGCATAAAGCTGGTATGGTTGCTACGGGAAAGCATTTTCCCGGTCACGGAGCAATTAAGGCGGATTCACACATCGCCTGTCCTGTTGATGAACGTTCATTTGAAGATATTTATGCGGAAGACATTGTTCCCTTTGCGCGGGTGATTAATAACGGCTTGGCGGGCATTATGCCGGCGCATGTTGTTTATTCCTCAGTGGATGTGTCTCCAGCTGGTTTTTCCAGTTTTTGGTTGAATCAGGTTTTACGTAATCAATTGGAATTTCAGGGTGTTATTTTTAGTGATGATCTAAGTATGGAAGGTGCCAAAGTCGCAGGTGATATTGTTGACAGGGCAAAAGCGGCATTAAAAGCCGGTTGTGACATGGTGTTGGTGTGTAATGATCCTGGCTCAGCAAGAAGGGTGTTGGATAATCTTGGTGAATGCAACGACCCAATAGCACATGTACGGTTTGCCCGTATGCACGGGCGGCACTTTGTGAATCGGCAGCAATTATTGAAAGCCACTGAGTGGAAGCATGCCGTCGCTACTATTGAAGGTTTGTCGGCTGGTGATTCACTAGAACTGGGTAAGTAGGTGGCGTTTCGCCCGTTGCCGTAGTTGATGTTTTATCTGGTCTGACAGGCATCTAAATTACAATAAGGCCAGCAGTGAGGAGTTAATGTGTCTGATTTCGAATTTTTGAATTTAAACAAAGAAAGTATCTGGATCGCGCAGATGTTTTTGGTTGTGTTTGGTGTGCTGGTTCTGGATTTTATTCAGCGTAAGATGACAAACCGCTTAGCGCGAAAATTTAAAAAGACTAAGAATTACTGGGATGATGCTTTTTTGCATTCCATTAAAAAACCCATTAGCTTAATTATATGGGTGTTGGGGCTTTCATTTGCTGCGCACATAGCTGGAGGTAAGACGGACTCTAGTTTGGTGGCGTACGTTGACCCCGTCAATGATGTGTTGATTATTGTTGCAATCACCTGGTTTTTAATCCGGTTCATTAAGCACGCGGAAGCAAATATTATCGAGAGCCGTGAAGCTCAAGGTGATCCCGTGGATATTACAACCATGGATGCAGTCGCTAAGTTGTTACGACTTTCGATCACGATTACTGCTGCATTGGTCACCCTACAGACGTTGGGTTTTAGTGTCTCTGGCGTGCTCGCTTTTGGCGGTGTTGGTGGTATTGCTGTTGGTTTTGCAGCTCGGGATTTGCTGGCTAATTTTTTTGGTGGTCTAATGGTCTATCTTGATCGGCCGTTTTCGGTGGGGGACTGGATACGATCACCAGATCGCAATATAGAAGGTACTGTGGAAAAAATAGGTTGGCGTCAGACAATGATTCGTACTTTTGATAAACGTCCGTTGTATGTCCCGAATGCTACATTTACGAATGTAGCGGTAGAGAACCCTTCACGCATGACTCATCGGCGCATTTATGAAACGATTGGGGTTCGTTATGATGATGCGGATAAAATGGAGTCGATTGTTAATAGCATCGAAAAAATGTTGCTGAATCACCCCGATATCGATAGCGCTCAGACGTTGATTGTGAATTTTAATAAATTTGCAGCTTCATCGTTGGATTTTTTTGTTTATACCTTTACGCGTACAACGAACTGGGTAGAGTACCACGAGGTTAAACAGGATGTGCTATTGCGCATTTACAAAATTATTATCGAACATAACGCTGAAGTCGCTTTCCCTACATCTACAGTGCATGTGCCCGAGGAAATACGAATCGAGCAACATGCGAATCTCTAATCTCATGATGGTTGCTGGCCAGACTGTTGAAGTCATTAAGAACATCCCCGAGGCTTGGTAGAGGGCCAATTGTTTTCTATACTTAAGGTAGTTACTCCGTTTAGTATTTTAGCTTAAATTTATCAGTTGAATCGTACCGATTCAACTGATGTGTTAGTTTTGAGTGTACAGTAACTGCTCAAATTGCCTTTGATGTGTTCGTGCTCGGTTTGTTCAAACAAAGGCAAAGCGTGGAATTTACCTGTTGTATGTTGTAAGTCAGCGTTATTGATATCGTTCCATGCAGCGAAGCTGAGGAGGTCGTTTTTTTTTGTTTTTTATAAAATATTTTGGCTAGAGGGTTTCCTACAGCCTCATTATCGGGTAAATACGATAAACTGAGTCAGGATGCTTCCTATCACTTGTTTTAATTATTGCGCTTGATTTTATTGCAAAGAGGTCAAATGGCAGACAAACTCCTTATTATTATGGTGAATACTGATCCTCGTAACGGTGCTGAGTTGGGTGCGCCTTTTTTTCAAGCGACCGTCGCTGCGGCCATGGAATATGAGGTGGAAATTATTTTAACTGGAAATTCCGGTCAATTGGCTAAAGCGGGTTTTGCGGAACATCTCTATATTAGGGAAGGTGTCAGTAAATCGATTTATGATATAATGAAGGACGCCCATTTGGCTGGGGTTAAGTTTAAGGTATGTACACCTACGATTGAGATGTGGGGCGATGATCTAATTCCAGAAATCTCAGAGACAGTTGGTGGTGCTTATGTTATCAGTGAAGCCATGGATGAAAATACGGTCACGTTCACTTACTAAAATAACTGATTAAAAATCGCTTAAATTTAGTCGCAAGCGCTTATTCATCTTATTTATTTATCTTATTATACATCAGCCACTTGAATACACTACTGCCTGCCCATGCCAATTTCCGCTGAAGAAGCCAATGCTATTTTATCCAACGCAGACTGTTGTTACTCCAGGGAGCAGGTCACACAGGCTATTGATGGAATGGCGAAAAAAATAACTGAACAACTCAGCACATCAAACCCTCTATTATTGTGTGTCATGAATGGTGGTTTGATTATTACGGGTGATTTGTTGCTGAGGCTGGAGTTTCCTTTGCACTATGATTACATACATGCCAGCCGCTATCGGGATAAAACCCGTGGTGGTACGCTTAACTGGATTGCAAAACCACAGCGTGCTGTTGAAAACCGTCATGTGCTTATTGTTGACGATATACTGGATGAGGGCATAACCCTGGCAGAAATTGCTGACTACTGCCTACAGGCGGGTGCGTGTACTGTGCGCACAGCAGTATTAGTGAACAAACTTCACGACCGCAAACACATGCGCAATGCAGATTATGTAGGATTAACTGTTGAGGATCGCTATGTGTTTGGTTATGGAATGGATTATAAAGGTTACTTGCGTAATGTCCCCGGTATTTATGCAGTAAAAGAATGAGTGTCAATATTAATTTTATGCGGTGTGCAGGAGTGTAGATGTGACAGCATTAGCGATCATTGGTGGTACTGGGTTAACCCAACTCGATATGTTGGCGATAAGCAATCGGGAAATAGTGCATACACCTTACGGGGAACCTTCTGGTCCTTTAACGCATGGAATTTTGAATGGTAGAAAAATAATGTTTCTACCCCGGCATGGTTATGGCCATACTATTCCGCCTCATAAAGTGAATTACCGTGCCAACATGTGGGCTTTAAAAGAGGCTGGCGCTGTTTGCATATTTGCAGTGGCCGCTGTAGGGGGTATTCGCGAAGATATGGATGCGGGACGAATTGTAGTGCCTGATCAGATTATTGATTATACCTGGTCTCGTGTTAACACCTATTTTGAGGAAGGTTTACAGCAGGTGACGCACGTAGACTTTACTTACCCTTATAGTAAAACATTACGGGAAACGTTAATTAAAGCAGCTTACGCAGCAAAGGTGAACATCGTTGACGGTGGCACTTACGGTGCAACGCAAGGGCCTCGATTAGAGACCGCGGCAGAAATTGATCGTTTGGAGCGTGATGGATGCGACATTGTAGGGATGACCGGTATGCCTGAAGCTGCGCTGGCACGGGAATTACAACTCAATTATGCGACTTGTGCGGTTGTAGCGAATCGCGCTGCGGGTCGAGGTGAGGGCGAGATAACCATGAAGGATATTGAAGTACAGTTAGGTGAGGGGATGTCAAAGGTTGCAGCTGTATTGGAGCAACTGGTTAAATTAATATAGCCGTAGTAATTGAGATTTCGGCATTTATTGCAGGCTCTTTTCATTCCATGGCAACGTTGAAGTTTCTTGCAATAGCTCTACTCTATTACGCGTCATTTCGCCTTTCTTAAAGAAGTTACTTTTTCCTAAAAGCGCCTATTTTTGGTGGTGCCATAAAATGAATTAATAACTGAAACCTCAAACGCCACGGGTGTATTTTCAGTCACAATGTTTAGCAGTGATTCAATGTCAAGGATTAGGTTGTTTGGTTGTAAAGGCTTGTGCCGCCGGATCGAAGTCTACTTCTTCTTTTTTTGGTAACTCATAAGGAACCACACGTGCGATTATGCCATAAAGCGGGTGGTCATAATAATGGGTTTCTTTACTACGCAAACGTCGTGTTTCATAAATATGAAAATTTTGCAGGGCCTGTCTTCGTTGTATATAGGTTTGTGGTTCCTGTTGACCGCTGATTTGTCCAACGCTCAATTGATTGCCTGGGTTTGAAAAACCGAGATTAGGGATTGATGCTTCAGGCTCTACAATAATGGTTTCCTCTTTTAATACTTGGACACGGTAATTCAGGTCCACTTCCAAATGTAAGTAACGGGAAACGCTAAGTTTTAGTGTGCCGGATAATTTTTGAAAAGACGCCCCGACCAACGTGTCGCCTGGGGTTGCCGGGAATAATCGGCCATACTGGCTGGAATCGTAAGGAAATGATCCAACAGCTACAGAAGAAAACCGACCGTCGCCCGCTGATGGGGTTTGCATTACTGCTTGTTGACTACTGATATCACTAATGGCTGGTTTTTCAATACCGTCAAAAATATAGACAGGCGTTGAGGATTTCGGGCCCACTGTGGGTTGACGCCAAGCAATATGTAATAATGGCTGGTAACTCCTTGAGCGCTGTAGTTTTTTGGTAATAGAACTCAGCTGTAATTGTGATGCGGGAAGCAACTCATAGGGGACAGGCATATTATTACCATCAGCAGCGTTAAAGTCTGGTAATTGATCGGTTTTTGATGTTGATTGGCGGAAAGCTTTATTTGTCGTTGGGTTAAGATAAGTATCATCTGGATGTCGAAGTGTGATGATCTGGCGGTATTTAAGTTTGCTGGTGTCTGGCCAGGTTTCCGATGCCAAGCCGACTTGTTCCAAATTTGCAAATATAATTACCTCTACTTGATACCAAGGTGTTTCCTGCTCATTTTTATTAGCAGCTAATGTGGCTGTGCTTGGCAAAATTAATGCCAACATTACTGGCATGACCGAAAAAATAGCTGGAAAAGCTGGCATATGTCGAGATATATTGTTCAATTGATGACCCATTCGATTTAATCAGGTAAACCTGTAGTATATAACATTAAGTGTATAACATTGTTTTTCGATGAATATAGAGAGCTATTAAATGGCCGTAAGAAAAGTGCTGCGCATGGGACACCCCATTCTACTGGAACCATCTGCTAATGTTAACGAGTTTAACACAACTGACGTGGACAATTTAATTCAGGATTTGTTTGATACGATGCATGCAGAAGAGGGTATCGGCATTGCTGCACCCCAGATAGGTGTGTTAAAGCGTATCGTTATTTTCGGTGTTGAGGCGCAAAATCGTCGTTACCCCAACAATCGAGAGGCGATTCCCTTGACGGTATTAATTAATCCGGTTATTGAGGTGCTAAGTGATGAAATGGAAGCGGATTGGGAGGGGTGTCTTAGTGTGCCAGGAATGCGGGGCATGGTGAAACGGTATCAGCATATTCGGTATCGAGGTTATGATCCAAAAGGTAATGCGATTGAACGCGAGGTAACTGGTTTTCATGCGCGTGTCGTACAGCATGAGTGTGATCATTTGAATGGCATCTTATATCCTCAACGTATCGATAACATGCTTCAATTTGGTTTCAAAGAGGAACTTGCTGGTGCAATGGTTTGTTAATATGTAACGACTCAGTCTACCATTGCTAATCCAGTATCGGTGTCAAAAGTGCTTACTTAATCGTACGCAACTAAAATGCTGCATTATTTTTTTATTCTCGAACAAACCAAACGTAATTAGAGTTGTTGCAACGAAAATAAAATATATTGAGCAGTCAAGCTGCGCATGATATTTTACGTTTTAAGTGAAGTTATATGACAAAAAAAACAGCAATAACAGAACAGGTTATTCAACAGGCCAATGATCTGAGACAACAGATTAATCACCACAATTATTGTTATTACGTTTTAGATCAACCTGAAGTGCCCGATGCAGAATATGATCGGGTTTTTCGCAAGTTGGAAGACCTGGAAAAAAAATATCCTGAATTAGTGACCCCTGATTCACCCACGCAGCGGGTCGGGGCTGCGCCGCTCAAAGAATTTGGGCAGGTCCAGCACAGCATACCAATGCTGTCTTTGGCGAATGTTTTTAATGAAGACGAACTGCAAGGGTTTGGTAAGCGTATTGCCAGTCTATTGGATATCAATGACCCGGAAGAAATCAGTTTTGTGGCAGAGCCAAAGTTAGATGGCTTAGCCATTAGTATTCGATATGAAAACGGCATTTACAGGCAAGCGGCTACCCGTGGTGATGGTGTCGTCGGAGAGGACGTGACGCAAAATGTTCGCACCATCAAATCTCTGCCCCTTAATTTAATCGGTAAAAATTATCCTGCCATACTCGAGGTGCGTGGCGAGGTGTATATGCCCAAAAAAGGGTTTTATTTGCTTAACAAAAGACAACAAGAGGCTGGGGGTAAAACATTTGCTAATCCACGCAACGCAGCAGCAGGTAGCTTGCGGCAACTAGACCCAACCGTGACGGTCACGCGGCCATTGGCTTTGTTTTGTTACGGCATAGGCGATGTGCAAGGAGGGGTGTTGCCGGACAGCCAAAGTGCGATCCTGGAACAACTTAAATCCTGGGGGCTACGGGTTTGTCCTGAAGTGCAGCGTGTTAAAGGGGTTGGCGGTTGTCTTAAGTATTTTCAATCCGTTAATGCGCGCAGGGAGCAACTGGAATACGAAATCGACGGTGTGGTTTACAAGGTTGATCGCTTGGTGGAACAGGAAAAATTAGGGTTTGTTTCCCGTGCGCCTCGATGGGCAATCGCCCATAAGTTTCCAGCACAAGAAGCGCTAAGTATTATAAAAGGTATCGATGTGCAGGTCGGACGGACAGGAATACTAACGCCCGTTGCCCGTTTAGAGCCGGTTGATGTCGGGGGCGTTACCGTAACAAATGCAACCTTGCATAATCAAGATGAAATAGAGCGCCTTGATGTGCGTGTTGGTGATTCAGTGGTTATCTATCGAGCGGGTGATGTGATTCCAAAAGTGGCGAGCGTGGTGAAGGAGCGTCGTCCCAAACGAACCCGTTTATTTCATATGCCGTCTCATTGTCCGGAGTGCGGGTCAGATGTCATGCGCGCAGAAGGTGAGGTGGCAGCACGCTGCTCCGGTGGATTAGTATGCCCTGCACAGCGTAAAGAGGCCATTAAACACTTTAATTCAAGGCGTGCGATGGACCTCGATGGTGTCGGGGACAAGCTCGTTGACCAGTTGGTTGAGAAAGGTTTGATAAACGACGCTGCTGATCAGTATGGCTTAAACAAACAACAACTAGCGGCGCTGGAACGTATGGCAGAGAAATCTGCTGATAATGTATTGCAGGCATTGGAAAAAAGTAAATCCACGACATTGGCCCGTTTCATTTTTGCCTTGGGGATAAGAGATGTTGGTGAAGCAACGGCTCAAAATTTGGCGATGCATTATGGCACTTTAGAGACGATTATGAACGCCGACGAAGATGATCTGCAAACCGTGCAGGATATTGGACCAATTGTGGCTAATCACATCGTTCGTTTTTTCAGCCAAAAACATAACAGGGATGTTATTCAAAAACTGATGAAAGCAGGTATACATTGGCCTGAAATCGATGTGGTTAGTGCTCCGGTTGATTCCAATTTCTTAGATAAAACCGTCGTAATTACGGGCGCTCTAGCATCCATGAGCCGAGATGAACTTAAAGATAAATTGCAAGCGCTTGGTGCCAAAGTCACTGGTAGCGTCTCCAAGAAAACGGATTTTTTGATTGTTGGTGCTGATCCTGGTTCAAAGTATGAAAAGGCTCAAAAACTGGGTGTCGAAGTATTGGATGAAGAAACCGCACTAACATATATCAATCACTCATTACGAGGTTAATTACGTTATTAATACCATGACAGCAACTCTTTTAGCAGAGCTGGTTTTATTGCTGCATTTGCTGTTTATTCTGTTTGCAATTTTTGGTGGCCTGTTGATTCTTTACAAACGATGGTGGGCTTGGTGGCACCTCCCTTGTGTATTGTGGGCGTCTGCGGTTAATTTGGCTGGATGGGTTTGTCCCTTGACGTCGTTGGAAAATTGGTTGCGTTCAATAGCTGGACAAACAGCGGGTTATGAAGGAGGCTTTATTGCCCATTATATTGCACCGCTGGTTTACCCTGCGGGTATGACACAAGCGTTGGCACTAATGGCAGGCGTGGGTGTCATTGTTTGGAATATTTTGGTTTATGGCGTGTTAGTCTATCGATTGATCGCAAATTCGTCAGTTGAACGCTTATAAGTAGCACTAAGTTTTTGAAACAATTGAAATATTGTATTGTTATCCGTTTCATTTATAAGGGTTGGTATATACTTAAATCTCAAACGCTATGAGTATATTACAACATTAAAACCCTCAAATTGAGGTGGCCCCAAATAAATATCTTTTGCACTACCAGCGTTGGCGTGTGCCTTTCTGAATGCTTCAGATTTAGTCCAGTCGACAAACATGTCTTCCGATGTCCATACGGAATGAGAGGCAAATAAAGTACACTCTTCGTTAGTTTGCCCTTGTAGTAAGTGAAATTCTTTGAAACCGGGGACTGATTCCAGGTGGGTATCGCGATTTTTCCATATATTGATAAAGTCCTGCTCACGACCCAAGGCAATACGAAAGCGATTCATAGCAATATACATTGATTTTTCCTTTTCCTGTTTTTTTGGTGATTCTGATTTTGCTGATGTTTAGGATTATAGCCCACTTTATGAGTTGTTATACCTCTAAAAACCATTAATTAATCGCTAGTGTTGGGCGCTGAATGTTTTTTAGTAAATTTAATATGCTGTTTTATTAACCATTGTTGATGATTTATTGCCAATGGGTTATTGGTCTATTGTGATAAAGCTGTGATGTTTATTTGTCAGTCTGATGTTTTAACAGATTATGGCATTGCAGCTTTGACTATGCGTATACACAGATTATTTTTCTCAGGCATTATTATTTTAATAATGTTTGCATGGCCCTTGTTGGTGTCTGGGCAAATGTTGGCGGTGTCAGCCGATGCAGCTGAAGGTCAGCTTGTAGGGCACATTGTTATTCAGGGCTTGGAGCGTACCAACTCCGTTGTTGTAGAGCGGGAGTTGCTGATTAGCAGCGGTAAACCGCTTGAGCTACAGGCATTGCAGGAAAGTGTTCAGCGACTGAAAAATCTTCGTATTTTTAATGTTGTCAATGCCCGATTGGTGAGGAACCCCAAAGCGGCTGATGGGGAAATCATCGTTATATTTGAGCTACAGGAAGTTTGGACTACTGTTCCAATTTTGAAAATTAATCAAGGTGGGGATACCACTTATGTGGTTGCAGGTGTTTTTGATATAAATATTGGGGGTAATTATGTTGAAGCGGGGGCGCAGTACGAAAGCTGGAATGGTGAGCCTGGCGGGGTGATTTGGTTTCGAGATCCTTACTTTATGAATAGTCGCTTCCGATTGGGAGGTGATATTTGGGCTGTGAAACGTCCAAGAGATTTATACGAAGCCGATGGCTCCGAGCAAGGGCGTTTTGTATTATATCGTCGTCGAGCTAATCTTTTTTTTGATCGTGAATTATCAAATCAATTAACCTTGGGGTTGGGGTTGGCGTTTAATAAGGATTCTTTTTTAAATTCTGAATTGACGAGTGGTCGTTTAAGTGATGCGACTGTTCTTCAACTACAAGACAAGGGCGCGTCGCGGTCTGTACTCGCCCGGGCATTTTTCAGAGTAGGGCGTCTTGATTATGACAATTACCTATTACGCGGTGCGGTGTCTGAGTTAACACTTGCTCAGGCTGTACCTGCTTTGGGTTCTGACGATGAATTCTATCGTGCTGAATGGGATAGCCAAGCATTTTGGCGTTTATCGCATGAGGCTAATCTGGCAGCACGATTACGACTTGGGGCAAGCAATAGTGATGATTTACAACATTTGTTTTATGTTGGTGGGTTTGAGCATGTTCGGGGTTATCTGGATGGTCAGTTACGGGGTAGCCGCTATTGGCAGGCAAATCTGGAATACCGAATTGCAGGTTTTAAGCGGCCTTGGGTCGTGTTACAGTCTACTGTGTTTTTCGATATGGCTCAGGTGAATAGCACAACCAGTGATACAGGCGTCGGCAGTGGTGACACTTTTTATAGCACAGGGGTGGGTTTTCGGATTATTTCGCCTAAAATCCACCGGTTCATCGGGCGTTTCGATTTTGCATTGAACACCAGTCACCCTGCAACCAGCCGGTTTTCCTTCGGTGTGCAACAGTTTTTTTAGTGATTTCAGTGTAAAGTGCTTCGTTTAAAATGAAGCTTTATAATAATGGTCGAATGAGGGACTCTGTGTTTTGCCGTGTCATTTCACCACTTTGTGCATGTACGATAGTGCCTTGGCGGTTAATGATGACTGTATAGGGTAGTGCCCCGAAACGATTTCCGTACTGTTTAGCGACTTCAATAGCACTTTCAGCGCCAACCAGCGTGGGGTAGTTAACACCATACGTGTCGACAAAATCTTGCACTTTTTCAGGTTCATCGATTGCAACGCCTACAAATTGTAGACCTTGGGCGCCATATTGTTCTTGCATTTCGATGAACATCGGTGTTTCTTTACGGCAAGGTGGACACCAAGTTGCCCAAAAATTTAACACGCGTACTTTTCCAGCCCATTCATTGAATTGGTGAGTGGTGCCTTCCAGGTCAGGTAATTCAAAATTGGCGGCTTGGGTGTTAAACGTTATCTCTGCGGCCTGCTGGATTTCATCCTGATTGGAAACCAATTTGACAATTTCGTTCCCTCCCCATATTCCGCCAATAAATATAGCGAGATACACAAAATATTGTCGTTTCATTTGAGTCTTTCCCCGTATAACCCGTTGCTTAATACTTAATACTGTTCTAATGACAGTATGAATTACTGTAGTCTATACCCGTAGCGATTGGGCTTTAGGTCTAATTGCATGTCCTATTTACCCCATGGCTGCGTTGAAATTCCTTGCAATATACCCTAAATCTCAATCGCTACGGGTATATTTAACCGATGAACTTGCGTTGATTAACGTAGTTTGTGCAAGTGCATCAGCTCTGTGTTCAATTTTTGTATTCAAATATTAGAAATTTTCTGTACATGAGCCTCGAATTTTTCTGCATTCAGAAAACCAACCAAACGGTATGCTCGTTGTTCTTGGCCTTGTTTATCAAAAAACAAAATCGACGGTGGGCCAAACAAACCAAATTGACTGAGTAGGGCTTTGTCTTGTTTGTCATTGAGGGTGACATCGGTTTGTAATAATACTACGTTTTTCAGGGCTTGTTGCACGCCTGGGTCCGAAAATGTGTATTTTTCCATTTCTTTACAGGAGACACACCAGTCAGCATAAAAATCTAACATGACTATCTTGCCTTGTGCTGTGGCTTTGGTGAGTTCACGCTCTAATCCTTCAAGCCCCTTAACTTTAGTGAAGACTAACTCTTGGTGCGACTGGGAACCCCCTGTACCACCAGATGTGATAAAGCCACCGCTTAACGGTTGGAGTGCGTCCTTGCCGCCGCTGGCGACTCCAATAAGCAGCAAGGCACCATACACTAGTACAACCACGCCAAGGCCTTTCCAGAGTTTGCGCCAGCCGGTGCTATTGCCACCCACGGGTTCCAGTGCCCCCATATAGATAGCGGAGACAATCAGTAACATTGCCCATAGGGACATGGAAACTGCTGCTGGTACAATACGTTCTAACATCCAAATTGCGACGGCAAGCATCATCACACCGAATACTGCTTTTACCGCATCCATCCATGTGCCGGCCTTGGGTAACAATTTTCCAGCTGAAACCCCAATAGCAAGTAGCGGTGCCCCCATTCCCAGGCTCAACGCAAATAAAGCCATGCCACCCAATACGGCATCACCCGTCTGGCCAATATAGATGAGTGCGCCAGCCAGTGGGGCGGCAACGCAGGGTCCGACGATGAGTGCTGACAAGAAGCCCATGATGGCAACACCAATCAATGTGCCACCCTGTTGTTTATTGCTGTATTCCGTTAGTTTGCTTTGGACAAAGTTGGGCATCTGGATGTCATAAAATCCAAACATAGAGAAAGCCAATGCTACAAATACCACACTAAAACTGCCGAGTACCCAGGGGTTTTGGAATGCGGCTTGTAAATTTTCTCCAAAAATACCGGCAATCACTCCGGCGACCGTATAGGTGACGGCCATTGCCAACACATACACCAGCGACATGGTAAATGCTTTACGTGTTGTGATATTTTTGCCCTGTCCAATGATGATGCTGGATAGAATGGGAACCATAGGGAAAACACAAGGTGTAAAGGCCAGCAATAACCCGAAGCCAAAAAAGGTAAGAATGGTGAGAAGGGTATTGCCACTAGCGAGGGATGCGGCAATTTGGTCTTGCTCTGAAACAATAATATCCGAACTGCCTTGATCTACATCTTGTGTTGTTGATAGCGAAGCCTGCATAGCCTGCCCTTTTGGTAAAGACAAAGGCATCACTTGCTGTATTGGGGGATAGCAAAACCCTGCGTCGGCGCAACCCTGGTATTTAGCCACTAAAGAGATGGGGGTGGCGTCAAGGTTAGTACGCAGTAAGGGAATGTCGATGCTGATGTTTTTGTGGTAGACAATCATCTTGCCAAAGGCTTCATCAACTTTTTCTTCTCCCTTGGGCATAGTGATGTGGCCGATGGTAATACCGTTTGAATCCTCTAGGGAAAAGGCAAATTTGTCTCTGTATAAATAGTATCCTTCTGCAACTTTCCAATTGGCTTTGATAAGGTTGCCGTTTTCAATGTCAGCGGAGAATATAAATGCCTGATCGGGAGGTAAAAACTTATTATCACTGGCACCGAGACCTAACGAATTTCCGAATTTTTTTAGCGCTGCGAACGGGTTGAATGATGTGTTTTCATTGGAAGGGTCTAGGCTTGCCGTCGCTGTTTTCATGGGCAGGGCTGGGAGCGATAACGTTGTTTCTTGTGTTTGGGGCGGGTAGCAAATGCCGATATCAGCACAACCTTGTGATGTAACAGTAAAGGCCAATGTGTCAACGTCAGACAAGCGAGATAACGGGATATCAATGACGATATTGCCACGGTAGGTTTCTACTTTACCAAAAAATTCATCTTCTTTTATTTTACCCTTGGGGTATATGCCGGGATTGATGGCAATGCCGGGGGTATTGCTTTCGAACTTGAATTTGTCACGGTACATATAATACCCGTCGACAATATGCCATTCGGTCCTAATCATATCGGTATCAAGCACCTTGCTTGTCATTACAAAGGCTTGATCTGGCGGCAGAGGCTCATCGCTAAACCCAGTGTCAATTCCGCTTATACTGGCGATACTCGAAACGCTATGAAAAATAAGGAAGAAAAGGTGGGCAAACCAAAATGTAGTGGTTAATGTTGTTTGATTTTTCATTAATACCTCGGTTTAACGGGTGGTTACTACATTTTCGGCAATCCAGGACAAATAATTAGCTAAACCATTGGTTATGGGGACACTGATTATTTCTGGAAGTTCATAAGGGTGATGGTTACTGATCATTTGTTCCACCGCAACATAGGCGCTGGATTTGGTTTTTGCGATAATCAGTGTTTCCTGGGTTTTTTCGCGTTTGCCTTGCCATTGATAGATGGATACGATGCCTGGAATGATATTAACGCATGCCACGAGATTTTCATCAACTAAAGTATTCGCTATATGCTCGGCAGCCTCTCTATCAGCGCAAGCGCTTATAATTAATATATAATCGTCATTCATAGCGGTTGATTTCCAAAGTTTGCAACGGTATTACATAAGCAGTATAGTGATTTTGTGCTAATGAGTGCGTGGATTTTTCCTTGTATTTGTGGTCGTATGCTTTATTAGATAAGGATATCAGTATGTTTTCCAGAAAAGCAGATTTTGTTCTAAAAGCGATACATTAATATCACGGTATTCCTTTTACAGGGCTCGATTTGATAAGTTTATAGCGTTAGGCTCCTTAATTTGATCGAGGTCAAGGGGGAAGGCACTATTTTTGTAGGCTCAAAAACGGCAATCCGAAATTGTTGACTAATAAATGTCCACTAACAAATAATCGGTTGTCATTACATGCGGCCCTTGATGCATGTCAATGATATGAAGTCTCCTGCCTAAATTATTTGTTACCAATTTTAGACAAACTATTATGAACCCCTTTTTTATATTGCTGGCCCTTTTTTTTATTGTTCCTATCATTGAAATCTATTTGTTAATCGAAATCGGTTCAATCGTGGGGCCATTTTTAACGATATTTTTGGTGGTATTTACGGCGGTATTGGGTGCATGGCTATTGAGAATGCAGGGGTTTTCTACACTGAATCGGGTACGTCAAACCCTCGCAAGAGGTGGTGTTCCAGCCACTGAAATACTGGAAGGTGCAATGTTGTTGATCGCAGGTGCCTTATTATTAACCCCCGGTTTTTTTACCGACACGATTGGTTTTTTATGTCTGCTGCCATCGATACGTCGTCCGATCGCATTGTGGGGGATTCAGCGTATTTTTCGTTTTCCTAAATCACCTAACGCAGGTGAGGGGAGGCGTCATGGCTCTCAATCTAACAAAAGTAATATTATTGAGGGAGAGTATCGTCGCGAAGATGATCATTAGTGTAAAATAGAATACAGATGCAGCGTCTCTAGATGGGTTGTAAGCAAGGCGTCTTTCGTTGGATTTGACACTTTGCTAAGAGCGGCAACACAGGCACAGCATTGAAGCTGCCTTAAATGAGAGTGCTCCCAATTATTTTTTATTCATTATTAATGTAATTATTTTAAAGCCTACCCCTTGATTTTCAATTAATTGCTACTATTATTAGCACTCATCTGAGTAGAGTGCCAAACACTCTCGCAATTATATTGGTTTAATTCATATGTTTTAAATCAATAGATGTAATTGTCCATTAACTATTAAAAATATTATATCTATCAAGGAGATAGTGAATGAATATTCGTCCTTTGCATGATCGTGTAATCGTACGTCGCACAGAGGAAGAACGGACCTCCGCAGGTGGTATCGTGATTCCGGATTCTGCCACAGAAAAACCAATTCAAGGCGAAGTGCTCGCAGTTGGGAAGGGAAAAATCCTGGAAAACGGCGAAGTTCGTCCACTAGATGTCAAGGTGGGGGACAAAGTGCTGTTTGGAAAATATGGCGGCACTGAGGTGAAAATTGACGGCGAAGATTTGTTGGTAATGCGTGAAGACGACATTACTGGCGTGATTACCGGCTAAGTACTAATGAGTGAAATGATTTTAATTATTTGATTTTAAAAAGAATTCATATTTAAAATTTACAAAAAGAGGGTTATTGTATGACTGCAAAAGAAGTGAGATTCAGCGACAGTGCGCGTCACCGCATGTTAGCGGGCGTTAATGTTCTGGCTAACGCTGTAAAAGTCACGCTTGGGCCTAAAGGCCGCAACGTCGTATTAGAAAAAAGTTTTGGAGCTCCAACCATTACTAAAGATGGTGTCTCTGTTGCAAAAGAAATTGAATTGGAAGACAAATTTGAGAATATGGGTGCTCAAATGGTCAAAGAAGTTTCTTCACAAACGTCAGACCTTGCTGGTGATGGCACCACGACGGCAACTGTGTTGGCGCAGTCTGTGCTCACAGAGGGCATGAAGGCTGTTACGTCCGGTATGAATCCGATGGACCTTAAGCGTGGTGTCGATAAAGCCATTGCAGCAACGGTTGATGCGTTGCAAGGTTTATCCAAAGCCTGTGAAGATGATAACTCCATCGCCCAAGTAGGTACAATTTCAGCCAATGCAGATGCGAGTATTGGCCGTATCATTGCCGACGCTATGGGTAAAGTGGGTAAAGAAGGTGTTATTACCGTTGAAGAAGGTTCTGGTCTGGAGAACGAACTGGATGTTGTTGAGGGTATGCAATTTGATCGCGGTTACTTATCACCTTACTTTATCAATAATCAGGAAAGTATGAGTACAGAACTGGATGCGCCGTATATCTTAATTCACGATAAGAAGATTTCCAATATTCGTGAATTATTGCCTGTGCTTGAGGCTGTCGCGAAAGCTGGCAAACCGTTAATGATTATTGCTGAAGATGTGGATGGCGAAGCCTTAGCGACATTGGTTGTCAATAATATGCGCGGTATTGTGAAAGTAAGTGCCGTTAAAGCCCCAGGGTTTGGTGATCGCCGTAAAGCGATGCTCGAAGATGTCGCGATTTTAACAGGTGCTACCGTTATTTCCGAAGAAGTGGGGCTTTCATTGGAAAAAGCCACTCTTGAAGATTTAGGTACTGCAAAACGTGTATCGATCACAAAAGAAAATACCACGATTATTGATGGCGCTGGGAAGAGCGCAGATATCGAAGCTCGGGTAGGTCAAATTCGTGCGCAAATAGACGAGGCTACTTCTGATTACGATAAAGAAAAGTTGCAGGAACGTGTAGCCAAGTTGGCTGGCGGTGTTGCCGTTATTAAGGTCGGTGCAGCAACAGAAATGGAAATGAAGGAAAAGAAAGCCCGTGTTGAAGATGCATTACATGCGACACGTGCTGCGGTTGAAGAAGGCGTTGTGCCTGGCGGTGGTGTTGCTTTGATCCGTGCTTTGCAGGCCATTAAAGACGTTAAGGGAGATAATCATGACCAAGACGTGGGGATTGCTATTGCGTGTCGTGCAATGGAAGAGCCTTTGCGTCAAATCGTAGCCAATGCTGGTGGTGAACCTTCCGTGGTATTAAACAAGGTTGCTGAAGGTAAAGGTAATTTTGGTTTTAATGCTGCGACCGATGCTTATGGTGATATGGTTGAAATGGGTATTCTTGATCCAACTAAAGTGACGCGTACTGCATTGCAAAACGCGGGTTCAATTGCGGGGTTGATGATTACCACTGAGGCCATGGTGGCTGACGTTGCTAAAGAGGATAACTCTGTTGCTGCACCTGATATGGGCGGTATGGGTGGCGGTATGGGTGGCATGGGCGGCATGGGTGGTATGATGTAAGTCTTTCCCGCTGCATTATCTTTGCACGTTATTCAAAGCCCCGCTCTACGCGGGGCTTTTTTGTTTGTGGGTGATTGAGTTTGGAAAAATTGGTCGAGCATGAATGTAAAACACTCAGTGTTGAAGGGGGTAGCGTACGAAAAATCGCGCCTACCTTATTGATGATAAGTTGGTGATAAGGAACACGTGCATGTTCTAAGATGCATTGACGGCGTTCCCTGAGAATATTTTTTTGAGAATGGTATAGAATACCAAAAATTGTTTATCATCAACGCTATCGTGGTTCTCGTGACCATTCAACTGATGCGTTATTAGGTTAAAAGGTGAAAATTAAGGTGCATGTGTCATTATGGCAGTTGTTTAAATGGATTAGGTCGGTCAGTCATTTTTTTTTACCCTATATAAAACCTGATAAAGGTTATATCGCATTGATGTGTGTGTTTTTAGTGGTGATTACCCTGGCCAATACCTTGATGATATGGTTATTAGGCAATGCCGTTTCACTGTTGACAGCCATTGATTATGATCAGCTAAGTAAAACGCTATTAATTTTAGTTGGCGTTGTTTTTGTTAGTCAGTGTTTTCAGTTCGCCTATTTTCATATCTTTAATGCTGTTAGTTTGCGTTATATTGGTCGTGTTCGAGAGAATTTATTGTCCCATGTGATGGCGCTTTCTTACCCCGTCGCCAGCTTGTATGAACGCGGTGATTTGATCGCACGTTTAAGCAATGATATTGATCGGTTGACTACGTTTGTTTTAGATGTTCCTTTGAGTTTATTGTCTCACTTGCTGGTGTTGATGTTTTATGTGTCTATGCTATTTTGGATTGATTGGCAGTTGGCTTTAATTGCTTTATTGTTAGCCCCACTTTTTTATCTGTTGCAGCATTTTCTCGCGCCAAGAAAAGGTCAGGCAGCGAGTAAGTTCTTTAATTATAACGGTAATTTGTTAGCTTTTGAAACGCAGGCACTGAGTAATTTACGGGGTATCAGTTCATTTAATGCAGAGCAAGAAATGCAATCCAGGCATGCTGCGGCGTTTGATGTTGCGCGACGTTGGAGTTTGAAAATGCGCAAAATTGATATTTTATATAACAGTGTATTTGCAATGCTTATCTATATAACGGGGATTATTGTCGCTTACAATGGCATCGAAGGCATTCAATCAGGTCGTTTGTCGGTAGGGGTGCTGATTAGTTTTGTCGTTTATTTGGGGTACTTATCAGTACCTGTACGTGGGGTTGCGCAAATACCTATTCAGTTGCAAGGCGATGTTGGCGCAGCTGAACGGGTGATGGCGGTAATGAATAGGCAATCTGATATCATTGAATGTACGCCATCGAATGAGTTGCATGTTACAAAGGGGGAGATCGTGATACGTGATTTATCATTTTCTTATCAGGAAAATGACAGCCCTATTTTTTATCAGTTATCGGAGACTGTCCGGGCGGGTGAGACCGTAGCGTTGGTTGGCGCCAGTGGTTCAGGTAAGTCGACGCTTGCAGCCTTGATTATGCGTTTCTATGATCCCCAGCAAGGTGATATTGAGATTGACGGTGTTAATATAAAATCAGTCAGCTTGGCGTCATTAAGGCGTAATGTTTCCGTTGTATGGCAGGAACCTTTTTTTATTAACGGCACGATCATGGAAAATTTAAAACTGGCGAACCCAAATGCTTCGCACGCGCAAGTTATTAATGCTTGTAAAGACAGTTTCGCCTGGGAGTTTATCGAACCCCTGACGTCTGGCTTGGATACAAAGGTAGGCGCTCATGGTATCAATTTATCGGTAGGGCAATACCAGCGATTGGCGATCGCTCAGGCGTTTTTAAGAGATGCCCCTATTTTAATCCTTGATGAGGCATCATCCGCTTTGGATAGCCATTCTGAGCAGGTGCTTGTTGATGCATTGCAAAAGCTGCGGGCCAAAAGAACCACGTTAATTATTGCCCATCGTTATTCGTCGATTCGATCTGCTGATCGGGTGGTGTATTTAATGGGTGATGGTTCGGCCGTCTCGGGTAAGCATGAGGACCTCTATAATTATAATGCTGACTATAAAAGAGCCGTGCAGTGGCAAACTACTGTAAGTTAGCGGGCGGTGGTTTTAAGTGGGAGATGATGTGTGCTTTGCTGTTGAACGGCTTTGTCGTTATTACGTACAGCGCTTAGACAAAGGCAAGGATTCTTTCATCGAGCATGTAAAAAAATAAATCAACGATACTTTTCTAGTGCGTTTAACAGTGCCTTTAATGGTGCATTTAAAAGTCTGGAACATTTAAAGAGAGGATGCGGAGCAACTAAATGAATAGCTTTTCTTGCATCCTCTCCCCTTTGGCTTTAGTAGGCTAGAGCCGTATAACGATGTATATTGCGTGCGTTTGTTCTATCGCTCAGAGTAAATCAATATTACCCATCAAGTGCATTTATAATGTATTAATAGCACACACTGTACTGGTATTGGTGCCGATTTTTCTTTGAGCGTAGATTGACAGTAATGTAATGCTGTCAGTTAGTGGAGTTGGTTAGTGTGCAGACCTACATGCCACCGCCGCCACCACTCATGCCGCCACCGCCGCCACTCATACCACCACCGCCGCCACTCATACCACCGCCGCCGCCAACCGCTCATACCACCGCCGCCGCCACTCATGCCGCCGCCACCGCTCATACCACCGCCGCCGCCACTCATGCCGCCGCCGCCGCCCATACCACCGCTTCCACCCATACCCATAGTCTTTCTCCTTAAAGGTTATGCGAACTTACAATATCGAAGTTGGGGGCAAATTCTGTGGCACATCCCTTGATTTTCTTAGTGCTCAACAGAAGAGTTCCAGATATTCACCCCCCTAAGTCTCCTTCCCGGCTTGGGGTTTAGCGTCGAGGATAGCACTAAACCTACTTACCGTGACGGTACCAAAGACTGGCCTCAAAGCTAACATATAATTTAACTGTAGGTCAAATTATATGGCATGACCATAAAATGTTCATGCAAAGTCCGGATAAATGAGTTGTTTTATATTTAATTAATTGATATATAAATTGTATTGTGTTTTTTATAGGCAAGCTAACTAGCAAAAATTGGTGTTATTTTGTCACTTAAATTAATATTATCGGCAATACGATAAAAATAATACTTAAGTGTCTTGTATAGGTAACTTTACTATTATAAATTTAACTGATTCTCAGTTAATTAAGAATGAAGCGCTGTACAATAATTTGTTTAAAAACAAAATAAAGAAAATATTGACGTTAGATGTTGTTTTTGAAAAATGCTTGTCTGTCACTAAGCCGATATAGGGGGGTGTTTATATCTGCGTATGTATCGATGTGTTGATTTTTTGGCGTGATGCTGGCTTAGTCAATGGGTTAGCATACGTTGTCAATAGAGCAATTGGTTCCATGAACAGAGCACGGCCTAAGATACTAACAAGATGAAGCTTTCAGGGTATTTTAAACCATGCTGTTATGGCGCATGAGATTAAGTTCAACATGCTTAATACAATACCGTTTTTCAGTGAGCGGACTAAAACACTTTTTTTAATAAGTGTTTTTGGTGGGGGTTAAAGTTCTGGATGACATCACTTGTATTGAGTGCGGTTGATGTTCATAGTGTCGAGAATAAAACAAGGTCACTACTCAATGTGATTTTTTAACCGTACAGTAGTTGCTCAATATGAGCGTTGATTTATTCGTCTTTGATGTATTTGAGGGCAACGATAAAGTACGCTGGTAAATGAAAGACGTTTGAGGTCGTCATTGTACCAGTCCAAAGCTTAAGCTGAATTGTTACAAAAATTAAGTATTTTTTTAACGCAAGAGAAACCAGGTTTGTAAAAATGTTTTTATCGCGACTTTTAATTCATTCCATAAAGGGTGGTTGGTTATGTTGAAGCTGGCTACTGCGTTTCTATTGTTATCGGGGTTGGCAAGTTTAACTTATCAGGTTGTGTGGGTTCGGTTGTTAGGTCTTAGCATGGGGTCTACAAGTGCATCCATAAGTATTGTGCTTGCAGCCTTTTTTTTGGGGCTTGCATTAGGTAGTTATTTAGCAGAACGTCTTATTAAAAACAGATTCAACATACTTAATGTCTATATCGTATTGGAAGTTATTATTGGTCTGTCTGGTTTGGTGTTATTACCCATATTGCTCAATCTCGATTTGTTCATGTCAGCATTTTCGCAGTGGGGTTCCCTGCTTGAGTTTAAATTTATAGTGACTATGGCGTTGCTTATTGTTCCAACTATGTGCATGGGAGCCACTTTTCCTGTAATGGCATCAATTTTGGTGCGTAAAAACGCTGAGATTGGTTTGCGCGTCAGTCAGCTTTACAGCTTTAATACAGGGGGTGCTGTTTTGGGGGCCGTGCTGGCAGGCTTTGTGTTCGTGCCGAATTGGGGTTTGGATGGTGCCGTTTACATTGCAGTTTTGATTAATGCATCGATTGTGGTAATGGCGATTTATGCTAAAAAAATTATCAAAAGCCCAAGCGAAGAAATGGGTCATGGAGCGAGCGAGGAAACATTTCCTGTGTCGGGGAATAGTGCGAACGAAGCGGCACCGCTTAGGATGCAGGCGTTGCTGGTTTTGTTTGCAACTGGTTTTGTAGCCATTGCAACAGAAGTAGGTTGGACTAAATATTTATCAATTTTTACAGGAACAACCATCTATGGGTTTGCAGCAATATTGGCGATTTTTCTATTTGGTATTGCGATAGGGTCTTGGGTTATAAGGTCGCGTTTAGATCACATTAAACAGCCAGAGTATTGGATGGCTATTGGGTTAGTGCTGTTGGGTGTGTCGCTATTATTTGCGCGAGGAATGTTAAGTTTTCTTCCCGCGTTTTATGAGTCGATTAATCATTTTCCCGCAGATGCTTGGCTACGCCACGCTATGAAATATACTATTGTATTTTTTATGCTGATTGTTCCGACAGTGTTGTTTGGTGCTCTTTTTCCTTTAAACCTAAAGTTGTATTGCGGTAATTTAACGGGTGTGCGCGCACGGATCGGGAAAGCTTATGCCATTAATACGGTTGCTAGTATATTGGGTTCCGTTGTGGCAGGGTTTTGGATTATTCCTGTTTATGGAACCAATGTACTGCTTACGGGTGTTGCTATTGCAATATTGTTATTGTCGATTGTGTTTATCCGGCCAGTTGTAGGCTTGGTGGCGCGTTTTACTATTGTTGTATTCGCGTTACTTGGGTTTTCTGCAAATTGGTATTTTCCAACTATCGATTTTAAATCACTGATTGCTTCAGTTCAGTATCAGCACGATGATTTCGGTAACCGTATTAAAAATCCGGAAGTACTGTTTGTTAAAGAAGGCAAGGCAGGGGTGATTAGCCTGGTATCTTACGGTGATCGATACATAAACCTTCAAAATAATGGTTTAAATGAATCCGGTTTTGATATGGAAGATGATATGCATGTGCCATTACCGGAATATTTGTTAGGGTTAATTCCCTATTTTTTACATGAAAGTCCAAAAAGCGCTTTTATCGTGGGGTTCGGGGGGGGGTATACAACCAGTGCATTATCGTTAACCGAGGAGCTTGAAAAAATAAAGGTTGTGGAGCTAGAGCCAGCCGTGATAGCTGCGGGTGAATTTATGGCTGGTGGTTTGATGCCAGTGTTGCAGAATCCGAAAGTTAATCTGGAATTTAATGATGCGAGAAATACATTGTTATTGGACGATTCCAAATATGACATTATTGCGTCACAACCTTCGCATCCTTGGTTGTCAAGAGCATCGACGGTTTTTACAAAGGAATTTTTTGAAATTGTTGATTCCCGTTTGGCCGACGGTGGTATTTATGGTCAGTGGTTAAGTCTTTTTCATATGGATGCTACTACGCTGCGAGCCATTATTCAGGCATTTTATGGTGTCTTTCCTCATGGCGTAACATTTGCTGATGTAGGGTCCGGCGATTTTTTATTGTTCGGTTCCGCGAATAAGTTAGTGTTTGATTATGAGCAAATAAATAAGCGGATGAACGATACAAGGCTGAAAAAAATTCTGAGCCATAATGGTTTGTCCACTCCCGAAGAACTGTTTAGGTATTTTGCATTATCCCGTGAGCAAGCGCTTGAAGCCGCTGGAAATGTTCGTCCCAATACCGATATTAATATTTTATCCGAGGTGCGTTTGTCTTTGTTGGATGAAAGTGGTAAAGGTGAGGAAAATCCTTATTCGCTTTTGTGGGAGCATTACAATCTGAACATTATACCTTATTTGAATCGTGGCATACCTGAAAAGTTATTTAGTCTTGCACACCATTTTTATGGATGGGATCAAGATGAAATTGCTGGTCACTTGGGGGAACATTTGAAAGGTATCGATGCAACTAAAGCTAAGGCAATAGAGATTGAGGGACTGTACCGCATGCTTGACTATGAGGCCGCAGAAGTGATCTATAAGTCTCAGGTCATTTGGCCTGACCGGACTCATTGGCAATATGCCGAAATGATGATGACATTACAGCGCTTTAATGAGGCAAGTAGCGCCATTAATCGTATCGATGATTTACCGATGCGTTATCACATATGGGCAAAAATGCTTTTTATGCAGACGCGCTGGGTTGAACTGGCGGCCTTAAAACCTCAAAGTGAAGGTGAGCAACTTTGGCAATTAACCGGTGCTGCAAGAACGAATATTCGCCGGGCCGGAAAAGCAATGAGTGAGTTGCTAGGCAGTGCAGAGATTGAGGCGCCGCAGCTTCAGGTGCTTGCGCAATACTATGCGAGTATTAATGACGGGCGGCGGTTGAACTTATTGTCAAGAAAATTGGTGAGTTACATTGATGGACAGGTTACCCGGCTTGTCTCTGTCGCTCAGCAGGCAATCAACGCTAAGGCTGAGGGGCGTGCACGACGGGTTATTGAGAAAATCAGCCAGCTAAACCCCCAAGCTTATGACCTCGAAAAATTAACCCAACAAGTCGATGCGCTGGGTGAGGCATAAAAACGCTAAACAGCCTGCTTTAGATGTTTTTGGTATTTTTCATTCTACCTCTATTCCCTTAGGGGCTGTAAAGAAAATAAGTTGGGCAGGTTGCGCCGGAATCGTTTCGTCTTCAAGGTGCGGAAATGGGCGCACCCCAGGCACTTCTTTCAGGGGGCGCATACTCGTTGTATGTAACCTTTGTCGCAACGCCGAAGACGGAAGGGTAGACAAACAAAATGTTCACGTTGTTTCTTTACAGCCCCCTTACTGTGCCTGCGCTTATCCCCTCATTGAGCACTATCATTTATTAGTGCTATTAGCAAACACTAATGATTTTTACCTTATAGTTTGGTGTTGGTGTGTTTGAGAGTAACGACTAAATCGAATTTATACATATATTGGGTTTGCAGCATTTGATAATGCAAGACGAGTTTAGTGTAAAGGGTTCTGTGTCAGGAGCCAATTTCGAATTTTATCTTTGATGCTATAACTCTTTTTATTTCATTGGGTTATGTGTGATTTACTGTGCGTGATTAAATCAATAATGCGAACTTTGTTTTGCAGTATAGCGCGGATAAGGCTGTGATTCATGTGCGCCATCAATAGTGCCTTGTGTAACAATGACTGACTGTTTTAAGTTCAAAACCCACCAAAATAACTTGCATATAAATTGTGTTACTGGCGTTGACATGCTTACCTTGATTAGTCTAGCATCGGGTGTTTGGGTTTTGCCGAAGTTAAACGTATACGTTATATAAGAAGACTCTGATATAGTATACAGCTTAAAATCAGTTGTTAGGGATAGTTACGTTAAGTTTTTTTAAAAATTTAAGCTTGTTAATATCAGAGAAGATTGCGGGGTTTCATATCGCGTAGATGTGAAGCAAAGAATTGAGTCCGGGAAACGTGGTCATTTCTTTGCGTGAGGTTGCCGATGATATGCTCGGTTTATTGATGGTAACCACGCGAGATACACGCGAGAGAATGTCGACGACTTTCCTTACCTCCGAAGACTTGGACGGTGCTCTATCGTTGTTCGCACGATAAGGCAGCAGCGGTTGTTGTTTTTTTATAACAACGTTAAGTTTTAACAACGTAAATTAAACAACGTAAATTAAACAGCCACTAGCGTGATAATGAGGAAACATATGGCGGTAAATAAACAGAATAAAAAGTCTTTCGGCCGTATTGGAGCATTGAAGCACAATTGGAATATTAAGCTGGCGTTGCTGAGCATTTTAGTTGCGTTGGCCGTATATCCGTTTGTAGTGATATCTTCTGATGCATCAATTGACGATGTCATTCCCCCGGTTGGAACCCATGTTGGCGAAGATGTTCCTCAGCCTATCGAATTCCCTCACGATATACACGTGAAAGTCAATAAAATTAACTGCATGTATTGTCACACCTATGCGCGCCGTAGCAAAGTTGCCGGTATTCCGCCGACCAGCAAATGCATGGGATGTCATAAAGTGATTGCGACGGATAAGCCCCGTATTAAGGAATTGACAGAATATTGGGAGAATAAGTCCTCCCCCCCATGGAAGAAGGTCCACGATGTACCTGATTTTGTGCATTTCACGCATGAACGCCATATCAAACGTTTTGTGACTGACCGCGATTTTCCCGTGGAGAATGTCAAGGAAATTTGTGCATTCTGTCATGGTGAGGTGGAAAATATGACAGTTGCTCATAAGGTGAAACCGCTGAATATGGGCTTTTGTGTGAGATGTCATGAAGACAACGGAGGTCCGGCTGATTGCTGGACATGCCATAAATAGCGCTAATTTATGCGTAGTGTAACTATTTAGTTTTTAGGGTGTATTAACCGACATCAACGATTGTAGCGGTCGTGATTAATCGTCACTTTAAAACACACTAATGAAACTAAGTTCAAATAAAAACACGACTAAACAAATTGAACAAACGGATACTAGAGCTATGAGTGGAACAATTGACCGTAGAAATTTTTTAAAGATTATGGGGTGGGGTGGAGTAGGGACCGCGTTGAGTGGTTGTGATTTACCCTCGACTGTTACCTTGGAGGAAGGCAAAGAAGAGGTGATGTCTTACCTGATGCCTGAAGAATACGTTATTCCAGGTGTCGGTGTTTGGTACGCTTCAGTTTGCGCACAGTGTAGCGCTGCATGTGGTACGCATGGGCGTGTACGAGAAGGGCGTGTACTAAAACTGGAAGGCAATCCCGAATCGCCAATAAATAACGGTAACCTCTGCATGATGGGGCAGGCGGGTGTGCAAGGCCATTATAATCCTGATCGAATTAAATCTCCTATGATGCGTGAAGGTGGGAAATTAATGCCTGTGTCATGGGAAAAGGCGATGTCGACCATTAAGGAAAAAATTGCTGCTGCAAGAGGCGATCAGGTCGCATGGTTTACTGGTGCATTAAGCGGGCATCAGTTTGCACTGGTTGCTAATTACCTGGAGGCCCTTGGTTCGAAAAATCATTATGCCCATGAAACCATTAATAATTCAGTTTGGCAGTCGGTGTGTAAAGATACGTTGGGTGAAGCCAACCCACGTCTACGCCTGGACAAAGCGCAAATGGTGGTTTCGTTTGGGGCTGATTTTCTGGGTACTTGGGTTTCACCGGTACATTTTTCAGGTGAATATGTTAAGTTTCGCAAGCAGGCGCGTCGTGGTTTATTGGTGCAAATTGAACCAAAAATGTCGCTGACCGGTGCCAATGCCGATTTATGGTTGCCATCGTTGCCTGGCACTGAAGGTGTTATTGCGCTTGGCATTGCCAATAGTTTGGTTAAAAACCACAATAAAGATATTTCTCAGTTCCCATCAGGTATTCAAGATTTAATTAATAAATACGATGCAGCGGCTGTTACCAAGATGACCGGTGTTGACGAGAAGCAGCTGAAGCGTATTGCTGAGCTACTTAATGAACGTTCACCTAGCTTGGTATTGGCGGGGGCACCAGTAGAAGGCCATGCCAATGGTTATAACGCTGTCGCTGCGGTGATGTTGCTTAACCAGTTGCTGGGGAATATCGGTAATACGATAGAGTCTGCCGGTGTCTTCCCCTTTGAACAAATGCAAGGAACAGTGGCTGGTACGAGTAGCTTGTTTAGCTTCACGCAGGCCGCAAAAAATAACAAGCTTGCGGTGGCCTTTTTTCATGGTGCGAATCCTAAATATACTGCACCGACAGCCCTTGATTTCGATAAGGCATTAAACAACGTGCCATTCAAAGTTGCTTTGGCGCAGTTTCTTGATGAAACGACCATGGCGGCTGATGTTGTGTTGCCGCTGGCGTCATATCTTGAAGATTGGGGGACTCACGTTGCAGCTTATCAACCGGAACAATCGGTAATTGGTCTACAACAACCTCTGATGGAAAAACTGTATGCCGATACGCGGGGTTTAGGTGATATCCTGATGGATTTACTAAAAACCGTCAATGCAAACGAATACGGTGGATTCGCGGATTATTACGCCTATCTGAGGCAGGCGCATGCAGCCATGCCAATGCAGAATAGCAATAATGGTACCGATCAGCAGGCGTGGAATGCAAGCCTGCAAAAGGGCGTTATCAAGGTGACATCAAATGCGGAGCAGCTTACATTCAATGCTGTCAGTTTCGATGACCCTGTCGTTGCCAGCAGTGATGCAGGGACATCAACTTTGTATTTGGCACCCTCTGCGCGGTTAGGTTTATGGGATGGTCGTCATGCGAATCTGCCCTGGTTACAAGAAGCGCCGGATCAAATTAGTAAGCTAGTGTGGGATTCCTGGGCCGAGATTCATCCATCCACTGCCGCTAAACTGGGGATCAAACAAGGCAGCATTGTGAGTGTAAAATCAGAGCACGGTGCTGTGAATGTAAAAGCGGTGTTATTAAAAAGCATACACCCGGATGTTATTGCAATACCGATGGGGCAGGGGCATGAATTCTACGGCCGTTATGCAGAGGGCCGCGGAGCAAATCCGCTTAAAATCTTAAATCCTACAAAAGAAGAAAAAACCGGTGAATTGGCGATGTATGCAACGCGTGTTAGTGTTTCCAAAACAAATCAATCGGAGGTGGTTGTGAAAATGGGGTCAAGCGACACGCAGGTGGGGCGCCGATTAGTGGTGACTATGCCTGTCGAGCAATATCAGCGGTCGGAGGGAGCATAGCATGTCATTAGATAACTTATTGAGTAACTGGTCACAATACCGTAAAGGTCATGAAGAAGGTGGTTTTCACGATTACGAGCATCGTTGGGGAATGGCTATTGACCTCGATATTTGTACAGGATGTAATGCGTGTTCAACGGCGTGTTATGCTGAAAACAACTTAGCGGTGGTTGGGCCTGAGCGTTTTGAAAAGGGTCAGGCAATGCATTGGCTTCGGGTTGAACGTTATTGGGATCAATCAGAACTGGACCACCCTGAGCAGGGCGCCAGTTTTTTACCCATGATGTGTCAGCAATGTAATGCAGCCACCTGTGAGCCTGTTTGCCCTGTTGCGGCAACTTATCATACACCCGATGGGTTAAATGCGCAGATCTATAATCGCTGTATCGGATCACGTTACTGCTCTAATAACTGTCCTTTCCGTGTTCGTTATTTTAATTTTTATTCTTATTACGAAAGTTCCTGGCCTGAACCACTGAATATGCAGCTTAATCCTGATATTACGGTGCGAGATAAAGGTGTCATGGAAAAATGCACTTACTGTGTGCAGCGCATTCGAAGTGCTAAAAATAAGGCTAAAATGGAAGACCGTAAACTTGAGGATGGTGAATTCACCACCGCCTGTGCGCAAGCGTGCCCTACCAATGCGATAGTGTTTGGTGACTGGCAGGATGAAAATAGCCAAGTGGCCAAGTTGTGGAAAAAACACGAAGTAACGCGTGCCGTTACCAAACAAAACAAAGATAATCCTGAAAAACGGGGTTATCGGATTTTTGAGGAACTTAATATCGACCCTTCCGTTATGTATTTGGAAAGGGTTCGGGAAAAAGTCTAGTTTGGTAGGCTTGCTTTTTATAAATGGGTAAAGTAAGGCGAGTATCTCAAATAATTGAATGCGGAATAACAACGATGAAGAGCGCTTATGTATAACGAAAAAGATATTAATGAGCAAATAGCGTGGGCTAAGATTAACGCGGATGTTTTACGAAGCATGGAAAATCCGCGTAAGAGTTACTGGGTAGCTATAGTGATCTGTATATTAATGATAGCCTGCGCGGTGTTCGCAGAGTACATTCAATATACTGTTGGGATGGGGCCAAGCAATTTAAATAATCCTCATATGTGGGATATGTACATTGCTACCTTTGTCTTCTGGATCGGAATGAGCCACTCCGGTACCTTGTTGTCCGCTATCCTTCACCTTATTCATGCGGATTGGCGGAAGCCCATTTACCGTTTCGCTGAAGCCATGACAACATTTTCATTAATGACTGCTGGTATATTTCCTATTATTCACTTGGGTCGAGTTTGGAATATGTACTGGGTGTTGCCATATGTGAGTGACCGAGGGTTGTGGCCAAATTTCCGATCGCCTCTGGTGTGGGATGCATTTGCTATTAGCACTTATTTATCCGCCTCAATGTTATTTTTGTTTATAGGAATGATCCCTGATTTAGCGATTTGCCGGGATAATGCAAGGGGTTGGCGTAAAAAACTCTATACGGTATTGTCACTGGGATGGTCTGGTAATGACAGACAGTGGCGTAATTTTCGTAAAATTTACTTGTTAATGGCGTGCTTTTTAATTCCGCTGGCGGTATCAGTGCACTCTATCGTATCGGCTGACTTTGCCATGTCTATTATGCCCGGTTGGCATGTCACGACATTCCCGCCTTATTTTGTCGCAGGAGCGTTATATTCGGGCTGTGCTGCGATTATTACTTTGTTTGTATTGCTGCGTTATTTCTTCCGATTTGAAGAATATATGACGTTGCCAATTATGGAGAAAACCGCGAAATTAACATTTGCCATTGCGATGGTCTGGACTTATCTAAACTTGATCGAGTTTTCTTCTGTATGGTATGGCCATGACATTTACAACAAAGAACTTTTAATTGACAAAGCCACTGGGGCTTATGCCTGGGTATTCTGGACTATGCTCTTTTGTGGTTCAGTAGTACCTTTCGCGCTGGCATTTCAAAAATTGCGCCGCCATATGCCGACGATGTTTGTGGTTTCATTGCTTCTAAATGTTGGTATGTTTTTCGAGCGTTGGATGATTGTGGCACCAACATTGTCTATGTCCCATAGCCCGCATCAATGGGACGTTATGTGGGGGAGTATCGTAGAGTGGGCGATTGTGTTTGGTAGCCTTGGTTGGTTCGGGTTGTTATTCCTGATTTTTGTCAAAGTATTTCCATCTGTCTCGATGTATGAAGTAAAAGAAATGGTGTTCCATCGTCAACGGCACTTGGTTAATGAGGACGCCGCAACGAAATTTCATCGTCGATCCGATGATAAAACAACAACGGGTGAACCCGGTTTGGAGGGAGCGTAATAATGAGTAAACATTGCGTTATGGGCTTATTCAGCGACTTTGATGAAGCGTTTGCAGCCATCTCAGATATTCGAAAAACAAAAATACCCGGCGTGTCAGTAGATGATGTAACACTAAAATCACCGATTGAGCATCCTGAAATTGAAGAGGTGCTTGGAGAAAGGCCTGTTCATCTCCAAAAATTTACATTATTTGGTGCGATTTTTGGGGTGACTTTTGGTTTCTTTTTTCTGGCGGCTGCACAAGCATCATTCTTGGTGCAACCACAAGGTGGAAAACCCGTAGTGGCATTACCATCAAATTTTGTTTTGATGTATGAGATGCTTATTTTTTTCGCAGTATGGGGCACTTTCCTTGCCTTTCTGTTTTTGTCAGGTTTACTACGTAAACGTCATAGCTTGTACAGTGAAAATGTTAGCCTGGATCAAGTCGGTATATTAATTGATGTTGATGATTCCAATCTGGAGCGGGTAAAAGACCTGTTTAAGCAACATAAAGCAGTAGAAATACGTGAAGAGGAAATCCGATGAAAAAAGCAGTGGTGTTATTGTCGGTTTCAGTCTTATTAGGCTTGATTGTGCCAGCCAGCGTGCTAGCTTGGCCCTGGTCTCAGGATATGATGAATCAACCGAGCATTAAACCTCAAGAAGGTAAAATGTGGCCTTTTCCTAAACGATCAATACCCGTAATGGGATTGTCTACCAAAGTGGCTAATCGGGAGGAATCAAAAGAATTAACCAATCCAATCTTAGCCAGTGCGGAATCGATAAAAGAAGGGCGTACGTTATTTCGGGTTTATTGTGCTGCGTGTCACGGTCTTAGCGGAAAAGCGGATTCACCGGTCAGCGGAAAGATCGGGGCTATCGACTTAACGGATGATTATGTGCAATCCAATCTGACCGAAGGTTGGCTATGGGGCACCATTACGTTTGGTAGTTACGTGATGCCCGCTTACGGTGTTGTCAGTGCTAGTACTGCTGGAAGCAATGATTTAACCGTTGATGAGCGTTGGCATATCGTTAACTACATGAAAAATGGGCTAACATCAGAAACGCAGATCGCTTACCCGTAAAAGGAATAATGCTCGCCTTCGCGATGTCGGCAGCCCGTGCTTGAAAGGCCGGATATTGTTATTAACGGTCATTATTGGGACTTGTTTTAGGTAACGTCAATTTGTTACTGACAACGATGGGCATAATGACGAAATTAAATTTTAAGTTTTATATAATTGTGTACCAAATTAATTCTTCTCTATATAAGAATATTGGCGATAACAATAGGGGTAAAGGTTAATGGAAGGTTTTGGAAGCTGGTCAATATTAACAACCAACTTTTTGATTGTGCTTTATCTAGCGCTTACGGGAGTGACTTTTGCATCTATTCTACATCTGGTAAATGGTCAGTGGCGAACTCAGGTGCGTTATTTTGCGGTATCGCTGGCATCGCTATTTCCATTAGCGTTTATATTGTTGATTATATTGCTAATCGCTGGTGAAAATACATTTCAGTGGCTGGGGTCTGCCCACGATGGCGAACACCATTTGAGTGGTTGGCATAACTATGGATTTTTAGTCACGCGGAATATCGTTGGTTTGTTGGTGGTAGCCGGTTTTTTTGCACTATTTATTAAATACCAGCATCTGGCCGCCAATGAAAATGCCACGGATGCAGTGAAGCGTAAATTTCGTAATATTGCGTTACTGATTCCATTCTTTTATGTTCTTTACGGCAGTATGGTGGCTTGGGACTTTGAGATGACAATGATGCCTGGTTGGCACAGTGCGAGTTACGGTGTTTATCAGTTTGTTAGTATGTTCCATTTTTTCCTGGCATTTTTTGCAATTATGTTATACGTGTTGTACTCCTCTGGCAGGATGACGATACCTATTAAACCATTTGTGTTTAATTTCCTCGCACAAATGATGCTGGCTTTCACGATTTTGTGGACCTATTTCTATTTTACGCAATATCTCATTATGTGGTATGGGCGTTTACCAGAAGAAATGGACCGTTTTGATGCAATGATGCATCATGATTTGGCGCCGATTTGGTGGACGTTCCTTGTGTTGAAATTTATAATTCCATTTATTCTTTTTGCCACATGGACGCCTAACCGCCACAATCCCAAGGTAATTGTTGCTGTTGCTGCTTGTATCGTAGTGGGGACGTGGCTTGAGCGCTATACTTGGTTATCTGGTTCAGTAGACCCCGAATACTATCATTTACCAATGACATCTATTTTTGATATCGTCGTTACAATAGCGGTTTTTGGTGCTGCATTTGGCATTGTAAAATGGACACTTAATCGTTATGGTTTGATCAAGGCATAGTGTTGATCGACATATACTATAATAAATACCCGTAGCGTTTAAGATTTAGGTCTAATTGCATGCTCTATTTACGCCATGGCTGTGTTGAAATTCCTTGCAATCGAATGACTATTACGCGTCATTTCGCTTGGCTATGAAGACAATATGGCGCACACTTAAACCTAAATCCCAAACGCCACGGGTATATATTGTTGAAGTTAAATTAATCACTTAACAGACGTGATACGGCTAAGTGATTAGGTGATCACTTTAACAGTACTTGCTATCCAGCTTCGATAATGAAGTAATAGTCGCTTGTGTTAGATAAGCAATTTTCCCGTCCCTCGTTAAATAATTATAAAGTCTTTAAATTTTATATCTTAGTTGTTCTCCCCCCTGACTTAGTTGATATTTTTTTGTGTCTGGCGTCGTTACGAATCATTGTAATCGTTCGCTATCGTGCCTTATTACATCTTGCTAGTGATGATAATTTATCGTGAAAAACGCACGCTACATGCCATCCAATTGATGATATTAGCTAATGTTTGAAATATTTATTTCATCGTAATGCAAGAAAAAGGGTTGATTGCGGCGAGTTCGATAAATTAAAAATATAAAAATATCAGTATATTGCCGTGTTTTTTTCAGGTGTGATCAATAGACTTTTGTATTAGTTTATAATTATATTAACAATTTCTTTTGTCGTGGTGTCTATTGATCTGCTATGCTTTCGCTCATTTATACCGAATGCCATCTTACGGAATGATTTTAGTCTGCTGTAATTGTGAGCAAATGCTGCAGCAGTAATTGGGGAATACTGAGCAAATTATCTGAGCATAATTGACTTATTCTGATGGTTTTGCTGTTGAACGGCACAATTCTTGAGTGAAAATTTCAATAGCATTGATGTATGGCGTTAGGTTAAGGCAATCCTGGCACATCACTGGAGTAATCGTGTAACTCACGTGAAACTCAATAGTTGAATTTTTTCACTAAGGAGACAATTGAATGAATGATGATGTGGATCATCAAAAACGGCGAATTCTAACCACTGCTGCGACGTTAGTGGGTGGTGTTGGGGTTGCTTATGTAGCTACGCCTTTTGTTTTATCCATGGATCCCAGTGCGAAAGCGCAAGCATCGGGTGCACCTGTGGAGGTTGATGTTAGCAAGTTGAAGTATGGTCAACTGATGACGGTAGAATGGCGCGGTAAGCCAGTTTGGATACTGCGTCGCAGTGAAGAAATGCTACATCGCATACAAGAGGGGTCTGATAGTATGCGCGATCCAAAATCCGATGAATTGTCTCAACAACCTCCTTATGCAAGAAATGAGTTCCGTGCTGTCAATTCGGAATTTATGGTGATGATAGGAATATGTACACATTTGGGTTGTGCGCCAACGTTTCGGCCAGAAATTGCGCCGGCTGATTTAGGTGCTGAATGGCAAGGTGGTTTTTTTTGTCCTTGCCATGGCTCTACTTACGACTTGGCTGGTCGCGTGTATGAGGGGGTGCCAGCACCATCGAATTTAGTTGTTCCGCCGTATCGTTTTCTAACGGATACACGAATTCTCATTGGTGTTGATACGGAGAGTGCCTAATGAATCGATGGATAGATCAGGGTAAAAGCTGGCTTGAAACGCGTTTTCCGGTCATTGAGTTTTGGAATAATCACCTGGCAAAATATTATGCCCCAAAAAATTTAAATTTTTGGTATTTGTTTGGTTCGCTGGCTATTTTGATGTTTGTAATTCAGGTGATAACCGGCATCTTTTTAGCTATGAATTATAAGCCAACAGCCGAAACAGCCTTCGCATCGGTGGAATATATCATGCGCGATGTAAACTGGGGCTGGTTAATACGTTATCTGCATTCTACTGGGGCATCTTTCTTTTTTATCGTGATTTATCTCCATATGTTTCGTGCTTTGTTATATGGTTCTTACGGTAAACCTCGAGAATTACTTTGGGTGTTTGGTATGTTGCTGTTTGTGTTGCTGATGGCAGAAGCCTTCATGGGGTATTTGTTACCTTGGGGACAAATGTCGTATTGGGGAGCGCAAGTCATTATTTCCCTGTTTGGAGCGATCCCATATATTGGTGGTGATCTTGCGCTGTGGATACGCGGTGATTTTGTTATTGCTGATGCCACACTTAACCGGTTTTTTGCGTTTCATGTGATTGCTTTACCATTGGTGCTTGTCGGTTTGGTGGTATTGCATTTAATTGCATTGCATCGAGTCGGATCAAATAATCCTGATGGTATTGAAATCAAGGCTAAAAAAGATAAATCCGGCGTACCATTGGATGGTATCCCCTTTCATCCCTATTTTACGATTAAAGATATGTTGGGTGTTATTGTCTTTCTGATGATATTTGCGATGGTTGTTTTTTATTATCCAGAGATGGGCGGTTGGTTTTTAGAAAAAGATAATTTTGTTCCGGCAGACCCGTTGAAAACGCCCGAACATATTACACCATTGTGGTATTTCACGCCGTTTTACGCCATTTTACGGGCGGTTCCTGATAAATTTTTAGGTGTCATGTGTATGGGAGCTTCCATCGCCGTGCTATTCGCGCTGCCTTGGTTGGATCGAAGCCCTGTGAGGTCCATTCGCTATCGAGGTCCAATTTATAAAGTAGCATTGACTATCTTTATTGTTAGTTTTATAGGTTTGGGTTATTTGGGTACGGTAGCGGCGACGCCGATTGCAACGAATTTTTCCCGCTTGTTTAGCGTGCTGTATTTTGCCTTTTTTCTTCTAATGCCGTATTACACAAAAATTGATAAAACTAAACAACCGCCGGATAGGGTTACTTAAAGTGAAAAATATTGCTGCATTATTATTGGTTTTATTTTCAAACATCGTTATGGGTGCCACGACGAGCCATGCTTTAGAGGCCGCAAATATTGATCCTGACGATACGGAGTCCTTAAAGCGGGGAGCAAAGTACTTTGCCGATTACTGCTTGAACTGCCATTCCGTTGCATTGATGCGTTATAGTCGTGTTGGATCTGACCTTGGTATTGATGACGTAACGTTGGAAGATATGATGATTTTCACTGGTGCAAAGGTCGGTGATTTAATGCAAATTTCATTGGAGGCTGAAGATGCCAAGCAATGGTTTGGCACCAAACCACCGGACTTGTCGGTTATTGCACGCTCGCGTGGTGTTGATTGGCTTTATGTATTCCTGCGTTCTTTTTATAAAGACGAATCACGACCATGGGGAGTGAATAACGAGGTATTTAAAGATGTTGCTATGCCGCATGTATTATGGGAACTGCAAGGGCTTCAGGTTGCAACCTATAATGATGTATTAGGCGATGACGGAGTCAGTCGTAAGCTTATTTCAGGTTTGAAATTAGTGGAGCCTGGCAAGGTGACACCCGATGAATACAATCAGGTGGTAAGGGATATCGTCAATTTTCTACATTACGTAGGGGAGCCTGCAAAATCGACCCGGTTGCAGTTAGGGAAGTGGGTCATTTTATATTTGGCGTTATTTTTTGTGTTAATGTATTTTGTGAAGAAAGAATACTGGAAAGACGTGAAAAAATGATGGGATGTAAAAAGCGGTTGTCATGTATTGTTTAGGGGGCTATCAGTTCGACTGAATTGTTTTATACGGGATCAAAAAAACCACAACATATCTTTAATTTACAGAAGGTTATGGTTAATTTTCCACCTATATGGTTTTTTTATTGTATAATGGGCGGTTCCTTATAATAATCGACGCAGCTTGGAGAGGTGTAGATGGCTCTAATAGCCAATAGAAAGTCAGTAATGACCTTGTTTACTTCCGATACCGATGTACATTGTCACCGGGTGCGCATTGTGCTGGCTGAAAAAGGGATCAATTTTGAAGCGATTAAGGTTGACCCTGATAATCCACCGGAGGATTTGCTGGAACTGAATCCTTATGGAATAGTACCAACCCTGGTCGATCGTGACTTGGTTTTGTATGATTCACATGTCATTATGGAATATCTGGACGAGCGCTTTCCTCATCCACCGTTAATGCCTGTTGATCCAGTCTCTCGTGGCAGAACGCGTATGACATTGCGCCGTATTCAGCGTGATTGGGATACGCTGGTTGATACTATGTCAACGCGGAAGGGGAAAGGTGCGGATGTCGGGCAAGCTACGCGTGAATTACGCGATAGCCTAACTGTTGTTGCCCCCATTTTTGAGCAAAAGCCGTTTTTTATGAGCGATGAATTATCACTTATGGATTGCGCGGTTGCTCCCATTTTATGGCGTTTATCGGTTTATGGGATTGAACTACCGCCACAAGCCAAAGCGTTACTCGATTACGCTAATCGCTTGTTTGAATTGGAATCATTTCAGTCCAGTCTCACCGATGCAGAGCGCGAAATAAAACAATAATTGATCATGTAAATGCAATCAACCGTGTAAGTAGTAGCGATCAGAGAGATTGTGTTTTATCAGTAATATGGAAAGTATTGTCACTGCTTTTGGTGAATCATTGTAGTGCCCTGAGGCGAATAAAATTATTGTATCAATCTGATATAAAAAACATTCCCTCGAAAATGGAGAAACCCGAAAACCTGGGGGTTTTATACCGCTCCATGGTCTGAATGATTTAACCCATTGGTTTAACTTGAAAGATAACCCCCTCCCTAAAAACTTGGGATATAAAAGGCTCAGGGAAATTACAGGTGCTTAATGACAAGTAGTCGTCCCTATCTGCTGCGAGCAGTTTATGATTGGATCGTCGATAATGACTTGACGCCATATATGCTAGTTAACGCCACACTTGATAATGTGGCGGTGCCGAGCGAATATGTTTCCAACGGAAAAATAATTTTAAATGTGGCGCCAGGTGCAGTGCAGGGGTTGGAAATGTCCAATGATAACGTGCACTTTAATGCCCGGTTTAGCGGGAAAGCCATGTTGGTTCATGTGCCCATAGTGGCAGTTATGGCCATTTATGCGAAAGAAAATGGCCGGGGCATGGTGTTCTCTGAAGAGGACGATATGCCACCAAGCCCTAATAATGATAACTATGGCGATGGGGAAAAACCCAAGTCTAAGCAACCCACCTTGAGAGTCGTGAAATAACGGAGACTCTAGCAGTTTTTAAAACGCGGACTGTTAATTCGGACTATTTGCTTCAGGAATTTACCTTGTCGTTACTTTCTATCTATCGTTATTAAACCGAAATTCATCAATGGCGTTCCCTCGTGACGACTGCTATTCTCGGACAGGCTCCTAGCGTGTTGTAATAACTTGCTATTACGCCTTATCGCGCGCCTTGCCTGTCTCGATAATTTATCATGAAAAACGCACACTACATGCCGTTTTCTTGATTATTTTAGGTTCAAACGTCAGAGAGTCGATATTTTACTCTAGGGAGGGGGCGTTACGTTATTCCGGGCAAGTTTGCTGGAGAAGGATCTTGGGTGCTTTCGGCAAAAATAGCAAATTGTTATACGCCTCAAGATGCTTTTGAGCAGTTCCAAGAGATGAGGTTTGCAAAGTACAGTGGATAGTAAATGTTTAATTGGAAAATAGGATAAATAACTAATTTTACAAATAATAGGGTGTGTAAAACCCGTGACACTTTATTTCGATGTGTTCCAAGTTTCATCATCAAGCGACAGTGTCGTTTGTTATATGACGTATTTTATTGAGAGATTATTGATGGATGATGATGAATGCATGTAGAAATATGCAGAGTCTAAATAGGTGAGCATAATTATTTTAACAAACAATTGCAGGATATTTTATGGCCTTCAAGATGCTGCGAAGATGAGCATAGCTGAGCTATGTGATCGTAGCAGCAATGCAGAAGACCGGAAAATAGATAAGAAAATGTTAAAATAATTGTGCTCACCTACTTAATATCGCCATAGCGGTTGACGTTTTGGCATTCACCGTACGTACGTCCTTTGCATTCCATAGCTGTGTTAAACTTCTCATAAATTGAGGGGCTTATTCGTCATTTTGCTTTTCTTAAACCTACTTTCGCCTAAAAGCGTCTACTTTTGATGGCGTCATGAAATGAATATGACGCACACTGAACACCTAAAATCTCAATCGTTATGGGTATATGCTGCTATTATGGCAGTAACGCATTGATCTCCCTGAAAGTGTACCAGACTTGTCTTATCTTGATGCGTCTAGTCGATGTTTTATCGCTTCTGTGTCGTTACCTTGGAAGGGTATTCGGTGCTTCTCTCACGTGTTGCGGTGAATTGGTAACGCTTTTAATAAGGTGTTATTTGTGAGAACCTTTCTTTCGGCTGCCATCAGAGCGGTATGTCCCTAACAATTTTAGGATTATAATACGATGTATACTAGACGGTTTTTTATCAGGGCGATTTTATTATTACTGATTTTGTTGCTATTTGGTATTATGGTTGCTGTGTTATTCAGCTCGGTGATGTCGATGCAGCTAGCCGGGTTGTTAATTGTGCCTTATAGTTGTTTTTCTTTGTTGATGTGTGTCTGGAGTGTCAGCGCGACGCCTAGCGCTATACGCAGAGCGGCATATCGATTACCCATTATTTTCCTGGTATTTCAGTTAGCTTATTTTACATTAAGGTATTGGTTAGGTGTTTCTTACGCCCCCGATCTTATTGGTTTAGGGGGTATCTTTGCGATGGTTTCGATTTACGGCATTATCTTTGGTTATTTGTATATTTTTATTGCGGAGCAATATTATATCTCAGCTTTATTTCAGCAGCATGCACAAAATAAAGTAAAATTTTCCAATGCTAAAGCCCTCATCAATTCAAATAACAGCGATCAAACAACGGATAAAAATCAATAAAGATAATAACCCCCTTGTTTCGTGTTGAGCGTTGTTCTACTGTCTGTGTTCATGCCGTCGTCAGATTGAGTTTGTATTCGCTTGACAACAGTAGGTGGTTTTTAAAAAAAACACCTACTGTTGATGGTGTGTCTTTGGTGATTCTAAAGTTATCAGTTGGACGGCATGTTGAGTACTCATCTTTTGAGTGAAGCTGGCAAAACACAAGGTTTTAACTGTTTTAAAGGTTTTGTGTAAATTAATAAGCGATAAACTGATGACTTTTAGGTTGTTGATGAGCCCGTTTTTAAGCCAGGTACATCAGTCGGTTTTAGAGTTTCTGTGGTGTCATAGGTGCAAAACGTGACCCCATCTTGATGCTGTGGTTGGTGTCTACAATAAATCCAAATTAATTTGCACGAAGTCACTTTTTGCGATGACGGTTAGTCTTGATCAAAATAGGTAATTAGTGACAGAAAAGCACCTTGAGGATCTGCAATAACCGCAAAGCGACCAATGGTGGGAATGTCGCGTGGTTCAACTAAAATACTGCCGCCCAATGCCACCGCTTGTTTGCTGCGTTTATCTACATCATCTACCGTGACATAGCTACCCCAGCTTGGCGGCATTTGTTTCTCTTCCGGTGGTGTGAGCATAATACCAGCGACGGGTTGGTCACCGATTTTCGCCATTGTGTAATCCGTTCCGGCGTCATTCATATCGGCTAGTGTCCATCCAAATAACTCACTGTAAAAGGCTTTGGCTGCCGTTACGTCGGTCGTCATTAATTCATTCCAACTAAATACACCATGTTGCTTCATGGGATCAATGCTCACTGTCGTTCTCCTTAGTGATTTGCTAAAGGCTAAAACGGTATGCTAACAAAGCACTACTGACACCATTATGTCAGTAGTGCTGACATAATGGAAAATGATTTTATAAGTTTTGGGAAAGTCTTCGTCGATGCTGTTGTTCTCTAACAATTATTGAACCTAAATTAATCAGTTGAATCGTCGCGAGAGCGACGTAGAATACTGAAGGTAAAGGACTTGATCCGGATGGTTATTTGCACTTAACGAGTGTGCAATTAGCTACAGTTGCTGTAAGCTAATTATTAATGATGAATAGTGGATAGCAAAAAGTCTGGCAAATTTTTAGTTCTATTCGGTGACAAAGTTGGTTTCACATTGACGGACTCTGTTTCGTCCTTGTTTCTTGGCTCTGTAAAGTTCTTTGTCTGCCAGTTCTAATAATGTTTTGGTATCCATGCGTTCTTCTGACTGGATAGTCGCAACGCCAATGCTGAGGGTGACAAATTTAGAAATGGGTGAAGAATCGTGTGGAATATTCAGTTCGCGAACGATTTGCAGTAAATTATTTGCAACGCATAATGCCCGTTTTGAATTAGTGCCTGGCAGAATAACCGCAAATTCTTCGCCACCAAAACGAGCTACAAGATCCGATGCTCGTTTGAATCCTTGCGCTAACGCAGAGGCTACCTGTTTCAAGCAATTATCCCCTGCAACATGACCATAGGAATCGTTATAGTTTTTGAAATAATCCACATCACATAAAACCAACGAAAGAGGGTCTTTGGTGCGTCGGGTGCGTCGGAGTTCCATTTCAATCACTTCATTGAAGTGACGACGGTTATAAACGCCAGTTAAGCTGTCATTGCGTGCTAATTTTTCTAATTTTGCGTTGGCGTTGTTTAACTTGGCAGTGCGCTCGGCCACCAAGTATTCCAGATTTTTCTGATGCCGTTCTATTTCTTTTTCAGCCTCCCTTCTTTTGGTAATGTCGATGCCTGTGGCAATAACAAAAGCAATGTCGCCTGTTTCATCCACAATTGCAGTATTCGACCAATCAATGAGCCGACGACCACTGCTCTTGGTAAACCAGTAGTTGATATGAGTGTTAGGGAAATCACCGGAAGTCAGTCGATTAAACACTTGTTTAATGCGTTGTTTTTCCGAGGGCAGGGCAAATAGGTCCCACGGATATTTGTTTTTAACTTCTTCAAAGGTATAACCAGTTATTGATTCGGATGCTTTGTTAAATAAGACGATATGCCCTTCTTTGTCCATAACCAGGACAACGGCGCCAATTATATCAAGTATATGGTTGGATAAGTTGGCTTTTTGTAAAAGTTCTTCTTTCATTCCTTGATTCAATCTCCATTAATTTTTTGGTAACTACTCAGCTTACCTTCGAGTTGTGCTTGAAAATGCGCAAGCTGCGTTGTTTCATTACGAATGAGTGACTTTTAGTAGCAGTGCTAATGCATAACCCTAAATTAATTATTTAGGGTTATGCTGCAATGTCGACAAATGCAGCATATTTATACAATCGTAAATCAGTGTTACGGCATTGTCGCCGAGTGTTATGAGTTGGTAACGGCATCTCATTACCCAGCAAGTTGCAATAGTACTACAAGTAGCCATAATATTGTCGTGGAATTATGGTATAAGCTATTAATGTCTGTGTTTTAACCAATTGAGTTGACGTTTTGTTGCGTGTAGTATTGCGGCTGTGTTTTTGGACGTTATCAGGTGTTTTGATCTGGACTGGTTAGATATAGAGTAACGTTTGTTTTAAGTTGATTTATATGTAATGTTAGGTTTTTTCTCCGCGAGCCGATAAATTATAAATAATTCTGGAATCGAGGCCGATTTTGTTAAACCTAACACATCAGTTGAATCGTCGCGAGAGCGACTAGGACGCTGAAGGTAAAAGGCTTATTGGGATTTTTTGGACGACAGCATATCACCCCTACGGTGAGTTCAGAAAATCTCAATAAGTCTTTTAGATTCTGTGCTATCGGCGTTCGCAGTAGATTCAACTGATTAATTTAGATTAAATATACGGGGCTTGACAGTACGACAACGGTCCACTTAGAATCAGCACTAATGAAAAGAATATTGATTTACATGATATTGCTAGCTAATCTTTGTTCTGGCGTGGCTTTTGCCTGGAATACCCATTCCGAGGCGATGCTGGGTTATGACTCGGCAGTGGTTGATCTATCGGTAGGTGAGAGTCATGATCATCACCCGGATAGCGATCTACACCACGGAGACCACTGTTGTCACGGTGCGGCCCATTTGGTGGGACTCATTTTTAATCAAACTGCATCGTTAATAGCCAGTGATCGCCATGATTTATCTGTGTTAGCTCAATCCCCAAGCCTTCTTTATATTGCCCCATTGTTAAGACCTCCCATCGTCTGAATTCTTCCACTGTTTTTCTGTGTGTATCGCGTCAGCATTTGAGTGCGCGGTACGTTTGTTTTTATTGCAGGTGAAGGATTTAGTAAATGTGTTTAAAAAAATACTTGTTGGCGAGCGCGCTCGCCAGTCTGATGTTGCCCGTGTGGGCAGTAACCACCCCTGATACACAGCCCCGCATCGCTACGGGCCTCTCTGTTGCAGGACTTTCCGTTACAGGGTCAGTGTCTGCCGATTCGCAGGTACAAATACAGCTCCAGACATTTATTGAGAGGATTTGGATGGAGAGTCCTGCTGTGCAAGGAGCACAAGCGGCTGTTGATGCTGCCCGGTCACGCCGCGAGGGTGCTGGGCGTCCCCTTTATAATCCGTCGCTCGAACTGGAGGCGGAACGCACGGACATTAATACCACCACGATTGGTTTAACGCAGACCTTTGATTGGGCCGATAAACGTAGGGCTCGTACCGATATTGCCTCGTTGGAAATACAAGCGGCGTTGGCTGCCCATGAGGCGACCAAGCAACGCACGGCGGTTGAGGCGTTGAATGTTTTGGCTCGATACTTGACTGCACGGGAGATGCGTGAATTGGCAGTGCGTCGTAGCCAGTTGATGAAACGTTTTGCCGATACCGTTCAGCAACGCTACAGCGCTGGTGATATGCGCGCGTTGGATGCCTCATTGGCGCGGGTTGTTTATAGTGAGGCGCTGATGCAACAGGCCACCAGTGAGGGGGCGTTGGCGGAAATCGAAGCGGCTTTGCGGGCGGTTAGTGGCTTTGATCTGACGAGTTGGCCGCAATTGCCTCAGGCATTAGTGCCGTCACCTGAAAAACCTGATGCAGCGCTACTCGTTGAGACACTTCCTGAACTTATGGTGTTGAGAACTCATGTGGATGTGGCCAGAGCCCATGTTAGGTTGGCCAAACGAGAGGGCCGTTCTGATCCGACTATTGGAGTGCGTGGTGGTCGTGAAGGCTCAGAAAGTCTGGTAGGGCTGAGTTTCGAAATTCCACTTTTTATTCGTAATAACTTCAATGCAGAAATTCAGGCGGCCTCTTATGCGGTTGTTCAGCAAGAGCAGGCGTACCGGGAGGCCTACCGGCGTGCCAGTGCCCGCTTCGATGGTGCTTGGGGTCGCTTTCAAAACATGACCCATGCCTGGCATGTTTGGGTCGCCACTGGTCAGCAAGCCCATATTGAACAGGTGGAATTGTTACAGCAATTATGGCAAGCCGGTGAGCTGACTGCGACAGATTATTTGATTCAGGCTAAACAGAATGTGGATACCCAAGTGGCTGCGACGGCCTTGGTGGGTGAAGTCTGGCAGGCGGCGATTACCTGGCTGGATGCTTCTGGTCAGGTTGGACGCTGGGTAGGCATCACGCCTGATGCACCTGCACAAACACAGAATTCTGGAGAATAGAGCATGAAAAACAGATTGGTTTTAGTGATGGTATTGAGTCTGGTGAGTCCTTGTGCCGTTTTTGCGGAAAAAGGGCATGAGGGACATGACGATAACGGTCTTGATGATTTTTCTGGCATAGAGATGGGTGACAGTGATGTGCATGAACGCACTAATAGTCAAGGTCAGAGTGACCACAATCATGGTGAGGAAGGTCACGGGCACGAAAAAGAAGATCATGCTGACGAGGGTGCTGACGATGGCCATGGACATGGTCACGGCGAGGCAGCGAGCGATGCCGAATTGAGTGATGCTCAGCGCCGTATGGCGGGCATTGAGACCCTGGTTGTTAAACGTCAAGCGCTGGGAGACGCCATTACCGCTCCCGGCGAAGCAACGCTTAATGCCTATCACACTACTAAGATCACTCCGCGTACACCTGCCCAGGTGATGAAACGTCATGCGCGCCTTGGTGATCGTGTTAAAAAGGGGCAGCCTTTGGTAACGCTTTCAAGCTTGGAGATGGCTGAAGCCCAAGGTGTATTGATGGAGGCGAATGTGGAATTGCGTCGGGTAAAAAAACTTGGCCGTAAAGTGGTCTCCGAAAAGCGATTTGTCGCTGCCCAGATCGCTTATCAGCAAGCTTATGCCAAAGTCAGTGCCTACGGTATGACTAAGCAACAGATCGAATCTTTAATGAAAACAGGTGATGCCACACGTGCTACGGGTGAGTTTCGTTTACTCTCGTTCCAGGACGGCACTGTTATCAGTGATGATTTTGTGGTGGGTGAACGGATTGAGCCCGGTCATGTATTGATGGAAATCAGTGATGAGTCGGTACTCTGGGTTGAGGCCCGCCTGACACCGGAAGATGCTGCTCGCATCGCGTTGGGGTCACTTGCGCGTGTACAGGTGGGCGAGCATTGGCTCAGTGGCAAGGTGACTCAGGCTCGTCATGCGATGGATAAGGTGACGCGTACACTGGCCGTGCACATAGAAGTCGCTAATCCGGATGATAAACTTCATCCTGGCCAATTTGTGACAGCGGTGATTGAAGGCAAAGAAAAGCTGCAAGGTATCATTGTGCCGTTGGCCGCTGTGCTTCGCAGTTCTGATGGGGATTGGCAGGTATTGATTGAAGTTGCCCCCGGCCGTTTTGAGCCAAAAGAGGTTGAAGTATTGCGCACTGTGGGGGATCGGATGCTCATCGATGGAATTGCCGAAGGCACGACCATTGTCAGCAAAGGTGCTTTTTTTGTTCAGTCAGAAATCGCCAAGAGCGGTTTTTCTGTGCACAACCACTAAGGGGTGCCATTATGTTAAATAAAGTAATCGACTTGGGTGTCGAGAACCGCCTGTTGGTGGTGTTAGCCCTGCTCGTTACCATTGTTGGTGGCGCATTGGTTTTACCTAAGCTTAATCTTGATGCTTTTCCTGACGTGACCAATGTTCAGGTGCAGATTAACACCGAAGCTCAGGGCCTCGCGGCGGAAGAGGTGGAGCAGCTTATCACCTTTCCCATTGAGGCAGTTATGTATGCTCTGCCGGATGTGGAAGAGGTGCGTTCCATCTCCAAAACTGGCTTATCAGTAATTACCGTGGTTTTCAAAGAAGGCACCGATATTTATTTTGCTCGCCAGTTGGTGTTTGAGCGACTGCAAGCGGCGAAGGAGCAGATTCCCGATGGTATCGGTACTCCAGGCATGGGACCGAACACGTCGGGTCTGGGGCAGGTGTTTCAATATATTTTGTTGGCTGAAGAAGGTTCGAAGTACGATGCGATTGCTCTGCGTAGCCTCAATGACTGGGTGGTAAAATTGTTGTTGATGCCAGTGCCCGGTGTTACCGAGGTACTCTCTTTCGGTGGTGAAGTGCGTCAGTATCAGGTGCAACTCGCGCCTCAACGTTTGCTGGCATACGGTTTGTCCAGTGATAACGTGGCCGCAGCCATCGAAGCCAACAACCGTAACGCAGGTGGTTGGTATTTAGATCGTGGTGAAGAGCAGTTGGTGATTCGTGGCGTGGGCTGGGTGCGCAGCGGCGAGGAGGGGTTACGCGACATCGGTAATATTCCGCTCATGGATGTAGATGGTGTGCCAGTGCGGGTGAGGGATGTTGCTGAGGTTGATTTTGGCCCCGAAATCCGCCAGGGTGCGGTGACCATGACTCGTCGACACGCCAACGGTACCCCGGATGTATTGGGTGAGGTAGTGGCAGGTGTTGTGCTCAAGCGCATGGGGGCTAATACCAAGGCGACCATTGACAGCATCAAGGCTCGCATTCCTGCAATTCAGATGGCGTTGCCTGATGGGGTGACCATTGAAGCGGTCTATGATCAATCAGATTTGGTGGATAAAGCGGTAAGCACAGTGAGTAAAGCGCTAATAGAGGCTTTTGTTCTGATTGTTATTATCTTAATGTTGTTCCTGCTCAATTTGCGTGCTACTTTTTTGGTCTTGATATCAGTGCCAATTTCTATCTTGTTAGCGCTGATGGTGATGGCGCAGTGGGGTGTTTCCGCTAACCTTATGTCATTAGGTGGTCTTACTATCGCTATTGGTATGATGGTGGATGGTTCGGTAGTGATGATGGAGCATATCTTCAGTCATCTGACGAAGCCGGATGAACAGCACCGGCAGCGGGTCAAGGAGGAGATTGCGGTTGGCTCACCTACCCCTTTTGATGCTGCCCATGACTCTCATGGCATCGCCTTGCGTATTCAGGAAGCGGCCCGCGAAGTGGGTCGGCCCGTGTTCTATGCTGTGATGATTATCATTATCGTGTTTGCGCCGCTGTTCAGTCTTGAAGGTGTTGAGGGTAAACTGTTCCAGCCCATGGCGATCTCCATCGTCTTGGCGATGATGGCGTCGTTGCTTGTCGCGTTAGTGGTGGTGCCCGCGTTGGCTACCTATATGTTTAAAACCGGCGTTAAAGAAAGAGAGAGTTTCATTATGAAGCCGCTGGATAAACTTTATCGCAAGGCTTTGGGCGGAGCCCTGAAAATGCGAACCGTGGTGGTCGGTGTTGCGCTGGCATTGTTTGTTGGTTCACTGGCGTTGGTGCCGTTATTAGGCACCGAGTTTGTGCCGGAACTGGAGGAAGGTACGCTTAATGTTCGTATCACCCTGGCGCCATCGTCAAGTCTTGATACCTCACTGAAAGTAGCGCAGAAGTTGGAAGAACAGTTGATGACCTTTCCTGAGGTACTCTATGTCTCCAGCAGAATTGGTCGTGCTGAGATTGGTGGTGATCCGGAGCCGGTTTCTAACGTTGAGATTTACATCGGTATGAAGCCTGTTTCTGAGTGGACCTCCGCGCCAGATCGCAAAGCGCTGCAAGCCTTGATGGAAGATAAAATGTCGATTCATCCTGGTTTGCTGTTCTCTTTTTCCCAACCGATCGCAACGCGTGTGGATGAATTACTGTCGGGTGTAAAAGCGCAGTTGGCTATCAAGCTTTTTGGTGCCGATCTTGACCAGTTGGCCAAAACCGGTAAAGAGATTGAAGCCCTGGTGCGCAAGGTTGATGGCACCCGTGGTGTTGAGATGGAGCAGATTGGCGGTGAAGCACAGCTGGCTGTGCGTCCGGATCGCGACGCTTTAGCGCGTTATGGTATTCCGGTGGCTCAGGTGATGGACTTGGTCTCCGATGCGATCGGTGGCCGTGAAGCGGGGCAGGTGATCAAAGGTAATGAGCGTTACGACATCTACGTGCGTCTGGCTGAAACACATCGTAACAGTGTCGAAGTGATTCGTAGCTTAATCCTGCAAGCTTCTAACGGTGCTTGGGTAAAGCTGGGGGATGTCGCTCAGGTTGCAATCGAATCCGGCCCGCCACAGATTCGCCGGGATGATGTGCAGCGTCGGGTGGTGATACAGTCCAATGTCGAAGGGCGGGACATGGGTGGTCTGGTGGCCGAGTTACAACAACGTATCGACAGCGAAATTAACTTGCCTGCGGGCTATACTGTCGTTTTTGGCGGGCAGTTCGAAAATCAGCAACGTGCTCAGGCAAAGTTGATGATTGTCGTGCCGTTGTCACTGGGGTTGATTTTTCTGCTGCTCTATTTCGCCTTTCACTCGGTTGGCCAGGCAGCGCTTATCATGCTCAACGTACCACTGGCGCTTATCGGTGGCATCGCCGCATTATTTGTTTCAGGCCAGTATCTGTCTGTGCCCGGTTCGATTGGTTTTATTGCGCTATTTGGCGTGGCGGTACTCAATGGTGTCGTGATGGTTAATGCCATCAATCAGCGCTTGACGGGCGGCTGTGATCAACAGACAGCGATCTTCGAAGGGGCTTTGTCACGTTTGCGGCCAGTACTGATGACCGCTTCCATTGCTGCTCTAGGGTTGACCCCGATGCTTTTGGCCACAGGTGTCGGCTCGGAAGTGCAACGGCCCCTGGCGACAGTGGTGGTGGGCGGTCTGGCTTCATCCACGTTGCTAACGTTGTTCGTGCTACCTGTGTTGTATGGGGCATTTTCCAGAGTGAAATTGCGTGAGTTAACATCGAGAACATAGAGGGTAATCGCAACAGAAGACGTCGCTTCTAGTCAAACAACGGTGATGTTGGCAGCATTACCGTTGTTTGGGTAGGAGTCGTCGTTTGTTGCGACCCACGAATAGAGAGTTTGCTTTATGGCGCATCATCATCACGACACAGAAACAATGGGTGACCGGCGGTTGACTGCCGCCATCGCTGTTAACATGTTACTGACATTGGCGCAGGTGATTGGTGGTATTGTTTCCGGTAGTCTCGCCTTGATTGCTGATGCCCTGCATAACTTCAGTGATGCCGCGTCGTTGTTAATTGCCTTAGTGGCACGCAAAATCGGTAGACAGCCTGCCGATCACTTCAAGACGTTCGGTTATAAACGGGCTGAAGTGATTGCCGCGTTGATCAATCTCGTTACCCTGGTGATTGTCGGACTTTATCTGATTTACGAGGCGCTGTGGCGCATTTACGAGCCGCAGGTTATTGAAGGCTGGATGGTGATTGTCGTCGCTGGTGTTGCGCTGGTGATTGATATTATTACGGCGATACTGACTTATAGTATGTCGAAGCACAGCATGAACATTCGCGCCGCTTTCCTGCATAATGTCTCCGATGCTTTAGCCTCGGTTGGTGTCATCGTCGCCGGCAGCCTGATTTTGCTCTATGATTGGTATTGGACTGATACCGCATTGACATTGCTCATTGCCGGTTATGTGCTCTATCAGGCGGCGACCATGCTGCCCAAAACCATTCATATTCTCATGCAGGGGACGCCAGAAAATATCGCTATCAACGATGTTGTCAGCGCCATGGAAACGGTGGCGGGCGTATCAAATGTTCATCATGTGCATATCTGGCAGTTAGATGAGCATAACAACGCCCTGGAAGCCCATGTAGTGATTGGTGATTTTGGTGAGACAGAGGTCGTCAAAGCTGCATTGAAAATTGAATTGGGACAACGTTTCAATATTGCTCACTCGACGCTTGAATTTGAAATCAAGCACTGCGAAAAACTGTGTTACTGAGCTGTTTTGTTTTTGCAGGGTGTAGGGGTATCGTCCTGATTGCTGATCAACTGTTCCAGCCCTGGTGCGCCCGTTGGATGGCATTTCGGGCAGTGTGCGATGAACAATGCTGTTGACTATTAGCGCCCAGCCCTTTATTTGTTAGGCGCCGTTTCAGTAACCTGAAAGCGGCAACCGCCGCAATTTCATCCTCTGCTTTCATTCAGTACTCAGCTGTTTCGCATGCCGTGCGTTTATTTTGATGAGCAAAGATAAGCCGAGCAATCCTATAAGCTGACCGGGTATGAGACCGATCAATATTGACAGTACCTTAAATCATACCAATTCGTCAGCGATTTTTGCAGTATTATTGATTGACAGGGTATTTGCCTGGGAATAGAGTTTACCAAGCACGGGTCTGCCAAATACGGAACAATACACGGGTGATATCAAAATTTCAGGGGAAATTTACTTGTTTTAAAAAATATCAATAAAATTTTCTTAATGCCATGATCAGCACACGGGCGTAGTAGATGAAAAGGTATGTTTGCTATGTACGATGTTCGATCAATGATACGCGATACGAAAAATGGGTATGTGATGGACAATATTTTAACGTTTTTAACAGGTCGGCATGATGTTAGAGAAATTGTAATCCCTGTGAATACCATTGTTTGCGAGATAGGAGACGCTTGTGAAAATTTTGTGGTATTAACGAAAGGTAGAGTTAAAATATTTAGAACGGGCGAAGATGGTCGGTATTTGACACTTTATCAAGTGTGCCCTGGTGAAGGTTGTGTATTAACCGCTTCTTGCTTGCTGAATGATCGGGCATTTCCGGCGATTGCTATTGCCGAAGAGCCTTCAGAAGGTTATGTGATTTCTAAACAGCGATTAAGAGATTGGTTGAAAACCGAACCAGAATGGCAAAAATTTATCTTTGAGCTACTTTCCCAACGAATGGGGAGTTTGATAGAGATAGTCGACCAACTTGCGTTTAAAACACTGGAAACACGCTTGATTCAGTGGTTGGTTGTCCATCCGCAAGCCCCTAGTCTAAAGATCACTCACCAGCAAGTTGCAAAAGAACTTGCTTCTTCGCGAGAAGTTATAAGTCGATTGCTTAAAATACTTGAGGAAAAGGGGAAAGTGAAGCTACAAAGAGGAAGAATATTAATTGTATAATAAAACACCGTTTGTGTAACAAATGTTACAGATAATTGCCTCTCTATCCCTAATAATAGCAACCTTGAATTGACACAATGACTAAGGTGGAGAAATATCATGAATTTTAATGTTGGTGGAATCGATAGAGGTTTAAGGATAATAGTCGGTATAGCGATAATTTTATGGGGTGTAATGTCGGGAAGTTTATGGGGTGTTATTGGCGTAGTCCCGGTATTGACTGGGCTAGTGAAGTGGTGTCCTTTATATTTACCGTTTGGCATTAAGACTGTCAAAGCTAAAGAAAAGTAGAACGAAGTTTAAATGGTTTTCAGTGGCTTTTACTTATCGCTTAATAACATTACGCTGAATAGCGAAAACAGCTAATCAAATTGACGGTGAGTGTTACCGAGTTGGATTTGTGGCTGGTGTTTTAGATTGAGACTAATTAGTGTGCGTCATATTCAATTTAATGGCATCGACATTTGATCCTTTATGAATGGTGAAATGATGTGTGATAGCGGTGCTATGAAAAGGATTTCAGCATTGCTATGGAACGAGCGCGCGCAGTAAAGCCTTCAGCTCAAACGTTACGGGGGAATCCTTTTGAGGTTAACGATGTCGATGACCTCCTCCAGATTGATTTAATCGAGACGATGTATATTCTGAGCGCCGGCCATTAACAATATGGCAGTTATCAGCGGTTTATTGAGAAAGGCGTTGATAAGCGCCTGGTTGGTTTTTTTTATATGAAGGAACGTAACCCTCAATTTATTTTTGATTGATCTGATGGCTGTGTCAAAAGTGCTCACACTGGGTAAACAATGTGCTTTTCCCTTTCTCTCAAATAAATTAAAGACCAAAAAATCGAAAACGAGCTAATCCGCAAGTATATACCCAAAGCGTTTGAGATTTCGGATAAATTACACACCCTATTTCATTCATAGCGGCGTTGAAATTCCTTGCAATAGAACGACTATTACGCGTCATTTCGCCTCGCCTAAAAGCGCCTACCTTTGGTGCTATGAATAAAATAAGACGCACACTTTACACTGAAATCTCAAACGCTTTGGGTGTATTTGGTTGCTAGGCTGCATTGTTATGATAAGCGATGTTTACGAAACATCACACGTCACGTTATTGTGCCTATATTAGGGAGGATTTACATGCTAGGATTAATTGTTTATGGTAACTGATATCGGTTGATGCTTTGTTGTTCGATAATTGGCGTACCAATAATTATCGCGACAGATGAACTGGCGGTTACTCCCTGATGATATCGATTCCCCGAGATCATCCATGCCCTTACTGGTATATATTGAAACCTTTTTATTAGCACGGGGAATGAGGGGATGAAATCTATTGTATTACTCTATCCTATTCGTCAAAGAGTTGGGCGTGTTATCAACTAACGTAACAACTTATTAGCGCAACATATTGGCTGTAGTGGTCAATTTATCGCCATTCTTGATCTGCAATACTACACCGCTTTGAGTTTTTGTGTATTGATGCTTACAGGGAGGCAGAAATATGGCAGTAATCGCAGGTGTGCCGAAGAACGGATGAAGGCAGGATGCTGAGGGCGGCGGCGAATTCAATGAAAACTCGGGTGCTATTTTGTGTCAGTGATCGTGTCAGGACAGTAGAAAATTAAATACTTAGCGGATTTGAAATCATGAAGAACTTATTACACCATCGTTTAGGGTTTATCAGCCTGTTGTTTGTGTTCATTTTGTTAGCGTGTAGTGAGAATGACCCAACATATTCTGAGCCGACAGATAACAAATCCGCTAGTGGGTTTGTTATTCCCTCCGCTATACAAGCCGCCGTTTTACCTCCCGAAGGGACACTAACCGCATTAATTTATATTGATAATGGCGTTTCGCCGTTGAGTAGCCAACAGATTAATTTAGAAAATGGCCAAAAGACAGTGGACTTTAAAATTTCCTTGTCTCCGGGTAGTTACACGATGACGATAAAGTTCACGTTTGACGACCCAAGGTTTGGTGGTCCTATCGATATCGCTGAGGCCTCCAAAGTGGTTAGTGTTGAGGCGGGTTCCACACAAAATTTGGTTTTTAGTACTGCAGATTATAGCTATCCGGATACCGATAATGACACTGTTTATAACATTATTGAAATAGAGCAAGGCACTGACCCCAACGACGAAACCAGCAAACCGTCATTGTCATGCTCGATCGACAGTGGTGATATTATTTGTTCTGATATTGTTTTCACTATCGGTGGCACGGTAACAGGCTTAGTAGGTAGTGGTTTGGTACTGCAAAACAATGCAGGTGATGATCTTGTCATCGATAGGAATGGTGGCTTTGCATTTTCAGCGGCGCTAGAGGATCAATCTCCCTATAATGTAGTCGTTACTCAACAGCCCACCAACCCGGGGCAACGTTGCGTGGTCAGTAATGGTGCGGGCCAGTTGAGTGGCACTAACGTCAGCAATATGTCGGTAACGTGTAGCGCGTTAACATTCGGTATCGGTGGCACGGTAACTGGTTTGGCAGGCAGTGGTTTGATACTGCAAAACAATGCGGGTAATGATCTTGTTATCGATAGAAATGGTGGCTTTGCATTTTCAACGGCGCTAGAGGATCAGTCTCCTTATAATGTAGTTGTTACTCAACAGCCCACCAACCCGGGGCAACGTTGTGTGGTCAATAATGGTGCGGGCCAGTTGAGTGGCACTAACGTCAGCAATATTTCGATAACGTGTAGTACGTTAACATTCAATGTCGGTGGCACGGTAACTGGCTTAGTCGGCAATGGTTTGGAGCTGCAAAACAATGCGGGTGATAACTCTGTTATCGAGAGACGTGTTATCGATAAGGATGGTGGCTTTACACTTTCAACGGCGCTGAAAGACCAATCTTCCTACAATGTTACGATTGTTAAACAGCCCGCTAACCCAAGCCAGCGTTGCGTGGTCAAGAATGGTACGGGCCAGTTGAATGGTGCTAATGTCAACAATATTTCGGTAACGTGCAGTACTTTAAAGTTCAGCATCGGTGGCACGGTAACAGGCTTGGTTGGTCGTAGTGATTTCTTGGTGTTGCAAAACAACGCAGGTGATGACCTTAACATCAATGCGGATGGTGAATTTACATTTTCAAAGGTGTTGGATGACCAGGCTTCTTATGAGGTAACCGTTCTCAAAACGTCTGCCAGGTTAGAGTGCTTTGTCATTAATGGCGCAGGCCAACTAAATGGTGCTAATGTCAAGAATATACGCGTAACGTGTCTTGGTGATATTTTAAACCCCCTCATTGATATTACGGTAACCGGTTTGGCTGGTAGTGGTTTGGTGTTACAAAACAATGCGGCTGATGACGTTGCGGTTAATGCCGATGGTGATTTTAAATTTACCACGAAAGATGGTGATAGATACAATATTACTGTATTAACGCAACCAAAAAATCCCAGTCAAACTTGTACTATTACTAATGGCGAAGGCCGCTTGAACGGTGTCGATGTTATTAATGTTATGGTGGATTGTAGTGGTGCATGGGTACCAATGAATAATGGTTTATTCGGGGGGCTGGTATATGCACTTGCCGCTAATCCAGTGGACCCAACCACTGTTTATGCAGGGACATGGGGTGGTGGTGTGTTCAAAAGTCTTGATGGCGGTGTTAACTGGAGTGCTGTAAACACCGGGCTTACGGACCAACGCGTCAGGGTTTTAAGCATAGACCCGCTGAACCCGACAACCATTTATGCAGGCACTAGTGATGGCGGTGTGTTCAAAAGTATCGATGGTGGTAGCAACTGGAGCGCTATTGGACTGACGAATCACAGCGTCAGAGCTTTGCGCGTTGATCCGCAGAATCCGACGATCGTTTATGTTGGGACACTGGGTGGTGGTGTCTTTAAGAGCATTGATGGCGGGATTACCTGGGATGTGGTGAATACCCGGCTCTCTAGTTTACTTGTTTATGCCCTAGTGATCGATTCGGCGAATCCGAACACTCTGTACGCTGGGACATGGGGCGGTGTGTTTAAGAGTACTGATGCAGGTGCTAGTTGGAATGCGGTAAACGTCGGGCTTTCGGATGATCGAAGTGTCAGAGCTTTGAGTATCGATCCGGTGAATCCAGCCACTATTTATGCTGGAACCGATAGTGGAGGGGTGTTTAAGAGTGTTGATGGAGGTGCCAACTGGCGTGCCATGAATACTGGTTTCTTAGGTCAAAGTGTCAGCGCTTTGAGCATAGATCGGATGAACCCGGCTACCGTTTATGTTGGGACAAATGGCGGCGGTGTGTTTAAGAGTATCAATGGAGGTGCTAATTGGAGCACGGTTAACACTGGACTTACGGATTTAACTGTTCATGCTCTAAGCATAGATCCACTGAACTCGATCACTGTTTATGCCGGGACGGGAGGCGGCGGTGTGTTTAAGAGTATTGATGAAGGTGTTAATTGGAGCGCTGTCAACACCCGAATTACAAATTTATATGTCGAAGCCTTGAGCATAGACCCAGTGGACCCGTCGATTGTTTACAGCGGAACACTGGGCGGTGGCGTGTTCAAGAGTACCGATGGTGGTTCCAACTGGCACGCTGTGAATACTGGGCTTACGAGCCGACGTGTCAGAGCGTTGAGCATAGACCCGATGAACCCGGCTACCGTTTATGCTGGGACAAATGGCGGCGGTGTGTTTAAGAGCACCGATGGCGGTGCTAGTTGGCGTGCTACCAACACCGGGTTAGCGGATTTAGCTGTCTATGCTTTAAGTGCGATCGATCCGGCGACTCCGACCACCATTTATGCCGGGACATGGGGTGGCGGTGTATTCAAGAGTCTTGATGGAGGTGCCAACTGGCGTGCCGTGAACACTGGGCTCACGAACCGATATGTCCAGGTCTTGAGCATAGACCCAATGAATCCGGCCACTGTTTATGCTGGAACATGGGGTGGCGGTGTATTCAAGAGTCTTGATGGAGGGGCCAATTGGAGTGCAATCAATACTGCGCTCACAGAATTACGTGTCCAGGCGTTAAGTATCGACCCGGTAAATTCAGCTACTGTTTATGTCGGAGCGGGTGGCAGCGTGTTCAAAAGTCTTGACGGAGGTACTCGTTGGAGAGTCGTCAATACCGGGTTTACGAACTTAGCGGTCTATGCCTTAAGTATCGATCCGCTGAAACCCACTACTGTTTATGCCGGGGTGGATGGCGGCGTGTTCAAGAGTGTTGATGGCGGTGCTAGTTGGTATGCTATTAATGTTGGACTTACGAACTTAAATATTTATGCTTTCAGTATAGATCCTGCAAATCCGAACACTGTTTACGCTGGGACTTGGGGTGGTGGTGTGTTCAAGCATACACAACAGGACGACAGTGTATTACCAGATTCCTGAAAATTATTTATCTAACTCCAGGCCCACAAGCATTTAACCTGGAATGCACAATTTCTTGATGCGTCGAGCAAATGTAAGCGTCAGCTGAAACAAGAGGTAACTGTGTTGTTTTTGAGTGCACGTTTGAGCTGCGTCCAGCCGCGTTTTCTAAACTGTAATGAGCAAACCGATTGAAGGTGGTGCCGTTTGCTCCAGAGGGCGATTCGATTGATTAATAAACCGGAGGAAGCCTTTCGTCGTCGATGATTAATCGGCTTCATATTCAGATTACACTGCAACTATTTTTAGGCTGATGAATCAAATGCTTAATAGTCGCCATGCCAAGCGAGTTAAGATGAACTCAGTCGGAAAAATACTGGCCTTTTTGATTCCTCGAAAATTTCATAATGCGTTGAAATTAAAATGGAAATCTTTTGGTCAAATGAATCAGATATTGATTGCTTCGGCGGCTGTGGTATCAGTGGCAATGAGCGTCAGTATCATCATGTTTGTGTCGCAGCAAGATAAAATCCGCGATATAAAATGCTTAGCGATGAATGTTTATCATGAAGCAAGGGGGGAGCCAATTTTAGGCCAATATGCAGTCGCTGCGGTAACGATGAATCGTGTAAAATCACAGCGACATCCAAATGAAGTGTGTCGGGTCGTTTATCTAAAGGCTTGGAGCAAAAAATACCAACGTATTTCCAGTGCATTTTCATGGACCAGCGATGGGTTGGATGACATTCCAAAAGAAAATGATGCTTGGAAAAATGCGTTATCCATTGCACGACAAGTCTATAAGCAGGATGCATCAGGCATTGATGTGAATGATCATATAAAAGGGGCGTTGTTTTATCATGCCGATTACGTCAGTCCGAGGTGGGCAGTTAACAAACTTAAAACCACTCAGATTGGCAAGCATATTTTTTACAAATAGCAATAATAATTACATTATTTTTTGCGTCCAGTCTGCCTGTCAGTCACTGACTCAGAGTGGCTGCACGCTGCTTGATTACACCCCCCAGCCGTGATAAATATACCTAAATCTCAAACGCTATGGGTATATATGCCATCCAACGGATGCGTTTAGAATGGTTGGTCATGGTTGTAGAAAATGAGAGTGTCTCCCCCGTTTTTTGGTAAATATAGCGTCACTATCTTCTCGGTCGGTCGGAACATTGGCCTTGGCTTCTATCCTGTTTCACCATAATTCGCTAAGTCATCCTATATTGCCGTTTGGTTTCCCAAATGCCAGAAGATAGACTATTATCCGGATAATTCTAAATTGGATGGTTTATATGAGGCTTTACCTAGAAAAATCAATTGAGTGTACTGAATTCAGCTAAAATGTGCGACGTATGTATGTAAAGGTTCGATAGGATGTCCATGATCCAATTGATTTTTTTAGGTTCAAGAGACGCTTTATTGTTTTATTAAACTAATAGTCATTGCGGAGTTAAAAAATGAATTGGTGGGGAAAATTAATTGGCGGCGCTTTTGGGTTTATGATGGGTGGTCCCATTGGTGCGCTGCTAGGTGCTGCGCTTGGGCATAACTTCGATAAAGGCCTGACGGGCGTAATGAAGGATGCTTCTGGGCAAGCAGGGGAGACTGAGCGCGTGCAATCTGCGTTTTTTGCTGCCACCTTTTCGATCATGGGTTATATTGCGAAAGCAGATGGCCGTGTCTCTGAACTGGAAATTACCGCTGCCAATCATGTGATGTCGCAAATGATGCTGAATCCGGAGCAACGACAGGTGGCAAAACGTTTGTTTAACGAAGGTAGGCAACCTCAGTTTGATCCGGATGCGGTGCTAGCCCAATTTAAACAGGAATGTCATCGGCGTTCCAATCTCATGCAAATGTTTTTGGAAATTCAAATTGCAACCGTGCTTGCCGATGGGGTTATCGATCAAAAAGAACGTAGCGTATTGTATCATGTTGGCAAGCAACTTGGGTTTTCAGCTAATATCATTGCCCAACTTACACAAATGGCTCAAGCACAGCAACACTATGCGCATGAACCCGATTATAAGCGCGCGCCCTCAGCATCGGATATTAAATACGCCTACAAAGTGCTTGGTGTTTCTGAGTCTGCGGACGACACAGAAGTGAAAAAAGCTTATCGCCGTTTAATGAATCAGCATCATCCTGATAAACTGGTATCAAAAGGTTTACCGGATGAAATGATGAAATTGGCGACTGAAAAAACACAGGATATTAAACGTGCTTATGAGCAAATAAAGCGCGCCAGAAAATTGTAGTGGGTAATCAAGTGAAATTGCTAATTAACGATTGATTAAGGGCAAAGCTATGTCCAAAGTATTAAGTGTTAGGTGAAGTTGACGTTTCATTTTTGCCACTGTTGCACCTGAAAAAGCGCCAATCAAAGTGTGAGGTGCGACGTTTGGTGATTCCAAATGAGTCGCGAGCAACGCCGAGTGGCGCTTTTTCCGTTTAACTGCGTTATCCGTCGCTTGTTTGGAACAATCCAATCGCAGGCCTTCTGCCTTGTTAAACGAAAAAAACGTCTCCAGCAGCGATAAAAATGAAACGTCAACAGACCCTTAATGTTCTGTAGTAAGTTGCCGTTAATGTCGTTGTTTGTCTTTGAAGGATAGCCATGATGGAGCGATTGTTGTACTTTGTTGATCATTACACTATCGAAATTATTGTCGCCACTGTGGCGTTGATTTTATTTATTCACTTGGTCAGAAGCTTTAAAAGGAATCGCTTAATCGAGCATGGTCAGGCTCGAATGGTGGTGGAACAATATGACCAGTACACGGGCGTTTTTCACAATATTATTTTTGTCGCGATTTTGTTTTTATTAATTCCTCTTCTGATTTATGTGAAGTTTTTTAGTTATTAGGGGCCATTAGAAGGGTGTTTTCGTCGACGACATTAAGAATGGGGCAATCACTAATCGGTTTGTTCGGCTGACATTGCTTGATTAGCGGGGTAAGTGCCATTTTCATTTTTTCGAGTGCGTCGATTTTGCGCTGAATATCCTTAATTTTTGCAATTGCCGCCAGCTTGACGTTTTTGCAAGTTGAGCCGGGGTGATTTTTCAAGTTGATTAATTCGTTAATCTCTCTTAATGAAAACCCCAATGTTTTTGCATGCTGTATAAACCGAATTTGTTTCACTACTGATTCAGGGTAGCGTCGGTATCCTGATGGGGAGCGGTCGGGTAGGGAGATCAGACCTTCCCGTTCGTAAAAACGCACGGTTCCCACTCCAATTCCACTCCTTTTAGCAACGTCTCCAATTTGTATCATAATGCCAAGTTCCTTGATTATAACCATAAAGTCTACAGTATACTATAGAGTAAAGAATTTGTTAACCTAAATTAATCAGTTGGACGACATAGTAGAAGGCCCATCTTTTGAGTGAAATTGGTTAAAACGCAATATTTCAATTGTATTAAAGTGTAGAGCAACTTAACTAAGTGATTAACTGATGAATTTAGGTGAATCACTTTTCCTCAACGGGTTCTAAATCGCTGTGCATGCATTCATGCTGTGGCGTAGTTGCTCGGTTTTGCGGCGGTATGTGATTTGTTCGTTACCATTGCGTCACTTGAGAGGGGTGCCACATTTCACCTTAAATAGGGTCGGGATTCAATTTGAAATAGTGGTACTACCTGAGTTGTGATACCCATAAAACAATTGATATGTATTACTACGGTCTTTTTAATGTAAATTTAATTGCACTGATTGATGCTGGTATGTCCCTCGGGCTTTTAGTATTTGTACATTAATACCGTTTATTTTAGGTTGTAATTTAAGCCGTAATGCAGCGGGCGAGTTTTTTATATTACGTTCACGAAACAATACGCCGAGGGTGCTACCTCTTGTAGCGGCAAGCTGCAGGCGTCGTATGACGCCGTTGGGCAACCAATTTAACCAGGTTAGTACTAATGCGCAGGATTTGGTTTGCAAGGTTTTTTCAATGGTCCATAAGGTGTCTTTGCAGGAGGCTTCGGGTTGCACAATCATAACATGATTAATGTCAACACCTGCGCTGGCGAGTGCAGGAGCATAGGGCATATAGGGTGGTGAAACCCACAAGATCCATCGTTTTTGTTGGCTGATTTGCTTCATTAAGGGCAATAATAGTTGTAGCTCGCCAATTCCCCATTTAGGCGTAACCATTTCGACCAATGTGTTGGGTGGCCAGCCTTTACCGGGTAAAATAGTGTCTAACGACGGATAACCTGTTGGAATGCCGTTAATGTTATTGGTTTTTGCACTGCTTGTACGCCATGGAGTGGGGGCGTTGTGGAGTAACTGTTGCAATTCTGGGCTCATAATCAACTCTTCGTTAGTTTCAATTTCTCGGGGTTCTTTGAAAAATTTTTTGACACAATTAATTAGTTATAATTTTTATCGGAGAATATTGCTATACCTGGCTTTGGGTTCTGCCAATAAAAACACTGCTTAAATAATCAGTATTTAGAAGTATAGTGTGATGTCTTGTGGATATCAAGATACAGGGTGTGTTTGTTTTAAAATTTAATGTGTTTTTTGTCTTTTTGCATACCCCAAACAGCGCTGATGCGGTATTTTTTGAGTGTTGTCTTTATTTTACCGATTTTTGAGGAATGTTATAACGTCTCTCTAACTTCCCTCCATCCCCTTAAGTAACTAACAAGTAAATTGAAAAATACATGCTTAATGCCGTTGGCGTGTCTACCACTCTACACGTACTGTTTAGGTGTTTTTATATTCATAAAATTTTATTGAAGAAGTCGCATTAAGTACCTATCCCTTGTTTGGGGGGTGGTGCCTGTTGTGTTGGTAGTACATACTTTTTTCGTACGATATACATCAGGAGACGTTCCTGAAAAAATGAAAGTCATTTTTCTATATAAAATTTTCGGCGTTATTCCCCGTTCTTCTCGTGTTTAGGCGGTTAACGATTGCAAGCTTCCTTGCCGCTGAGTAAACGGGTACTCAATGTGAGTACAGAGTAGCGTAAGAGAACTCAGTGATAAGGAAAAGTAGAAATGTATACAAAAAAAATAGGAAAAAATGTAGGGAGACTAGGTATTAGTTTAGGGGTTGTTTTAGTAGGCTATGCGGTGACGCTGATCTTGCCTTGGGCCTCTACGGATCAAGAAATTACATTTGAACCGGCGGGTCTTAGTTCAGTTAATAATCTACAAAAAATCTATGATAAGTGGTCTACCACCTATGCGACATCCGAGCCAGTTGGTCCTGTACTTACTATGCTCTGGACGCGTGGTTTCTCAAGCGAGTTCAGTCCTGCCAAGGGCATCGCTCAGCTCGATTTGAAAAGAAACACCGTTAGTGTCCGGATCGATAATCTTAGTGATACGGAAATTTCAGATGTATGGTTGGTAGATAATCAACCGGGTTTCGGTCGTTCAGCGATCCCTGAAGAGGGTGATAACCTGGTTAAGATTGGTCGCTTAAAGTTTGAAGAGGGTAATAATAATGCTTGGTTGGATGCGAAGGTTGAGAATCTTGCAAATTTTCAATTGGATATGATCGTTCTGGCGCGTAAGGATGGCTCCCCGGGTAAAGAGGGTGTGCTATACGGCACAACGTCATTGTTTCAAAAGGTCTTTCATTACCCAGAGCACAAAGCAGCACCAAAGCAAACGGCTTTCAAGGGGAACCCACTTATTAGCAATGCGAATGCAACGGGTATTACGCCACCGTATTTTTTTCCGGATTTCGATTCGAATCTATTGAACAAAGGTCGGGATCTGTTTTTCAATGAGACCTTTAATGGCAATGGCCGTTCCTGTGGTACATGTCACCATGAAGATGATAATATGGCGCTGAGCCTGAAAACCATTGCCAAGCTACCTGCTGATGATCCCTTGTTTATTGTTGAACAGGAGTACCGTCAGGATGGTTCGCTGAACCCGCTGTTCGGCGATTTCCGGATGGAAAAACCGATATTAATGCGCAAAGCGGGTTTGATTTTGGAGAATCTCAACGGATTTAAAGAACTGAATGGTGATTTTACAACCCGAGTTAATATGCGTGCGCCGAACCATGTGCTTAGCCTTCGCACGACCTTGGCACCGCCACCTGTGTTTGCTGATGACGGCACGCTGCCAGTAGATGTTAATGATCTTGTGTTCGCAGAACGAACCGGTTGGGGGGGTGACGGTACCCCGACAGGTTTTCGTCAGGATTTTTTCGATTCTAACGGCCGTGATTTGACTGGCTCGCTACGGGATTTTATAGTGGGCGCTGTTGTTCAGCACTACCCGCTAACGCTCGAGCGTTCTGCTTTTAATGAAGATGAATATGGCAACCCAAGAACACCGGACTTCCGTTTTCCCACAGAGCAGGAGTTGAATGCCATTGAAGCCTTTATGCTGTCTATTGGTCGGCAGGAAGAAAACGATGACTTGAGTACTATCAGTCTTTCTGATGAACTGGCTGATCGTGGTCGACTAAACTATATGGGGTTTAATGTGTTTGATTCCACCCCGACTGATGGACGTCCGCCGCTGAACTGTAACTCCTGTCATTTCAATGGTGGTAGTAATACCGATCCGACTTTTCCGTTCATCGCGGGTGTTTCGCCGAACCATGATTTGGCTGATTTAGCTGCCAATGGTGGCGCCATCCCAAGTCATAATCGTTCTTTTGGACCGCAGGTGGAACGCTTAGCTGATCAGGCGGGTGATGTGCTTGTTCAGACGGTCGATGATCCGAGTGTAGCAGGTAACTGTTTTACCAATGGTCTTGCTGAAGTTCCGCTGTTACCAGGCGACGGTCCCGGTTTGGGTCCAAGTGCTGGTTGTGACGCAAATCCATTTGACAACGGTTTTGCATTTGATTTTGGCGATCAGTTCGCGGATTTGAGAGTTGCTGGCAATCGCTTCAATGTGCCAGTGGTGTTCGAAGCAGCAGATAATGCACCGTTTTTCCATGGGCATCAAATTAACACCATTGAAGGTGCCGTTGCTTTCTATGCAACCAATCGCCATTTACGTAATGGTGATTTTTTAGGTGCTATTGTGCCATTAAATGGTTCGCAGGTTGATAATGTAGCTCGTTTCATTCGTGTGATGGGGGCAGACTTCAACGTAACTTCAGCTATTCAATTGTTAAAAAAGGCGAAAAATCTTCACAAGCGTCGTGATCGGAGAATCAATGCAAAATTAGCCCAAGCCGAGACGATTGATGCGATCGAGCTTCTCAATCCGGTTGATCTGCATATCCAGGATGCTGTCCCGCTGTTAAGGAAAGCAAGTAAAATCCTTAAGCGTATTTCGCGTAACGGTAATCGTCACTTGCTCCAGCAGGGGATCAATGTGCTCAAAGACGTTCAGGCTGCTATGGTTACGCGTGGCGTGTAATGAGCTAGAAGGACTGGAAATACAGGGATGTATTTGTAACTCAAGAGAGTCGAGTTCTTATTTGAGCGTTTGCAATCTATCACTCTTTAATAAATCAAGTGGTTGCAGATAGCTCGATGTTTTTAGAGCTAATAGTATACTCAATCTAATACCAAGAGAATGAAACATGAAAAAACTGAAAACAGCTATTGTTGCAGTATTAGGTATCGGCATTTGGTTGGAGGCGGGGGGGAGTTCCGCTGACGAAAAACAAGTTGTTTCATTCCCTGACGACCATCGGGGCTGGCAGCATGTTCGCTCCACGGTCATTCATGATCAGGATAACCCTCTGTTTGGCTTCCTTTCCGTATACGCTGATTCCAAAGCATTGAAAGCGAACAAGGCAAATAAAACTTATCCCAGCGGCAGCAAGATCGTCGGCATTTTCCACGATGTGGTGGATAAGGGGGGAATCATGACCCAGGGCAAACGGCTTAAATATGTCGTGATGGTCAAAGACTCTCAGTTCAAAAATACTGGGGGATGGGGGTTCGAGGCCTTTGATGCATCAGGCAAACAGACTTTGACCAAAGATGCAAAAGCCGAGTGTTTTGTTTGCCACACTTCGGTAGCTGATAAGGATTTTGTCTTTTCCACCTTTGTTGAATAGTCGGTTGGAACGGTCGCCTATTTTGGCCACTATTAACAACGATTGTAGTGATCAAGCGTTAAGCGGAAGCGAAAACAGAGGGCTGCTTGGCAGAGCAAGGTAGGTTAGGTGGCGTTAACAATTAAGCCAGCCAAATTACTGAGCAGACCAAAAACAACATGGCTTGATAATTTCGCTTTAGTCTTTCATAACGTGT